>CAYWII010000001.1:0-132066 GCA_964457175.1 uncultured Candidatus Bathyarchaeia archaeon
TGGACAGCGCTGGGCTCATCTATCATTTGCCAAGACATGAAGGCGCTTGTTGGCGCAAACCAGACTGTTGCTACGTTTACGGTGTGCCGAACTTTAGGACTCGACGCAAAACTGAAGAAAGCCTTCCAGCCTTCATCGAGCAAAACAAGCCATCGCCAGACCTCTCATTATTCAACATTTTCGTTTTTCACATGGCTTTGGACCTTCCAAGCATTAAGCCGCCTTACATTGAGGCTGAGGCTCCGCCAGAGCTTATCCCTGAAGGCTTCAACTATTACGCAGCCGGGCACGTGCATGAACCATACAAGGAAAAGTTCAAAAATGGACTGTTAGTCTACAGCGGATGCGTCGAAACTGTTGATTATGCTGAAGCCAAAATACGAAAGGGCTTCTACCATGTCAAAGTGGACGAGAACGGTAGAGCTTCGCCAGAGTTTATAGAGCTTGAGCCCCAGCGCAGATTTGTCGTGTTGGAACAAGACTTTACTGGAATGAACCCCGCGAAAATCACAGAGCTTGCCACACAGCTTGTGAAAGGCGCGGATGAGGATGGCGTCATAATTGTTCCAGTTTTGAAGGGGGTTTTGCCAGCTGAAGCAAGCCGTGCAGAAGTTGACATCGCCAGAATCAGAAGCGCTGTTGAAAAGGCTTTGCTTGTTCATCCTGTTGTTTTGTTGCGTGAAAGCGAAGTTTCAGAAGAGATTGTTCGTTCAATATTCGAAAGCGAATTTAAAGATTTGAAGACAAAGGCTTTCGAATACTTCTTGCAGATTTTTTCTGAACGTTACAGTCGTGATGAAGCCGAAAGAATAGCTCGAGTGGCTGTTAGCCTAATTGAACCGTTAACTAAGAAACAGGAAGAAAAGGTGAAACAAACCATCGAGGAGCTTCTGAAATGAAAATTGAAATTGTGCAGTTAGAAAACGTTCGCTCTCACGTCAAATCCACCGTGCCCTTCGCAAGAGGCTTCAACTGTTTAGTTGGCGGTTTGGGATGTGGAAAATCCAGCATCTTATACTCCATAGATTTTGCTTTTTTTGGAGACCCTATTGGAAGAAGTTACGATTATTTGTTGCGTGAAGGAGAAAACCACGGAAAAGTCACTGTTCAGTTCATCCAGAATGGTAAGAGCTACAAAATCTCTCGCGGACTAAAAAGACGTGGGAAGAGTATAAGCCAAGACTTTGATGAACTGAAACTTTTCGAAGGCGAAAGCCTCATTGCAAGCGTGAGAAGCGACGCTGTAGCTGAACAGCTTAAGGCGATAACTGGTTTAGATAAGGAGCTTTTCCGTGAAATAGTATGGGTTAGACAAGAGCACCTAAAGGAGCTTTTGGATGCGACGCCAAGAGAAAGGCAAAAACGCTTAGATGAATTGTTCGGTTTATCCAGCTATGAAGAAGCGTGGAGCAATCTTTTAGGCTATGAGAAAGAATACGAAGGTGAAAGAAAAGCCTACGAAAAAGACCCAGACATTGTGGGAATGGAAAAAATAAGCCAAGAATACAACCGAACAGCCAAAGAATTCTCACTAGTCGAAATCGAGTTGGAAGAAGCTGCGAGAAAACTGAGTTCAGCCAAAAGAGCCCTAGAAGAAACTGAATTGACGCTTAAAAGGCTGGAAGAAGTAAAAACCCGCATCGAAAAACTCAAACGGAAAGAGGCGCAGATACAAGCGAACTTGTTAAACATTGAAGATAATTTGTCAGCGTTAACGAGAAGGATTGACGAGAAAAAAGTCGCCTTAGATGGTTTTAAGCAACGCCTAGCCGCCATGGAAATGCAAATTGAATCTAACAAGGCTAAACTCAAAGAAGCAGGTATTGAGCCGGACCAGCCAATCGAATCCTTGAGACAGCAGTTGGCAAGTTTTGATGAACGAATCACCAGTCTAAAGGGTGAACAAGAAGCAACGCTTAAAGGAATACGCGAAGACCAGAAAAGAATCTCCTCACTTTCGGCTGAAAGCCGCTGTCCACTTTGCTTGCAAACATTGAACGAAGAATACAAGAACGATTTGATGCAGAGAATTCAAACTGAAAACACTGAAAGACAAAAGATGATAACTCAGCTTCAAAGCGAAATTGAACAGCTGCAACAAATAAAAGCCATAGCCAACAACGCGTTTTCTAATCTTCAAACGTTAACCCTGCAAGCAGATAACATTAGAACAAACATTAGTAAAGAAGAGGACGCATTAGCTGAATTTTACAAGGAATTTGAGGAAAAACAAAGGTTAACGCAAGAATTCAGTCTGCAACTAGAAACAGTAAGAACAGAAATAAGCATGTTCGACATGTCCGAACTAGAAACTGCAAGAACCCGAAGAGAACAAGCCTTCCAGCAATACTATTCTCTGGATTCTGAACTGCGAACCAAAGAAAATCACAAAGAAGACCTCATTAAACGTCTAGATGAGATTAAGGAAAGAATTGACCAAGCTCAACATAAAATTGAGCGAATGGAAAAAATAGCCAAAGCCGTTGAGATTATCTGCGGCATACGTGAGGCTTACAGGAGCATTCAGCCTAAACTGCGAAGCGAATTTGTTAAGGTCTTGCGAAATTTTGTTCAGCAAGTTCTCGATACTCTAGTTGGTGGAGAGGGACCCTTAATAAACGTGTTAATCGACGAGACTTACACGCCATACGTTAAAAGCGAAAGTGGCGTTGAAAGAGAAGTTTCACACCTATCCGGCGGAGAGAGGACATTGCTTGCTTTTGCCTATCGCCTCGGATTAGGGCAATTAATTATGCAGTCTAGAACAGGTCACGGACTTAGCATGTTGCTGCTTGACGAACCAACCGAAAGCCTTGGAAGAGAAGACGGCTCAATAGATCGCCTAGCCGAAGCCATATCACGATTCAAAGCCATAGAACAAATAATAGCAGTTACGCACAGCGAAGCCTTCGCAGAAAAAGCCGAGCACGTAATAAGGCTTGAGAAAGAAGCAGGCGAAAGCAAAGTCTCAGTTGAAAAGTGAGAAAAGGCGTTCAGATGTGTGAAAGAACAAGAAAACTAGCTCTGGCAGAAGGTGTAACGGCTGGAGTTCTTTTTGGAACGGCGGCAATCTTCGTAAAATTTGTGCAAAACCTAAACGCCTTTTCCATAGTTTTTTGGCGTTTGGTAATCGCTTGCCTAGCTCTATCCGTGATGGCAATTTTTCTTAGAAAATCATTCAACCTTAATCTTATGAGAAAAAACGTGAAGGAGCTTTTCATCCTCAGCCTTTTCCTCGCTTTACACTTCATATTCTTCGTTTCTGCATTAAAAGACACGACAATTTTAAACGCGACGGTTCTCGTCAACACGACGCCGATTTTTTCGGTTTTTATCTCCGCTTTTC
The DNA here is from genome assembly GCA_964457175.1 of uncultured Candidatus Bathyarchaeia archaeon. Classification (GTDB taxonomy): domain Archaea; phylum Thermoproteota; class Bathyarchaeia; order Bathyarchaeales; family Bathycorpusculaceae; genus CAYWII01. The sequence continues at coordinate 3,347 of CAYWII010000001.1, forward strand.
TGTTCAAGCTTAAGCCTTCGCTTTTGGCAATAGTTGGTTTGACCATGTCATTTGTAGGCATGTGCGTCATTGGTTATGCTGAAGCAATAACTTCAAACATTCATGAAGGCGTTTCTTCAAGCCTAAAGGGCGATTTAGAAGCCGTTTTAGCCGCTTTGCTCATAGCCTTATACCTTAATTATGGAAGAAAAATAAGAAGCCAGATGTCAATGGTCTCCTTAATGTTGCCTATCTACACGTTTGCCGCGATCACTATCGGAGTTTCAAGCATTTTTGCAACTGGCGGAACGTTCACCATGCCATTTGGAGCAGAGATTATCCTTCCATTAATAGGCTTGGGCATAATGCCAACAGCAATCGCTCATACGCTATACTTTTCTTCCTTGTCCAACTTGAAATCTTTCGAAACTGCAACCATGGCTCTGCTTGAACCCGTCGGCGCAATCCTTTTAGGCATAGCCATATTTCAAGAGATACCCGCCTACCCGTTCGTTTTGGGCGCGGGTTTAATTTTGTTGGGAATCGTTTTTATAGTTAAGGAGAAATGTTGAAGGTATTCGATTTTGACGAAACAGATAAAAAAGGACGAGAAGTATTAATGTGCTAAAACGAGTTGAGAGAATGGCTGCTAACGAAAAAATATTGAAGGCTTTGAAAACCGCTGAAACTAACATGGAAAATTTGGTTTCAGCGTGGAATAAGAAAGAAGAAAACTCGTTTGCCGATAACCTCTGGCATGCCGCAGCAGAACTGGAATACGCACTTTTCCTGTTCTCAGTAATGTTTCAAAACGAGAGCACAACAGCGAAGTGGAAACCAAACCCCGATTTAAAGAAAATTGACACTACCCCAGTCCTAACCGAAGCCCAAAAGCTCTTAAAGGACGCTAAAAAACGCATGACAGACAATAAACCATTAGATTCGTATAAAAATGCTTACCTTGCTAGACATTATCTTCTCAAGGCTCAAGAAGACCTTGCAAAAAAGAAACGTGAAGCATTCAAAAAGAAATAGTAGGGTTATTCTTCTTCAGCGATTTTCTTCTCTTTGACCTCTAGAGAGTTTTCTTTGCCACCTATAACTCTAAAGTAGTCTTTCAGCTCTTTTTTGTGTAGAAACTTTCTCAGAAGTACTCGAAGATACTTTTTTGAAGCAATCTTTTCTTCGCCTTTTACGGTTATGGAGTCTGTTGACGTGTCAATTTCGGCTTCAGTTTTCTCTTTTAAATATTCGGCTAGTTCTTTGATTGTTTCGGCGCCTTCTCTTTTGAGTTCTGATATGCCAATTTTTATCTCCGCCATGCTTGTTCACCTCACTTTCGAACCATAATAACTCTTACTTGGTCACACGCGTCCTCGCAAGCGTCTGCTATTAATTCTATAGCTTCGAAAAGCTGTCCTATTAAGACTGCTATTCCAGCGTTGGGTAAGTCTTCTTTTCCGAGTAGTGTTCTGGCTTTTTCGTGTATGTCATCAACCTTTTCTTCTTCGCGTTCCACTGCATCTGCTGCTTGGAGAGCCTCTTCTGGTTTCGTCATCATTTTGTTTACGCACTTTTGAAGGGAAACTGTGCATTTATTGACGTTTTTTATCATTTCTATGCACGCATCTTTAATTGGGTTCGGCACCTTTTCCATTGGTATGGCGCCTAACACGCGTGTGGATTCTCTGCTCCAGTCTGCAACCATGTCCACTCTTTTCACAAGATCCATCAAGTCTGCTCTGTCCACGGGGGAAAGCTCTCCCTTTGAGATTTCGTCCATGACTTTTCTTCGTAAGGAGTCTGCTTCTCTTTCGCTGCTTGTTACTCGTTCAACGTATTCTTTCATTTCGTTTTTGCTGCCTTTTACTGCTGCAATTATTGCTTTTTCCAAGTCTTCAACTATTCCGGTTGTTAAAGCCAAGTGGCGTTGTATGGTTGCTAATGCTTTGGTTTCTCTTCTTTTTTCAAACCATTTTATGAGCTCACTCAACTGCTATTTCTCCTCTTAATCCTGCTTCTGGATACAGGAATACATGCGTTTTTTCGGGTGGAAAATGCACACTTACTTTTTCGTCTACGTTAAACCATTCTTCAGTTAGGGAAGGCTTAACGATGACTATTAAATCTTGGTTTTCAAGTCTAATTTCGTAGCGCACGGTTGTTCCTTCGAAGGTTACTCTTTCTATAGTGCCTGAAATGGCGTTTTTGTTGGTTCCTTTTTCGATGATAATGGTTTCTGGTCTTACTGCAAGAATTACTCTTTCGCCAATTTTTATGTTCTTGTCGACTGCTTGAACTTTTATTCCGCCTCGAAGCTCTATAGTCGCTCTTTTACCGTTCACGCTGAAAATGTAGCCTTCTAGAAAGTTTGATTCTCCTATGAAGTGTGCCACGAAAATGCTTTTGGGGTTCATGTAAAGCTCGTTTGGGGTTCCCACCTGCAAGACTTTTCCTTTTTTCATAACTGCGATTCTGTCCGAGATTGCCATGGCTTCTGATTGGTCATGGGTTACGTGTATGGCTGTTAAACCTAAATCCTTGGACATTTTTCTTATTTCATATCTTAGCTCGTTTCTCACTTTTGCGTCTAACTGCCCCAGTGGCTCGTCTAAAAGCAACAGCTTTGCACCCGCGGCTAATGCTCTCGCCACGGCGATTCTCTGCATCATTCCTCCGCTTAGCTCATTCGGAAAAGCGTCTAAGCGCTCGTGAAGTCTTACCATTTCAAGCACTTCGTGACCTATTGTTTCTGCCTTTTTCATGTCGAAGCCTTTCACTCTGGGTCCGTAAGTTACGTTGTTCCAAGCGTTCATGTGTGGGAACAGCGCGAAAGTTTGGAAGACGAATCCTATGTCTCTGTCTTCTGGCGGGACGTCGTTTACAATTCTATCCCCAATGTAGATTTCGCCTTCGTCTGGCTGGATTAGTCCAGCAATAAGCCTAAGCAAAGTTGTTTTTCCGCATCCACTCGGACCGAGCAATGAGAAGTATTCTTTGTCGCGAATGTGGAGGCTTACATTGTCTACCGCAACGATTTTTCCGAATTTCTTTGTTACGTTGGCGATGCGGACATCTGGCATTTGTTAGCGTCCTCCATATGTTGCCTGTAGTTTGGTAGTCATTGCATAAATTTTAGGCGGTATATTAATCATGCTAATATCTTCCTTTTCCTCTTACAACGAGTCTTAACGCAAGTAGGATAATGAAAGAGAACAGAATTAGGTATCCACAGCCTAAGCCAATGTCTAATGGAGTGGCTGGCACTTTTTGTATGCCCAGTCGGGGAACCCAGTCTACGAGGACTACTGGCGCTGTTTTCAGCGTGCTTACTACCGCTACGGTTGCGCCTGTTTCGCTTACGCTTCTTGTGAAAACCATTATTGCGCCGGAAAGTATGGAGTATTTTGTTAATGGCAAGATTATTGTTCTGAAAACTCCCAGTGGTTTAGCTCCTAGTGTTCTTGAGGCTTCTTCAAGGTCTGCGCTTATTCTTTCGGTTGCTGCGGACATTGACCTTACAAAGTATGGGTATGTGATTGCTAAGTGAGCAAAAATTAGCAGCAGCATTTCTGGCATGAAGGCAAAGGTGTCTTTCCAGAAGAATTTAAGCGAGACGCCTATAGCTATGGATGGAATGATTAGCGGAATATTCACGAGCACATCTAATATTCCAGACAGCAAGTTTCCAAATTTTCTTCTTGCAATAAGTATCGCCATTGGTAATCCTATTGCAACATTTAAAACTGTGACTACTGCGCCCAGAAAATATGATAGAAGAATGCTCTGCCAATATCCTCCCCAGACGTCTCCTCCTGAAAGCGATTTAGGCAGCGTGTCTGTAAAGATGGCTTGAATTGCTGGTAAAGCCACGAAAAGAGATGGAATAAGCACTATTGCCAGAAATATCAGAAGTGTAACGGTGTTTCTGGAAGTTGCCGCTTTTGAATAGCTCAACTTTCTCTCCCATGACGGCCATATCTTTTTCACTGGCATTTTCAGTCTTGGTCCCAAGATGCGGATTAAAGCAAAAATGACGACCGCAACAGCGATGAGTATGAAGCTTGCAAAGGCTAGGGAGCCTTCGTAAGCGTATTTGTCAACCGTGCCAGTTTTGAAATCGTTTGTAACGGTTTGTATGAAAACTGGACCATTTTCAAAGGCTCCGGCGACCATGAAGGTTGCGCCGGTTTCTGAAAGTGACCTTGAAAATGCTAGTATAAAAGCTGCTATTAATGAAGGTTTGATAATTGCAAATGTAACGGTTCTTGATGCTGTCAGTGGCGGCGCGCCGAGCGTTCGGGAAGCCTGCTCGTATTCAATCTTGTAGTCGAGTAATGCTCCGACGACTACTCGTACAACTACTGGGTAAGAGAATGTGAAGTGGAGTAAGATGACGAGAAGCCATCCGGGTGAAACGAGTGGATTGCCAAAAAGGTAGGATATTCCGTTTGGGTCGCTCCAGAATAGGAGTAGCGAGTAGCCTAATGCTGCGGTTGGCACTATGAATGGAATGTCTGCAATTGTGTCAAGAACGTTTAGCCATCTTGATTTTCCGCGAGTGATGAGCCACGCCATCGGGATTCCAGTAACCACGTCTAAGGCTGAAACAAGTAAGGCTACTAGGAAGGAGTTTTGGATGGCGTTGAGTGCGCGTGATGTAAGGTTTGGTTGGTCTAGAACTGTTTGTATTGTGTTCCATTTTATTACTACTCCTATGAGTGGAGGCAGCAATATTAATGCAAAGAACAGTATCACAGCACTCAAGTATACTGTGTACTTAGCAGCCTTCTTTGATGAGATTCTATCCAATGCTTCCGTAATTTTGCGTTTATGCAAGCTTTCTCCGCCTATGCTTCCGCTCCAACAATTCTAAACCGTGTATCTTTTCTCATTCGCTGTTTTAGCTGATAAATTTTCCTTAGAAGAAGATGTCAGTTCGCCCGTCGAGTCACATCACTGCGTTGGCTCTGTTGACTCTCTGCTTCATCATCCAAACTGAAAGTGAAGGCGCAATAAAACTTAAGGCTTTTGTGTTGTAAACTTTTATTGTTAATAATGTTGGGTGTGAGATTGTGGACGTGTTTGAAGCTATTAAGGGAAGAAGGAGCATACGAGCTTTTGAAAGCCGAGAAGTGCCAGAGGAGCTTGTTGAAAGGCTGATTGATGCGGCTCGTTGGGCGCCTTCCGCTGGGAACATTCAACCGTGGGAGTTTGTGATTGTTCGTAAACCAGAAATCAAAAGGTTGCTTGCTGAAGCTGCGCTTAACCAGTCGTTTATTGAGGAAGCGCCTGTTGTGATTGTTGTCTGTGCAAATGAGAATCGTTCTTCGCAAGGTTACGGCGTGCGTGGCAAAACCCTATATTGCCTACAGGATACGGCTGCTGCGATACAGAACATTCACTTAGCAGCCTTTTCGTTGGGTCTGGGCACATGCTGGGTTGGCGCTTTCAAAGAAGAAAAAGCAAGAGAAGTCTTGAAGACTCCGCAAGGAATAAGACCAGTAGCCATAATTCCCGTAGGCTATCCGGCTGAAACTCCTTCTCCACGAAGCAGAAGACCAATAAACCAAATCACCCACCACGAAACCTTCTAAACCAAAAATGAAATTTTAATATCTCTGCATGTGCATTCTAGTTTGTGAGGTTAATTATTGCAATTATTGCCGTATGCTGTTATTGCTGACGCTTACGAAAAAATTGAAGCCACGACCAAACGATTAGAAATGACCGATCTTCTAGTCGACCTTCTCAAGAACACACCGAAAGAAATCATCGACAAAGTCGTCTACCTAACTCAAGGCAAAATATACCCAGACTTCATTGGGCTAGAGACAGGCGTGGCTGAAAAACTCGCAATAAAAGCCCTCGCGCGGGCTTCCGGAAGAAGCGAAAGCGAAATCGAGGAAGACTTGAAAACGAGCGGAGACATAGGCGAAACCGCTCAGAAACTCATTGCAAAAAAGAAACAAGTAACTTTTTTCCAGCAACCATTAACGGTTCAAAGAGTTTACGAAACCCTTGACAAAATGGCTAAGGCTTCAGGCTCAGGCGCCGTGGATGCCAAAATGTCTCTTTTAGCTGGTCTCCTGTCAGACGCAACACCCAAAGAGGCAAAGTACATCATGCGGACGGTAACAGGCAACCTACGACTAGGCATCGCGGACATGACAGTTCTTGATGCGTTGGCAATAGCGTACGGAGGCGGAAAAGAAACCCGCGAACACATTGAACGCGCTTACAATATTTCCTCAGATCTTGGAAGAGTCGCTCAAGTCGTAGCAGAAAAAGGATTAGAAGGAATCAAAAAGTTTCAAGTTATAGTCTTCGAGCCTATCCGACCCATGCTAGCGGAAAGACTTTCTTCACCAGAAGAAATACTGGATAAGCTGGGCGGAAAATGCATAGCCGAATACAAATACGACGGCGAAAGAATCCAAGTCCACAAGAAAGGCGACGAAGTTATCCTATTCTCCAGACGCTTAGAAAACATCTCCAACCAATACCCAGACGCCGTCGAACTAATCAAAAAACACGTGAAAGCAAAAGACGCCATCTTAGAGGCGGAATGCGTCGCCATAGACCTCGAAACCGGCGAAATGCGTCCTTTTCAAGAACTGATGCATCGCAGACGCAAATACGAAATTGAAAAAGCCATGGAAGCCTACCCAGTTTCGCTATTCATGTTTGACGCACTTTACGTTGAAGGTAAAGACTTAACACTAGAACCCTACCCAGTTAGGCGAAAAATACTCGAAAAAACCATACTAGAAGGCGAAAGAGTGAAAACCGCCAAACACATAATAACCAACAATGCAAAAGAACTTGAAAGCTTCTTTCTCGAAGCCATAGAAAATGGCTGCGAAGGTCTAGTATGCAAATCAGTTGCGGCAGATTCGGTCTATCAAGCTGGAGCTAGAGGATGGCTATGGATAAAATACAAACGCGACTACAAAAGCGAAATGACAGACACCGTGGATTTAGTCGTTGTCGGAGCCTTTCACGGCAGAGGAAAACGTGCCGGAACTTACGGTGCCCTACTCTTAGCTGCTTACAACCCTGAAAGCGACACTTTCGAAACCGTTACAAAATGCGGAACAGGCTTTACGGACGAGGATTTGGAGAAGCTGCCAAAAACGATGCAGAAACATGTTCTGCAACATAAGCATTCAAGAGTCAATTCGATGCTTGAAGCTGACGTTTGGTTCGAACCTGCAGTTGTGATTGAAATCTTAGGTGCAGAAATAACGCTAAGCCCAATTCACACGTGCGCAATGGACTCGATAAGGAAAGGAAGCGGTTTGGCAATACGTTTTCCACGATTCACAGGAAATTACAGAGTTGACAAGGCGGCTGAAGATGCGACAACTGCTGAAGAGATTGTTGAAATGTATAAAGGTCAACTTAAAACAATCTCAGAGTAGTGAATCGCCTCCACTCAAGAAAATCATATATTTTGAGGCTATACTCTTTCATGGTTATTGAAAGATTTCGCAAAATATTAAAGAGAGGAAACCCTAAAATATAATTTAGCATAGAACCAGACAAGCTGGATTCTGTGTTCTGAAACTGGAAGGAGAAAGGAAGATGAAAAAGAAGATAGTTAGTTTTCTAATGTTAATACTAATTCTAACAAACACGTTAGGATTAACCTCTATCATGAGCCAATCTCTGGCAAAAAATATTGGAAACAATTTTCTTAATGAGGATTTTATGGAAAAAATGAACGAGAAAACGTTAACAGATAAAGCCGCCAGTTCAAACCCTGGAGAAAGCAAAGGTTTCAATGCTTCACGTGAAACCGCAGACAAATGGAACTTTAACGAAACAAACGAATGGAAAAACTTCACCTATATCAATGGCGATAAGACAAGGCTAATAGTTGGATTAGACAACGAAAACTCTGAAAGTCTCCTTGAACTGGAGAAAATAGCCACAAAACACCAAGCAGAAATCGTCAACACCATTTCAATTAGAGGGGAGGTTAAAGCGGCAGTTGTTGAGCTTTCTTTTGCATCAGTAGCGGCATTCGCCCAAGACGTAAAAATTATGGAATTAGCCAGCTATGTTGAACCTAACATGAAGGTTCAAACCCAATGGACTCCAAACGACCCATACTGGACAAACCAATGGGGTCCACAGAAAATAGAGGCAGACTGGGCATGGAACACGACCACTGGCAGCTCAGCAGTTCTCGTGGCTATCGTCGACACTGGCATTGACTATACTCACCCTGACCTTGCTACTAACTATGCATCCCTCGGGCATGACTGGGTTAACATGGATATGGACCCAAAAGATGATTTCGGACACGGAACCCACTGCGCGGGCATAGTGGCTGCTATGCTAAACAATAGTGTGGGCGTGGCTGGCTTAGCTCAAGTTCGAGTGATGTCCGAGAAAGTTTTGGACAGGGGCGGCTATGGCTACTGGGATTGGATTGCAAATGGAATCATACACGCCACTGACAGTGGAGCTGACATAATCAGCATGAGCTTTGGCGGATATGGCGACAGTGAATCGATACGCATGGCTGTTAAATACGCATATGACGCACGAGTTCTCGTGATTGCCGCAGCAGGAAACGACAATACCAACATGAAGTTGTATCCCGCAGGCTATGATGAAGTAGTTGCCGTGGCAGCAACAGACCAATACGACAATAAAGCTTATTTCTCAAATTGGGGCGATTGGATTGAAATCGCGGCTCCTGGAGTTGACATATACTCAACAATGCCAACGTACTGGGTGACCATGAACAACTATGGCTTTTCAATGAATTACGCCTACATGAGTGGTACTTCCATGGCGTGTCCCCACGTTTCTGGATTAGCTGCCCTCATATGGAGTTTGCATCCCGAAAAGTCGAGAGATTGGATAAGATTATGGTTGCGGTATACTGCGGAAGACCTAGGCGAACAAGGTTTTGATGTGTATTATGGGTATGGAAGAATAAACGCAAGAAAAGCTGTCGAGCAGATTCCACCAGAACATGAGCTTATTGCTTACACATGGCAAACCCCGCCATACGTTGAACCAGAAACTTCAGGAACCATAAACGTTACAGTACTTAATTTTGGAGAAAGCGACGAAACGGACATAACTACACAGCTGATAGTAAACAACACTATCGTAGACTTTGCATTGATAGGCTTTCTAGCTTCTGGAGACGCGGCAACAATAAATCTCTCATGGAATCCGATAGTTGAAGGATTATACAATGTAACGCTTTACGTGATTCCTGCGCTCGGAGAAACAAGCGTGGAAAACAATGTTCTGTCAAAGTTTATTTATGTGGGAATTCCAGTCAAGGCCGTTGTGTTGCATTCTGCCGGGAACGTTTACGGTGAAATCGTCACCAATTGGCAAGTGCTAAGCAGTGAGTGGTACCTGTTTGGCAACAGCATGGTCTACGTTGACTACACAACCTTAAACAAGGAAGGAATTACATACGAGGATATTGCAGCAACAGAAGCAGATGTTCTAATCATCTCATGCGCGTATGATCCTTATGCTGGATGGCAGTTCACAGATTCTGAAATTGACGCGATAACCCTGTATGTTCATGAAGGACATGGATTGATCGTCACCGCTGGAACGCTTTACTATGCGGTCCCAAACAACAACAAACTGGCAAGACTCATTGGGATAAACGAAACCGCCATTTGGACATCGACTGGAACAGATCTCTTACACTTGTTGAACACAACCCATCCATTCTTCAAAAATGTTCCTAATCCCTTCGTATTTGCATATGTTGGAACCGCTATTTCCTCTGATGGACGGTGGGATTCAAACGAGTTAGTGGAAGGCAAATATCTTGCTCTTGGACATTTTCAAGAAAGCGCCATAGTAACTTACAAAGGCTTGGTTTATATTTCTCCATGGCTCGAAATCATACCGCCTTACTATCATCATAATTTGCAGCTACTTTACAACGCAATATTATACTCGCGTTATTCGAAACCAGAGCATGAGCTTGTTGTTTCTTTGGAGACTCCAAAATACCTTCAACCAGGTGAATCAGCGCTACTCAACGCAACAGTTCTCAACAATGGGTTAAACAACGAAACCAATGTGGAACTGTATCTAGCAATTAATGGCACTGTGGTTAATTCCACAACGATTTCGGAGCTAATTATGGGAAACTCCTACACACTTGACTACTTGTGGACTCCAACAATTGAGGGAATATATAACATCACAGCCTACTCTCCACCATTGCCTTCAGAGGACTTTACAATCAATAATGTTGACTCGACCATGCTCTATGTTGGTCCTGTGAGATTCGTCCTGTGGGACGACACTAAAGACAACGATGACGATTCGCTGATGGGTAACTATCTTAATCTTTACCAACTGCTAACCGTAAGTGGATTCGTCATTGACGAGTTAAAGACCAGACCTATAACTTCAACAATTCTGGTCAACTACGACATTCTCGTGTTACCAGACCCTGAACTAGAATTTTCGCTATCCGAAATAACAGACATTCAAGCATGGATTGAAGAAGGCGGCGCATTGATTATAATACCTGATGGAGGCTATCCAATAACGTTGGACACTCTGATGGCTCCTTATGGTGTGCAGATGACTGGTGGATATGGTGGCTACGGTGTTACCACAAACATTATCAATCATCCTATCACACAAGGTGTTGGGTCTATCTATGTCAATTGGGTGAGAGAGATTTCAGTTGAGCCCCCCTCGACAAACTTGGTGTGGACGACTGAATTAATAGCGTTTTTGTCAACAACCGACAGTGGCGAAGTTGTGGTTGTATCTGACAGCAACATAATGGATAATGATGGGCTTGGAATGGCTGACAACAGCCAACTCATGCTAAACATGTTCAATTGGGTCGGAATCAAGCCAGAACATGACCTAGCAGTTTCTTTGAATGTCTCAGCTTTTATCGAACTGGGCGATTCAACAGTGCTTAACGCTACTGTTAAGAACAAAGGAATAAACAATGAAGTTGACATAGAACTCTATCTACTGGTTAATGACACTATAGTGCACAGTGCCACAATTAATGAATTGTTAGTAGGCGAATCCTATTTCATCAGCCATTCATGGGCATCAACAGGAATTGGAAGCTACAACGTGACAGCTTATGCTTCACCTGTACCCGGAGAAACCTATATAACTAACAATGCTGCGACCCAGTGGGTACACGTTTTCTTCTACAGACGATCTTATATCTCACATGAGTGGGTCGGCGGTGGACATCCGATGAGTTTTCATTCAGACGACTGGAGTTGGCAGTACACGTTACCATTTGACTTTCCATTTTATGGCGCCTCCTTTAGACAAATGTACATTTCAAGCAACGGTTTGATAACCTTCCTCAGCCTGGACATTGAAAGCGCCAACAGTATACCTGCACTAGCCGAAAAATTGGCAATAGCCCCTGCATGGGATGATTGGGCAACATACTCTCCATTTGACGTCTACGCGTGGGAGACCTCCACTCAAGTTGGCATAAGATGGTATGTAAATGCTTTTGGAACAGACATTGTTGCTAATTTCGAGGTCATATTGAGTTCTGATGGTACAATTCAATTTAACTATGAAAACTGCAATGGAACGGTGACGGCGACCGTGGGAATATCAAATGGCATCGGACATGTACTTGCGGAAGACCTAACAGACCTTAACTTTATCAATTCGATAGTTTTTGTGCCTACTAATGTTGAGCATGATGTGGCGATACTCAATGTTGAGCCTTCAGCTAATGAAGTGACAGTTGGAAACACTATTAACGTTAGTGTAACTGTTGAAAATCAAGGAAACAGTGCAGAAGACTTCTCAGTAACAGCTTATGCCTTCTTTCAAGGAGTATTTTCAACCGCCGCTTATTCGCCTACCTTCACATCGACTAGGATATACTTGGACCCGTCCAACTCCATATTTAACACAAGCACGGTTTCCATTGGCTACAGATTCAATGTGACAGTGAAAGTGGCAGATGTCGAAGACCTCATGTTATGGCAGATCAGAATGTTCTACAATGGCAACATAATAAATGCAACTCGCTGGTTTGAACCTACGTGGGATTTAGAATACGTCTTTTACAATAAGACGACACTAGTCGGAGAGTATCTAAGCAATAACTCTGTAATGGTCGGTGCAATATTGTTTCCGTCACCTCCTGGGCAAGAACCATTCTACGGCAGTGGAAAATTATGCATAATCGAGTTTGAAGTTGTTTCCGTACCTCCAGAAGGCGAAGTCCATTCTTGTTCTCTGAACATAAACAACGAGGACACATTTCTATGGGATTCAAGTTGTTCAGATATCCCTGCGGTTAAGGAAAATGGACACTACGAATTGCGTTCGCATTTACTGCCAAGCGTATATGTCATCGGAATGTTAAGAGTGATAGGTCTCACGCCTGGCGAAAAATCCACTTTGACCTTTACTTGGAACACTACAGATGCGACAGTTGGAGACTACTTAATCTACGCGATGGCTTCTATGGTTCAATATGAAACTGATAGAGAAGATAACACGTTTTATGATGGAATAGTCACTGTTAAGTCTGCAGAGACTATTGTCCATGACATTGCCATTGTTAACGTAACTATTCCATTTAATGTTGTGTATCAAGGATGGGTTGTAAGCGTTAACGTGACAGTGGCTAACTTAGGAAATGGAACTGAAACATTCAGCGTAACATTGTATTATAGTAACACTGTTATAGCAACAGAAAACGTTCAAAATCTCGATCCGAATGCGACTTTAACGCTGAGCTTTAATTGGAATACAACAAGTGTTCCTTACCATCACAACTACACCATAAAGGCTGTTGCAAGCATAGTTTCTGGAGAAGCCAACACGGAAAACAACATTTTCGCTTATGGCTTGGTCGAAATACGAATGATGGGTGATGTTAATGGTGACGGCAAAGTTGACATGAGTGATATTGGAATTGTTTGCTTTGCATTTGGCGCATCTCCTGACCATCCAAGATGGAATCCCACCTGTGACCTAGACCAAAACGGCATAATAGACCTACGCGATATAGGACTAACAGCCAAACACTTTGGTGAAATCCGATAAACCTTTTTTTTCTAAAATTGAAGGACGTTAATTTTTTCTCTGATATACTTTAGGCTCTGAGTATCAGTGTTTTGGTTCATTTAATTTCAATATCCGTAGAAAACTTTAATGAAGAGTCCATAGGCTCCAAGGCATAACGCAATGGTTGCTAAAGGATTTACTAGGTCCAAATATGGATATACATAAACAGTTTCTATGTTCGTGAACTCTAAGACGTGCGGTTTATACATTCCTCCAGCAAACGTCACGTAAACCTCTTTGTATGGTATCTCAGCTCCAAGCTCGCGGAATAGCATGAATACCACCGCAATGGATAGTAAAATAACAGTCGCAGCCATCATTATGTATCCAATGTCTATTTTATATCTGGTTCCCTCCCATGCTTTAGTATGTATTAATAAACCTACAACTGAAAAAATAACACCAAACACGACGCCAAAAGAAAAGAACATCTGGTGATAGTTAGCATAACTTAGGGCAGCTGCTGTAAAGAGTGTTAAACCAATAGCCACAAGTATTCTACCTATATTCGGAGCGATACGGCTATGTAAATTTTTGAATAAACTTTCTCTTTCCTCGGCTATGTCGCTTGTAATGCTTTTTGGTCTTTTCAACTGAGTGAATATTATAGTAATAAGGAAAGCCAGAGCTCCAACAATCATGAAAATATAAAGAAAGTTGTGCGTCAGTATTTCCAAAAGACTTAAGGACCAAATGTTTGTTTCGATGAGTCTCATGGAAGAGAATAATGAACCTTTTTCATTTGCTACCATTTCAACAAGTAAACCGGTGTCTTTGTCCCAGTACATGGTACCAGGGCCATCCCAAGACATTCTTTGAGAGGAGGCATACACTACTATTCTTTTCACTCCGGCGTATTCTCTAACATCAGTACCGTTAATACTCCACGTGTAGTTTGCTCTTAGTGATTGAGGTAAAGGAATCTCGTCTCCGATGGTTAAATTAATGGGTATTAAAAACATAAATCCAAAATTGTTTTCGCCAGTTGCCAAATTAATTCCCACAGACATTTCGTAGTATGGTGGGTAGTAGGAGGGGGCGTTTGGTGGGTGTAAGCTCATCTGATGAGGATAACGTAAACGGAACTTGACGGCTATGGTTACATTATTATCAACAAGATTTGTTATTGACATATGTATCCATTCATATTCTTCGAACGGTGGAGAGCCTATATACTTTGCCCATTGTCCTGTTCTCACTCCGATAATCGGATTTGTCAATAACCTTGCGAATACTACAGGAAGACTTAAAGAAAAAATTAAGATTAGTATCAATGTTGATAAGAAAACATTGAAAACTCTCATTCTTTATCAATGATATAGTTGGGACCTAAAAATTTAAGCTTGCCGAGTTTATCAGTGCAAATTTGCTCTGTTACTGTGAATTTGACTATGTGCTTTGCCGGAATATGCATTAATCGAAGGGTCAGAGGAGATAACAAGTTTTTATATGTCTGGCATACTGTAGATGTTGAGGAGTTGAATTGCAGCGAGGTTACGCCGATAAAGCTATTGACTTAGCTCTATTAGCTGATTGCTTGGGTGATTTTTTAAAGATGAAGGATTTTGAAGCGATAAAAGAAAAAACGCCTAATGGTTATAAGATTATTGCGAGTGATTCCCCGTATTATAAGTTATCCGAAACTGTAAGTATCTCTATTGAGGGACAACCAAATAGTTTTTCTGTTACTTTGAAACTATGTGGAGAAAAAAAGAGAGGTTTTCAAGCGTCACCTTTTCTTGCACAGATGTTCGGTGGCGGATATTTCTTTCTAAAAAAGTTGAGGTCGGACGAGGATTGGAGGAAATTTGAAAAAGATTTTTGGCGGTATTTGGAAACTAAATTACCTGTTTTAATTAGCTCTGCAATGATGAAGAGGTCTAAAGAGTAATCAGTTCGTGTTTTAGACGAGTTTAATGCTAAGGACACGTTCCCAGATCCCTTTTTCTCGGAGGTAGTTTTCTAGGTATTTTTGTACTTCCTTTGTATTGACTTCTCTTCCAACTATTATGCCGCTCAGATCATATTCAGGTTTAGTTCTAAATTTTGGGATGATTTCTTCTGGTGATATGTTAAAACGTCTTATAACCTTAACTGTGAAGCGTTCTAGTCCATGTTCGGGGCATGAAAGCTCGACTATTAGGCCTCCCACAATGCTCCCCCTTCCTCTCATTCATTTGCATGCATGCATTTTATTCTTAAGAAATACGTAAAATTTAAAGTTTGTGCAACATTATTACTGTGTGCTATGGCCAGCTAAAGTACACTGTCACTTCCTTATCGTTCCAGTCTGTTTCTGCGCACCATATTTTTATCGTGATTGTGTATAATTCTCCTTCCTTGTAAGCTAAAGGGTATGTTGGATTTGCATATTGTATGTCGACAGGTTCTGTTTGGTTGCAGTTGATTTGTTTAAAGTAATAGTCAATTGGGTCTATTTGTCCTCCAGGATCTATGAATACGTCTGTTGCGTTGCCTTTTATTGGTGTGATGTAGAATCCTATAGCCTTCACTTTCAATACATTTTGGCTTGAATCAAAGGCTTCGGCCCAAGCGGATGCGTTTTCTACTTTGAAGTATTCTCTTGATGATGGTTTGGGTGGGTTTTCATTTTTATGTTCGGTTATAAATGAAATTGCTAGTATTGCTACAATTAATGTAAAGAAGACTGTGACCGCTAGTGTACTATTCTTTATTCTCTTGTTTCTTTTTCTTTCTTTTTTTTCGTTCATTTCTCATTCTCTAGTGAATGCTTTTCTACACTGCTCTTATTCTTGAGAAGTTATTTCTTTATGGTTTCAGATAAAGGTTTTCTGATGACGTCAAAGATAAATAGTGCGATGACGAATACTTCGTTGAAGGGATTTTGTTGGTTTTGAGGAAAAGATGGTTTTGGAAATTAGTTGCAATTTATATGGCACTACTTGTTGTTCCGTTAGCGATTGCGTGGGTCCTCATTTCCATGCCTCCCTTGTTCATGTGGATCTTCCTCGTCTGTCTGATTGTTTTTTGGCTAGTGTTTAGAGGTTACAGAGATAAAGTAGTCAGAAAGCAGGAGAAGGGAGAAAATGAGAATGGATAGACGTTTTTGCGGCATTAATTTTTGATTTCTGTACAGTAAGAAATAGAAAAATCCACTGAAACAATCTTCCGTAAGGATTAAATACTTCTTGGCGCTTCTCTATTTTTTGCTGAAAATAAAGGAGAGAAGGAGAGAACATGAAGAAATTTGTGTCAATAGCTGTGATTTTAGTAGCTCTAATGCTTGCAACTGAAGTTTTGCCAGCGTTTGCTGCTCCCCCAACGATTAAACGACCCATGGAGTTTATTGTTGCAACGATAGCAGGTGGCGGTCCTGAAACTGTTGATCCTGCATGGTGCTATGATACTGCAAGTGCTGAATTGATATTCAACGTTTATGAAACTTTGATTTACTTTGACGGAGAACTGTTGGAAGAGTACATTCCTATGCTTGCTACCTCAATGCCAGTTGTTGAGAACATCACTGGAACCACGAGCCCTGAAGGATTACCATGGTATTTTAGATATACCTTCGAGATAAGAACTGGCCTCACGTTCCACAACGGTTACGCTCTGACTCCAGCGGATGTTGAATATTCCTTTGAGCGTGCTATGGTTCAGGACAGGATTGGCGGTCCAACATGGATGTTCTACGAGCCTCTACTCAACACTTGGGGTGCTGAAGGCTTAGGCGACATCGGCAACGCTACTAATCCAGGACCGGACGTTGCCCTGGTAGGCAACATGATTGACCATGCTGTTGAATCGGACGCCACGCATGTTTGGTTCAACCTCGCTTTTCCAGGAGCCTACGCACCATTCCTGCAAATACTGTCTCAATCCTGGTCAAGCATCCTAAGCAAACAATGGGTAAACGACCTCATTACAGCTGGACGCAACGATTGGAATGGCGAGTGGGGAGACCATACAGGCTGGATAGCCTATCACTACCCACTAGTTTCACCATTGGACGATCCAACACCAGTCATGATGGGAACAGGGCCATTCACATTCGTCACTTTGACCATGGTTGACAATTACTGGCGCGTCGACAGAAACACTGCCTATTGGAGAGGTTGGCCGGTTGACTGGCCTGCACCACCATACCCATCTGTACCTCTTGGAACAGATGTGACACCAGCCGGTTATGTAGATTCCGTGAAGGTCACATGGGCATACGATACTGCAACTGCAGAATCAATGTTCCTCGCTGGCGATGTTGACTTTTGTGCCATACCAAGAACCGATATAGGCCTAATAGTTGGTCAGCCTGGAATACGCTGCATCTATCCACTTCCAGGACTAGCCGTCGGTACAATGTTCTTTAATTTCGACATCGACCCAACGACTCCTTACGGAACAATAAACGATTATGGAGTCTTCTCAGCAGGCGGCATCCCAAGAGACTTCTTCGGCAACGCAGCATGGGGTATACACAACAGATTAGCTTTCGCGTACGCGTTTGACTATGCAACATACCTGTCAGAGGCCTTCTTAGGAGAAGCCATTTCCCCAGCAACGAACATCATTCCTGGATTGCTATGCTACGACCCGTCAGTGCCAGGATACACATTCGACATAGACGCAGCCTACAACGAGTTTAGCCAAGTTCCAGGACTCGTGGCCACAGGCTTCACGATAAGTGTAACGTACAACACGGTCAACAAAGCGAGAAAAATGGCTTGCGAAAGACTTCAAGCTGGCATGAATGCCATCAACGCTAAGTACGGCACCAACTTTATTGTCAACGTCGTAAACATCGACTGGGCACCCTATCTAGCCGCAATGGTAGCGCACCAACTGCCAGTCTTCTTCATTGGTTGGCTAGCTGACTATCCGGACCCACACAACTTTGCATTCCCATTCTACCACAGTGCAGGCACCTTTGCAGCATCACAGAATTACTATAATCCAACAATGGACGCCTTAATAGATCAAGGCATTGCAGCACCAGCTGAAGAAAGATGTGCAATATATACACAGATCCAACAGTTAGCAAGGGCTGATACTCCAAGCGTTCCAATATATGATGCCATTGGCCGACACTTCGAAAGAGACTGGACTGTTGGCTGGTTCTACAACATAATTGCTCCAGGCTTATACGCTGCAAACTTGTGGAAGTGGTACTATGTGCCACACGCGCTATACGATACTTATCCAGAATACACTGTTAGCAACCGCTTGCCTGAAGATACAAACTATGATGGCAAGATTGACATGAAGGACATTGGTTGGGTAAGCAAGGGCTATGGTGGAACCTACGGTCCACCAGTCCACCCGAGATGGAACTTCAGATGCGACATTAACAACGACAGAAAAATCGACATGAAAGACATAGGCTTCGTAGCCAAAGACTACGGAAAAACATCAGCCGTTTGGGCATCACCATAAATGCGCTATTGAATGAATCACTTCCCCCTTTTTATTTGTATATATCAACTGATTAAGAAATTGAATTTTGATCTTAATGGCAAATAATAAATAATCGGCAGAGTTAAATATTCACGTATTCTTTTTTCTTGATGATGAGAGAAAAATGGGATTAATAACATATATTGTGAGAAGATTAATGTTGCTGGTTCCTGTATTGTTGGGAGTTACTATGCTTATATTTGCCGTTACAATGTTTTTCCCCCCATCAGTAAGAGCGTTGCTTTATGTGAGAAGCGAGAAAGCTCTCACACCCGAAAACATTAGCAACGTGGTTGATCAGTATGGTCTAAATAACCCTTTTTATATGCAGTATTTCACGTGGTTGAGTCAGGTTCTCCAAGGAAATTTGGGTTGGTCGAAAACTGGTGGTATGCCTGTGCTAAACGCAATAATTGCAAAATTTCCTGCAACTTTTGAAATAATAGTATTTGCGGCTCCTGTCATAATTGTTCTAGGTTTGTATCTTGGTATTCAATCAGCTGTCCAAAGGGACAAACCTTTCGACCATGTTACACGATCTGTTGCGATAATTGGTTGGTCACTACCCTCTTTCTGGCTCGGTCTGATACTTATAGCGCTGTTTTACGGTTACTTAGGTTGGCTTGCACCTGGAAGACTAGGTGCAGAAGCATTCGCCTTTGTTGATTCCGGACACTTTACCAAATACACTGGTCTCTATATTGTTGATGGTATTTTAAACGGACAGTTATGGCTCGCATGGGACGCGTTTAAACATATCATCATGCCTGCCACGGTGATAGTAGTGATTGACATCGCCTTGATTATTAGAGTTTCACGTTCATCCATGCTTGAAGTTATGGGTAAAGGGTATGTAATGGCCGCCAGAGCTAAGGGTCTGACACAAAAAGAGGTTATAAACAAACATGCAAGAAGAAATGCCTTGATACCTGTAGTAACTCTTTCTGGTCTCTTAGTTGGGGGATTGATGACGGGAGTGACAATAACGGAAACGGTGTTTGGTTTTGGTGGGCTTGGCAGCTGGGCAGCAAGCGCAGCAAGACAGATCGACATTCCCTCTGTTCTTGGTTTTGCAATGTTCTCAGCTATTGTTTTTGTCATATCAAACTTAATGGTTGACATACTTTACGCCTATATCGATCCAAGAATAAGGTTGATGTAAATATGGCCAAGCTTTCACGATGGGAAGAATTTAAAGTCTCAATGCAGCCTAGGATTAAAGAATGGAGATTTATGTTCAACAAAATGCGGAAGAGTCCATTATCTTTGATTGGGATATTCATAGTGGTAGGCTTTGTGGTCATCGCCATCTTGGCGCCTGTTTTGTCTCCTCCTCTACCGGGATACGATCCGTTTATAATTCCTAAAGATACAGAGATTGGAAAGCTAATGCCTTCTCCCACTCCTCCATCAACAGCTCATCTCTTCGGGACGACAGATGAACAGTATGATATATATCATGCTTGCATTTGGGGTACGATAACTGCTTTCAGAGTTGGTTTGACAACAGTAGCAATCTCTGTAATAATTGGGCTCATTGTAGGGATAGCAGCTGGATATTATGGTGGCATAGCTGATGAAGCACTTATGCGCTTTACGGATATAATAATAGCTTTTCCTGGGCTAATCCTCGCAATGGCTCTGGTGATAGCACTGCCTGATTTCTTGAATATAAATTTGTCACTCATCGTAAGCGCACTCTTGGGTTTGACGTTGGTGTTCGCGCTTGTGACACGGACAAACAAAAAGATAATAATCTTAATATCAGGATTTTTGGCTGTCTTCTTAGTTTCATACGTACTGCTCCCAATTTTCTTATCAATTCAGCTAGGCAGATTAGATAAAGTGCTAATCACTCTCTGGCTTATTGGATGGCCATCATACGCTAGAGTTGTCAGAGGAGAAGTTTTGAGAGTTAAAGGCGAAGACTACATGGAAGCTGCAAAAGCTTCAGGCGCTTCAGACTTGAGAATAGTCTTTAAACACATTTTGCCAAATGGTGTGTACCCAATACTTATAATGGCTTCGCTCGACACTGGGTCCATAGTCTTACTCGCAGCAGCTTTAAGCTTTTTAGGTCTTGGTGCACCGCCAAACTATGCAGACTGGGGACAAATAATTGAAAGGTCAAGAAATTGGATAAGGTCCGAGCAATTTTTGCAAAATCTGCATGCATTTCTAATCCCTGGAATATTCATATTCACGTTTGTGTTAGGATGGAACTTGTTGGGTGACGCAGTGAGGGATGTCCTTGACCCCACGCTTAGGAGGAGATAGAACTGACTGATGATTTGCTTGAGGTAAAGGGTTTAATTCTAAACTTCTACACATATGAAGGAATAGTTCAAGCTCTGGATGGCATAAACCTGAAAATAAAAGAGGGCGAAACACTAGGCTTAGTCGGAGAAACTGGATGTGGAAAAAGCGTTACAAGTTTTTCAACATTAGTTATGGTGCCTTCTCCGGGGAAAATAGAGGGTGGAAGTATACTCTTCAAACTTGATGATAAGAAAATCGACTTACTGAAACAGACGGACTCGTTCCTTAGAACCATAAGAGGTAAAGAGATTTCAATGATTTTCCAAGAACCACGAGCTTACTTAAATCCAGTCTACACGGTTGAAGATCAAATCGCGGAAGTTCTGCTTAAACATAGGGAAGAAGAGTTTCTGAAAAGAGCGTTATCATCCCTCGAAGAAGAACGAAAGAAAAAGGAGAAAAAGGGCACAAATTTTGAGATGCGTCTCTACAGACGAATGCTTAAGAACCCGACATCGCTCGTAAATAGAATACTGTCGAAAATCCCCCGTTCTCAACGAAGACTTAAACGCGAAGTACGCATGGAAGTAGTTCGAATCCTCCGAGATATGGAAATTCCTGATCCTGAAAGAGTTGCAAGAATGTATCCCCATGAACTCAGCGGAGGCATGGCTCAAAGAGCAGTGATTGCCATGGCTTTATCATGCAATCCAACACTTTTAATTGCAGATGAGCCCACAACCAACCTTGATGTCACTGTACAAGCTCAAATATTGAATCTGATTAAGAGATTGAAGAAGGAATTTAAATCTTCAGTACTGTATATTACTCATGATTTAGGGGTTGTTGCCGAAGTTTCTGATAGAGTCGCGGTTATGTATGCGGGAAACGTTGTAGAGCTTGCCGAAGTTTTCGAACTTTTCAAGGAACCATTACATCCATATACGCGAGGATTGCTTGAATCCATTCCTAGAGCGGATAAGCCTTTGAAATCAATACCAGGGACTGTTCCAGGTCTAATAAATCCTCCTTCTGGTTGCAGGTTTCACGATAGATGCTCTTACGCAATAGAAGTTTGTCAAAAAATTAAACCAATTTTCATTGAAGTTAAGAAAGATCACTACGTAGCATGTCATCTTTATGGGGGTTCTGAATGACTAACCTTATACGCATAAGAGGATTAAGAAAGTATTATCCAATATATGGCGGTCTTCTAAAGAGAAAGATTGTTGACGTTAAAGCCGTTGACGGTGTTAGTCTAGATATCCAAAAAGGTGAGTGCTTCGGATTAGTTGGTGAGTCAGGATGTGGCAAAACAACTCTTGGAAAGACTATTATCAGACTGTTCACTCCTCATGAAGGCAGTATTTACTATAACACTCCTGATGATGTTTTTGAGAAAGTTGAAAAACTTGAAAAGGAGAACCCGCACTCTTCAATGGTAAAAAAGATTAGGAGTCAATATGACCTTGCTACTTATCACGGAAGGAAATTGAAACTGCTGAGACGTAAAATGCAGATTGTTTATCAGGATCCTACGACTTCTTTAGATCCGAGAATGCTCATAAAAGATATAGTTGCAGAGCCTATTGTTGCGCAAGGAATAGCTCGTGGTCCCCGAGTTAGCAAAATGGTTCTTGACATACTTGAAAGGGTTGGCTTGACTGAAAGGCATCTTTATCGATATCCACATGAGTTCAGTGGAGGACAACGGCAGAGAATTGCTGTAGCTAGAGCTCTTGTTTTGCATCCGGAGTTTGTTGTTTTGGATGAGCCTACCTCCGCTGTTGATGTAAGTGTGAGAGCTCAACTTCTAAGATTATTTCAAAGTTTGCGTGAAGAGTTTGGTTTAACTTATATGTTTGTCAGCCATGATCTTAGCGTTGTGCAAGTTATCAGTGATAGGGTTGGAGTTATGTATCTTGGGAAAGTTGTTGAAGTTGCCGAGACTGGAGAGCTTTATAATAGACCTCTGCATCCCTATTCTAATGCTTTATTCGCATCTATTCCCATACCTGATCCTACTAAAAGGAAAGATCGTGTACCTTTGACTGGAGAGGTTCCAAGTCCTGTAAATCCTCCTTCTGGTTGCAGTTTTCATCCAAGATGTCCAATATTCATAGACACTTGTCGCAGGGTTGAGCCACAGCTGGTCGATGTTGGAAATGGGCACTTAGTAGCTTGTCATGTTGTTGCAGGTGAATTAGGAAAGTAGTTATCAGCCTTTAATTTTCAATCTATTTCCATTATTCTTTTTTGTTTCATTTAGAGGTAATAGAAGATAATTCCGGAATGCTTAAATTTAGAAAGTGGTAATTTCATACTTGCTGAAAGGAGAAGGGAGAATAATATGAGAGAGAAAACTTTGAAAACTCTTTGTATAGCGCTAGTAGTGCTGATGATTTCTGGGATGCTCCTAAGCTTGCCAATACTTCCAGCTAAAGCTGTAACGGCCACTCTTTCGATACTGAATCCAGATGACACCCATGATTTATCCCATGTCAATCCCACCTACTGGACTGCTTTCAAAACATTCGACACAAAGCACGATGGAACTCCAGCGGGAGCAGGCGACATAGTATTTCACACTGAGACTGTTGCGGGCAACATTTTCTACATACGCGTATATGTCAAAGATATTGTGAACCTTTGGAACTGGCAAATAAAAGTCAAATTTGACCCGACCGTAATAGAGGCAGCACAAGCATTTGTCCCGGCAACAAGCATATTCAACTTTGCTGTCAAGCCAACACCTGTGATTGACAACACAACAGGTTTCGTCATGATGGGTGCAAGTCGTCTCGGCGGCGAACCTGGTGTCGACGGTAGCGACGACCTAGCATGGATTGTATTTGAAGTCATGAAAGGAGTTGCGTATGGAGAATACTTCTCGTGCAGCATAACCTTTGACGCGGTTGATACCTACCTATTGGATCCAGATATGAGCAACATTGCATTCACTCCTGAGCCCGGAACATACGAAATATTCTGGGCGCCACCATCAGAGATTCCGTACTACCAAGTGGTGCCAGCTGAGATAAAAGCAGGTTATTTGGGCCAGATTGTAACATTCAATGTCTACGTGAAAAATGTTGCTGCAGCATGGGAAATAATAGGCTTCCAATTTGCATTGCGTTTCAACGCTACACTATTAGAACCAGTGGACTATACTGCTGGGACATTCATGGAAGGTTTTGCTAACGACGGCGAATGGGTGCTCTACGCTGATGGGCATGATTATATAGGTGACGCGGCTCTTCCGCCTGGCTACAACGCTTGGACTGTTGCTGTTATGATAATGTCTGACGGTTCTGGCTTGTGGCATGCTCCATTCCCAAGCGGCGAAGGCTTGCTGGTCAGCTTAAACTTCAGGGCGATCTACGAAACATTATCGCCTCTTGAAGCTTGGACTGACGTAAGCTTCACAGAACTAGAAAACTACCCCTACACTGACTTAGACGACTTCAAGAATATCGCATTGAACCAATACATGGATGAGATCCCAACCGGTCCAAACGTCGGAGCCAATTACCGTGCTCCAATGAAAATTCTAGGCCTTCAATTAGATCTCTACTCGCAATATGATACGCCCTTTGGCGGACAAGACTATGGAAATCCAAGTGATTCATTTGCTCCACAAGCACAAGTAGAACTCTACGCATTAGTCAAATACAACGACGACCCAGTACAACAGAAACTTGTTGCCTTTGAAATTCGCCACGGCGAATTCTACATCTACCGCGAAGCTACAACAAACGACATTGGCATTGCCCACGTGTCGTTTAGAATCCCATGGCCATGCGACGACCCCGCAGGACGCGTGTTAGGTGAGTGGATCGCGCATGCGACGGTTGAAGTCGCTGAGCAACGTGCCAACGACACAATGCCATTCAAAGTCTGGTGGCACACAGAAATCACAAGCGTTGAACCCAAATCCACCCAGTTCATCAAGAGGAAACCATTGACCAACGATCCATTGGAATTCATTGTGACATTCCGTACGTATCGCATGCAGAAAGTACCATTGAACCTCACAGTAGTCGTCTATGATGAGCTAGGCTTCGTGATAGGCTATGACATCTTAGACTATGGAATGTTCGGCTGGGGCGAATATGGATACTACTGCCACTTCTTCGAAGACACATGGGAAGTCACTATACCCATGCCGTCCAACGCCATGGTCGGCAAAGCAGCGGTCTACGCTAACGCGTTTGACAACCTGCCATGGGACAACGGCATCGCGTACTGTCCAGAGGCAACGAACACAATAGACTTTTACATCGCAATTGAGTAGGCGAAAGTAAAAACCAACTCCATCCCCTTTTTTTATTAAAAACTATTTTTGCATGCTATTTTCATACTTAGAGTACTCGTCTACGTAAAGGGGGAAGATTAAATAAGTATAAACGATTAAATCCCAGTAATGAATAGAGCAGAATAATATTCCATAATCCTTAATTACAGCAAAAGTATTAAACTTTATCAGGCTGGTAAAGTGGATGAAAGTTTTCAGATCAATAATGGCTCTCACGTTGGTTACATTGCTCACACAGTTAAGCTTCATGTTGACCTCAGCATCAACTCTTACCTTAGTTGTGTCCACGGACAAGGTGACTTACAGTGCTGGAGACCAAGTAAACATTGCTGGAAACCTAACTCTGGACGGTTCACTAGTACAGGACGCACTTGTGGCGCTAGAAATAGTTAACAATTATGGGTCATATCTATTTAGAACGGTGCCAACGGGCGAAATTTTGAATCCGAGCTGGACTTTGGAAATCACAAACTTATACTCTTGCAACTTGTACGGTGAACCTAAAAGTTCTTTCTCAAGAGGGTCAACACCTTACGTAAAAATTGAATGGAGAAATAACAGTCCCTTCTCACAGTTTGTAGTTGTAGCTCTGTACATGCAGTTTTCCACAGGCACTCCTTTTTACGCATTTACACCTTCACGTGGAGAAACACCTGGCAACAATTCGAGTTTCCTCATAGCCCAGCTTCCAACAATACCCACCTATGCTCCTGCTGGAGTAACCACTATTTATGCAAGTCTATTCACTGAAAATCCTAAAGACGGTGGTGTGCCTTACTGTCCAGAGAGAACAGCCACCTTCACCATCACAGGGACATCTAGTATAACTTTGCCGCAACCCTCAGCATCAGCGACCTCCAGTTTTAGTATCACTTTCATTCTTACCAAAAAAGACTTAATTTTAGGCAACTATGTAGTCTATGCAACAACATTCTATCAACAGTTCGCAACAGATCTCACAATATTCCAAGTTATATTACTGGGCGATATAAATGGGGACCTAAAAGTTGACATGATTGACGTCGGATTATGCTCAAAAGCGTACGGCTCACAACCAGGCGACTCAAATTGGGATGCACGTGCTGATTTTAATGGCGACAGCAGAGTTGACATGAAAGATATCGGCATTGTCTGCAAAGCTTATGGAAGCAACGGCATATAACATTTTATTCCGTTAGCCTCTCGCTTTTTTGCCAGTAGAAAAAAACTCCATAAGCCTTAAATCATACCTTAAGGGATAATCTGCTTGTGTGAAGGGAAGGAGAAGAATATGAAAAATAATAAAGCAGCCAAGATAATCTTAGTGCAGCTGATAACTCTAATACTTGTTCCAACAATCCTTGTCATCAAACCAACATTTGCACAAACAGCAACCCTCAAAATAATTCCCCCTTCGATAGTTGATCCTACAATAGATATTGGTTCAAAGTTTATTATAAACGCTACAGTAAATGGCGTCGTGAATCTCTGGAATTGGCAGGTAAAAGTACTATTTGATCCAACAGTGATTGCTTGTGCGCGTGCATGGATTCCCTCTGATAGTCCGTTCAACTTTCCTATCAAACCTGCACCTATAATTGATAACGTGACAGGTTTCGTCATGCTGGGTGCAAGTCGTCTCGGCGGCGACCCTGGTGTCAGCGGCGATGGCGTTTTGGCTTCTTTTGAGTTCCAAGTGATGAAAAGGGGTTCTTCATACATCAATTATTCTAGGCCATACGGCGAGGATACCTATCTGCTTGACCCAGACATGAGTGAAATACCAGCAACCATGGAAGACGGTTACTTCAGCAATTGGGTGCCTCCCCCTCCAGCAATACTCTACATTAACCCTCCAAGAGTTGTCGATCCGACACTAACGCCTTGTAACGAGTTCAATTTAAATGTAAGTATAATAAATGCGACTGACCTTTATTCTTGGCAACTAAGCGTTTGGTTCCCAAGAAACCTCTTAAATGCGACAAACGTTGTTGAAGGCCCATTTCTGAAATCTGGAGGATCAACACACTTCGAATATTCAATAATTTCCACAGTAAATGAAACCTACGATGCCATCGTGATGAGCTGCACAATAACAAGCGGCGTAGGCGTCAGCGGCAACGGAGACCTTGCAATAATCACGTTCCATGTGGAAGATTTAGGCGAAAGCTCTATACCAATATTTGACGATATCTTGCGCGACTCGATCGGTAATGCTCTTTCACATGACACGTTCAACGGCTACTTCAGCAACATATTACTTGCAAAATTGAGCATCGACCCACCTGAAGTGAGAGACCCCTCCCTTGTGCCTGGCACAAGCTTCACTATAAACGTGACAATAGCTGATATCGAGAACATGAAAAAGGTCATCTTTAACCTTACCTATACTCGTGAAGTTCTTTTGGAACTTCAGGTCACCATACCTTCTGTGCAAGGTCAGATGCCTTCAAAGAAGATGGTGATTGATGATGATAGCGGATACATATGGGTAAACCTGACCTATCCGAATCCAATCACCACATACACCCCCGTGACAATTGCCACCATAATTTTCCATGTGGAGGCTTGGGGTGTTAGTCCGATAAACCTCACTGATACCTACATTGAGGATTCGCTTGGAAAGCCTATAGTGCATGAGGTTCAACATGGATATTTCGCTTCGCTGATAAGAGATGTGGCGGTAACTGCTATTGACACTGCTCGGACATGGGTCTATCAAGGATGGCTTGCCTACATCAATGTTACTGTAACGAATAAAGGAAATGTCACCGAATCATTCGATGTTAAAGCCTTCTACGAATCAACACTTATCGGGATAATAAATGTTGCCGATTTACTACCAAGCGAAAGCAGGACGATAATATTTGTCTGGAACACCACGCCTGTAACACCATGCAATGAATACGAAATTTCTGCTGAAGCTGTTCAAGTACCTTACGAGACAAACCTTGCAGACAACGTCTTAACAGATGGAACAATTAAAGTTCGATACATGGGTGACATAAATGGTGACGGAAAAGTGGATATGATCGACATAGGCTTGGTTTCCTTGGCTTTCGGTTCAAACCCCTTGCATCCCCGATGGAATCCAGATGCTGACCTAAAACAAGACAACAAAATTGACATGCTAGACATAGGACTTATCGCTAGAAATTATGGGAAAGGCTGCTCATAACCCTTTTTTTTATTCATGAAATTCTGAAATTTTATCGGCAATCTTATAAGTTGCAGATTGTTTTAGGTTAGTGCTGTAAAGGTGGTGAAGCGTTGAAAGTAGGAGCCTTTTGCTTAAAAATTAGCATTTTAGTAGCAATTTTTACCTTAGTATTGAGTTCTTTTAACGCTCTTCGCGTAGTTGCTGCCCCAGAAACAAAAATCTCAATTGAGCCGCACTTTGTAAGTGGTCTCTACGCTCCAGAAAAATATGTCGTTATCACCGAAAGTAATTGTACTATCGACTATGTCCCGATGAAATTCAACTTAACAGAACATATTGTGTACTTTAACGTTTCAGGCAACGCCACTGACATTGGCTCAATTAACGTGACTATTCCAACTAATTTTATGTGGGGCGAGTTTAACGCAACTCTCAATGGAGAACCTACAAACGTGACGAAGGTATCGAATGAAACTCACACAATTATCCCTCTTGACATTGAATTTGTGGACACAACACCCGTAAGTGTTGTTATAAGTGCGGAAAACATGGTTACAAGTACAGTTACTCCCCCTGAATCGGAAAATCAAGGTCCAAGCAATGAGACAGTCGTCATTCACGAGCTTATATTAGTCCTCGGAGACTCGTTTACAGTTAATGTAACAGTTACTGATGCCCCGTCCTTTTCCGGTTGGCAAGTTGCAATAGTATACAACCTTACTTTTTTGGAATGCACAGCCATCTGGGTTCCTGACGATGACATTTTCAAAATGAATGGCAAAAGTCCCATTCCGATGGACTATTTAATTTACAACTTTAAAGAATATGGTTTTGCAGTAATGGGCGCATTCATAATGCTCGACAGTGTCTCCGGCGATGGCGTTCTATGCTCGCTTAACTTCACAGTTAGAGGTGCTGGAAGTACACAACTTAGGATCGCAACAAAAGACTACCCGGCTCTTCCTCCAGGAGCATATAAGACAGGTGATAAGTGGGTTCCTTATGAGTTCCATACATACCTCTACTATTGGGATGACCCAGAGGCTGAGCTTCCGTACCTCGATGAATCCGGGACAGTAGCAACTCAAGGCAGAAAGGTTCCGCCTGTCGCTGATTTCACTATAGAACCCACGGTTACTGACCATGGAGATAAGATGTTGATTATGCCTACTCAAATAGAAACGCCATACTTTGTTGGCGAACTTATATTGTTTAATGCTTCTCGATCCTATGACCCTGATGGCAATATCACAAAGTACATGTGGGATTTCGGTGATGGAAATATTTTAGAAACCACTTCTCCAGTAGTCTACCACGCCTACAACAAAACTGACTCGGGGGCTGATATAACTCTTCAAGTAGTTGATGATGATAACCTTACCTCAACACCTATCAAACAATCAATTCCTATAGGTATGACTCTAACATTGATAGATTATAGACCTGTTATTGCAGTATTTTTTGGTCTAATAGGGCTCTACATAGTCTATAAAATCGCAAGAAGTGCTTTGAGATATGCCCAGAGACGAAAACTAATGAAACACGCACCTGGAAAATATACTTAGGCAAAAGATTTCTGCATCGTAAAGCTCATATAGTGATACATAATAATTGTTGGGTTAGGTGGAAATCTATATGGAGAAAATTGACTTGAAAAACAGTGTTTTCATGATTTATCTGACGCTGCTTATTGTTACATTAGCATTTTCAACGTTTTCACCAAAAGTTAATGCACAAGACACAACGGTCTCGGTTGATCCACAAAGCAACATATTCTACACAGATACGACTCCAATCGGCAGCACTTTTTCCATCAACGTCAGTGTTACAAATGTTGCGAACCTATGGAACTGGCAAGTCAAACTTTGGTTTAATGCAAGCCTGATAGAATGCACAAATGCACAAGTGTCGCCAGGAAGTCCTTTCGACTTTGCTATCAAGCCAACACCTGTGATTGACAACACAACAGGTTTCGTCATGATGGGTGCAAGTCGTCTCGGCGACGAACCTGGTGTAAGCGGCAGCGGCAACCTAGCGTCCATGACATTCCAGATAATGGCTGCACCGTCGATGCCTGGAGAATCGCTCTCTTGTAATTTAACTCTTGACCCTGCAGATACCTATCTGCTTGACCCAGACATGGCTGAAATTCCTTCTGCACGAGTCGATGGCTATTATCAGTACACCTACCCTCTTCCGCCATACCCGTATCTTGCAATTAACCCAAGCGTTATTAAAGCAAAACAATTATACCACGAAGTTACGATTGAGATCTGGGTTGGTAATGTTAGTGAAGAATGGCAACTTGTCGGGTTCCAATTTGTTTTAGGGTTTAATACAACATTGCTGGAGCCAATTAATTACACAGCTGGAACGTTCGTGGAAGCGTTTGTCAACGATGGTGAATCAATGTTCTATGTCGATGGGCATGATTTTATGGGTGACCCAGCACTTCCGCCAGATTACAACGCTTGGACTGTTGCTGTTATGATAATGACAGACGGTTCTGGCTTGTGGCATGCTCCATTCCCAAGCGGCGAAGGGCTTCTAGTGAGTTTGCATTTTAATGCCACTTTGGATACTGTCTATCCCGAAGAAGCTTGGACAGATTTGAATTTCATTTATCTAGAAGCTAATCCAATGGATCCTAATGATGATATTACATCTTATGCAATGGATATCAACATAAATGAAATACCCTTTGAAGAGACAATTGGGGCAGACTATAGAGCTCCATTTACAGACTTTACTGGTCCACAAATAACCAACATCATGCAAGATCCACAAACTGATGTACAGCCAGACCAAGTAGTTAAAGTTACAGCTAATGTTACAGACATTGAAAGTGGCGTCAAAAATGTAACACTCTGGTACACTGTAGACGACGGAATGACATGGGAAAGTGTTCCAATGATATTCAACGCAACCACTGGATTGTGGGAAGCCGAGATTCCAGGTCAAAGCCAAGATGCACAAGTCAAATATAAAATTGAAGCCTACGATAATGCTGAGAATCTGACAACTGAAGATAACTCTGGAGAATACTACCTCTACACCGTAGTAAATGAATATGCCGTTTTAGGAATTCTGTTAATGTTGACAGCGCTGACGGCTGCTCTGATCTTGACTAAAAAGTCGAAAAGACTTCTGAGATTCATCAAAACCTAATTTTTTTCTTTCCCCGTTTTTTGTATATCTGAAGGAACAAGTAATTGTTTTTCAAGAGTAACATTAATTTATTGGCTTGTCTCCAATGATGGGAGGGAATATGTTGCGCAAATTAGATTTAGAGAACAGAGTCATGGTAATTATCTGTCTCACAATATTCGTCATTCAAATGTTCTATGTAACACAATTTCATGTAAAAGCAACAAGCACAAAAGTCTCGGTGATACCTACTGCAAACACTTTTGCGGCTTTAACCACTTCGTTGAATACTACCTTTACCATCTACGTCGCTGTCACTAACGTTTTTAATCTGTGGAACTGGCAAGTTAAACTTTTATTCGATTCAAGTATGCTACATTGTAAGGACGCATCAGTTCCTGCATACAGTCCTTTTAACTTTGCAATCAAGCCTGATGCTGTGATTGACAACGAGTTGGGTTTTATTATGTTAGGCGCGAGTCAATATGGGGATGAACTTGGTGTTACTGGTGATGGTATTTTGGCAGCCGTAACATTTAAGATTGTTCGCGCGCCTCCATCGAATAGTTCTCTTTTCTGCAATATAGCTTTCCATCAAGAAGATA
Organism: uncultured Candidatus Bathyarchaeia archaeon; assembly: GCA_964457175.1. GTDB lineage: Archaea > Thermoproteota > Bathyarchaeia > Bathyarchaeales > Bathycorpusculaceae > CAYWII01. The sequence continues at coordinate 35,310 of CAYWII010000001.1, forward strand.
CTTACTTGAACGACCCTGATATGAACCCTATTTCTTTCATATCAGTAATTGGGTTTTACGAATATAGCTGGTCTTCGGTGAACCTGCTGGCTCATGGAATTGTTGCAGACAACAAAGCATTTACTGTAGTCACTGAGAGTAACTGTACATTAACTCCTGTTCCAATGAACTTTAATTTCAAGGAACTCAGTTTTAATGCTACAAGTGTGAGTGATGAAGTTGGCTATGTTAATGTTACTGTTCTAAAATCTTTTATGTGGGGCGACTTCATTATAAAAGTTGACGGAAGACAACAGAGTTTTACGATTTCCTCTAATATCACTTGCACTTTCTTGTACTTCGAATTCCTATTTACTGTCCCAAACCAAAAGATAGTGATAAGTGCTGAATTTGTAGTTGCAGAGTACCCTTTTGGTCCAGTCATGTTGGCAATGTTGTTAGTGACAACTTTTGTTGTTCTTAGTCTTAATTTTCATAAGAACAAAAGATAAATCTCTAAAGTCTAGTTCTTTTACACCAGTTTGACGTTTTTCTTTTTATTCGTTTCTTTAACAAGATCACTATCAAAGCTCCAGTCAAAAGTAAAGGCATCAGCAAAGTGAAATGTTCCGATACTAATATCTCTATTTTATTTATCGTGTACAAGTAAGTTAAGTAAATGTACGTGTTCTGGTCGTCATCATGAATCCATTGAGGCTCTATTTGTTCACTCAAGTCATTACTGTAATATATCAGCCATTGATTCAGTGTTTCAACGATTAACAGCTCCTTTGGGATAAGAATTCTGCAGGATCCATTCACCTCGTCTGGGTCGTTAACGAATAGGATTAGGCTTTTCGCCGATTGGTTAAAGTAGACAGTTACGCTGGAATTTGTCATCACTTCGATTGTGAAAGTTTTTTCATATGCTGATATTTCGACTATGCTGATTGGAGAGGCGAGAGGATATTCATCCCAAAGAGACAAAGAATCTGGATAAGCATAATCAAGTATTCCGTCACTTCCATTTTGGCTTTGTGGATAAGTTCCAGACTTGGAATCAGATGCTATGTGATCACTCCAATAATTGCCGCCTGAGGGATACCCATTGTCAAAAATGTTGTTTGAACCTAAGCTTCCGTCAGGTATTTGGTCTGTATTATTTATGAAGTTGTTGTGGTATACTTTGTTGAATTGGCAGTCTAGAGTTGTTATCTCTAAACCCTTTTGGTTATTCTCAATAGTGTTGCAGAAAATAGTGTTATTGCCGCTTTTGTTGCTCATACGAATCCCCACATTTGCTTCTGAAAATCTGTTGTATGCAATTAGCGTGTAATTCGATAAATACATTTGAATGCCGTAGCCGGCATTTCTTATTCTGAGTTTTTGTATTGTGACATTTTGAACGCTATCAAGTTTGATGGCTGGGGCTTCTGGAAATGATAAACTTGTGTTTTGCATTGTTAAGTTTTCAATAATTACGTTGCTTATGCTAACTCTGAATATGAAATTGATTGTTGTTTGGCCATCTACAATGGTAGTTTCTGCATTCTCTCCGATTATCTTCACAGTTTTATTAACTTGAATTTCCTTTTCGGAATAATTGCCTGACCTAATTAAGATTGTGCTTCCCTCACTGGCTCCATCCACAGCTGCTTGTATGGATTCGCCTGGATTAACTATAATGGGTCCATCGCTGCAAAATCCAATGTTCTCCATCCTAATTAAAGCAAAAGCTGAGAAAATCATTAAAATCACAACACTCGACAATGTAAGGTCTAATTTTTTTCTCTCTAACATTAAATTACCAGCTAACGTAGAAAATATTTATTGATTGTGGAGATATAAATAGTATCCTTGCATTGTTAAAGACGATTCAAAACATCCCAAAATGCAATCTTTATTTAAAAGGGATTAGGATAGCTCGAGAGATAAGAGATAATGAGATAGACGGCGTAGCCTATTAAGATTAGGCCACTGATTGCCTTAATTTTAAACCGATGCTTATAAGTAATTCTAACTAACTTTGACATTGAACCTACAAAAATTCCAGCACCAACAAATGGAAGGATAGCACCCAGACAAAAAACGAAAAGAATCAAAGGAAGCATGTTAGGAAGCATTACTGGCGCCATTGAAACAAGGATAGGTGCAATACAAGGGTCTAAAAAATAGAAAATAAAACCAAGAAAGAGGATTCCCGCATATGCGATAGTGTATCTTTTCATCAGATTTTTAAGAAAAGGCTTCGTGTCAAGAGGAATCTTTAACATCCCCAATGAATTCAAGCCAAAAATTATGGCGAAAAAAGATACCCCTAATATAAAATATATTCGAAGAGTTGGCATAGATAAAAGCACCGCTCCAAAAATTATCCCTAGAAACAAGGCAGCAAACACAAAACCAGCGCCAAAAACAACAACCTTAGAGAATCCTTCTGTGAATTTTGGGTTCCCTCCATATGTGTAACTTACTACAAAAGATAATAGGATTATCAGGCATGGCGAAAATGTCTCAAAAAAGCCGAATATAAACGCTAGTGTCAGCGCAGCAGTGTAACTTAAAGATTGAGCTAGTTGAGGTGGTGGCTCAAGCGGTGGGGTTGGTGTAGTTGAAGAATTTAGGTAATAATCAACAATTTCTCTCAGGTAGGTTTCATTGACTCTCTCATATCGGTTAGTTATTACTTCGTAGTTAACAATTATTGAATCCCAATCCAAAATCCCAATATTATATTGAGTTCTTTTTGCTTCTCCATCTTCTGAAAAGAATTCAATTCGATAAACTTGAACCATGTTTCCATAATCCCTTGAAATCTTATTCAGTGCTTGACTGTTATAGAGGTATATTTGATATGACTCTCCTCCACATCTTGGACAATTAACATAGAGAAATTCAATGACAACCGGTTCTGCTGAAAATCCTTTTTCAATATAAGAAACCCAAACAAAAAGGATAACCAACACGTATAATGCTACCCTTTTTTGCATGTAACCTCCCCCTATTAAAATAGAAATTAATCGAAGATATTAAGACATATAGTAGTTATCTTCTACTAACCCGTAGAACATGTAACGACTAGAACCGGTATTATGCTTTCAGATGATGAGCAAAAGTGATGTTTCTATTTTGGTATAGAAGATAATTCCGTAAGTTTTAAATATGCCAAATGTTACTTCATTTTTTGCTGAGGGGAGAAGGTATTCGTGAAGTTAAACGTTAATTTAATAGTAGCTGTGCTTTTAATAGCATTCCTTATATGTTCTCCTCTACTCATGCTTCAAGCCGAGTCTTCTTATACATCAAAACTTTATGTAACACAAGACTCTTGGGTTGAAGCCGAGTTCCCAAACGACAATCACGGATCTGATACAAACTTACGCATCAAATCCGACTCTAGAACTAGGCGGAGTTACTTGAAATTTGATTTGAATTCTATCCCGGACGGCAAAACAATAACTTCTGTGAAGCTTTATCTGTACTGCACCTACGCGGATCTTAATCCGAGTGTTGAAATCTATGTGCATGAGACAGGTGATAATTGGGACGAGGCGAGCATAACATGGAATAATGCCCCCGTGGGAGGCTCATCTATCACGAGCATTCCAATCGGGGAAACAGGGAGATACTATTGTTGGGATATTACCCCTTACGGTCAAACTCAATATTCTGGAGACAAAATATTAAGCGTAGTTGCTAAACTTCTTTTGGATAATCCAGCACAAAACAATCCGAACTTGGCAAGATATTTCGCCAGCAAGGAAACTAGTGATACTGCACAAGATCCATACTTAGAAGTGATTTACGAAAACACCCCGCCCACAGCTTCATTCACTTATTCACCGACCTATCCAGTTGCGAACGACTCGGTGACTTTTGATGCTTCTCTTAGCCTTGATTCAGACGGGTCCATTACGACCTATTCTTGGGATTTCGGGGATGGCAATGTGACAACCGTTGCGACGCCCACAATTGAACATACATATATAATGTATGACAATTACACGGTAACCCTAACAGTTACAGATAATGATGGATTAACTGATACTGACATACAAGTTATAGAAGTAGTCGACCCTGCGATTCTACGTGTTTCCCTGCCCGAAGGAATATGGGTAAAGCAGTACACAGGCGACCCTTGGATAGATGAGGGCTGGCTTCTGAACAAAACAGGAAACTCTTGGAGTTTCACGGTTAAAATCTACGACAGTAGTAGAGTGCTCAGATCTGATGACACACATTTGATTGTAGCACTCAATGACGCTGCTTACAATAATCTTCTGAGCTTAACAATAAATGGTACATCAATACCAAAGACGGCTTTTCAATATGACAAGCCTAAACCTTACGGCACAAAATATTGGCCAAATGGTTGTGTTTATCCAACATGGTTCAACGATACATACATTAATGTTGGAACAATCTTGCCTAAGAGTTACAAAATTTTAGAAGTTACCGTAACATTTTCTGACGCAACAGACGCTAGAATGCATTTTGATGCTTATGGTCACATTTGCGAACCAATTTCGTGGTCTGATGTGACGTGGTCTCCCCACTCGGAGGATTCGACTGTTCTATACCAAGCGGGACCCTTGCCGCTGTCGGTTTCGATAAATCCAACTTCTGCCGTTATTGACTTAGGCCAACAGGTGATTTTTACTTCTTCTGTTTCTGGTGGCACTCCACCCTACACATATCAATGGTATCTTGATGAAACAGCTGTTGGAACGAATTCTAGCACTTGGACTTTCACACCGGCATCCACAGGCATCTATCAAGTATACCTTAACGTGACTGACAACGTCGGCACAAAGGCAAAATCAAACGTTGCTCAAGTCACTGTGAATCCAGCTCTATCTGTTTTAATTCAGCCTGCTTCCAGCGTCATTATAATAGGGGATTCAGTATACTTTACCTCAACAGTTTCTGGTGGGACTTCGCCATACTCTTATCAATGGTATGTTGACGACGTAGAAGTTCTAGGCGCCAACTCTACAACGTGGACTTTCACACCTGCATCAACCGGCTATTATCTGGTATCTCTGAAAGTAACCGATGCTGCTTCCGCAGTCAAACTTTCGAATGAAGCAGAGGTCACAGTTAATCCAAAAACATACAAGCTTACAGTAATCACAACAGTTGGTGGAACAACAAGTCCAGTTCCTGGAACATACACCTACAACGAAGGAACAAACGTTCAGGTTACAGCGGTTCCAGATACAAACTACAAACTTGCATACTGGGGGCTTAATGGTTCAAACGTTGGCTCAATCAATCCAATAACTGTTACGATGGATAACAACTACGAGCTGACGGCATATTTTGCATTGATAACATACACGTTAACCATAACCTCAACGACTGGTGGAACAACTAACCCGGCACCTGGAACCTACACGTATCCATCTGGTTCATACGCTGAAGTTACAGCTATCCCCTCAGCAAACTACTTCTTCGACCACTGGATTTTAGATGGTTCCGATGCTGGCTCATCCAATCCCCTCAGCGTTTACATGAACGCCAACCATAGCCTGCAGGCTGTTTTCTCTTTAATCAACTGTTCACTGACTATAACAGCTTCAGCAGGCGGCACCACCAGCCCCATGCCCGGAACATACATCTATTCTAACGGTTCTTCCGTTCTTGTAACAGCGCTTCCTGACGCCAACTACAAGTTTGTTAAGTGGCAACTTAACGGAAGCGACGTTGGCTCAACCAATCCTTACACTCTAATAATGAATGCAAACTACACTTTGCACGCTGTTTTCCAGCAGCTAACCTACAGATTAACGATTGTAAGCTCAACAGGAGGCAACACTAATCCGGGAGCAGGAGTCCACGTGTATGTTAACGGAACGAATGTTTCCGTGGATGCGATTCCAGACGCTTATTACGTGCTAGATTACTGGTTGCTCGACGGCAACAATGTCGGCTCAGCCGACCCAATATTCGTGCTGATGACAGACGACCACACTTTGCAACCAGTTTTTAGGCAAGTTACTTATGACTTGACAATATCTGCCACAGCGGGAGGCACAACTAGCCCAGCTCCGGGAGTGCACACCTACAATGGCGGAACAACTGCTGACGCGACCGCCACACCTAACGCTGGCTATAGATTTGACCATTGGATTTTAGACGGCTCTAACGCTGGTTCTGATGTTACAATTCATGTATTAATGGACAACAACCACGACCTGCAAGCAGTGTTTGTCGAAACACACACTTTAGTAATCAGCGTATCTCAAGGTGGCGTAACGAGTCCCGCTGTGGGAACATACACTTACGACAACCCAACAGATGTTGAAGTGACGGCTATTCCTAATGCTAATTATCGATTAGATCATTGGGAGTTTGATGGCGATAATATAGGTTCGGCAAATCCGGTAACTGTTCATGTTGGTAGCAGTCACACCTTGCATGCAGTCTTTACGTTGATAACCTACACGTTGACAATACAAACAACAACCGGAGGCACCACGAACCCCGCGCCCGGCACATACACCTACACTGTAGGCTCATCAGTTCTGGTAACCGCCGCGCCAAGCAGCGGTTATGTACTTGACGTTTGGCAGTTGGATGGCGCAAACGTGAGCTCAGCCAACTCATACACAGTAACTATGAACAGCGACCAAACATTACGAGCTGTTTTCAAATCTGCTCCGCCTCCACCAACGCTTTCAGTTTCAATAGTCCCCCCCTTCACTACAATACCTCTAGGAGATTCAGTCACTTTCTCTCCAACCATCAGCGGAGGAACCACACCTTACAGCTATCAATGGTATTTGAATGGAAATCCAATATCAGGAGCCACTTCAAGCAGCTGGACGTTTACACCACCATCAAGCGGCACATATCTTGTATACCTTAAGGTCACAGACGCTGGAAGCCACATTGCAGTATCAAATGAAGCCACTGTTTATGTGCCTGGTGCCGGAGGATACTCAGTCCTGCTGGTCACACAAGCGCCCGCATCAATCTTGGCAGCTTACACCACTCTGGTCGCATTGTTTGGTGCAGCGCTAAGTTTGATAAGACGCAAAAGGAAATAACCCTGCTTTTACTTCTTTTCTCTTGCAGTTGGAGACCTCATCTCGATGAGCAAAAAGAAAACTGTGACTTCTAAAGAGAAAGGGCGATTTTCCAACAGACGACTTATACTACTTTCAATAATTATCGCTTTAATAATAATTGTAGGCTTCACCTTTTCTTTTATGCTTCTACAAACTCCCATCAAATTTTCTCTCAAAGCAGCGATAATTGACCAAATTGAATATCAATCAAACAGTGAATTTGTAGAGAATGCTACAAGCATTTTAACCTCTGCTGGATTCAGTGTCACTTATTATGAAAGCAAAGATGTGAATGTGACATTTTTCAGCGGGCTCGCAAAAGGTAATTATGGAATAATAATCTTGCGTGTTCACTCAGCAAAAAGAGTTGACAACACGACAGTAGATTTCTTCACGTCTGAAGAATTCTCATTAAGCAAGTATCCTCAAATGATAGATCAAGGTTTGTTAACAGAAGGGAGCTATGATTGGGAACCAGACAAGCACTACTTCGCCATTACATCAAGATTCATAGAAAGCTTGGAAGGACAGTTTCCCAAGAGTGTAGTTGTCGCTATGGGATGCTGGAGCCTGAAGGAGGGCTTAGAAGGAATGGCTGATGCCTTCCGAAAAAAGGGTGCTGAGGTTTACTTTGGATGGACAGAGGAAGTTGGAGTTGATCACACGGACAATGAGACGGTCAGATTGCTTAGAATGCTACTGATAGACAATAAAACTGTTGCAGATGCGGTTCGCGGCATAATTCCAGATTGGACTTTCGGGAGTGAAATGAAATATTATCCGCAAACAGATTCGGTTGGTAATCTGAGAATTTCTGACTTAATTGCAGATGCGCGAGCGTCTATAAGCACCCAAAGTGTATCAACGCTCTTTGAACCAGTTTCTCTCGTCAGCGTAACATTGTTCTCGCTTGAAGTTCGAAAGAAATTTAGGTCTGGCTTGTCAGCCACTTCAAGTGTCTAGAAACCGTTGTGTACAGCTGGTTGCGGAGAACCTCTCCTGCGAAATTAACCTTCTGGAGTCTTTTGACTCCCTCCGCCAATCCTTTGTCTTGTAATACTTCATCTATCCATTTCTCAAAGTCTCCGCGCTGAAGGTGAAACTCTAAAGATTTCACGTTTACTTCGTTTATTTTTTCCATAAACTCCTTCAATGAAGAAGCGCTTACACCAGTATAATTTCCTATGGAAGTGAAGAAGTAGAATGCTTTCTCACGTGGAACTGTTTTCAAAGTTTTTGAAATTACTTCTGGGCTCATATTTTTTCTCTTTCCTTATATTATGTATTCTTCTTATAAATGTTAACTTTTTCGGGTCATTAAACATTGAAAGTTGAGTTTCCTTAAACTTTTTCGTCACAATCGACGTGCGAATTCTCAAAACTCCAGGCAGGGGAGCAACCGAGTTGGCGATGAATTCATGCATTTCTTCTTGGTTTCCTGCAACGACTTTTGCTATTATTTGAAGTTCTTCAGAAAGGGATGTGTAGACTTCAATGACTTGCGGTGCTTCGCTGAGCCTTTCTGCGACTTTTTCGCTTTCCTTTGGGTCTGTGTAGACGGTCATTATTGCCGTTATGCCTTTCGCTCCAACTTTTTCTGCATCTATCACAGTTGTGTATTTCTTGATTATTCCGTACTGTTCCATTCGTTTTATTCTGTCATAAACTGTTGAGTGGGCTATTCCCAGCCGTCTACCTATGTCTGTGTAAGTTTGTCGCGCATCTTTTTGTAGAGCCTCCAAAATTCTAAAATCGGTGGCATCCAAAATTAAGGCGTTGTTTCTAAGTTTCAACCTTTTGCCTCTTCTTCGCCTATTCCTAAATTGACGCTGAATTTGAATTTATTGTTTGCTATCGGAAAAATGTAGAAACTCTCAAGTTTTGCATTCAAATTCTTACTCCAGCAACTCCGTAGATTTGTAGAAAAAGTCACACATTACCTACAATTTTTCATTTTCAACTGTCCATTGCCTACACTTTTGCGAATAAAATGACAAATAAGTTTAAATTTATGGATGACTACTAGAATATTGTTCTAGAAGATTCTGACAGCAGGAGTTGCTTTGGAAGATGAAAACGTTTAGAATTTGGGAGATTCTGAGAAGATTTAAGGACTTTTGTAAGTTTCGTGGGTGGAAAACCTCTGAAAGCGAAGATTGGGTTGAAATTGATAACAAGTACCACAATTTTCTGTGGGCTAGAGACATTCATCTTTCCTCCTTCGAGAGGATAGTTTCAAGTAGAAAGTGTGTCGTTCACGAGGGTCTATCCTATCGTGTAGTTGAGGCGTCCTACACCGCATGCCTCTTAATAGAGACACCTTCAGAAGACTTAGTTCACACAGTTCTTGAGAATCCCGACTTTTCCCAAAGAGTAGCCCTTTACGATCTGAGTCCTATAATGGAAGGCAAAAATCTATGTGTTAAGCTCAACTATACAGATAGTCCTGTTTTTCGAGAGTTCGAAAGCTTCCTCAAAAAAGAGATGAAGTTTAAACTGAAACTAATTTCCGACTCTAAAACAAGCACAGAAAATTACACGGTTGCAGAACTTGCGTGATTTTTTGACTAAATGATTCAAAGGTTTGATAAAGAGGTCTTCTCTAACTAATACTCTGGGAGGAAGCAATGTCCCAAGACGTCGAAAAAATGAAACGGCTCGTAGCCTTCAAGAAGACGCTTGAAAAGAAAGTTGAAGAACTGGATTCTGAACTTAAAGAACTGCAAGCGATGCTTGAAGCAGTGAATTTTGTATTATTGGAAAAAGGATTTAAACGAGCTGAAGTCGCCAAACTATCCGCTGAAACAGAGGTTTCTCCACCAAAAGAGGAGGCAATAGCTGAACCTTCCACTCCCCAGTCTTCAGCCGAGTACGAGAGTGTTACACCGTTAAAAACAGTTTCTGGGGAGCTTCTCGCAAATTTCTATGTGACTGAGGGCTCATTGCGGGTGGTTCCAGCTGAAGATAAAAACTTTAACGTTAACACGCCGCCCTTCACGCATTTTCTGGTAGATAAGGTTCTAGCGAAGATGCAGGAAAAAGACAGTGAACAAGTCAGAACTGGTCAACTAGCATCGGATAAAATCTTTTCCTACAATATTATTCGAGAAGGCGACCTGATTCGGGAAATAAACGTTAAGCATGTTGACCAAGAACGTTTAAGGGAACTTAAATCAAGTATTCGCTGGACTCTGGAGAAGATGTATGAGAAAATGAGAAGCTGAACTTGACTATGTTCTATTTGGCTCGGTCAAAGTAGATGCTTTTGCCTTTGGCTGAAATTGGCAGTCCCATAATGACCGAGGCTTCCGGCAACATTTTCAGTTTGAATGCGGCTACGCCAATGCGATACATGATGCGGTTGTCAACGTTTAGCATACTGGCGGTTTTTGCGGCTGAGCTTAGTGCTATTCCTAGGTCTAAAGCTTTGAAAAGGCATGCTGGACCGATGAAATCTTGCCCCCGCTTTTTCGTTGCTTTTTCAAATTTTTTACAGTTCTCGTAACCGCAGACGCCACAGTTTATTCCTACACTCTTGTTTCCTCTGACTCCAATAAGGACGACAGCCTCTGAGTCTCTGACGTTTTTTGCGTCTCGCCGAAATCCTTCACTTTTCCGTTCTTCGCCTATCTCCTCCATTTTCTCGGCAATGCTGTCTTTTTCTTTGCCGGAGGCAATCAAGGTTAGAATGTCGTCTATGCCTGCTGTTTTTGGCGCGGTTCTCGCGGATACTAACATAAGTTTAGCTGCTTCAATGAGTGCTTCTTTTTCTGCTTTTCTGCTGTCAATAATGGGTGGGTTCATTTTCATCACTCTCTTAATACGTGGTTTTTTGAAAAAGAATCTATTGGGTTTATCTTTTAAGGGTTTCAGATTGTGGCGATTCTGAAAGCGGTTTTTAACATTTCCACTATTGTGTTTAATTGGTTTGTGTATATTGCTACGGTTAATGAAGAAACGCCTAAAAGAAGTAGTAGTGCGCCTATTACTCTTCGTTCTGCAATGTTCATGGGTTTCCTATCCTAAGTGTTTTTTTATTACGGCTTCAATGTTTTTCTTTTGGCAAAGTCCGACGATTCTGTCAACTTCTTTTCCGTTCTTCATTATCAACATTGTGGGAATGCTGAAAATTTGGAAGCACTCCGCGGTTTTCGGATTCTCGTCGACGTCAAGTTTTCCGACAAGCACTTTTCCAGCGTATTCTTGAGCCAGTTCCTCAATTGTTGGAGCCAACGCCAAACATGGACCGCACCATGACGCCCAACAATCAATCAAGGCTAAAGAGTTTTTGTTTATTATTTCGTCAAAATTTGCATCTGTTACATGAATAGGTTCTGTTTTCATTTCTTGTTTTTTCTCCTTTTTTTCCACGAGTTCTTTCAATTTCTTCTCTCTGATACGTTTCAATTCTTCGTCTTCCTTTGATATAAAGTGTTCGTGTTCACCGCTCATGAGCTTTCATCTACTGTTTTTCAGTGAGTTCTGTAAAGCCTTAAGTTTTAAGTAGGCGTCTTTTGGATTTGAAATTTTCGTTGCCAGTTTCTCGAAAGGGCAACTTGCCGTTTTGTTAATGTCCAATGTATTTTCAGCAAGATTTTCCCATTTGTGATAGATTGAATGCTGTTCAAACACGCTTTTTGCTTGTTTGCTTAAAGTTACTGCGTATACTGCTTTAACTCTAGCGTAGACACACAACAGCGCAATTGCTTTTCCAACAATCTTATCGGCAATCGAAGCTCCATTGAGGCTGTCTGCAAGTTTTCCGATGGCTTCTAAAAAGCCGGAAATTCCGTGTGATTTTGTTTCAAAAATTGTTTCGTTATTTTTGACGATGGAAAGTGTTAGATTTTTTTCGTTGAGATGTTTTTTGGCTTTTTCTAAATCTTGCATGGTTTTTCAATGTTTAACTTGACGCATCAAAAATAAATGTTTGCTACTTTTCTACTGTGAACAACTGGCTTTCGGGCATGCGAACTATTTCCCATGCAAGCTCTTCGTTGGAGACACCTTGTGAAATCTTGCTAATTAGTTCCTCTATCATTTTTGGTTTGGCAGTAACTTTCAATGACTTATTCGATTTTCGCATTTCAAAATATGCAGTTATCTCTTTTTGTAAGTTTTCTATTTTGAGTTTCCGGTTTCCAACGGTGCATTTTGTTGTGATTTGGATTCCATCAAGAACGCATGAAAAGGGTGTCAAGAGGGGAATTTTTACATATACTTGCAACTTGTTGTTTTTTTCACTCTCTGTGTTTAAAATTTTTTCAGCCAATCTTCCCATTCTAACTCCAATAACCAAAAAAGGACCCAAATGCCCATGAAGCTTCTCTGCGTCTTTTATCAGCAACCTTAGTCTTTCTTCTTCACTATGCATCCTTAATCTTCCTCACATTTGCTTTCTCCAAGATTGCTATTACTGGCAAGGTTGTTACTATGCCTATTACTCCGCCTATCAAGTGCCACACACCCCAGAAAGTCAGCGCCCAGTTCAAGGATCCGCTCATGAATAAAACGCCTATGAGTACCCCGGCGAAATAAGCTGAAACTATCGTTGCTCCTACTATGCCAACGAAGGAGGTTGTTCCAAACTTGCCAGTTGCCCAAGCCACAATTAGAAAGATGAAGAAGGTTATGAGGTCGTGAACTATGGGAAGGCCTAATAAGCGAAAGCTTATTGGCGCTACTGTAAGGTTGAGAACCACCCATAAGGCGCAGAAAACGCTTGCTAATGCGATGTCTACTGTTGTAAAATGTTTTTTACTGGTCATTTGTGTTTCACTTTTTGACGATTGCCTTGCCAAGCAAGAATGTGACACCTAAAACTAGAAAAAATCCAAAGATGCCAGCTAGAAGCGTTGATATGTAAGGGTTGTCTATTGTTGGCAGGCTATAATCAGGCATCAGTCCTTTCCAAACTGGTTCATACTCCTGTATTCCGAAAGTTTCAGCCACTTTTTCTAGTCCATCCGGAGCGTTTGAAGCTAATGGTATCAGAATTGCAAGGCAAACTAAAGTGAGAATTAACACCTTAAGGTATCCTTTCATTTTGTTTGCCTCCTCTGAGGAATGCTAAGCCATTGAAGATTGGAGTTTGCAGTCTGTGCAATTGTGTCGCGAGAGTTGTTGTTATCACTGCTTCTCCTAACCCAATTAGAACGTGCCAAGAAAGCATGGCTGGAACAGTAACTGCTATTCCACCTGCGCTTGAGAAGACTGGAGAGAAACCTATCTCTAAGCCGCATGCTAAGGCTCCCAAAACGACAGATATCCATGACGCGATAAAGATGCTCAAGAAAAGTCCACCGCCTTTTTTAGTATTTTTTGTAAGGAATTTTATTATGAAAAAACTTAGTCCGCTTATAACTGCCATGTTGAGGACGTTTGCTCCAAACGTGAATATGCCGCCATCTGCAAAAAATAGTGCTTGCATCATCAATACAATGGTCATGCTGGGAATTGCCGCGTAAGGTCCGAGAAGTATTGAAAGGAAAGTTCCGCCCACCAAATGTCCGCTCGTTCCGTGGACGATTGGAAAGTTTATCATCTGTGCTGCGAAAACGAAGGCGCTTGAAAGTGCCAGTAAAGGCGCAATCGACTGTGAATATGTAGCCTTTGCTTTCTTCCATGACCAAACCAGAAATACTATTGCTAAGGCGTAGGTTAAAGCGCAGATTTCTAAACTCAAGTAACCATCTGGAATATGCATTTCGAACTCTCCGGTAACACCTTTAGACAAAATAGTATTACCAATTACATAAAAGCCTTTCTACTCGTTTTCTTCCACGCCTTTTCTCGTAAAGAAGTGCCCTACAGAACATGACAATTGTTGTTGAACAAAAGAATTTTCATAACCAACAAATCTACAGCTGTGCATGGAAATATGGAGAATAAAAGCTTTATGATTAAGCTCTCTATATAAAGTTGGAGATTTCATGACCAAAATTGTGCGCGTCGGAGTGACATTCCCTCCAGACCTGCTCAGAGATTTTGATGAAATCATCCGCAAGATGGGATACGAAAACCGCTCAAAAGCCGTTCAGGACGCCGTTAGAATGTTTGTTTCTGAGAAGAAGTGGCTTCAAGAGGAAACAGGAAACCAAGCTGGCGTTCTAATGCTAATCTACGACCACGACGTTAGAGGACTTGAGAACGCGTTAACCGACATCCAGCATCATTATGCCCACGTAATTTGTTCGACAATGCACACTCATCTAAGCGAACGAGACTGCCTAGAAGCAATAGCAGTGAAAGGCGACGCTGCAGAAGTTCGGAAACTAAGCGATGCAATAGCCGCTAAAAGGGGAGTAAAAATACTCAAAACAATGGTTGTTTCCGTCTAAGTCTTCTCACTTTGTTATCTCAAACATTTTTTCTAAAGCTTTTCTGGCATTTCTTGCTATGGTCTCCGGAACAGTAACTTCATACTTTTCATCTTTCAAAGCCATGTAAAGCCTGTCAAGCGTATTCAACTTCATGTTTGGACAAACGGCTTCCTCGTAAGCTAAAATGAACTGTTTTCCTGGATTGTCGTTCCTTAACCTATGCAAAAGCCCCTCTTCAGTGGCTACAATGAAAGTTCTGGCGTTGTTCTCTTTTGCATAGCGACACATTTGCGACGTGCTTCCTACAAAATCGGCTATTTTATGCATTTCAAAAGTGCACTCTGGATGAACCATGGCAACAGCGTCGGGATACTTCATCTTCAACAATTGCACATCTTCAGATTGAAAAAGCAAGTGAGTCGGACAAAATCCCCACTCAGGAATTGGAATAATCGTTTTCCCAGTTTTTCTTTGGACATACTCAGCTAAGTTACGATCCGGTCCAAAAAGGACGGTTTCAGCGTCCAAAGATTCTATAACTTCCAAAGCATTTGCGGATGTGCAGCACACATCAGCGTAAGCTTTAGCCGAAGCCAAAGTATTGACATACAAAACCACAGGCACAAGCGGATAAATCGCCTTCCATTTCTTAATCTCATCCACCGTGAGCATCTGAGCCATCGGGCAACGTGCACCGGGAGTCGGCAACAACACCTTCTTTTTTGAGTTCAAGATTGCCGCTGATTCTGCCATGAAGTCCACGGCAGAAAAAACTATTATTTCTGCTTCTTTTTCGTTCATGGCTTTTCTGCTTAATTCTATGCTATCACCAACGTAATCCGCTATATCTTGTATTTCTGGTCTCTGATAATTATGAGCCAAAATTACTGCTTTCTTTTCCTTCTTCAACTTGAGGATTTTGTCGGTTAACGCCACTGAAATTCGCCTTTACAATCTACTATTGGAGTGTTGAAGAGTTTTCTAATAAAATAGCAAGATATATCCTTTGCTTAACCGTGTATTTCCAATGATAAGGTCATCAAATGAACCGTTCTGGAATGTTCTTTCCACAGTGGTAACATTTTCCTTCAGTTCTATACACCGGCAAGGGCTTTCCACATGAACGGCATCTATATTTTTCGTCGCTTTCACGCAACCAATCTTCTGTTTCGCCTTTCTTGATTCGCTCAAGGTTTGCTCTTACGTTCACTCCAATCTTCGCATAGCGTTGAGCCAGCTTTCCAAACTTCTCACAAGCATCCTTCTCATACTCGTTGCACTGATAGCAAAAATTCAAGCCTTTGTTTTTCAAGCATTGAACAATTTTGCAACCGCTTCCCCAACATTCCAATGTTAAAGCCATGCAACCCTCACATTTTACTTTTTCTGGTGGACATTTGAAGCCTTCTGCGAGATTCTTCAAGAATTCGCCATTGTCTTTGTTGGCTCTGTAGATTCCACAGGCTCCGCAATACAGTCCGCATCTGCCCACAAGATTCCCATCAACCATGATTTACGCTTCCGTCTATTGTGTTTCTGAATAAATGGGAAAGAGATTTAAAAGCTTAAAGGTTTGTTCTCTAGAGCATCTTCTTGTGAATCAGTATCTCATACGCTAAAAACTCATCTATCAATATCTCAAACTTTGGCTCCTCTTTCTTATCGCTCAGAATTGTGTCTTGTCTTCTTTTCATTCTTTCATCCACCTTAAAGTTTCAGCCTATTATATCGCAAGTCTTAATAAACATTGTGGTGGAAACGTTCAACTAAACTACAGTACAATATTTCAACAAAAATTCTTTAAAACAACAGAGGTTTCAGACTTTTTAGCATCTGTAAAGCTATTTTAGACTATGGCTTCGTTGTTTTTGAGCTCATGTGTTCGTTCATTCAACGTCTCAATGAATTTGAAAATCGCATTTGCAGTCTCTTCTCACTTTTTTCATCTATGTTCTCAATCGTGTCTCTTTCTGTGTGAATCCAATCCATGTATGGGACGATATTATTTTTTATGGGGATTCTGAACATTCTTCTGAGAACTACAGTTGCAACATTTGCTTTCTCCACGTTGCATCTTGAGATAGCGCATGTTCGAAAGTTCTTCTCAACGAATTCAGCATGATCGCTGTTGCCTGCCCAATTTTCTTCGAAAGGCAGATTAAGCTCATTAAAAACGTTAGCCATGATGCCGCAGAGGGCTTGGTCTGAGTGTTTCTTGAAGAGATCCCCGAGACCTTTTGTTATGAAAAACTTTTCTCCGCGGCCAACACAATCTATGTTCAGAACGAAAGTTTGGTCTCTGTTTATTTCATTTATGTGTTTGTTAACCCACTTTCTGCTTCCGAACAATCCTCTCTCTTCTGCAGCAAAGCAAGCGAAGTCAATTCTCAAGTTCACGTTTTTGCCTGAGAATCTTCTTGCAGTTTCAAGCATCACTGCGATTCCTGAAGCATTATCATCTGCTCCATAGGACAATTTTTCAGTGGAGCCGCTAGTCATTAGAATAGTCATCGTGAGCATCGCAGCGAAGTAGACAGTAAAGTAAATGCCCCAGAAAACACTCCAAAGACCAGCCATTCTGGGAGTCAATTCAATCAGAGGAGTCAAGGCAAATCCGTCGGTGATTAATGTGTAAATTCCTTTTGCAAGTATGACTATTACAAATGTGTAGTAAAACAGCGTTACGGTTGGTATTGCCGTCATGAAAGCCTTAAGATGTTTCTGCATAAACTTTCCCAACACACGGGAACTGTCATAGTGACCGCAAAGAATCAACCTGTATTCGTTGTCCGGATTCATGGTAGCTACAACATTTATTGATTTGGTCTTGGCAAGTCGCAGAGTTATTTTCGGTATGAGCTTCTGTGAGTAGACGAAGAATACGCCAATCCACAATGCTACTATTAGAGGGTGCACGAGCCAAGAGACGCCTATGAAAACTAGGAAAATCCAGAAGACTAAGAGGTTAATGCCTCTTGCGGCTTTCTCCGATTTTATATATTCTGTTTCGTCCTTTTCGACGTGGCATCCTAACTTTTCAAATTCTCTCGATATCTATTCATACGCTTCTTTTTCCCCTTCTGTTCCCGCATATCGTGTTTTGCTTGCTAATTTTTTGACGAACAAGAGCGTAGACAATGCGCTTATAGCTCCTACTCTTCTCATGTGTCCTTGAGCGTGCAGATTTGAGAATACTTGACATGTCTATCTAGTTAAATCTAGTGCGAGAAGATAACAACTAGTTAACTATGTAGAATCACGAGTTTATTGTGGCTTAAACCTTTTCAGTAACAAAAAAGCACATTTGGAGACCATCAAACTCTGGTCGATAACAAAGGGGGCATGTTTACTCAAGGAGTGGCAGATGAAATACGCTATGCGTATCTTTCTTCTTTCCATGGGTCGGCTGTATCGCTGTATCCTCTTTTTTCCCAGAAGCCAGATTCTTTGTTTGAAGTGAACTGTATTTTTCTAAGCCACATTGGGCTTTTGTACGCGTATTTTTGTGGAACTATGAGCCTTAAAGGTCCTCCTCTTTCAGGCGGCAGCAGCTTGTCGTTCAGTTTGGTAGCCAATAGAACATCGTCTTTCAGCAAATCGGATAGCGCTAAAGATGTTGTGTAGCCATCTTCGGATTCAAAAGTTACGTATTTTGCGTTTTCTTTTGGTTTGGCAATTTCGACAATTGCTTTGAATGGGATGCCTTGCCACTTGTTGTCCAAGATGCTCCATCCTTCGACGCAGTGAAAGTCAGAAATGACGGTAACACTTGGTAATGCTTTTATGTCTTCAAAGCTGAACGTCACAGGTTTTTCTACTTCGCCGCTTATTTCCAATCGCCAAGTAGTCATGTCGAAGCTTGGAACAGCACCTATGTGACGCAGCGGAATCTTCTTAACTTCTGTCTGTCCAGGCGGCAATTTCGTCCCTACCATGCGCGCACCTTCTTTCTTATGCAATTGCAAGAAAATATGAAAATTGTCGCATTTATCTCTAATCGTGTGAAAACATTCGTTTTGAGATTGTGAGGAGATGGCGAGGGCAATTTGTGATTGTTTGATGAAGAAGCAGGTAATTTTGTTGTGTGGTGTCTAGGCCCCCTTATATATAGATAAGCGACTTTAAAAGTCAGTTATATATAGTTGAACTTTTCGTTCCGAGGTGTGGAGGTTGCTTTTTAATGTGGTTTTTGTTGGGTTCTGAGGCGTTGTTATAGTGTTTTTTCTGAAAAGGCTTTCGCTGTTTCGTAGATTAGGATTATTGTGGCTACGATTATTACTGCTAAAGGAAAAACGTATTCTCTAGTTAAGATTGGCGGTCTTAGGAAGACGGCGAGAATTACGAGTGAGGTAATCATGAAGACGGTGAAGAAGAGGTTTTTTGGGATGAGTATTCTTCTGAAGCGTATGAGATTTTCAAGCACTATGCGGTCTGCGACGTATCCGTTCATTTGTTTCTTGATGAAGCCTGCTTCTTCTAGTTTGTTCATGTGGTACAAAGCCAGAGTGGGGCTGCTCAAGCCTAGGACTCTTTGAACTTCGCGGATGCCCACGGGTCTGTCATTTTTCACTATATATTTGTAGACTTTCAGCGTGAGCCCCTTTAAGACATCCTTCTGGTCTTCGTTGTCAACCAAAGTCTGCTTGTCTCCAACAATTAAAAAGAGCTATCCATTTATTTCTATATATCGTTGTTCAAATCTTTTGTACAATGTACAAAAACGTAGAATTAAATCGTTCTAAAATGCCTTATTATTATTGGTGGCACGATGAAAGCGAAGAAAGAAATTCTCTTCTCCCTTCTCGCTGTAAGTCTCGCCATAGGTCTCGGAGTCGTAAGCCTAGGCCTATTTGGGGCAACGCCACCAATTACTCCTTCCGAAATCGTTCTGGATGTCTACACTCAGAAAGGAGGCATAGGTTCTAACGCGTCGGGAGGCGTTTTCGAGTCTCTCGACGAGGTTCCTCTCTATGCTTACTTGACTAAGGATGGAGTAGGAGTAAACGGCACTGTGATAAGTTTCGCTATAAAAGCACCAGATGCTAGGGAAATAATGAAAGCTGCCATGACAAACGACTCGGGTATCGCTTCTGCAGTTCTCTCCTTTCTCCCTTCAGAAGGCCGTGTCGTCGGAGTTTGGAATGTCATCGCAAACACTACCGTCGACAGCACATCTGTAGCGGACGAATTAACTCTCCAAACCCAAACTGAAGAGGCTCTATTAACTCTAGTCAGCAAAAGAGATGGTGTTTTCAGTACTATGTTCTTGCCTAACGAGACAGTGTTTCTTGAAGCGCAGGCAGCATATAGGAACGCATCCATGTATTTGCTTGCAATAAACTTCACCGTTTTAACCCCCTCCACAACGGTTTTCCTCACGGAAGCAGTTCCTGCGGATGCTGACGGCGTGGCGAATGTGACATTCCAAATCCCATGGCTACCTTCACCCTCCTCCCTTGGCATCTGGCAAGCAACGGCTCAAGCTGAGATTTATGAAAAGTCTCTCTCCACAATCATCAATTTTGAATGTGAACTGTTGCCTGTGACTATTGATGTCTTCACGCAACAAGGCGGATATGGACAGAACACGCCAGGAGGAACATTCCTACTAGGTGACGCCGTCCTTATCTACGTCCAAGTTAGGGACCAATTTAACAAAAGTGTACCTAACCTTCCACTTATCGGCTTCGAAATGAGGGGTCCGGTAAATTACACTAGAACGCTTCAAACCAACACTACAGGAATAGCAGAACTTTCACCACCGCATCAAATTCCAAATGACCCGGATTTCGTTGGAATATATGAAGTTTATGTCACTGCCGACTACTTCAATGCTGACGACACGCAAGTAAGAGTCATCGACACCCTCACGTTCACGGTCACTCAACCATAGCATTCAGCTTAGCGACAAATAGCTTTCACTCCGCAAACCATGTTTACTTTTCGTGACAAATTTTCTTCTTGTGAGCTCCTCGAATGACTCTGCCACATTTCTTTGCCTTGAAAATTCCGGTCTGGACAGTTCCTTCATGTTAGCTCCATAGTCTTTTGGTGCAGCGGGCCGGATTCGAACCGGCGAACCCCTACGGGAGAGGATGGCTCATAGGGGCTTGCTATAGCCAGCAGCTCCGATCTTGAGTCCTCCGCGTTAGACCTGGCTTCGCTACCGCTGCATTCAGAGTAACATGCATTTGGTCTTTCTTATTAATTATTTCCCGAAACTGTAGTTAGGAATAGTGCTTTGTAGTTTTAAGTGTATAGACGTTACAAAAGTGGCTAAACGCGCAGAAATATGAAATAGTGCATGAAAAAGTTTATTAGAGAGCTGTGTGGTTTACGTTTCTAGCTCTTTAAGATTGGAGACCATTTTTCGGTTGGATGACCCAACAATTGGAGGAAATTGAAAGTTTGAGAAAACCCGCACCACATAATCCTCTTAACGCTTGGTTAGATGTAGAAAAGCGGGGGTTAGTCGGAATTGACTGAATTCTCAAAAGAAGACACAAATCTTCTATTAAAAGCCTTTTTTAGAGAAAAAGGTTTGGTTCGCCAGCACCTAGACTCTTACAACGAGTTCATAGATCATGGCCTGCAAGAAGTGATAGACGAGGTAAACGAAATTTCAATAGAGGTTCCTGAAAGCCCCTACAAAGTGAAGCTTGGACAAGTTTGGATAATAGACCCACAAACGAGAATCACTGGTCCATACACAACAGAGGTGGACGGCACAAAACACGAAATATACCCCATGGAAACTAGACTTCGAAACCTCACCTATGCAGCGCCCATAGCCCTAGAAATGACACCTGTAATAGATGGCAGGGAACAAGACACTGAGCTCGTTTACATAGGAAATATCCCGGTGATGCTAAAATCAAAGCTATGCTTCTTATCGCAGCTTTCCCGAGAAGAGCTCATAGCGTGTGGAGAAGACCCAGATGACCCTGGCGGATATTTTGTTGTTAACGGCTCTGAACGTGTAATTGTAGCCATGGAAGACTTAGCGCCCAATCGCATAATAGTTGACATAGACGAGAAAGGAGCAACACCCGTGCATCAGGCGAAAATATTCTCTACGACGGTGGGCTTCCGTGCAAGAACAGAGTTAAAGATGAAATCAGATGAAGTCATATATGCTTCAATGCCTGGTGTGCCCACAGAAATTCCACTCGTGGTAATAATGCGTGCCTTGGGCTTGGAATCCGATAAGGAGATTGCTGAGGCGGTTTCTCTGGAAAAGAAAATACAAAGCGAGCTGGAAGCATCTTTTGAAAAGGCAGTAGGCGTGGACACAGCAAAGGATGCAATTATCTTTATTGGAAACCGTGTTGCCCACGGGCAAGTTGAAGAGTATCGAATACAAAAAGCCGAAACTGCATTAGACAAAAACTTCTTGCCGCATATAGGCAGAACAAGTCAAAGCAGAAAAGACAAAGCCTTATTCTTGGGCGAAATGGTTTGCAGAGTAATCGAATTGAAAATGGGGAGAAGACAAACCGACGACAAAGACCACTTTAAAAACAAAAGGTTAAGACTTGCTGGTCCGCTTCTTGCAGATTTGTTCAGAGTGGCCTTCAGAAATCTGTGCAGAGATATAAAATATCAGCTTGAACGCATTGGAGTAAAAGGTCCGATAATAACAGTGTCAGCAGCAGTCCGTCCTGGAATAATAACAGAAAGATTCCAGCATGCGCTTGCTACGGGAAATTGGGGAAGAGGAAGAGTTGGCATAACTCAGCTTCTGGACAGAACAAACCACATATCAACTCTGAGCCACTTGCGCAGATTGCAGTCACCATTAAGCAGAAGTCAACCTAACTTCGAAGCAAGAGACCTACACCCAACTCATTGGGGGCGCCTGTGCCCAAATGAAACGCCGGAAGGCTCAAACTGTGGACTGGTTAAAAACTTGGCGTTGTCTGCATGTATTTCGGTGGGCGTAAATCCAGAGAAAATTAAGCAAGTGCTTTATGGTATGGGTGTAGTATCCGTATACGAGGCAAACGAAGCCTTGAAGATTTCTGGGGCAAAGGTTTTTGTTGACGGCAACATAATTGGATACTGCAATAATCCAGAGGAACTGGCACGAGAATTTAGGGAAAGGCGAAGAAGAGGAGAAATCTCAACAGAAGTGAATATAGTTCACTTTTCAAAAATGCACGGCGAAAGAGAAGAAATATATGTCAACTGCGACGAGGGAAGAGTTAGAAGACCACTTATAATTGTTGATAATGGCTCTTCAAAACTTCAATCGGAACACATTGAAAAAATAATTTCTGGAGAATGGTCATGGGAAGACCTAGTCAAAAGCGGCATAATTGAATATTTGGATGCTGAAGAAGAAGAAAACGCTTACGTTGCCATAAGCCCTAAAGAGGTGACTGAAGCGCACACACACTTAGAAATTGCCACTTACACAATTCTTGGAATCTGTGCATCAACAATACCTTATGCAGAGCATAACCAGTCACCGCGCAATTCTTATCAAGCAGCAATGGCGAAACAAGCCTTAGGATTCTATGCGACAAACGTTCACCAACGTGTGGACTCAAGATCGCATATTTTGCATTACCCGCAAATGCCTCTCTTGGAAACGGCGCTAATGGAGACGATGGGCTATAAGCTGCGTCCCTCAGGACAAAACTGCATTGTGGCTGTGCTTTCTTTTGAAGGCTATAACATGGAAGACGCCTTAATATTCAACAAGGCATCAATAGAAAGAGGCTTAGGACGTTCAACATTCTACCGAATATATGAAGCTGAATGTCGCCAGTATTTAGGCGGATTAAAAGACAAATTTACTCTGCCTGAACCTGGCACACGCGGATTCAGAGGAGAACAATATTATAGACTACTTGAGCCTGATGGCATCATAAGCCTAGAATCCAACGTTGCAGGCGGAGACGTACTTATCGGCAGAATAAGTCCGCCTAGATTTCTTGAGGAGTACAAGGAATTTGAAGTAAAAGGGCCTTCAATGAGAGACACTTCAGTTGACATGCGCCCCTCGGAAACCGGAATTGTTGACGCAATATTCATAACAGAGTCAGGAGAAGGAAGTAAACTTGTAAAGGTTAGAGTTCGTGACCAACGCGTTCCAGAATTAGGAGATAAATTTGCATCTCGTCACGGACAAAAAGGTGTCATCGGCCTCATTGTCCCGCAGGAAGACATGCCGTTCACAGAAGACGGGATAGTCCCTGACATAATAATCAATCCTCATGCTATTCCATCAAGAATGACCATTGGACAATTTATAGAGTCGATGGCTGGAAAAGTTGCCGCCATGAGAGGAAAACCAGTTGACGGAACGCCCTTTATAAGCGAAAAACCAGATGAAATTAGAAAAGCCCTAATCAAGTTAGGACTAAGCCACACGGGCAGTGAAGTTTTCTACAATGGAATGACAGGCCAAAAATTCATTGCAGACATATTCGTTGGAATTGTGTATTATCAGAAGCTTCATCACATGGTTGCCGACAAAATACACGCCAGAGCCAGAGGACAGGTACAGATGCTTACAAGACAGCCCACCGAAGGAAGGGCTAGAGGCGGAGGTTTAAGATTCGGCGAAATGGAGCGTGACTGTTTGATCGGGCATGGTGCTGCAATGCTCCTTCAAGATAGATTACTGGAAGAATCTGACAAGTACACCCTCTATATCTGCGAAAATTGCGGTCACATAGCTTACTATGACATGAAACAACGGAAATACCTCTGTAGGCTTTGCGAAGACAAGGCGAAAATCTCCCCAGTAATAGTTTCCTATGCATTTAAACTTCTCTTACAGGAATTGATGAGCCTTTGCATAACGCCCAAGTTAAGACTAAAGGAGAAAGCCTGACATGACTACAGAAGAATTAATCCATAAAGTGGTTGACGAAATCTATTTCGGTTTACTTTCACCACAAGATATGCGTAAGCTTTCAGTTGTTGAGATTCAAACGCCGGATACCTACGATGAAGACGGCGCTCCTATAACTGCTGGATTAATGGATGGCAGACTTGGGACACTTGAGCCAAGACAAAGATGTAAAACATGTGGAAACACTGCCATTCGCTGTCCAGGCCATTTCGGTCACATCGAACTTGCAGTTCCAATAATACACATCGAATTTACAAAAATAATACATGACCTTTTAAGGGCGACTTGTCGAAACTGTGGACGAATATTACTTCCAGACGAAACCACTAAGAGAGTCCACGCAAGAGTTGACAGAACTCTCCAACTTTTAGGCGTTGTTCCGGATGAAGTTTACAAGGTAATTATTCAGGAGACCAAGAATAAGCAGTGTCCTCATTGTGGTGCTATTCAATTTAAAATAATCTTTGAGAAACCAACAAAATTCAGTGAGCAAATTCCGGAAAGCGGTTCGGAACCTTTAACGCCCAGCATGGTTAGAGAAAGACTGGAACGCATACCCGATGAAGACCTTGAGCTTTTAGCGTTTAATCCCAAAGCCGCGCGTCCAGCGTGGATGGTTCTGCAAGTTTTGCCAGTTCCCCCAGTATACGTTCGTCCTTCGATAACGTTGGAATCAGGCATCCGTTCAGAAGACGACTTGACTCACAAGCTTGTGGATATAATTCGTATAAACCAGAGGCTAAAGGAAAACATGGATGCCGGAGCTCCCACGCTTATAATTCAAGATTTATCTGAACTTCTCCAATATCATGTTACCACATACTTCAATAACGAAGCCTCAGGTATACCACCAGCGAGGCATCGTTCTGGAAGAGCGTTAAAAACGCTTTCACAAAGATTAAAAGGAAAAGAAGGAAGATTCCGAAGCAATCTTTCTGGAAAAAGAGTTGATTTTTCAGCGCGAACAGTTATTTCTCCTGACCCCAACCTTGACATAAACGAAGTTGGCGTCCCACTTGAAGTTGCCATGCGTTTGTCAGTGCCTGAAAAGGTGACAGAATGGAACATAGAGGAAATGCGGCAACTCATTGTAAATGGACCTGAAAAATACCCTGGTGCCCTTTACATCATTAGACCTGACGGCAAGCGCATAAGGCTTGAATTTGTAATCGATAGAGCAAAGATTGCTGAGGCGGTTGAGGCTGGCTTTATTGTGGAGAGACATCTTAAAAACGGCGATATCGCCATTTTCAACCGTCAACCTTCCCTTCACCGAATGTCAATAATGGCACATTACGTGCATGTTTTGCCATATAAGACGTTCCGCTTGCATTTATGTGTGTGTCCGCCATACAACGCAGACTTTGATGGAGATGAAATGAACTTGCACGTACCACAGAGTGAAGAGGCACGAACAGAAGCGCTTCTTCTAATGCAGGTTCAAGACCAAATACTCTCTCCAAGATTTGGAGGTCCAATAATAGGAGCGATTCGTGATTTTATTACAAGCGCTTACTTGTTTACAAGAAAATCAAACTATTTGACAAAAGAAGAAGTCAATAGGTTATTATTGGCAACAGGATACGCTGGACCGTTGCCGAAGCCCAAAACAAAAGAACCCCAGCCCCTATGGACTGGTAAACAAATTTTCAGTCTATTTCTGCCAAAAGACATGAACTACGTTTTGAAGGCAAACATTTGCCAAGGATGCACAAAATGCGAAGAGGAAGAATGCAAATACGACGCCTATGTAGTTGTTAAAAACGGCGAGCTCATAAGCGGAGTCATAGACCGACGTTCAATAGGCGCAGAACAATCTGAAAGTCTCCTTCACAGAATAATAAAGGATTATGGAACAAAGGCTGGACGCGAATTTCTAAACAAGATAACACGATTACTGAAGCTTTTCATAACTATGCGGGGTTTCACATATTCATACGAACAGCTTGTCTTATCTCCAACAGCAGAAAACCGAATAAACAAGACAATGGAAAGAGTTCAAAAGAAAGTTGAAGAACTAATTGAAGGCTACCGCAAAGGCACTCTGCCCAGACTTCCAGGCCAAACACTTGAAGAATCCTTCGAAATCTACGTAATGAACGAACTAGCCAAAGCCAGAGATGACGCTGGGAAAATCGCTGACGAAGATTTCACCATCGAAAATGCCGGCATAGTCATGACGAGAACAGGCGCAAGAGGCTCAAGCCTAAACATTGGACAGATGAGCGCCTGCGTGGGACAACAGTCGGTACGTGGAAAAAGAATTCTGCGAGGATATTTGGATCGCGCTTTGCCTCACTTTAAACTTGGCGACCCAACACCGAGAGCAAGAGGATTCGTGTATTCATCCTATCAAACTGGGCTCGACGCGGTTGAATTTTTCTTTCATGCAATGGGTGGTCGAGAAGGGCTTGTTGACACAGCCGTTAGGACGCAACAGAGTGGATACATGCAAAGACGGTTGATCAATGCACTTGAACACATACGCTTAGAGTATGATGGAACGGTTAGAAACTCTGCTGGCGATATAATTCAGTTTAAGTATGGAGAAGACGGAGTTGACCCTGCTAAAAGTGACCATGGAAAGGCTGTTAACGTAAGTCGACTTGTTGAACAGATAAGGATATCTGAAGAAAAGGATAGACCCGCAGCAGAGGATTATATCAAAAAGCAACTAAAAGAAGTTGAGAATGAACTTACACCAATACTTGTCGACGAGCTTAAACGCAGTCTAACTAAAACGAAACTCAGCAAGGCATGTGTGGATAAAGCGATTAAATTAACTGTTGAGAACTATAAACGAGCTTTAATGGAGCCCGGAGAAGCCGTGGGTATAGTTGCAGCTCAGTCAATAGGTGAGCCTGGAACGCAGATGACTCTTAGAACATTTCACTACGCTGGAGTGAAAGAGCAAAACGTTACTTTAGGTTTGCCAAGACTAATAGAAATTGTTGACGCTAGAAGAATTCCATCTACACCTATAATGACGATATATTTAGATGAAGAGCATAGGAAAAGTAAGGAATCAACCGTAAAAATTGCGCGTAACATAATTTACACGACATTGGAGGATTTGGCAGAGGCAATTTACGAAGACCCAGTGAATGAGGAAATTGTGGTTGAGCTTAACAAAACGATGATGGAAGACAGAGAAGTGACATCACAAGAATTAAAGGAGAAATTGGTGATACAGAACTGCACCATAAAAACAAAGGGCAACAATATACACATAAAGCCTAAGAAAGTCGAAACCCTCAAGAAACTGCTCAACAAAGTCATCACTTTCCACATTAAAGGAGTGCCAAGCATAAAACGTGTTCTTGTTACAGAAGAACACGGAGAATGGGTCATACGAACTGATGGGTCAAACCTTGCTAAAGTTTTGGAAGTCTGTGGAGTAGATACTTCAAGAACAACAACGAATAACGTTCATGAGATAGCCAAAACCATCGGCATTGAAGCAGCTAGAAACGCATTGATGAACGAGTCTAAGGGTGTTTTGGAAGAGCAGGGATTAGATGTTGATGTTCGCCATGTTATGCTCGTTGCGGACATGATGACATCAATTGGTGAAGTGCAACAAATAGGGAGACATGGTATAAGCGGTAAGAAATCAAGTGTTTTGGCTAGGGCTGCCTTCGAAATAACTGTTCCAAACATTGTTGAAGCGGCCATAAAGGGCGAAAGCGACCCGTTGGAAGGCGTGACGGAAAACGTAATAGTCGGACAGTCAATACCAATTGGTACAGGACTAGTTGAGTTGTACATGTCAACGTTCGAATCTAAGGGAGAAAAGCGCAAATGATAGACGTAGATAAAGCCATTGCAACAGCCGTAAGAACTGGCAAAGTATCTTTCGGAACAAATGCAGCCGTCCAAAACGCGAAAACTGGCAAGATCAAGTTAATAGTTCTAGCTGCAAACTGCCCAGCAATATCTCGTGAAGATATAGAATACTACTGTAAACTTTCAGATGTGCCATTAGTAACTTACGCGGGCTCGTCACTTGATTTAGCCGCCGTTTGCGGTAAACCTTTCACTATCTCAGCGTTAAGTATAAGAGAGCCGGGCGAGTCAGAAATTCTCAAATTAGTGGAAAGCACTGAACCAAAGGAGTCAACCGGAGGAAACGAATGACAAGCGGAATAAAGTTCACAGGCACAGAAATGCGTTATATCGCGTTGTTTGAAAGCATAACGGGCGCAAGCGCCAAAGACTGCATAATTGATGAAGAGCAGGGGCGTGTGATTTTTGTTGTCAATGAAGGGCAAGTAGGCGTAGCCATCGGGAGAGGCGGAAGGAACATTCATACTCTGGAAAGAATGACTGGAAAGAAACACGAAATAATCGAGTATTCTGAAGACCCAGCACAATTTATAAAGAACGCCTTAAAACCAGCGTTTGTTAAAGAGGTACGTTTGACTGAGAAAACTGATGGAAAGACGATAGCTGTTGTGACTGTTAACCCTAGAGATAAGGGTGTGGCAATAGGCAAAAATGGAAAAAACGCTGAGCGACTGCGTTTTCTCGCCAAAAGATACTTCCAAATACAAAACGTAAGCATAACATAATTCAAAGGGATTCAAAAATGAACGACTTTGCAACTCAGTTTCTTGGCAGTCCGTTGCTGGTTCTCACAGTTATATTAGTTATCGACGTTATCGCGCTCATTTACCACAAAATACGAAAATAGCAGCAGTATCTACGCCTTCGCTTCTGTTGCTAAGAGTAAATCTATCAATGCTTTTTGGTCTACTTCAGCGCGTGTTCTCCAATCTAAATATAATTGTTCATTCTCATCCTGTGTTAAATAGCCGTAGCGAATGTAACGGTCAATGTTGATGTCAACTCTCCATCCGGGAAGCTTCTCGCGCAATAGTTCTTCAACCTCTTTTCGCGGCACTTTTCCCTTCTTAGAAATTACGTAAGCTATTGTCATTGCGAGTCCAGCCAAGTCGTCTATCCGCCACCCTATCATCTTAGCCTCTTTTGGAGTCAATTCGCCTCTTAATGTTATGTAGAATCTGGCTTTGTCCAACTGTTCTGGTGTTGGTTTTTCAACTGATTTTTCTTCTTCAAAAACCGTTTTAACTTGTAAATCAAGCGATTTCAAGTAGTTGTCTAGCACGTTTAGGACTTTTGGGTAGTCTGCACCTAAGACTTTTCGAAGTTCCCACCCTTTCACTCCAGGCTTCGCATGTCTGCGGTAGAAGAGCATATGGGTTGCACGTTTGATTTTGCTTGCGTAGTAGCCTTTTCGCTTGCTCACTTTAGCTCTCCCCGTTTCCATCTCATCCAATCGTCTGGAGTAACTGCTATCGGAATTGACACCAACTGTTTCTTACCAATTTTTGTTGCTGGTTCATCGTATGGTTTGATGAAGATTTCCTCTTCTAACGGGTAAACCTCTAACGTTGCGTAACCGTAGGTTACCAGAAAGCTTGTCATGAAAGCTCTGTTGACTGTTTCCTCGTAGGTCTCTGCGCCAACAAAATCCCAGTAACGAATCTTTCCATCCTTGCCTTTCTCCTTTACTTTTGTCTTCATTTCCTGCCAGAAACTCTCCAGCTCTTCAGAGAAGGCTTTGTCTCGCAAAATTCTTTGTTTGATAAGTTCATCTCTTGTCGCTGTGCCTGCTTCAAATTCTACTGTTGGAAAATCCTTCCATCTTTCCTTAATGGGTAAAAGGCTCTCCCAATATTTTATGGCTTCCCCTATGCTGTGAAGCGAAATCTGCTCCAGCTCAACTATGGGGTGCCAAGCCTTGAAGAAAGTTTCAATCATTTCTTCTTTTCCGATGCGGGTGAGTTTTTCCTCCAAAAGAAACGGGTCTGTATAAAGTGAGGTTGAGCGGTGCTTGACCCATTCGCTTTGAAGTTTTATAACTGAAGCTAAACTGTGAATTGTTTCGGCGTCTAGGCATAAATCTTCTGGGGCTTCCCAGTTTGGGAAATACTCTCTAATTACGTTTATGACTTCGTTGGCGTCTATTAAGAAGGGGTCAAGTGAGCGTTCCTCGACGGACTTGCACATTTCGATTATGCGTTGAAGTTTTTCTTTGCCGATGCGAGTTTGCTCTCTTTTCGATTGCATTAGGCAACCTCTCGGATTATCGATTTTCCTTCGATATTCTGAACAGTGATTGTGTTTGCCTCTTCCTCTGCGAATGTTATTTGACTTGGCGTAATCACAATGTATTGAGCATCAGCATCCTTAACCGTTGAAATCAATATTTTTGCGATTAGTTCACGATTTTTGGGGTCCATGTGAATATCATACTCGTCAACAGCACGGAAAGGCGAACGAACATGCTGTTGCAAGGCCAACAGAAAACTCATAGTTGCAGTCGTCCTTTCTCCCCCGCTTTGCGTATAAGCGTCTAGCGGGACAGGTTTTCCACCTTTAAAGCCTACAAGAATTTCTAATCCTGCAACTTCCATGTCATGTCCATTAGCGAGCCTAACTTCGCCAACGGCTTGAGCTTGAGCCAGAATCTTCTGATACTCCAGATTCACACGGTCGAAAAGGCTTTGGATGACTGTTCGCCACGCTTGCATTCGAGTTTTGACTTCTTCCAGTGCCTTTTCTCGGTTCTCAGCCACCAACTGTGCCTTTTCCTTCAGTTCCAGATAGAGTTTTGAGTAGGATTCGTACATGCGTTCTATGTCTTCAGAGACATCAGCAAGAGCGGCTAAATGCCCGTCTGTGACGCGGATTTCATCTAAGATTTCGCCAGCGCTTTTTATCACTGCAATTCTAGACCCAGTCTGCTCTGCTTTTTCTATAGTCTCATTCAAATGAATTCTTGCAGTTTTCAGCTCATTTTCAATCCTTTCCACGTTAGTGACTGCGCTTTCTTTGCGATACTGCAGTAGTGCCCATTTGATTCTGCCGTCCAGAATTTGGTTACTAGCTTTCTCGGTTTCTTCCTCCAAGCTTTTCGTTTTCAGTTGAATTTCCCTTATTTTCGTGTTCAACTTTGGCAGTTGATTGGTGGAGTTTTGCATGAGCTCTTTCAAGTTTTCACTTTTAAGAAGCTTAGGTTGTATCGGCAATGGTTCTTTCATTATAGCTTGAAGATGCGGGTTTTCCAGCATGGTGATTTCTTTTAACAATTGTTCACATAACGTGATTGTTGATTCGTTTCGGGCTTTCTCGCATTCAAAGTTTAAGCGTTCGTCGAAAAGTGTTTTCCATTCGTTCTTGAGTTCTTCAAGCGTGTTCTGCTGAGTTTGCAATTGTTCTTCTACTGTTTTTGTTTCTTTCTCAATTTGATTTAAAACATCTTTTTCTTTTTGTCTTTCTTCTTCTAAATCTTTGACTATTTCCTCTCGTCGAGCTGCTTCTGCCCACGAAAGTTCTCTTTCCAAAAATCTTCTTTTTATCTGCAACTGTTTTTTCTCTTGGAACCTGTCGTATTGTTCCCGCCAATAGTTGAGCGTCTGCTCAGCTGACTCCAAAAGCTTACTTATGGATTCTTCTTGGCTTAGTATACGGGTGAGCTTTTTCTGTGCTTGCAGCACGTTTTCGCGGTAAGGCTCCAATCCAACGGCTGCTTCAACCATGCGCAGCTTTTCTTGTGTGGAAAGCACGGTGAATTGTTCAACCATGTTCTGGTGCATGATGATAAGCATGTTGTCTGGGTCAACGCCCAACTTATCCAGAAGCCTCTCAACATCCTGCTTCGTAACCGCCCTATTTTCAAGTTCAAACCAGTATTGTCCATCCCGACGCAAAACGCGCGTGAGAAAAATTTGGTCTTTGTTAAATTTCTGAACTGGACGGTTTTTTCCCTTTCTTGTGTTATCCAGAATTAATGTGACGCGGGCTTGGTCTTTCCCCCAACGGATTAGGCTGCTCAACTTTTTGGAGCGTTCCGTGTAGGATTGTCCCAAAGCCACGGAGATAGCCAACAAAAGTGAGGATTTTCCAGAACCGTTCGGTCCGCAGATGACGTTTACGCCATGTTTAAAGGGTACCCTAGCGTATTCGTAGCTCATGAAGTTTTCTAGGATTACCTCTTGAATCAGCATTGGGAAAGTTGCCTCTCTGGCAGTAGTAATAGAGGTGAAAAGTCTCTTATTAAAGCAATTAGGCAAACTTTAACTCAAAGCAAATCAGAGAAACACAAAAGTTTTACATATAAATTTGCAGACTAACTACACTAGTTTAAAGGTTGGATTTGAGCATGGTTGTTGCAGGCAAGGTTTTCAGGCTTTCTGAAGCACTTTCTACGGCTGAAATTGCGTCGCGCCTTAAAGGGTATCATGTGGAAGAGCCTTATGAGGAAGGCGACTACAAGTTTACTCTTGTGACAGAAGTTGTTGGGCTTCTGCCAAAAGAAGACACGCTTAAAGGCGTTTATTCACATGATTATGTCCTCCACGTTTTTCACAGAGGCAAAGTGGCGCCTTTGCCTCGCACCGTCGAAGCACTCTTCAGTTTCGCCCAACGAGAAGACGCTACGTTTTTAACCGTTGTTGAAAAGAAGCGCATAGCCAACTTCATCGCTAACAAGCTGAGCGAAATACTCTTCGAAAAATCAGGCGGCATATTAGAAGCAAGAATCCCACCAGAAACCCTCAAGGATTTTCACTTGAAAAATCCAGAAGACACAAAAATCACGTTCTTTGACAATGTTGACATTCCGAATGTGAACAAGCTTTCACTTTATGGTCCAGACTTGATTAACACCTCGCTTTTCGAAGATTATTGTAAGCATGGTGATTTGTGGTATGTCGTTGCGAGGGCAAAGGAATATGGGTATGTTGTAGGCGTCACCAGAGATGCTTCAGTAACAATTTTCAATTTAACAGACAAAGAAAAGTACTTGGAATATGTTAAAAAAGAGATTTACACTTTGATAGTAAGGTAAATGTTGTAGCTAAAATGCAACAAATCATTAATTCATAAGCCTTAAAGCCTAAAAGAAGCAAATAACAGATGGCTAGACGGAAGCGAGAAGATGGGCTTATTTAAGAAATTTTCCGCACCAAAAGCGAAGGTAGAGCTGAAACTCAATGAAGTCGCGTACAATTATACCGACAAGCTTACTGGAAAAATAGTTGTAGATCCCCAAGAAGACATGTCTGTAAATGAGTTTAGACTAGAGTTTGGTGGCAATCGGAAAGTAAAATGGAAGAAGGGTTTTAGCAGCTTCAGTGGTAGCTCATCGTTGGAGACAAGAAAGATTACCGTGGGAGGTTCCGTTATGTTGCAGAAGGGGCAGCATTACGAGCAACCTTTCCAGATAGATATTCCACAATATTCAAGACCAGACCCATTCACCGAGCTCGAAGTGAAAATAAAAGGAGTTGCCACAGTTCAAGGTCGCCCAGACCTAACACATGAAGTAAAACCAGTAATCACATTCCCATACATAATCGAATGTCTTAGACAGTACGGTGGCTGCGGCTTCATAACACAGCCACTAGCAGATCCTGTTAACGCTTGCTCAAAATGCGGCAACAACCTAGAAGAAGTTTGGAACCACAAATACAGTGATGAAGCACGACAAGCCGCACAAGGACCACGTAAATTCTAGAGGTAGGTGAAAATCACATGGCCCGTTATCAAGGATTAGGCGTAGACATTAAAGCCCTTCAGGAAAAATTGAAATCTTCCATGGAAAAACAAGGCTACAAAATAGAACGCGTACTAACTGGCGAAACTAGCTTTTTAATAGAATACAAGAAATCAGGAATGTTTGGAGCGAAAGAAACCATAAGCGCGAAGGGTGTTCCAGACGACTTCATTGTTTCTGGGATAAGAGAAGATAACCAAGAAGCATGGTTCATCGTTGAAGATGTAATTTTATCTTCAGCAAAGAATCCTCAAGCCTTCAAAAGCCACACGGAACAAATATCTGCAGCAGTTCCAGCGCCACCACCAATGACGCCCGCAACGCAACCACAAGCTGCTCCACCACCCCCACCTCCTAAACCTGCACAACCGCTCCCTACAAATTGTGGTAGGTGTGGTGCTCCAATCACTGTGACTCAAGAAGACTTGATATTTACATGTAGATATTGTGGTTTCACGATGACTGTGGCTTCAAGAGAAGAATTAAAGAGTCACAGCATGTTAGAGAATCGTCTTCTTTCTCAACAAGCAGTTGATGTAGCACGAAAATACATGGACAAAGGCGTTTTCAGAATGGGCGTTTCAAAAGACGCTCAAATCACAAACGTGAAACTGCGATATGTCCCCTTCTGGGTTTGCCAAGCAAACACAAACACATTCTTGAAAGGCGTGACTGGCACGGGAGTTATGGGAGAAATTCATCAAGCACAAGAAGCCGTAAGCGACAAACAGTCAAGCGGACTGGCGAAGTTTGGAAAACTCGTTCTTGCAGGAGCCAAAGCTTACGCCGAGACACAGCAAAAGGATAAGTCGCCAAGACACGTCTCTTATTCATTCTCCAACATTTACATCTGGCCAACATTAGCGAGACGAACAATGATAAGCGAGATAAACTATTATGATGTACCGGCTGCTAGAAAAATTCCGTTTGATGTGGGCAAAGTGCCGCAGGACGCCGAATTTCTCAACATAGAATTAAACGAGGAAGAAGCTAAAGCCAAAATCCGAACAGAGGTTGAAAACAAAGAACGGCTGATTGCAAGCGGCAAAGTTGACACTCTTGAAACATGCAACGTGAACATGACCCTTGGAGAAGCTGAACTGGTGCATGCACCAGTCTGGTTTGTCCACTACGCTTTAAAGGGAGAAAACTACGTTATTGCAGTGGACGGTTGTGAAGGAAAAGTTTTAGGTGGAGGAAGACCGTTATTTAGCATCGGTTAGAAGGTTGAAGCATGTCAGAAAAAGAAACAATAGAAAAAGTGAAGGACAAACAGGGAATACTTGCTAAAATCCAGAACGTATTCGGATTAGGATACGCAACAAAAGAAGACATAAGAGAACTGGACAAGAAACTCCGAGACTTATACTTCTCTGATTTTAAAACTCTGAGGCATAGGTGGGAAGAACTTTACTTGGCTGCGTTAAATGCTGGAAAAGCTACAGACGACTTCAAAAAAGTCATCCAAATTATGGATAGAATCGCTGAAAAGGTTCACCACGCCGACTATGGCTATGCTGGTTTGATGGATCGTAAGGGACACATAAGAGAAACTGAACTAGCCCGAGTGTTTAATTATGACAAGACTCTAGGCGATGACGTCGTGACGATAACAAACGCCGTAAGCGACCTTTACAATGACAGTCAAGCTGAAAAGTGGACTGATTCGGCAACGAAAGCTAAGAGCGTTAAATCCTTAATACTGACCTTTGAGTCTAAATGGGATGAAAGAGAAAAACAGTTCAGACAGTTGGAGGTGTAGGTTGAATGCCAGTTATTGAAAAAGTAGCATGGGACTATGCAGGTGCAGAAGACATAGCCTACAGATTTCCAAATCTTTCGCTCAAATATGGAAGCCAAGTTATAGTTAAAGAAAATCAGTGGGCTGTCTTCTTCCGAGACGGTAAAGCATACGATGTTTTTGGACCTGGAAGACACACAATAACAAGCAATAATATTCCACTTTTGACTGCTGCTTTGAAAGCTCTTCGCATTATAGGCGACATTTTTGACTGTGAAGTTGTTTTCGTGAGCAACAGCCAGTTTAGAGCAAATTTCGGTGGCACAGCTTACTCGGCGCCTAGTGGCGACATAAAGTACCAAGCTGAATTAGGATTTTTCGGCTACATGCTCTACAAGGTTGAAGACCCAAAGCTGTTCGTAATTGAATTCTTCGGTAACCGTGGCGCTAGTTCATCCAGAGATGTCGAAAACTACATTCGCGGATTCATAAACGAACGTATCATAAACGAATTTGGGTCTCATGACATATTTGAGGTCGTAAAAAGCGTAGACGTTACCACCGATAAGGTGACACTGAAGATAGGCGATGAAGCGGGAAGAGTTGGCTTAAAAGTCATAGACTGCGTCTTCGAAGGCGTCAAAATCCCTGAAGAAGCAAGAAGGTTTGCTTCTGGAATGGGCTCGCAAGCAATGATGATGCAGTACATGAAAGAGACTGCGACAGAACTCAAGGGAAGCGAGGGCGGCGGCGCGGCTGCTGCGGGTTTAGGTGCTGGGATGGGTTTGACGATGCCTTACATGATGGCGCAGCAGATGCAGCAAGCACAAGCTGGTCAACCCCAGCAATTGATTATTTGCCAAAGTTGCGGTGCCAAAAATCCGGTTGGAACCAAATTCTGCGGTAACTGCGGTGCAGGTTTGGCTCCACAAGCAAAGGTTGTATGTCCCAAATGTAAAGCTGAGAATGCTGCCGGCACGAAGTTCTGCGGAAACTGTGGCACTCCTCTTGCCCAACAAGCTGCTGAGGAAATAACTTGTCCAAAATGTAACACTAAGAATCCTGCTGGCACGAAGTTCTGTGGCAACTGCGGAGAAAAACTAGGCTAAGAAGCTTTCACTTTCTCTTTTTTCTTGTTTTTCTTATTTCTTTTAGTGGAGAGCCGCATTTTCCACAAAAATTCATATTTGAAGGAATCGTTGCTCCGCATTTTGAGCATTGAGTAAGCGGTGGCGGGTATAATGGTTGACCGCATTGTCCACAGAACTTGTTTTCAACTGGGTTCTTGTTGCCGCATCGTAAGCAGATGATAACTTGTTTAATGATTCTTTGCGGTGGCTTCATGGCTTGAGATATGTACTGTGCCATAGTAAGTCCGAAAGTCAAGCCTATTCCTGCAGAGAAGGCTTCGCCGACGCTGTATTTAGTCATGTGTTTCTCATATAAAGAGAGAATTTGGCATAAGAAAAACTTTGCTAAGACTTCTGCATTTACTTAGGCAATAGCTGATAATGTTCCCCTATAACGTGATGATACACATCTACATTCATTAGGGAACCAAACGCCTTTTGCACAACCTCGCTTAGAGCTGGGTGAATGTGCATTGCAGCCATTATGGGCAGTGCACTTTGTTCGTGGACGTACATCAAGTTCACTATTTCTTGTATGAGCACGGAAGCGTGCGGTCCAATAATGTGAGCTCCCAAGATTTTCATGTTTTCTTTTTCCACGATTATCTTGACAAAGTAGTCCTCTTTTATGTTCATGGCTTCTCCTTTGGCTGTGTCCTGAAATCTGTGGAACCCAATTAGAACTTTGTCCTTGCCGTGTTTTTCTATTGCTTCTTTTTCTTTGAGGCCAACGCTTGCGATTTCGGGATACGTGAAGACAGCATGTGGGACGGCGTGGTAATCTACTTTTACCTTATTTTTCAGTATGGCGTTATAATATACAATGAGTGCTTCGTGGTTTGCTACATGCTTGAATTGGTATTCACCGTCTGCATCGCCTAAAGCCCAGATGTTTGGTTGTGAAGTTTCCAAGTATTCATTGACTTGAATCCATCCGTCTTTGTCCACTTTCACTCCGCTTTTTTCTGGATTAAGTATATTCGTGTTTGAGCTTCTTCCAGTAGCAACCAGCATTTCTTCAGCTGTTATTTCGACTGTTCTTTTGCTTTCCCTGTCGAAAGCGACAATTTTTTTCTCGTCAGATGATGTTTTTTCTGCCTCACGCACTTCATGATTAACAATTATCCTCATGCGTTTTCCTAACTCTTTTTTGGCAAGTGCCGAAATTTCCGGTTCTTCTTCTGGCAAAAATCGGGGGTTTCTGCCAATCACGGTGACTTTTGCTCCCATTGCTGAGAAGAAGTGCCCATATTCCGCTGCTATGTATCCTCCTCCGATTATGGCAATGCTTTGGGGTAGTTTTTTCATTTTGAGAATTGTATCGCTTGTGTGATAGCCCGCCTTTTCGAGGCCCTTTATTGGTGGAATAGTGGGTTTGGAGCCTGTGCATAGGATAATCATTTTTGAGGTCATTGTGTTGTCTTGGACCTTTAACGTGTAAGGAGCGACGAATTCTGCTTTGGCAGGGTAGTAATCTACGTTTTTGGAATGTGAAAGTCCATTTCTTATAGTGTCTATTTCTGCGTTGACAAGAGTTCTCATCCTATCTATTATTTTTCCAAAATTTACCTCTTTAACTTCAACATCCACGCCAAGCTCTTCCGCGGTTTCTATGGTTCTTATTAGCTCGGCTGAGTACAACAGTATTTTTGATGGTATGCAGCCTCGTGTGAGACAAATACCGCCCGGTTCATCTTTATCTATAACAGCAACTTTTATGTGCGTGTTCTTCTGGATTGCGGCATTCACAATTTCCATCGCGGAACCCGTGCCAATTACTATCAAGTCATATTCCTTCATGCCAACCACCGGTGACTGTTACTGTTGAAGATGTATGATATCCTATAAAAACATCTGCGATCTTTCGAAAACGTAAATAAACATCAAACTAATTAAAAATGGTCGAAGCCAATCGCGAGTGGCCGGGGTGAGGTAGCTTGGTAGCCTATAGGCCTGTGGAGCCTAGCGCCCGGGTTCAAATCCCGGCCCCGGCCTATCTTTATATGGACAAACTTTGATAAACAAGAGAAGGTATGATATTGCCTTTTCAAGTAATTGATGGAAAAAGTTATGCGTTCAGAGATGCGGATTTATGGGCGCTTGCCGAGATGGAGACGCATCCAGAGGTTGCAAAATGGAACATTAACATCTATACGGATGACAAAAGCAAGATGTATGAACTTTTTAAGGAAGTCATCAAGAAACTTCCGATGGAAAAAGACCAAATTTTCCTAATTGGAAAATTGAATGAAAAAACTCTTGGCTTTCTTGGAATACGCTGTGAAATTAGATGTTCAGTGCGTGTGGGAAATGTGGGCATAACAATTCACCCCGCCTACTGGAATATGGGTTTCGGAACGCAACTTCTGAAGGCTGGAGTAGAAAAAGCCAAGAAAGAAGGCTTTCGGAAACTTGAAGTTGAAACTCTCGCCTCAAACAAAGCGATGATAAGAATCGCTGAAAAAGTCGGGTTTAAAGCTGAAAGCGTGCGGAAAATGTGGATTGAGAAAAGTGGAAGATGTGAGGATGTGGTTTTATTAAGTGTGTTTCTAAAATAACCTAAGGAAAGCTGGTTGATTATTGGACTGGAGGCTTAACATGTTTTTTATTGTTGTCACTTATCCGCATCCATTTTTCAAACTCCCTCGAAGGAGGACCTTCAACGAAGAGTTTTGTCCTAACAGCTTCTAAAAAACTGTTTTCTTTACCTAAAAATTCAGCCGCTGTCAAAACTCTACATTCTGCATTGTCGGCTTTCTCCAGAACATTCTTTGTTTTTTCACGCCAATTCTCATCTCTCAGAACGTGATGCTCCAATATGGTGCAGGGCACTGCTCTAATTACACTTTTCAGATTCTTCAATCCCGTTTCAATCTGACTTTCGTCAACCTTGAACCTCGCCAAATAAAGAGGTGGTCCACCAATCATCAACAATTGTGGCATTTCTTTGAGGATTATTGGGAGCGTTTGGTTTGACATAGGACCTTGGACGTCTGGTGCAAACATGAATTTTCCATTTTGAAACTCAATTGTTGTCATCAAAACCCATCCTAACTCTGAGTTTTCTGGTCCATGGGGGACTGGTTCCGAAAATCTGACCTTTGTATCACCAAAAATGAAGGTT
Source organism: uncultured Candidatus Bathyarchaeia archaeon (assembly GCA_964457175.1). Lineage (GTDB taxonomy): Archaea > Thermoproteota > Bathyarchaeia > Bathyarchaeales > Bathycorpusculaceae > CAYWII01. Next base: position 75,127 of record CAYWII010000001.1, read on the forward strand.
CTTCCGTCGGCAGTTTCAAGCTTTTCTGCATATTTTCCGCTTGTTTTTTGGAATATCCATCCTCTGCGTCTTTGGTTATAATTGATTTTTTCCTTAGGGTTCTTTATGAAAACAGTTTTTTGTTCGTAAATCTGTCTGGCAGTCTCAGTTGCTTCTGTCCAGTTGCAAAGCCAATCTTCAAAGTAGGGCGTGTGATGGTCAAAATGGTAATGACTTAAAGTCACAATCTCAGCTTTCTCAGCGGCTTCAGCGATTTTCCTGCGGCAATCTTCTATGGCTTTGAATTCCGATGGATGAGGAGGTAAACCGAAACGATTTGGACAGAGCGAAACCCCCGCATCTAGAAGGATCTTCACGTCAGGAGTTTCAACGTAAGTGCACATTGAACGTACACCAAGGCTTTCCGCAGCCAAAGGAACAACATGAATACGCTTCAACATTACCTTTTCAACACGCCTAAACTTGATTCCTATACCTTTTTATTTGAGTCCATGATTTATTCTTGCATGGTGGGCGATGACGACTCTGGCCCCGCTGATTCCAAAAATGATTGGGATCTTGAGTGCGAGAGCTCGCCAACTTTCACCTATTCTTCAGGCTTCTCCCAAAGCTCAAGCATTTTCTTTTTGAGTTCTCGGCGTTTTCTGTGCAGATAACGGTAAACTGTGCTGTGCAAGCTCCCCTCTATCAGCATTTGGACGGCTTCCCTCGCGGCTTGAGCTTGTTCCATGTTTCCAATTAGGCTGACTGTATGTCCATAAATGGAGATGTTAGTGTCCGTCAATTCCTCTATGGTTTTGCGGGTTTTGCCATTCATTCCTATTATTCGTCCCTTTATGCGTCTAATGTCTGATTCAGATCTCCCGAAAATAGTTCGCAAGTCTATAACGTCTAGAATGGCGTCTTCATCGCGGATTAAGCGGAAGGCATGTTCAGAAGAAAAACCTCTTCCAATGGCTGTCACCACATCTTTCGCCTTGAAAAGCAAGCTTGGGTCTTCAGCTTTTTCACTTAGTAAAAGCGTTACTCCGCCTGTTTCGCTGTCTATTTGAAGCTGAACAAGTAATTCTTCTTCAATGCTTCTCTTGGTTTTGCCTTCGGGTCCTATTAAAACTCCTACTCGTTCTTTTGGTATTCTAACGAATGTGCTAGGTTTCGTCACGGCTGGTAACCTTCCTATAACATTCTTCAACAGATGGAACTTCGATATCTAGTTTACTAAAAAATTTATTCAAATTCGTTAAGTCTCGTCGCAGAAGGAATTCTGCCATAGGATGTGAAATGAGAACCGCTTGTGACATGTCAAACAGCACTGGGCGACCTTTCCAAATCATGATGTTATACTCGCTTAAATCTCCGTGGACAAGCTCGGCTTTGACGTACAATTTTTTCAAATAGTTTAACAATTTATGGTAAATTTTCTCCGGATTTTTTGGTCGAAGCTCTTTCATTGAAGGGGCGGTCACGCCATTTTCTCCTATAAACTCCATTATCAGTATGTTGTTTTTTACGGCGATAGGTTTTGGGACTCTCACTTTTGCCTTTGTTGCCAGTTCTAGGTTCTTGTATTCCTTTTGAGCCCATGCGAAAATTAGCGAGCGTGTGTCGTGTCTTAAGCCTTTGAATCTTGGGTCGCCTTCGATGTATCTGAGGATGCCCTTCTTGAATTCTGCTGAAAGTGTTAGGTATATTTTGATTGCTAACTCCTTTCCTTGTCTGTCTTTTCCCCAGTAAACTCTTGATTCTTTTCCAGCCTTAACAACACCGTGGATTTCGTTTATCATTCCTTTATTCAAGAAATCGTAGATTACCATTAATGTTGAGCGGTCAAAAACTTCTTCTAGAGCCTCGTATTCTTCACTTCGCTTTTCCTTCATCAACTGCTCAGTTTCATAACGTTTTTCCTTTTTTCGAAGCCGTTTTTCAACACTCTCCTTAAAAGACAAGAAGATTTCCCCATTCACATCCAAAATTTAGATGGTCAGATAGCCCTTTTTGCGGAGCATTTCCGCTTGAGCTTTTGTGTAACGCCAAATTAAGTCGCCCCGCTTGTCAGATTGAAAATCCCATGGGGAAACCAAAACGACGTCTCCTTCTCGTATCCAAACTCGTCTTTTCATTTTTCCGCGAATACGACATAAACGTTCGTGTCCATCTTGACACCTGACTAGAACGCGGTCAAAACCAAGCAGTTTAACAGCTACACCTAAAACATCGTTTGCGGATGGAAGTACCATCTCGCTTAACTCTTCTTCAGTTAGAACTTTCTTCTTACCCACCGAAGCACCTCAAACATCTTACTTTAAAAGAAGTATATAACTTCCTTAAAAGTCATGCTCATTCAACAACGTGCTTCAGTAATAGATTTTGCTGTAATATTCATTTTGCCGAGATAGTTCCCACAAATTCAGTTACCAGTTTTATAGTATTCCTTAAATCGTCGACATGCAGGATTGAGGCAGGTCCATGAATATATCTACAGGGCACTGCTACAGTTCCGCTTGGCACGCCTGCCTTTGTGAGATGGATTGCGCCTGCGTCTGTTCCGCCCATCGGCACTTTCTTGAACTGAAAGGGAATTGACTTTTCTCTTCCAACCTTAATAAGTTTCTTAAGAATTAATGGATGGGTGAAAACTGTTTTGTCCAATATCGTTATGACAGGACCTCCCTTAATTTTGGATGACACTCTGTCAGGTCTGGTGTTTGGCACGTCAGCAACAAAGGTTCCTTCCAGCGCTAGTCCATAATCTGGATCTACTTGCCAAGCCGCGGTTCTTGCTCCTCTTAACCCGAGTTCCTCCTGAACAGACCCGACAGCTATAATATTGTATGGTGAATCTTTAATAGCCTTGAATACTTCGGCGAGGACGGTGCATCCGGCTCTGTCATCAAATGCCTTGCCTCTAACATATCCATCTCCCAAGTCAGTGAATTCCACATCAAAGACGCCTATTGTACCGACATCTGCACCTTTCTCTTGCGCTTGGCTGAAGTTGTCTGCTCCTATGTCGATGAAAAGGTCTTCTTTGGGTATGACTTTGTTCTGTTCGTCGGGTGTCATTATGTGAGGCGGTTTTGTTCCGATTATTCCTTTTAGATAGCCTTTGTCTCCTTTGAGAAGTACTCTCTGTCCAAGCATGATGTTGTTGGTTATGCCTCCGAGTGTTTCAAAACGTAGAAAGCCACTTTCCTCTATGAATGTTACTATGAAACCTACTTCGTCCATGTGAGCCGAAAGCATGATTTTGGGATAGCCTTCTTTCCCGTTATGATAAAAAAGTATGTTTCCAAGTTTGTCAACACGCGTTTCATCAGCGTATCCTTCAAGCTCAGTTTTGAGAATTTGAGCTATGTCATCTTCGTTTCCAGATGGTCCAAAGGCATCTGACAGTTTTTCAAGAAGCTCGATTTCCTTAAGCAAGTTAATCATCGATATTTTGTTCATGTTTTTCTAAAGTTAAATCTTGCTCTTTGATTTCCTATTTTTTATATTACGTGCGAACGCATAGTAAGACTTTACTTTCAGTTCATTGAGCCATACAAAAAAGAAGTATTTATAGAGGACTATAATTTGTGTATGCTACATTTTTCACTATTTGGTGAATAACAAAAAAGTGGAGATGTCTCCCATAAGCCTCTATTTCTATATATTCTCAAAATGCAAGGTTATGAGAGGCATAAGTAGGAGCTATTTCTTCTTTTTCTCTTGGTTTTGAATTTGCAGCAAAATTCTTGTTGCTTTGACAGCTATGGACACTAATTTACTGATAATTAGTCATTTAGAACCCTGATTTTCTAGACAGTTTGACTATTTGTCCTACATTTTCACTATTTGCGCGTGTGGTATGCCTTCTATGTCTAGGATTGCTTCTGGATGCACGTATCCCTTTTCCATCGCTTTTTTGACAACATTTTTGCCTATCATATTCACTATTGTGGAGTTTTCTATCATAGCGATGGCTTCTTCGATGGTTACTTTTGTGCCTTTATAAAATTCTTCTTTAACGCGAAATATTATTTTGCCTTTGCGTAGAGTTTTTCCGAGAACCTCGGCATCGCACATAGCCAATAATACGTTGTTGCCGATTTTTCTAAGTTTCATGTAAACTTCCAATTTTTAGCCGCTCATGCTAGAGTTGTTGTACTGATGACTTTGCTCCGCAAGCTTCGCACACTAGAAATGATAGGCGTTTCTCCTTTACAATCTTTGTGTCTGGACGCTTACAAACTGGACATACAACGAAGGTTTCTACATATCTTTGCAATAATCTTCCTACGGTTTCCTGCGAGAATTTTCCTTTAAAAATAGCTCTCGATTGTTGCATCGTTGCCGCTGTGGCGGTTTCACGCGTCAAGAACTTCAGTAAGTGTTGTGGGTCACGGTTTAGCGTGTCTGCAATTTCTTTGAAGTTATAAATTATTGTGCGCATGCCGATGACTGAGTGACTTAGTCTGGGTAGCTCTAACCGTTCGCGTTTTGAGACGACTTCTGGGATTTGGGAACGCGCTTTTTTCAGTAGCTCCTCGTAGTCATACTTCATTTGGTACTTCTCCATGACAAACATGAAGACATAATCCTATTTAAAACTTATAATGCTGCCAAACATAAAGGAGATTGTTGAAAAGAGGAAGCCTAATGGGTTATATCTACCTCTATACTGGAACTGGAGCGGGTAAAACTACAAACGCTTTGGGCTTGGCGCTTCGTTCAGTTGGACACAAGCATAAAGTTGTTATCGTTCAGTTTTTGAAGTGGTGGAAAAACACCGGTGAATATAAGATTCGTGAGATGCTTGAGCCTTACTATGAGATTTATCAGTTTGGCAGAAAAGGCTGGCATGGCTTAGACAATTTAGGCGAAGAAGACAAGAAACTGGCTCATAAGGCATTAAGGTTCGTTGAAAAAATCGTTAAAGAAAAAAAGCCGCATCTGCTGGTTTTAGACGAAGTCAATCTGGCTTTGTACTGCAAGCTTCTGGACATAAAGGAGGTTCTGAATCTGCTAGATAAAGTTCCGAAAAGGACTGATGTTGTCTTGACTGGAAGGTTTGCTCCGAAGGAACTGATAGGTCGTGCAGATTTTGTAAACGAGATAGTTGACATTAAACATTTGAAAGAAATGGTTGCAACAAAAGGAATACAATATTAACCTTAATCTGAATATCCTAGAACGTAGCGTTTCCTTTTAAAACTTAGAAAACTTAAAGAACACACCACGATTTAGTGTTTAATTCGCCACGGTGAAAACATTGAGTAGGCATAATCATCCATACATACCAAATTCTCAACCAAAAATCAAACAGGAAATGATGCGAGAAATCGGCATAAAAAGTATTGATGAGCTATATGCGGACATTCCCGAAAAATATCAGTTAAGAAAATCATTGAATCTTCCTGAGGCTTTATCTGAGTTTGAAGTTAAAAGGCATGTTGAAGCCTTACTTTCAAAGAACAAGACATGCAGTGACATGCCAGTTTTTTTAGGCGCGGGGTGTTGGCCACATTATGTACCAGCGGTTGTGAAGGAAATAGTTCAACGCAGCGAATTTCTCACGGCTTACACGCCTTATCAGCCAGAAATTTCGCAAGGCATGCTTCAAGCACTTTTCGAATATCAGAGCATGATTTGCGAGTTAACTGGCATGGACGTTGCCAACTGTTCCATGTATGATTGGGCTTCTGCTTTAGGCGAAGCTGCACGTATGGCAGTACGCATAACTGGAAAAAGCGAAATCCTAATTCCAAAGATTATCCATCCAGAAAGAGCCGCAACCTTAAATGTTTATGCTGAGCCTGCAAGAATAAAAACGCAGCAAATAGCCTACGACCGAGAAACTGGACAAATCAACCTCGAAGATTTGAAAAACAAAATATCTGATAAGACAGCAGCCGTTTACATCGAAAACCCCTCCTATCTGGGCTTCATCGAGACACAAATCGACGAAATCAGCACTCAAGCACATGCATATGGTGCACTTTTAATGGTTGGTGTTGACCCCACATCACTAGGCATTTTAAAGCCTCCAGGCGAGTACGCTGCAGACATTGTTATCGGGGAAGCTCAACCGTTAGGCAGTTCTATGAATTTTGGCGGTCCACTTTTAGGAATCTTTGCTTGCCGAGACGACATGAATCTAATTAGGCAAATGCCCGGCCGCATAATTGGATTGACAACGACACTAGACGGCAGTAAACAAGGCTTTTGCATGACCTTGCAAACACGTGAACAGCATATTAGACGTGAAAAGGCTACGTCCAACATCTGCTCCAATGAAGCCTTATGCGCTGTGGCTTCGGCTGTCTATTTGGCTTTGCTTGGACCTCAAGGTTTTCGTGAACTTAGCGAAGCCGTTATGTATAGAGCCAATTACGCTATGCACTTGCTTTCCAGAATAGACGGTGTAAAAGCCCCAATCTTCAAATCCACCCATTTTAAAGAGTTCACAGTCAATTTTGATGAGACTGGATTGAATGCTAAGGATATTCATAAGAGACTTCTTAAACGCCAAATTCACGACGGCAAAGACCTGTCCAAAGAGTTTCCAGAACTTGGCGAAACTGCTCTCTACTGTGTGACTGAAATGCATTCGAAGGATGAAATTGAGCGTTTGGCAGAAGCTCTTGGGGAAATTTTGACAAAAAGGTGAAGATAGAATGTTTAAGCAAGCAAATTGGAATGAACAAGTAATCTTTAACCTAGGAAGAAATGGGCGAAAAGGACATATCCTGCCCAAAGTGGACGACAAAATCAAAAAAGCCGTCGGAGACTTGAAGACGATCCTACCGAAGAATATGCAGCGAACAACTCAGCTTAAACTTCCGGAACTCTCAGAAGTTGAGGTCACGCGGCATTTCATTCGTCTGTCTGAAATGAATTACGGCGTTGATTCTGGCTTTTATCCGCTTGGAAGCTGCACCATGAAGTACAATCCGAAAATAAATGAGCTACTAGCAAGTTTGCCAACGCTAAACATGGTTCATCCATATCAAGACGAAGATACCACACAAGGTATTCTGGAAATTCTTTACAAACTTGAGCGTTGGCTTGCGGAAATAACAGGCACTTACGAGGTTTGTTTGCAGCCTGCCGCTGGTGCTCACGGCGAATTTTTAGGAACCCTACTGATGCGAGCATACTATAGATTTAGAGGGGAAGGTGAAAAGCGAACCGAGGTTATTGTTCCAGACTCGGCTCACGGCACAAACCCTGCAAGCGCATCAATGGCGGGTTTCAACGTCGTTGTTGTTCCATCTGATGATGAAGGATGCGTTAGCTTGGGAGCTTTGAAGGCGGCTGTCTCTGAGCGAACGGCAGGATTGATGCTCACTAATCCGAACACGCTTGGTCTTTTCGAAAGAAACATTGATGAAATAGCGAGAGTCGTTCACGAAGCTGGTGGATTGCTCTACTACGATGGTGCAAACCTGAATCCCATACTGTGTAAGGCCAGACCCGGCGACATGGGCTTTGACATCGTCCACATAAACATTCATAAGACATTTAGTACACCCCATGGCGGAGGCGGTCCAGGAGCCGGACCAGTCGGCGTTTGTGAAGAATTGGCTAAGTTTTTGCCTGTTCCCCACATAATTTTTGATGGAAAACATTACCGCCTTGATTACGATAAGCCGAACAGTATTGGGAAAATCCGCGGTTTCTATGGAAATGTTACTGTTTTGTTGAGGGCTTACGCTTACATCTTAAGCTTAGGAGTTGAGGGATTAAAGGAAGTTGCTGAAGTTTCTGTTTTAAACGCCAACTACCTTATGAAGAAACTCAAAGGAATTAGAGGGTTAACGCTTCCATACAACAGTGAAAAGCCAAGAAAACACGAGTGCGTTTTCAGCGCCAAAACCCTAAAAAACGAGACTGGTGTTTCAGCCCTAAACGTAGCTAAGCGTTTGCTTGACTATGGATTGCATGCGCCGACAATCTATTTTCCGTTGATTGTTGATGAGGCGTTGATGATTGAGCCTACTGAAACCTTTGAAAAAGAGGAACTTGACCACTTCGCTGAGACGGTGCGGAAAATATGTGAAGAAGCTTATACAAACCCAGAAGTGGTTTTAAAGGCACCGCATAACACTGCTGTTTCTAGATTAGATGAGGTTAAGGCTTCACATCCCAGAGCCATGACTTTGAGTTGGCGTATGCATCAGAAAAGAGAAGGAAAAGACTTGTAACTTTTATGGAACGCTTTATATTATGCATCTAAATCTTATTTGTGGAAAAATATGGGTGTATGAAGTTTGACGGAATTGGAAGACAAAGTGCGTGAAGTAGTTGGGAAAGTTGTTGACCCTGAGACTGGTTTGACTTTCGCTGAGATGCAGATGATAACGAATGTTAAGGAAGAAGATTCAGGTGTTGTCAAGGTGGAATTTGTTCCTTCCAGTCCCTTCTGTCCCATCGCCTTTAAGCTCGCCATGGACATTAAGAAGGCGGCTTTAACGGTTGCTGGCGTCAAGAAAGCTTTGATTCATTGTCGCGGTCACATGATGGAAAAGCAGATTGATGAGATGACGAACAAAGAGGAGCAGAAGTGATCTCGAATTCTTTCTTTTTCTCTTTAAGAATGAATCTGAATTTTTTGATTATTAATAGATGCGATAATGGAAATTTAATTAGGAGGAAGATAAAAATAAGATAGTAGTAGGTGGAAGTTTGAGGAGAAAGATTAAAAGCACTCTAGCCTTGATTATGATTTTCTTTATAGCATTATCGGTTACTTTCGCAACTTTGTTTGCTCTGACAAGTCCATCAGATACAACTCTTTACATAGACCCTCCAAACATTGAAGACCCAACGATTCTGCCAGGCGACTCAATCACAATACGGATAATGATAGACAGCGTCGCAAACATGAAAAATTGCGAATTCAATCTAACTTTTAATCCCGATGTGCTTTCTGTTGAGCGAGTGACTAAGCAACCAGTTCAAGGACAATATCCTAAGATGAGTATGGACGTAGATGACGCTGCGGGATATGTTTGGATCAACCTAACATACACTACAGCAGTAACGATAGCTACTAACACTGCGCTTGTGGAAATAGAATTTTTCGTAAAAGGCTATGGAACATCTCCGTTGCACTTTGAATCCTCAACGCTTCGTGACAATACTGGAGCACCTATCCCACATGAGACACAAGACGGTTTCGTAAGAATATTCATAAGAAACATTGCAGTTCAAGATGTTTCCGTGATGTATCACGAAACTTATGTTGGACGAGTTATACCAATAAACGTCACCGTTCTCAATGATGGAGACATGCCTGAAAACTTCTCCGTTAGCCTATTCTATAACTCGACGCTCATATCGACGCAATATGTGACTGACTTGCCGTCTAAAGAAAACATCACGTCAACATTCAACTGGGACACCAGCACAGCACTGCCAAGCCTTGATCCTTACACCGTAAGAGCTGAAACAAGCATACTGCCAAACGAAGCTAACGTGACAGATAACACGCTGGAAGATGGAACAGTAAAGCTCAAAATTGTTGGTGACGTAACTGGTGACGGGACAGTGAACATAGACGATTTGATAGCGTGGGACGCGGCTTACCTTAGCCAGCCTGGCGACCCGAACTGGAATGAGCAAGCAGACCTCAACTATGATGGTATTATTGACGAAGCTGACGCAACTATTATACTAGAACACTACCATGAAACACTATAACCTCCTTTTCTATTGTACATGAAAAAACGCTTATTTGATTAAAACTCTGAAAGCTTGTCAATTAGCTTCGAGCGTAAAAATGAGTGTGAACGAATGGAGAAGCAAATTCCATATGTATCAGGTAAACATGAAATTTATTGTTGCGGTTCTCGCGTGCGAATTTCAGAAAAAGGTATTGACGTTTTAACTGAGCCTACTGTTGGATATTGCCCCTTGCATGAAGCCTTGTATGGAACTAAAAAGGTTGACGCTGAGACTGTGCAGAAAAGCGTAGAAAAGAAAATTGCCGGTTATGGCTTTTGTTGTGCACAAAGGGTTTTCGACCCCGAATCTATAGTAGCTTACGGAGCCTCAGAGATGATGAAGGTTTGGCTAGAGAAAGGACTTATCGACTGCACGGTCATTGTTTGTGAAGGCGCTGGCACTGTTATAACCACAAATGGCAACCTCGTCCAAGCCATAGGCGCACGGTTAACTGGCATAGTTAAAACGTCGCCAATCAAACAGGTCATTAAGCACATTGAGGCAAATGGCGGAGTTGTTTTGAATAAAGCAGCTGCGAGAATTGACCAAGTTGATGGCGTAAACCGCGCTTTCAAACTGGGTTTTAAGCGAATTGCTGTGAGTATAGCTGGTTTTCAAGCCAAAGCAGTAAGCAAAATCAGAAAGTTTGAGAGAAATGCTGGCTTGGATGTTCTGGTGTTTTCTGTCTGTAACACTTGCGTAGGCGAAAACGACATCAAAAACATTGCACAAGCTGATGTCGCTTGTGCAAGCGCTTCAAAACTTGTGCGAACCAAGATCGGCAAAAACGCGCTTCTGCAATTGGGAGTTACCATTCCAGTTTATGCCATGACAGAGAAAGGTAAAAGGCTTGTTTTGGCTTATTTAGCTGAATTTAAGGACAAGCTTGTCATTTTCAGAACGGCTAAACTACCCTATCAAGCTGAAGGCAAGGGTCCAAAACTTCAAGATTAAATTTCATATTTCCTTTCCTTTTCAATCAGTATTGTCTTGCTTTTTAGGTCACCTGTGAACTTTGCGAATAATTCTGCGCTTTCTGTGTGTACTGGAAAAATTTTGGCTGCGTCCATTTCTTTGAGGATGGCCTTTAGCTGCAACGGCATTATGTGTCCAGAAACATGAACATGATATTGCGGCAAACCGTAATGTCCAAGCCAGTTTACGAGCCTTTCATAATCAATCTCCATTTCCTCGTTGAACGGTTCAGAAGCTGATGAAATATAACAGCTTCCTGCTTCTGGATTGATTTCCACAAGCTCTTCCAAGTCGTAGAAGGATAGGGCTAAAACCAGTTTGCATTGTTGCTTCGAAACGTCGAAGGCGTTTTTGATCTTGTCTTGATGTTGCTTCATTATTTGGTTCTCCCACTTGTCTTTTGTTTTCTTCGACTTTCGAAAGACTAAAATGTGGTTATCATTTAGATCTGGAACACGCAAGCCCTTGTCTTCACGCAGTGCTTCCAGCAGATAGGCTTGCCTAAGTGAAACAGCTAGACAGCGCCCGTTCTTCTTGGCAATTCGATAGAATGAATTCAGCCTGTCAACGTCAGTGGAGGCAAAATTGGCAAGCACTATTCCGCTTGACTGCTCAACAATGCTGTTCAATTTGCTTTCAACCTCGGCTTCTGAAGAGACAGATGCGCCAGTCATGTTTGTAGCTTCAGTAACAGCAGCCACAGGCTCTGCAGCCTTGACTCTTTCGACAAATTCATGTGTCATTTGAGGCTTGGCTCCGTGCGCTCTAAAATCACCAGTATAGATGACCGCTCCACTGGAAGTGTAGACGATGAATCCGTAGGCGCCTGGAATAGAGTGGTCAACATGTACCGGTTCGACTTCCACATTGCCTATGGCAATTTTGTTTCCTGTTCTGAACGCCTTGAAATTTATGCCTTCAACATTGAACTCTAAATCAGCCCTACGCATTTCGCCTGACGCTTGCAGAATGATCTTGGTGGTTTCTCCACAGTATATAGGGATTTCACGTTTTATAAAGGATAAATAAGCTGAGTGGTCCATGTGTCCATGAGAAATGAAAGCAGCGTCAACATCCGCAGATTTTTCATCAAACTTGTAGATGCCTTCAATTTTTGGCAGAATTCCCAATTCCTGTAGACTTTTCTCGCTTTTTGGAGAAAGAAAAGGCGGCGAATAATACCGTTTTTTCATGGCGAAGGACATGCCGAAATCAAAGAAAACCTTCGTGTCGCCGTCTTGCAGTAGGATTTTGTTTCCACCAATTTCGTTTACTCCGCCGTAAAATGTGAGTGTTGTTTTATTTTTGGTCATGTTTATTCCTCTGGTTTGTCTACGTTTCTGCATATATTGGAAATGGTTAGCATTATGTGAGGAAATGTGAATATGCTGAAAACTTTCGTGTATTTCGGATTTCCAGCTTTCTTGACAATTTTTGTGTTGCCTCCAGCTTTCAAATAACCATCAATGAAAGTTTTTGTGAGAAGTTCTGCCGAACGCGTACCAATAAAGGGTGAAATGTAATGTCCAGCGTAATACAAAAATTCTGCAATGTCCCAAACTTTGTCACCCTTTCTAGAAGCCTGCTCAAAATCCAACATGTAAATTTCTCCGTCTTTTCCAATCATTATGTTTTCTGGTTTCGTGTCGCCTAAGGAAACGTCAAGGGCATGCACTTTAGCAAATTTTTCGCCGACTCTCCTTATGATTTCTAATTCTTTTTCTGTTTCACTCTTAACTTTTGAATTCACAATTCTTCTTATTATCTTTTCAAGACTTTCGCCTTCAACATACTCCATGAAAATTAATCGTTCTCCCGGGCTTATGTGCAGTATAGTTGGAACAGCAAACCCTTTAGAATGTAAGAACTGGTTTATGGCGCATTCCTTCTCCAGTCTTGAACGGCCGGACACTGCAAAGCTTCTGGTTCCAACAGTCCACAATGTGAGGGGAAACCATTTGAAGTTAGACCAGTCCTTAAAACTTTTGACTATAATCTTTTTTTCTTTGCCATTTTCCAGAATCTTGATAAGATACACATCGTTCAAAACACCACCAATCTCTTCAATCTTAATTTTCGCGTTCTTTCTTGAAGAGAGTATTTTCTTCACAAAAGCTTCAATGTCGATTCTGTTTGCTATCGGCACAAGCCCATTGGCTGTTGGAACGTGCAGGTGTTTTTGCGGATCTTCAATTTTGTGAACAGTTTTTGAATCTGTTTCTGTAATCCCTTGAAGTTTGAGAAACGCTTCTTTGTTCTGTGAAAGAAAATTCATAATATTCGGAAAAATGCTGAGCAAAGATGTGAACAGTGCCTTTTGCGCTTTTTGGGCTGTTTTGAAGAGGCTTACAAAGGAAACTTTTCGGCTTCTGACTGAATCTACAAATCTCCTAGTGATTCTAACATAACCATGTGAAGAGCTAATCAGTTTTTCTTTTTCTAATTCCTTCAGTGCTTCCATATAGCCCTGCAAGACAATTTTTATATTCCTACTTTTGACATCATCAGACATGCAATTTAGCAGGTTTCGAATCATTGGTGGAAAAAGCCGAGCTCTACTAAGGAAAGTTTCATACATGAAATATTCAGGCTTTATGTGAATCTCATAAGAAAGCTCGGGAAAACTCAAAATGAGGGTTTCCAAAAGTTCTGTGATTAAGCGCTTTTTCAATTTAACTTCTTGGTTATGCAGGTAATTTTCGTTTAGTAAGGGCATGTATGGGAAGATTAATCCACTAGCTAGGCCTTCGCCCAAAAATCCCCTGTCAATGTCTCTTTCAAAAACCCACATGTCAACCGCTGTAACCATTATGTTTCTTTTATCGAAAACCTTCACGTAACTCATGAATCTGGGCTGGAAGTCATGAATTATGAGTAATACTTCAATCAATGCTTTTGTATCAGTTAACCCTGATGCGTAGTCTCCGCATACACACGTTGCTGTAATTTGGGAGGAACCAGCGATATGTCTACAAAAATTGCGAATATGTTTCAATAGTTGCTCGTCTACATGTTTCGAGTGTTGCGCCAAATTTTCACCTAAAGGAAGATTGGTAGTAGCTCAGAATAGAATCTATCACCTTACAGAAATATATTTAATGCTTTTCAACAATCTTACTGTAGGTTCTCAAAACTTTTAGAGCTTTCACCGCTTTTTCTGGTAGATTATATAATGGTATGTTTGTTTCGCCCAAGACCTCGTGCACAAGTGTGAAGTCTTTTCCGCCTGCTGGCACATCCACTACCGGTTTGTTTGGATATTTCGCCGCTATTTCTGGAATTACTTTGGCATCTTTCGGTTCAAAAAAGCAGGACTTGAGCATGTTTATCACTAAAACACCGTCTACGTTCTTGTCAGCCAACACTAAATCAAGCACTTTCTCGTATCTTTCACTTCTCGCATCAGCTATCATGTCGATTGGGTTAGCAGCATCCACACCCGGATATAGACTTTCAATTTTATTCTTGACTTTCTCCGTTAAATTTGCAAGTTTCAAGTTGTTTTTCGCAACGGCATCTGCAGCAAGAATTGCCGGACCACCCACATTACTTACAATCACCACATCATCGCCACGCATGGGAGGTTGTTTGGAAAGAGCTATTGCAGCGTCCATTAATTCTTCAATGTTCTCAACTCTTATTATTCCAGCTTTTTTGAGGGCTGCGTCAAAAATTTCGTCCGAGCCTGCTATGGAAGCAGTGTGTGATTTGGCTCTGTGGGCAGCCTCTTGTGTGATTCCGCCTTTCAAGGCTAGGATTGGCTTTCTTTTGACAATTTTTCTTGCTTCTTCTATGAATTTTCTTCCGTCATTTACGCCTTCCATGTATAAACATATGACTTTCGTGCTAACATCTTTGCTGAGATAGCGCAATAGGTCAACGTCATCCACATCTATTTTGTCTCCCATGAAAGCGAATTTGCTGACACCGATGTCGTAAAAGCATGCCCAATCCAGCATGCAGGCGCCAACACCGCCACTTTGAGATATGACGGCAATTTTTCCCTTTTTAGGCATAGTGTTCCTTTCAAATGTGGTATTTAACCCGTTGGCTGTGTTTATGACGCCCATAATTGTGTTTGGTCCCAAAATTCTAACGCCGTACTTTTCTTTGAGTTTAAGCAGTTTTTGGCGTTGTCCATTGTTGTATCCGCCTGTAATTAGAATAAATGTCTTTACGCCCTTCTTTGCACATTTTTCTACTTGAACAGTTGACTGTTGTGGCGGAAGCATTACAACTACAAGTTCAGGAATTTTTGGCAACTTATTTAGATCGTTAGGGCCAATTTTTCCATCCACGTCTAAGACATAGGTTTTTCCGTCGAAGAATTTCTTCATGTTGTATATTACGCTTCTGAAAAGGTGTGGAGAAGTCATGCCGACTTTTTCTTGGATTACGCTTGAGCCTATTAAGACAACCTTTTGCGGTTCAAAGATAGTCGCCACTTTATCCATAGGCCAAACCTTCAGACTTAGCATGTTGAGGATGGAAGGAGAAAAGATACGTCGTTCATATTCATAAATTTAACCTAAGCATTAGGTGTGTTCTATTATCTTCATGTACGCAAAAGCAGCTCCTAAAGTGAAAATTGCCGAAAAAATAAGAACACTGACTAACGAACTGAAAGAAAATTCAAAAGGAGGACCTAAAAGGAAAGACCTGATCATGTCAGAAGCGTTACTTAAAGGGTTAATTTCCGCCAATGTTACTAATGCCATCGGAAATTTTCCGTCTCGTCCAAGCTGTTGAATAAGCGAAAGTGGGTAGAAAACGCTGCTGCAGAAGAAAAGAGTGTAGTAAACTAAACCTCTCGCTGTTATGAATTTTTCAAGACTTGATGTAGAAACTGCAATTGCAATACTTAAGCCAGAAATTCCTATCGCCAAAAGGAACAAGACCGCTAGAATTAACAGGAACTGCCAAATGTTTGGCAGACCTAGGAAAAAGAAACATGTCGCCAGAAGAGGTGACATATATAACATGCCTCGCAGTCCTCCTGAGAGGACACGTCCAATAGCTAGTTCCAACCTAGTCATCGGCAAACTTAACATGTAATGATGCACTTCCCTTCGGCGTTCCATATTTATTTCACGTCCAATCATGAAGGCTGAAGCAAACAAGCCAGTGACGGCAAGTCCCGGCGCGAAGAAGTTAAAGTACCCTTGGATTTGGCTTGTCAATTTAGGGTCTAACATACGATTGTAGACAATAGCCATTATGAATAAGTCAGCTAGGTTCATGCTGATTAATCCCACAAGCCACCATTTGTAACGGAAAAAGTTTCTAAAATCATGCTCCAGGAGGTAAAGGACTCCCTTCATTATTGCCAGCCGCCTCCTTCTATACGCTTATCATAGATTACTATACCTACGAACGTGAAAAATGCGAAGAACGCTATTATGCCCAGCAAAGGCAGCAAAGGATTAAGAGTTACCAAGTCAGTACCCCATCGGAATAAGTCAGCAGCAAAAGTGACAGGGTTAAAACTTGCAACTGCACCGTAAAGCGGATTAGCCGCTTGTACAACTGCCAAGGGGTACATTGCCGTGCTCAAGCGGACAATTAAAGCATCCAAGACACCCATTAATATGTCGAAACGGTCGCTTGATTTTATCATCACGGCTATGGTGATGCTCATTCCAGAGACACCGAATGAAAAGAGGAAAAGCGCAAATAACGAGACTAAAAAGCTGATTGGGTTTACTGTGCCGATAACATACAATGATACGGCTATTAAAGGTCCAACATATATGAAGGATCTAAGTCCTCCTCCAATTGATCTTCCCAGCACTAGCTGTCTTCTGGAAACTGGTAAGCTGAGTAGATATTCGAAGACGCCGTGTTCTGCTTCTTCGTAAATGTCGAATCCTATGAATATGGCTGCAGAGTAAAGTGTCATTATGGAAAGTCCAGCTACGTAGTAGCGAAAGTAGTCTGGGACTTCTTGTGTGTTGATCATGCGTGAAGCAATAAGTCCAAACAGGACGATTTGAGATACGAACCATATCGCGCGCAATATAATTAGGAACTTGTATTGGAAGAATATGCGGATGTCTCTTTCGACCACCAACAGCACTTTATTCGTTATGTTTCACCCTCTGCCTTTCTGAGCCTCCTCTATTGTCAAGCCCGTGTAATGGGCAAACACATCATCTAGGCTTGGTTCACTCATGTGAATAGAGGTGATAGGTAAACCTTGCTTCATGAACAAATTCATTATTTGCGGAACCATTACCTCAACTCGGTTTAAATAAACACGTAAGTTAGATGATTTAACCTGCAAGACGTTTACAACTTCTTTGAATTTTTTAAGTTCTTCAACAACGTCTGGCGGGGGATCTTTTTCAAGCTCGACATCTACAACATCGCCGCCTGGAATGTTATCCTTCAGTTTTTTGGGTGTGTCAACAACAAGAAGTTTGCCTTTATGCATTATTGCAACACGGTCTGAAAGCACATCTGCTTCGTAAAGCTCGTTTGTAGCGAGAATAATCGTGGATCCTTCATCTCGAAGCGAGCTAAGCATATTCCATATTCTATGCTTGCCAACGACATCAATTTGAGCTGTGGGTTCGTCAACAATTGCAATTTTTGGTCTTTGAATTAAAACCTTAGCTATTTCAACTCTTTTTCGCATACCGCCTGAAAGTGCGTGTACATTTTTGCGGCGGTGAGTCCACATTTCTAACGCTTCTAGAACTTCTTTGACTCTTTTCTTTCGTTCTTCTGTTGACAATCCACAAACTTTAGCGTGCCAATTCACGATGTCCCACGGTGTACTAACCCATAACATTTTAGGTTCTTGAAAAGCTATGCCGAGAAGTCCTCGTACTTTATCCGGGTTCTTCTTTATGTCGTATTCGCCAACAGTTGCTGTACCCTCTGTGGGTCTAATGACCGTTGCAATCATGAGAATGGCTGTTGTCTTGCCTGCACCATTAGGTCCCAATAATCCAAGGATTTCCCCTTCTTCAATGTCTAAGTTCAGATGGTCAACTGCTTGGAGGTTCCCATATTTTTTTGTTAAATTGTCTATTTTGATTATTGATGCCACTCATGACACCGCATGCCGAAGCAAATACAATAACTGAGCAATTAAATAAGATTTGCCGTTAGATAAAATCTAAATCCTTCTTAGGAATTCTCTATTAGCGTACACCCATCTAAGGTTTTTGCTTGCCATCTTGTTCTCAAAAGTTATTTTTACATTGTTTCACGATAAGGCAAGCTTTTTCCAATTTGCATTTCTTATGCAGATAGAACGTTAACAACAAAAAACTGCGAAAACCTAGTAGTTAGATTAGCGATTATAATCGTCAATCATTATTAGTTGCTGAAAACCAAAAGGTTGGTGGTGGATTTAATGCTGAATTAGTGAGTTTGACTGTTCGATTTTCTTTAGAAAGGGTCGCAGTGCTGGTTGAATAGCGTTCTCTTCTCCAAGACCACCTTTTGGTAATCCAGGCGTGCCTATTTTTCTGCATATGAAGTTAAGCGAATCCTCTGTGAAGTTCAGTAGATTTTGGCCTTCTGTTGTCAATTTGTATATTTTTCTGGGTCTTTCATTGTTCATGTTCCATTCGCTTTTCACATGTCCCTTCTTTTCTAATGTTCCTAGGAGGGGGTAAATGGTGCTTGGTCCGAAGTATACTCCGAAGGTTTTGCGAATTTTTGTGATTATTTGGTAACCATGCATTGGCTGTGAGCTTAGGAATTGAAGCACTATTAGGTCTAGGAGTCCCTTCATTAATTTGGTTTGAACTTCTCGCGAATTGTTTCCCATTTTTCCTTCCTCTTGTATTTCTGTTCGACACGGATACAATATGTCCTTTTTTAGACATATCTCAAGACTCTATAAAGCCTAAACGGAAATATAAAGGTTCATACTTACCACAAACATAAAAAAACATAACATGAGCATATTCGACTATTCCATTTCTTACATAACCTAAATAAGCCAAAACGTGAACAAGTCCAAAACAGAACACTAGTAGAGAGTGAAAAGTTGACTGAAAACTTCAAAAGGGAAATTGTTCAACGCATAACCAAAAACCTGCTTGATATCCAAATACTCAAGCTGATAGGCACAGAGCCAACATGGGGTTACAGAATAAAAAAGCATGTAGAAGCAGAATTCGGCATAAAACTCAGACATGGCGCACTATACCCGCTGCTCAACACACTAGAACACAGAGGCTTCCTAACAAGCCAAAAACAACAACAAGGAGGAAGAACAAGAAAAGTCTATACGATAACAAAAAAGGGAAAAGGATACATTGAAACATACAATGATATATTAAGGGGTCAAGTAGAAAGCAAGTGCATCAGATAACATATCTTCAGCGCTCCGAGTGCCAAACTCTCAAGCAAATCGATACTAATTTTAAATATAACCAATAACAAAAGAAGAGTCATGAATCCGAGAAAAGAGCAGAAAAAATCCAAAATGATTGTGGCGCTCCTTAAAAAAAAGAGCAGAAAAGGGCTTATATTTACAAAAAAAACGATTCTAGCAGAGGAAATTGAACACAAGAAACTTCGCGAAGCATTAGAATATTACGTTTTAAACTGGACAGATTTTACCCATCTTGGATTATTTTCAATAGCCTGCGAAGCCGTTGGTGGCAATCCAGACAGAGTCTTACCTATTCAAGCGGCAATATTGAACCTTTCAGCTGCCTTCGACATACATGATGATATCATTGATAAATCAAAGTTTAAGCATGGAAAGCCGACAGTTTTTGGAAAGTTCGGGAAAGAAATTGCGCTTCTGTTAGGAAACGCATTCTTAGTGAAGGGTTTCACTGTTCTGGGCAAATCACTCGGAGAACTGACGGAAAATAAGGTGAAGGATGTTTTTATAACTCTCGAAAAATCATTGTTTGAAATTGGAAATGCACACGCTTTGGAGTTGAATCTGAGGAGAAAGTTGGATATTGAACCACAGGAGTATTTCAAAATCCTAAAAATGAAAGCATCAAGTATTGAAGCTGATATGCGGATCGGTGCTATAGTAGGGGGAGGAACAAAAAGCGAAGTTGAAGCTTTGACTAAATATGGAAGAATCTTAGGGATATTGGCTGTGTTAAGAGAAGAATTCATAGATATTTTTGAGCTTGAGGAACTGTCTCAACGCATGCGCAGCGGATGTTTACCTATCCCCATCTTATATGTCATTCAAGATGAAAAATCAAGAGAAAGAATCCAAAAACTACTAGCAAAAAAGCGAATAACCAGTAAGGACCACTCTCAACTTCTCGACTTGATCTTTGAAACAAAAGGTGTTCGACGACTCAAAAGAGCGATGGAAGTTCTCATAGAAGAAGCCACTCAACTAGTTCCAGACATAAAATTGAAGAATTCAAAGGCAATATTGAAAAGTCTAGCTGAATCAGTATTGGAAGACTTGCAATAGGAGTCTAAAATGGCAAAGTTCGAATAGGAACTTCACGCTTCTTTACTCTAGCCTTCGTCATTTCATTCTCCTCCGATTATATACGTAGAACACATCTACTACTTAAGATTTGTTGTTGAACATGAATACAGAAAACGTTTTTGAAAAATGTTTTATCTTACAACATTATTCTGAATAATAGGTTGCTAAGAGAATGCGGATAGGAGACTTTGCTAAAAATATCTCTTTGAGACATTTCCTTCCTGCATTCATAGTAGCATTCAATGCTCTTACATGGATCTCATTGACATATGCTATGTTCACCGTTGCTATAAACAACTTATATGTTTCTGCTTCTGAGTCTTTAGTTTTCTTCGCTTTTTACTATGCAGGAATTGGCGTTTCCGCTGTTCTGGGGTCAATAATTTGTTCACGAGCGAGAGAAGTTTCTCTTATCTTGTGGATGCTTGCTGGAACAGTTGTATCAGCTTTGTTAATTGCTATGGCAAATAATAGCACATGGGTGAACATTTCTCTTTCTCTACTTCTTGGAATTTCAACAGGGGTCGGCCTACCCTCCTGCCTAGCTTATTTTGCTGATGCGACTTTTATTGAGAATCGGGGAATTTATGGAGGAATAATATGGAGTGCTGTAGGCTTTGGTATTCTTCTTTTCGCGTTACTGTTAAGTGTGCTCGATTTAGTTTTGGTTTTTCTTGCACTTGCAGCTTGGAGAGGCTTTGGTGTTTTAGCTTTCGTGCTCTCAAAAGGCAAAGAGGACACCCAATCGACGAATACAACTTCAGCGCAGTCATCATATTCTGTTATTCTGCGTAGAAGAGATGTTATTCTGTATCTAGTCCCATGGCTTATGTTTTGCTTTGTAAATTTTATGGAAGCGCCGCTCCTACAGAATCTCTTTGGAGATTTTTTCATTTTTGTTGGATTTGTTGAATTTGGGTTAACAGGAATATTCGCTTTAATAGGGGGAATACTTGCAGATTTTGTGGGCAGAAAACGCGTCATAATAACTGGATTTGTTGTGTTAGGTATTGAATATGCCGTGTTAAGTCTTTTTTCTGGAATGCCAATTTCTTGGTATTTGTATACGGTATTTGATGGAATCGCTTGGGGAATTTTTGCTTCGGTTTTCTTCATGACTTTGTGGGGAGATTTGGCAGGAAGCCATGAGAAGGAAAAGTATTATGCCGTGGGTGGACTTCCCTATCTTCTTGCTGGTTTATTATCTATACTAGTCAAGCCGTATGTAGCGATAATCCCATTAAACACAGCTTTTTCTTTGGCGAGCTTTTTCTTGTTTTTGGCGGTTTTGCCTTTGATGTACGCTCCTGAGACTTTGCCTGAAAAGAAGATTAAGGAGAGGGAGCTTAAGGAGTATGTTGAGAAGGCGAAGAAGATTAAGGAAAAGTATGGTTGAGTTGGGGGAGAGCTTACGTTTTTTCATGTCATATTAACGAATGAGTGTAATCTTCAGTGTAGGTATTGTTTTGGAGAGGCGGTTGAGGATGTTGCTGGTGATTTTTCAGAATTTGAAGTTGACTATTGCTTGCCTAAGAAGCTTAGTTATAATGTTGAAGTTTTAAGGGATTTTTGCGCGAAAGACTCTGATTGCGTGTTGACTTTTTATGGTGGAGAACCCTTACTCTGTGTTAGCGAGATTAAGCGTATTATGGATAATGTAAGCGCTAAGTGTTTCATGATTCAGACAAACGGTTTGCTTCTGGACAAGTTGGATTCTTCTTATGTTAATCTTTTTCACACGATTCTTGTTTCGATAGATGGCGATGAAGCCTTAACTGATTTCTACAGGGGAAAAGGCACTTTCAGAAAGATTATCGAAAATTTGAAGCTGATTAAGCGGAATGGCTTTGAGGGCGAGTTGATAGCAAGAATGACGGTAATGGAACAAACGGACATTTACAAGCAGGTTACGTGGCTTGTAGACAATGAGGAGTTTTCGTTTTCTTCTGTGCATTGGCAACTGAACGCGGGTTTTTGGAGCAACGATTTTGCACGGAGAAATTTCAAGAAGTGGAGCGAAGAAAGCTACAATCCTAGAGTTCGGAGATTGGTTAAGTTTTGGGTTGATTATATGGAGAATGCGGGGTGTGTTTTGCGGCTTTATCCTTTTCTCGGAGTTGCGCATTCATTTTTGTTTTGTGAGAAGGCGAGTTTGCTGCGTTGTGGAGGAGGATGGATAAATTATGCTATTCAGACGGATGGGTATATTGTTCCTTGTCCGACGATGTGGGGAATGAAAGACTACTATCTTGGGCATGTTAGCAAAGCGGACCCATTAAAGTTGCCGCGTGTTTTTGTTGGTGAACCATGCACGAAATGTGAGATTTACGATGTTTGTGGCGGGCGTTGTTTGTATGCGAATGTTACGAAGAGATGGAACGCGGAAGCCTATCGTTTAGTGTGCGGTACTGTGAAAAACCTGGTGGACGCGATAACTGATGAATTGCCGAGAATTATGAGACTTATTGAAAGCGGAAGGATAAGTCTAAAAGACTTTGAATTCATGAAATACAACGGATGCGAAATAATCCCATAAATCTCTGGTCATTCTTTGCTTTCTAAAGTAGGCAATGTTGTCTTTCAGGAGTGCGCGCGAAAGAAATAAATGAGAACAGAATTGCAGAATTGCTGATGTTAGTGTAGGAAAAAATAAGAGGCGAAGATGAATTGAGTTACAAAAAGAAAACTTGGCAGGAGAAGCTGGCAGACAAGAAAGGTTTGCCGAAAGTGCTGAGATTAGAGAAGAGGTTTCCATGCTACAACGCAGTTCACAAGATGGGAGCCGAAGCAGGAGACGAAGTTGTTCTTGTTAACCCCAGCGAAGTCGTTGAAATAATGAAAAAAGTGCCAAAGGGAAAACTAATAACTATTGTTGAAATCTGCAAGAAAATTGCAGAAAAACACAAAGTCAAGGCTTGCTGTTCTCTCACAACAGGAATCTTCATTATGACTGCAGCAAACGCGGCTGAAGAAGCTGCTAAACAAGGCAAAAATCTTGGTATTCCATATTGGCGCACTTTAAAGGCAGATGGATTCTTAAATGAAAAGTATCCTGGCGGAGCGGAGGCACAGAAGGAACTGCTGGAAAAGGAAGGATTTAAGGTAACGCGGAAAGGCAAGAAGTACGCAGTTCAGAATTATCAAGATTTCTTGACTGCATAAAGGCTGCACCTGACTTTTGAGGTGCAACTAAAAAGAAAAAAGGATTAAACGGGAGATGTCTCCATCTATGGTGAATTCGAAATAATTCTCACAAGGCAAATAGAAACGAATTCTAACGCAGAGTCTACCGCAGTTTCAAGGTATTTATAAGGGGGCTATTCCTTCTGCAGAGAGCTTCAAAACAAGCAAAACTCAAGGTGTAATTTCGAATAGATGTGAAATAACCTTGTGGGTTTTATGACTCATTTTTTTGATTTGTAATGTTTGTTTCTATTTGTGTGTCGTCTTCGTCAAAAATTAGGTATGTTGCAATGTTTGCTTTGTCTATTCCATGCCAGTTGTATGTGTTTCCTATCGAAACCAGTTTTTCTGTTGGTGCGGCAATGTTGTAGCCTTGATATTGTGAGTTGTTTTCGAATAATGCGCTGATTAATGTTATGGTTTCTGCGCATGGATTTAATTGGCTATAAATATTCGGGCTACTGTCTGCATAGAACATGCCGCCTACCACCGTTAGCTTTGAAATCATCCGATTCTTTATGAGTATGTTTGGGACATCTCCGCCTAAACCGTTTTCTACCCAGCAGTTTGTTAATTCCAACGTTGGCAAGAGTGCGTTTTCTCCTGTTCCGCCTCCCGCGATAATGTGTGCTTCTAACTCGTGGCTCCACATGGTTTTGCTTGCCAAAAGACAATTTGCCAGTTTCAATTCCGCCATATTCTTTGCGTATATGTCTGTTTTTCTATGAAAACCGAACAGACAGTGGATTAGGTTTATTTGACCACCCGTTCTGTAGCCATCATCACCCTCGCCAATTTTAACGCCGTACTCCGTGATTGCGTTTGGAGTGTCGTTGGTTTTTCTTCCGTCAATCCAACAGTTAAAGAGCAAACTGTCTTCACAACCCGTCAAATCTATGTTGGCGAAAGTCGCACCCCAAATTTTACAGTTGTAGATTTGGTGAACTGGCACCTGGCTCGGCGTGCGCATGGCGTCTATGCACTTTTCGGCTAAGCCGTTGCCATTAATGAACAAGCCGTCTAAGTGTGCATACCGTATGTTGCGCATGTCAAAAACTGCAGACATTGGCTCAACAGCAACTATTTCAGCACCATCGCTTATTATGTAAAAATCTTCCTTCAGCGGCGTTATTGGCTCTGTTATGTTGAATCTTTGCTTTTTAAGATAAAGACACAAATAACCAGCATCCAAAGCATCCTGGATGCTTTCACACTTTTCTCCAGCCCCAACAACAACTTCGGCAGTCAATGACGTGTTTACTGAAAATTCGCCATATTGCTCATAGCCTTTCGGTATCCAGCTTTCGTAATCTTCAAAGAACGTGAATGTGGATTTGCCAGCGTTGTTGTTTGAGATGTAGTTTGCTGTGGGTGCAGAGTAGTTGATAAGCAATAGAAAAAGCGTTAAAACCACTGCGAGTGCCGTAAAACGGTAGCCATGCTTAGACTGCATCTGTCATTCCGAAAGCAACTCGCTTGCCGCTATGGTAAGGTTTTGTACGTAACCAGCCTCCACTCACAGAAATACAGAAACCTGCCAAAATCTTAATTTGCCTTCTCCTCAATTGTGAATCGGTGAATTGCTTGTCTGTAACCTTGCGTGACGCTCAGCATCTCTGTTGGAAAAACTTTCGAAAGATTAATGACAAACTTGACCCAGAACGAGGCAAAAATTGGACGCCTTTCGTCATGGTTACCGATTTACTGGAAGAAGCAGGAGAAGTTGCCGCCGTGGTTAAGGGACTTGAAGGTTTTAAGCCTCCTGAAAAACCGAAAACAAAAGAAATGCTCGCCACAGAACTTTCAGATTTACTTTACATAATCTTTGTCCTAGCTGAGCATTACAGCATAGAACTGGAAGAAGTCTTTCTACAGACCGTAAACGATTACATGTTACGCTTCATTAAATGATAAACAGCCTTCTTAAGACTCTAAGCCTTAGAAAGGTCCACGACAAACTTTTTGACTCTTCTTTCTATCTCATCTCTGATTTCGCGAACTTTCTCTATTGGTTTACCCTTTGGGTCTTCAAGCTCCCAATCAACTACTTTGTTAAGTAACGGCGCTGGACATATGCCCTCTGCTCCACATCCCATAACGATTATTGCGTCTGCTTCTTGAACCATTTGATTATTGATAAGTTTCGGCTTATTTTTGGATATGTCAATTCCCTTTTCTCTCATGGCTTGAACAACAACCGGGTTAACCTCTTTAGAAGGCATCGTACCCGCGCTTATTGCTTCAACCTTGTCTTTTCCATAATGTTTGGCGAAAGCTTCAGCCATCTGGCTTCTGCCAGCATTCTCAACACAAACAAAAAGAATTTTCTTCATCAATGTCATCCTACTTCTAAAATTATATTGACTAATAATTTATTATAGTTTCTATCTTTTGCTTTCACAGTCCATGCAAATGTCTGTTTCTCTGTTAGTCCAGAAAGTTTTGCCACATTTGACGCACATGGTTTTGCGCAGCAGTCCCTTATCTCCAGACTTAACTGGAGCGAAGGCAAACTCCCTTTTTGGAAAAATTATCGCTTTTTTATGGCACAATGGCTCACATGCCGTGCACCCGTTGACACATTTAAACGGATAGGCAACGACAGCCTTTCCGCCCTCAAAAGCTAAAACACCGTTAGGACAAAATTCCACACACTTAGGCTTACCGAAGCTGGCGCATCCGTCGCATTTTTCTGGAAAAATTGTTGGATACCATGGTATTGAGGATGTTGCCATTAGAGTTTTTCACCCTTCGTTGGATTTTCTTCGACAGTCAAAACAGTATTCTGTCTCAAAATTTGCCAGAAAAGTCTTTCCACATCCTTTACATTTTACTTCTTCAAGCATTCCTTCCTTTATTGGCGAAACTGATTTCAGAACGTCTGTTGCAGCTTGCGTGCACGCGCATGAGGATTTTTTTCTGTTTTTTCGTCTCTCATAGGCTACAGCGACCCACTTAAAAAGCCATATAATAATCCGAATATTACACTGCCCGCCCAAGCAATGAGCATGTATGTTAGCACTACTTTCCATTTTGCTATTCTTGAAACAGCTAAAGCGTTAGCAACGTCGTATGGCTGTCCCATAAGCCAACTTAGCAACGCGCCTTTTGACATACCCAATTCGTACATTCCCCTTCCCAGAACAATTTCGACCAGCGTCGGCGTGTATAATGGTCCGCCGATAACTGATGCAAGTAACACGCCCTTTACGCCTGTCAGATAAGTGCCAACGATATCTTGTGGCAGGTAGGCTTCCACGTAGCCAACTGCGATTAAGCCCACCAGAAAGAAGGGTAAAATCTGCTTTGCAAGGTACGCCGCAAACTTCACTGATGCCCAAAGTCTTTCATCCAAAGGCGGTTTAACCACTTCAACTGATGCTTGACCGGCGGGAACGTTTAGTTGATGTTCTTTTTCTATTGCTTTTCCCCATGGAGTCTTAGAAATTATTATGCCTGCAGTTAAAGCAACAACGACTGACGCTATTATGCGCACTCCAGCGAGTTCCCAAGATATTAACTCTCCAGTTAATAGAATGCTCAATATGTTGGCTGCAGGAGCCATCAGCAGAAAGGTTATGGCTGGACCGATTCCAGCGCCTGCGAAGAGTATGCCTGCAAACAGCGGAACCATGGTGCACGAGCAAACAGTCAAGAAGGGCGCCATTCCCAGAGCAAGCCCGTAGCCTGCAACCTTTCCGCTGCCCATGTACTTTGTAATCACCTCTTTCGGCACAAACTCGTAGACTAACCCAGCCGTAACAAACGCAAAAAGCAAGCATATCCACCCATGACTGAAGTAGTCAATAAGATATGCTATTGGGATTTCCCAAATGGCGAGACCATGAAAATCCGCCGGTTTCATTGTTGGCGCCAGCGAATAAGCCATTACCCGACTGTAAATTAGCAATCCAATGACTGTGAATACAAAGAGCAAGAGTATTGCTGTTCGAATGTTTCTGACTGTTTTTTCATCCATAATCTTTCAGGCTCTACTTTGCGGTTTCTCTTATCAGCTTCTCAATTTCGTCTTCGCTTGGAACCCTTCCCATAATTTTAACAGTGTTGTTTATGGCTATAGCTGGAGAAACCAAAACGCCATATTTGCCTACTATCTCCTTTGACATTATGTTAGCTTTTTGAATCTCCACCTTAATTCCAAACTGCTTCAACTTTTCAGCAGCCTTTTCCACTACCTTCTTTGCTGCTTGACACCGCATACAAGGGGGTTCTGGACCAATAACTTCCACTTTTACTTCTTCCATGTTTTCACCTTGCTGGATTAGTAAACAATATAACAATATTTAAATATTGCTATAGACTTTGCTTTAACTATGCATCCAAAAACAAAAAACACAAACAAGTTCAAAGCCAAAATCTTTAACGCACTCGCCGACCCAATCAGGCTTGAAATTCTTGAGTGCTTACGCAACGGCGAAAAATGCGTGTGTGAGATTATTCCGCAGTTGGGAATCCCTCAACCTGTAGTTTCACGTCATTTGGCGATTCTGAAAAATTGCGGACTTGTAAAGCATAGGAAGGATGGAAACCGGAGGTTTTATTCAATTAGTGACCCTGCGGTCTTCCAAATAGTTGATGCTGTTACTGTTGATTTGGTGGATGCGCTTTCGAAACTTGTTATTGAACAAATAGTCTAGTAGGAGGCGAAAATGGAAAATGGCGAAAGAAGGAGAATGGCAAGAAGGCATGCCAACTCATGAAACTTTACTGTTCTCTTGTTTTGGTGGTTTATCAAACACTGGAATAACCAGCGCACTAGCGTGCTTAGAAGTTGTCAAAGAGCTTGGTCTGGCGAAGGTGGCTATTGGCTGTTTGCCTTCTGTGCCGCTTGGTGTAAAGCCAGTTTTGGAAAAGGCTAAAGCTATTCTGGAGAAGACCAGTGTTAAGTTTAATCTTGTCTCCGTTTTGAATCCTAACACTCCTAAAATCATTACGGGCATGGCTGAGGACGAGAAATTTGACTTGATTGTTGTTGGAAGTAGAGGGATCGGCGCAATCCATGCCTACTTGATAGGAAATGTATGCAACAAGATATGCTATGATTCGTCTGTCAGCGTGCTCATTGTGAAGTAGTGTCTTTTATTGAAGGGAGAAAAATTGGAGTCAGCAGAAGAGTCTACATTGGTCAGAAAAGCCGAACTTGGAATTTTCGAGAAGTATTTGACGTTGTGGATAGCCATATGCATAGTAGTTGGGCTACTTGTTGGAAGATTTTTGCCACAATTCGGAGAGTTTATGGATTCTCTTAAGTTCCGACAGTTGTCAATTCCAATAGGCATTCTCTTGTTCTTCATGATGTATCCAACTGTTTTGGGAATAAGGTTCACTGACATAAAAAAAGCGGCAACAAGACCTAAACCTTTACTCGTCACAATAATTGCGAATTGGCTGATAGCTCCGCCATTGATGACGTTGCTTGCAAATTTAATGTTAACCGACCCGTTGCAGAAAGCTGGAATAATATTGCTCGGTCTTTCGCCTTGTACGGCAATGGTGATGTGGTGGATGTTCCTTGCGAGAGGTGACATGGCACAGGGATTAATAAACACTGCAATTAATGCGCTTTTGATGCTTTTTCTTTACGCTCCAATGGCAGCCTTTTACCTAGGCGTAAGTAGCATCCCCGTTCCATGGGACCTAATCGCCATAAGCGTTCTCGTTTTCATTGCCTTGCCAGTAGCAGCTGGGGCGATTTCCCGCAAAGTAATAATTGAGAAAAAAGGGGAAGAATGGTTCAATAACGCTTACATTCCTTCTGTTGGAAAAATATCCATAGTTGCCCTATTGACAACTTTAATCGTGTTGTTCTCGTTTGAAGGAGAAATAATCCTCAACAATCCTCTCCTAGTCGCATATTTAGCGGCTCCTAATCTGCTGCATTACGCAACAATGATTACGTGGACATATCTTCTGGGCTATTTTGCTGGTTGGGCCTACGAAACTGCAATAGACACTACTCTCATAGGCTCAAGTAGCCACTTTGAAGTCGCAATTGCCGTGGCTACTACTCTTTATGGTATCGGTTCTGGCGCAGCTTTGGCTACAGTTATAGGCCCGTTGATGGAAGTGCCTTTGATGCTTTCGCTCGTAAAACTTGGCTTGCGAACCCGAAAATATTTTCCGAGAAAGAAACGTCAAATTGTCCAGTAAGAGCAGATTGCCAATTTCTCTCCTAACTGCTTTTTCAGGAATTGTATCACGTCTTTTTCGTCGATGTAGCGGTTTCCTGATTTGTCTCTGCGCAAAGATATGCTTGTCTCTTTCAATCTGTCTCCTTTGCAAAAATCGATGAAAACATAATATGATTTTTTGCATGGTATTATCAGTCTCAAGTTTGTAAGCTCTCTCGCCGGAGACAATCCGTTCTGCTCTATGTTGTAAACAATGGAGTTTGGCTTCTTTTCCATAACTAAGCGTTTGAACTCTTCCCAACTTTTGATTTTGACAACTTCGCTGTTCATAGTGATTCTAGTTATTCTACGGGTGCCGATTATTAAAGAATCTTTTGCATGATTGACCTTGGTGCGCTTACTTTGTTGAGAGTAACAGTTATATATGTAACACTGTTATATACTCCATTCGAATGTTAAAGAGGCAAATAGAATGTGTGGTTCCAACCGATGCGGTTGCCGACATGACTATCCAGAACGAGGCTGGATACAATTTCTGATGCTGAGAATACTCTATGAAAATCCAATGCACGGCTACCAACTACTGGAAGAAATTGAACAAAGAAGCTGCGGATGCCACAAACTTGAGCCAGGCTCTATCTATACACTTCTGAGAAGAATGGAAGAAAGAGGCTTACTGGAATCAAAATGGGAGAAAACCGAAGGCGGTCCAGACAAGCGAGTCTACAATGTAACCAAGAGCGGCGTGGAAGCTCTTAGACTGGGACTCAAATCAATTGTGCAGAGAAAACTGCTTTTCGACGACTTGGCACATTTCTATAAAGAACATTTTGAAAAGAAAAATGGAGGTGAAGAGTGAATGTGTGGAGAATGTTGTAGAGAAGGGCAGCATCATGAGCATCACGGATACGGAATTTGCATGGGCTATCATATGCCACTGATGGATGTTGATGAAGAAATCAAAATGCTTGAAGAATCCAAAGAAGCCTTAAACAAGCGACTGGAAAAAGTTAACAAACGACTTGAGGCCCTAAAACGTTAAAACTACTTGAAAATCTGCTTTTTCACTTTCACCTTCCATTTTAATGGTGAGTCTAATGAAAGAAAATGAAAAAGATATGAAAATAATAAACTTGAGAAAACTTGTGGAATTTTCACCAGAAAAAGGCGTACTAAACACTATGGAAAAGCGTAAACGTGTAAAGAAGGACTTAATGAAAACAAAAAATTACAATCTTGTGTTAATTTGCCTCGATGTTGGACAGGAAATCCCATCACGTCCCGAACCTTACGCCGTTTGCTTCTGCATCCTCGAAGGCAGTGGAACGTTCATAGTAGGCGACGAAGAGACCGGCCTGTCCTCCGGGGAGATGCTTTTCGTTCCAGCAAACACGCCAAGAGGAATAAGAAGCAAGGAACGACTGGTTTTGTTAGGCATTCAAGACCCCCATTAGAAGTTGAAACAATGAATTTTGCAATAGAAGTTCAGGATCTAACAAAACATTACGAGGATGTAACCGCAGTTGATCACATAAATTTTGAAGTTAAAAACGGCGAAATTTTCGGATTTCTCGGACCCAATGGCGCTGGAAAAACGACAACCATCAGAATTTTGACAGGATTAATAAAACCTGATATGGGAAAAGCCTCCGTAGTCAATCATGACATTTTGAGAAACCCAATCGAAGCCAAACAACGTATTGGAGTTGTCCCTGAAGTCTCAAACGCCTACATAGACCTCTCCGCATGGGAAAACTTGACACTAATAGGAAAGCTTTAAGGAGTTCCAAAGCCAAAACTTCACGAAAACGCCACCGAACTTTTGAAAGAATTCGGATTATATGAAGTCAAGAATAAGCTTGTTAGAGGCTTCTCGAAAGGAATGAAACAAAAACTATTATTATGCATGGCTTTAGTAAATGACCCTGAAGTGCTTTTTTTAGACGAGCCGACTTCTGGGCTTGACGTTGAGAGTGCAAGACTTTTGAGAGAGAAAATCACACAATTTAACAAGGAAGGAAAGGCGGTTTTTCTTTCAACTCATAATATGGAAGAAGCAAACCAGCTTTGCCATAGAATAGCGATAATAAACCGTGGAAGAATAGCAGCCATAGACACGCCTGAAAACCTAAGAATTCAAAGCATGGAACTCCAATACATTGAAGTCCTTTTCGACAAACCAGTAGACCTGCAAATATTTTCAGAAAATCCAAACATAAGCAAAGCTTCTTTTGCAGGAAACAAATTACGAATCTCTACTGCTAATCCATCTCCTGTGATTGAATTTTTGGTGGGTTTCGCCAAACAGAATGGTATACAAATTTTGAGCTTAAACACTCTGATTCCCTCGCTGGAGGACGTTTTCATAAAACTCATAAAAGAGAAGGAGGCTGCTTTGAAATGAATCGGTTTACAGAGCAATTTAGGCGTTCTCTTGTCATAGCGAAAAAGAACATCAGAATTTACTATTCAAAAGGTCCTGTCATTATTTTTGGACTTGTATTTCCGTTGTTTTTGGCTTTGGCTTACGTTATCGGACGAAACATACCGTTGAGAGAAGTTTTGCCAGGAATAATCGGTATGACCACATTTTTTACAGCAACTTCTGTAGGACCTTCTATTGTGCCTTGGGAAACTCGTTCAAAAACGCTTGAAAGGCTCTTATGTTGTCCCGTTGCCTTTTGGACGATAATAGTTGGGGACATGTTAGCATCATTTCTTTTCGGACTCATCATATCTGTAATTCCACTTGTTCTCATCTTGGTCTTCAATGTAGGACTGTTGAACTTTATGGTTCTGCTTTTCGGGTTGGTTATCGCAAACTTGTGTTTCTCAGCCTTAAGTGTTCTTCTTTCAGCTTATCCGCCAACGGATATTCCCGCCACCTCCATGATGTTGTCGTCCCTAGTCAAATTTCCATTAGTATTCATAAGTGGTGTCTTCATACCCATTGAGCAACTACCGCAATGGGGAAGAATAATAGCTTCCTTTTCACCCTTAACATATTTCACAGACCTAGCCCGACAGTTCATCGTGGATAAAGGATATTATCCATTGATGCTGGATTTCTTAATGATTGTAATTTTTGCGTCCATATTCTTGTTTGCCGCGATAAAATTGCACGAAAAAACTTTAGCCAAGAGATTAGGTTGATGCGATACGCAAAAATACGTCTTTCCTCATGGAATAGCGTGTAGATGAAAACAATTGTAATATTCGTCCGTCAGCGGGAAATCAGCAGAGTTTTCCTAGATGGCTTTCGGCTTATTTTAGAAGATGATGCTTCCATAATTGATGCCATTAAGGCTGTTGATATAGAAATAAATGAGAAAACAGGCAAGTTTCCAATCGAAAAGTACAAAAGCTTACTCCAGATGGTCTATCACCAGCACGAGAACAGATTTTATAGTCAAGTGGCAATTCACGCCTATGCTAAATCCACATTCTTAAACGTAAGAGAAAACCCACTAATGCCCTTACCAAATGAGACAACAATAGTTTTAATTCCTGAGGATGGTTGTCAAACTGACTGGGAAGAGCCAGTTGCATGACAACTTAGAAATGAAAAAGTAAGAGGTTACTAAAGTTTTTTGTATACCATGTCTTTTTCTCTGACTCGTTCTGCAACCTTCAACCCTATACTTTGACCTGCTTTGGCTTGTTGAACGTTTTTATGTTCAATCTGCATGGACTCCACAACTTGTTCGAAATCTGTTGTAGGTCCCTTAATTAGTATCGTGTCACCAACAGACAAGAGCTTAGTAAGTTCAATAACAGCCACGCTGATTTTTGGGAAAAAGTGAGCTACACGCCCAACCTCAACAACTTCTTCTTCACTCAAGCATACCATCTCCTAAAAACACAATAAGAGCGGCATTTACATAAATAATTTATTCAATAATCTCGCCTTCAAGATGCGTTGAAAAAGCTCTCACAACCTTGACGCGTAAGGTCTTTCCAAGCAGATTATTATCGTCTTTTACGGCAACAGGCTTATAGGCAAAATTGCGTCCCACCCAAGAACCAGCAACCTTGCCCACTTCATCAACTAGAATTTCGCCCTTCCAGCCGACCCACCGCTGATTTCTCTCAAAAGCAATCTTTCTCGCCAGCTTGGCTGCTTCATTGCTTCTCCGCTTGATTTCTGTTAAAGGCACAAAATCCGCTTGCATTTCAGCCGCTGGGGTTTTGGGTCTTGCAAAAAACTTTGAAACGTTCACTATGTCAGGCTTAACCTCATTAATTAGCTGCAGAGTCCTTTCAAAAGCTCCTCTGCTTTCGCCTGGAAAACCACAAATCACATCAGTGGCTATTGTCATCTCTGGAAAACTTGCTCTGAAAGCGTTTACAATTTTCTTGAAGTCTTCTACTGAATAGAATCTTCGCATATGCTTTAGAATTTGGTCATCGCCGCTTTGCACTGGTAAATGAACAAACTTGTAAACTTTCTCGCTTCTGAAAGCTCTAATCAAGTCTTCTAAGATGTCCGTTACTACGTTTGGGGTCATCATGCCGACGCGAATTCTGAAATCACCCCTAATAGTGCATAAAGCATTAAGCAATTCTGCAAGATTTGTGCCAATGTCTCTTCCATAACATGCCGTATCTTGCGATGTGAGCCAAAACTCTTTAACATCAGTGGCGATGTCTCTTTTCGCTTTTTCAACAATCTCTTGAATGCTATAGCTCCTTAAGCGTCCTCTTGCAAAAACTACACAACAATAAGCACATGAGCCTAAACAGCCATAGTTTACGGGGATAATACTTATAATTAAGTTCAGTCGCACACGCGAAAGATTTAGGCTAGGTTTAGCTTTCACAGCTTCTTTTAGAATAACGGTTCTTTCACCGTTTGAAACTTGTTTCACAACCTCAACGATTACGTTGCCTGCTGCTGGTCCAACAACTCCATCAAAACGCACTTCCTTGCATAAGCGCTCAAAATTAATTAATGGTAAGCATCCAGCAACAATCAGTTTTTTGCTTTTTGGGACTCTTTTTAACATTTCAATTATGCGGTTTTCCGTCGGTCCCTTGACAGCGCAAGTGTTGCAGATGACTATGTCAGCCTTAGAAATATCATTCACCAGCATATAGCCAGCTTCCGCTAAGCACCCCCCTAATACCTCACCGTCAGCCAAATTTGTTGAACACCCGAAACTCTTAACGAAAACGCGCATGCCACTTCATCGCAATACATTAAATGCTTTAACAATGAATAAAAACATAAAGGTTGCCAACCGCCGGAATTTACAGAAATCTGAAACGGGTCATTAACAATGCTTAAATAAAAAAGAACGAACATATTTAAATCATATTTATATCATATTATGAAGAAGTATAACCTCAAGATATAATTCTGTTGCTTACCCGGAGGGAGAAATGAATTGAAGTTAATCACGCTCTATTTACCTGAACCCTATATTAAAGCTTTAGACCACCTCGTAAATGAGAGGTTTTACCCAAACAGAGCTGAGGCAATTCGTGTAGCTATCCGTGATTTGATAAACGATGAGGTTATGCTGTGGAAAAAGGTTGGTTAAAATGCAACCTACAGAACACGCGCTTAAGTACATGTGGCATGATATGGCAACCGAAGGCATTCCACAGCCCTGCAACTGTCGCATTGTGGTGGTTGGTGTTGGTGGAGCAGGCAACAACACTGTCTCTCGATTGATGGAGATGATGATAACAGGTGCTGAATGCATAGCAATAAACACTGACGCTCTTCATTTAACTGCTTCAAGAGGGCACCAGAAAATTCTGATAGGCGAGAAACTCACCAAGGGACTTGGCGTAGGTGGCGATCCTAAACTTGGAAGAGCGGCAGTTGAAGAATCCAGAAAACGCGTTGAAGATTTACTTTCCGATGCAAGCATAGTTTTCATAACGGCTGGTTTAGGCGGCGGAACCGGAACCGGCGCTGCATCTGTCATTGCAGAGATTGCAAGACGTAAGGGCGCAATAACCGTAGGCGTTGTAACTACGCCTTTTCGAATTGAGAAGGGTCGAGTTGAATATGCCGCTGCGGCGTTGACTGAAATGCGCAGAAACTGCGACACTGTGGTCGTAATAGATAACAACAAGCTCATGCAGCTCGTGCCACAATTACCCATCAACGAAGCTTTCAGAATTGCAGATCAAGTTTTAGCAAACATGATTAAGGGCATTGTTGAAACAATCTCAGCTCCAAGCCTCATAAACCTTGATTTTGCAGACTTCAAGACCATTGTTAGGCGAGGAGGGGTTGCTGTTGTTGGAGTAGGCGAATCCGACGCCCCTAACAGGGCGGAAGAGGCTGTGCGAAATGCTCTAAGAAGCCCGCTGCTTGACGTGGATTATGCTGGCGCAACTGGAGCTCTGATTCACGTGACTGGCGACACGCATATGACAATTGAGGAGGCAAATCGTGTTGGAGAAATCGTTACTGAAATGATGGACACTAACGCCTTAGTTATATGGGGAGCAAGGGTCAACCCAGAACAAGACGGCAAATTGAAAGTGACGCTCGTCATGACCGGTGTGAACTCGCCACATATTCTAAGCGGATTCGGAACCATCGCCCCTCAACTTTTTAATCTTGAACCTTATGCAGAGCCAGAAAAGAAACTCGATTTAAATCTAAACCTTTACCAAATGGAAAACTTCCTCTAACTCTCCTCTCTTTTTCATGGACATGCGCCAAAAAGTCTCTCCAATAAATCCCACCTCTACATAGGACAAGAAACCTACACTTCTAAAATTTTTCAAAAATGCGCGCAGAAAATAGAACATTCCCACTATTAAGAGCGGTGAATTGTTAACGTAATTTTCTTTTCAAAGACAAAATTTCTCTTTTCAGTCTCATTGTTAACGGTATTGCAGCGCCTGAGGGCTCGCATAATCCCTTTATTATTGCGTTTATTATTTTGTCAACCTGCAATTCAGCGTCAACAAGCGTGTATGCGCAGCCAATTTCTGGAGCGTAGTGAGCATCGCTACCAGCAACTTGGCTAATTCCGAGACGCAAAGCGATTTCTCGACCGTGTTTAACGGAATATTTGAATGGGAAGGCAGAAGCATTAATCACTTCTACTGCATCAAATTTTGAATTTGTATGCTTTCCTAAACTTCCCTTAAAGAAAGTTGCAGGGTGAGATGCTACTGCGATGCCGCCAGCCTCATGTATCTTATCCACAGTTTCGTCGACGCCGAGCTTTGGCGGTATGAGTTCCTGAACATTAAGCCCCACGATGTGTCCGTTCAAACTTGAAATTTCAATTCCTGGAATAATTAAAAAGTCGGTTTCTTTGGCTATTTTTAGGGCGCCGTCGATTCTGTCGTGGTCGGTTATTGCTATGCCG
The DNA here is from genome assembly GCA_964457175.1 of uncultured Candidatus Bathyarchaeia archaeon. Lineage (GTDB taxonomy): Archaea > Thermoproteota > Bathyarchaeia > Bathyarchaeales > Bathycorpusculaceae > CAYWII01. The sequence goes on from CAYWII010000001.1 coordinate 111,924, forward strand.
TTTAATCCACGCTTTCTAGTGTAGAAAACAAGTTGTTCTGGCGTGATTAAGGAGTCGTAAGAATAGTGGGTGTGAACGTGGAGGTCGATTTTTAACTGCAAAGTTTCACGCAGTCTTTCCTAGGCGTTCTCTAACCTTCTCCAACATCTCATCTAGTTGCTTTTCGTCCGCATCTATCTTTTGGAATAACGGTTTAGACTTGGCTATTTCGTGGTTTGCTGGCAAGGGTTTTAGTGCTTCGTCCCAACTTTGTTCATGCACGCTTCCTGGCAAGTTGAGGGTTTTCCCGATTTCTTCCGCGGTGAATGGCATAAAAGGCGCTGAGACTATGGATAGGGCTTTGACAATTTGCGCTGCGACATAAAGGATGCTTGCTGCCTTATCTTTGTCTTTCTTGATTAGGTTCCATGGCTCTTTCTCGTTAAGATACTGGTTTCCAATGCGACTAATGCCTATTAGCGTGTTAGCAGCAGACTGTAATTTGCATTCTTCGATTTCTTTTGCGACTGTTTCAACTTTCTCTCTTAGAGTTTCTAGAATTTGTTCGTCATCCTTGTCTAGGGCTTCGGGTTGCGGAATCTTTCCATCAAATTGCGTGTTTATGAAGGTTAGGGTTCTATGAATGAAGTTGCCAAACGTGTCGTTTAGGTCAGCGTTGACTTTTTCAAGAAATATCTCCCAAGCGAAGTTTGAATCTTTGGTTTCTGGTCTAGTCGCCATTAGGAAGTAGCGCCAGTAGTCCGCGGGGAAAAGCTCTAATGCTTCGTCTATCCATATGCCGATTCTCTGGCTTTTTGAAGCTTTTTCGCCTTTGAATTGGAGGAATTCGGTTGCGGGGACGTTCCATGGCAAAACGTAGTCTTCGCCGGAAGCCAATAGTAAGGCGGGGAAGATTATTATGTGGAATGGAATGTTATCTTTTCCAATGAAGTACAGGGTTTTAGTGTCGTTGCTGAGCCAGTATTCCTTCCATTTTTCTGGTTCTCCGCGGTTTTTGAAATATTCTATTGTTGCTGAAATGTAGCCCAAAACATTCTCAAACCAAACATAGAATGTCTTGCCTTCTGCTCCTGGAAACGGCGCTGGGATTCCCCATTCTACATCTCTTGTCATGGCTCTTGGCTTTAGCCCTTCTTTTATGAGGTTTAAACTGAAATTTCTTGCATTGGTTGGCAACTGTTTGTTATTGCTAATGAACTCGCTTAACTTTTCAGAGAATCTTGGCAAGTCAAAATACCACTGCTTAGTCTTTCTGATGACGGGTTTGCTCTCACAGATTGCACAGTAAGGCTCGATTAGAAGCATGGGTTCTAACAGTCTGCCGCAGGAGTCGCATTGGTCTCCGCGGGCTGGTTCGTACCCACAATATGGACATTTTCCTTCCACGAATCTGTCTGGCAAGAAACGATTACATTTTTTGCAGTAAAGCATCTCTGTTTCTTGAGTGAAGACGTAGCCGTTTTTGTAAATTTTCATCTGATGATTTTGTACAAATTCTATGTGAACTGGGTTTTCTGTTCGGGTGTAGTTGTCAAATGAGAAACCCCATTTCTTGAATAATCCGACAACTTTTGCATGCAGCTTATCAGTTAATTGTTTTGGCGAAATTCCTTGTCTTACAGCTTCAACTTCTATTGGGGTTCCATGCTCGTCTGAGCCGCTTACCATGACTACTTCTTCGCCTTTTAAGCGGTAATACCTTGCTGCGACATCAGCAGATAAAACCTGCACCATCGTGCCTAAATGTGGAAGATAGTTCACATATGGCCAAGCGCATGTAACTACGACTTTTCCGAGTTTCACGGCACCTCCAAATTCTCAATAGCCAGTAACATGTTGTTAATTCTATTACTTAAAGAAAATGGAGAAAAAATATTGGGAAAGTTTGCTATTGTCCTTCTGAAGGTTTCCATGTTACTTGTGGTCTGCGAACTGACAGGAATATGGTTGCCGCTATTATTAAGGTGCAAACTATTATCAGCACCGTCAGAATTGTGAACAGTGTCATTAGTCTGTCCATGTCTTGAAGTATTGTGGGAACTGGCGTGCCAGCTATACTCATTGGGATACCTTCTTCTTCTGTCGTTTTGTCGGTTACAGCCATCACGCTTATGCTTGAGATAGTTGAAGTGATTGCTCTGCCGTCAGTCGGTACAGTGAATGTCAGTGTTGCGCTCCAATTTCCGCCGACAAGGATAGCTGTGTTTATGTCTTTAATCGTTTCATTTCCTTCCCATATGAAGTAATCGTGCCATGGATATTCGACTGTGACATTTTTCAGAATGACATCCTCCGTTCCGTCGTTTCGAATCCAGATGTGAAGGGTTCCTTGCTCACCTGGCTTGTATTGGGGCTTGTCCACATAGCCAAAGATTTGGATGCTTGGTGCCGCTCTGACAGAGGATGCGAAAGATAGCACTATTAGCGCCGTGATTAAAGTTGATAGTAGAAATTTTTCTTTCAATTTAAACACCCTTTCAAAACTTGTTAGCATGATTGATATTTAAAACTTATTATATTGGAATCAGCATCCGACCCAAAAAGTACCCCCTGTCAAGCATTAAAGGTATGATTCAACTAAAACTATTTAGATTCTTCAACAATCTCTATCAACATCGCGGCTTTCGCATTCGTTCGAATTCCCTTGGGGTTAAAATGTGTTGCAGTTGCCTCGAATCCTTTTTCCTTCAAAGTTTTAACAATTTTTCTTGTTGAAGGCACTGGAAGCGCCATCTTGTCACATATTTTGTCGAGTACATAGTATGTTGCCGGTGCATTGGATTCTTCAATTATAAAGTCTAGAGTTTTCACTATTTTTTCTCTCTGTTTCAAGACTTTGTGTTTAACTTCGCGTCTCATGATTTCGCAAAATTGCCAGTCAACCAGATTCCCAAGCCATAAAGGTCCTGCAAAGTCCATTTTTGAGCCACATTCGCTACAAGGTATGGTTTGTTTGTTGTTAAACAATCCTTTTTGTGTTTCTCTGTGAAAGCATCTGAAACAATGCATTATGAAACCCATGTTTTTGATTGTTTCGTCAGCTTTTTTTGCACCGTATCCTATTGTGGCGTATAGACGAATGTAATGGTTTGCGCTGTGACTGAAGATTACGCGTATGCCTATGTCATGCTTTGCCGCTATCATCACCAAACATCCAGCCAAAAGCCTAACGGCCAGTTCGTGGCAGTATTCCGTGCGTAATGGTTTCCCGCCGTATTTGCGTATACAGGCTTTTGGGTGAACTCCGCAGAGAGGCGCCATATCCGTTGCTGTTAAAGCCAATAGCCCATTGTCACGTAACGCGCGGATTGCAGAGTCTATGTAGCGCACTGGAGAACCAAACGGATCTATGTCTATGTCGTCGAATCTTTTGTGTGGTGCGGAGTAATGGGCTAGGAGAAGGTTTGCGTCTTCATTTTTAACTGTGATGCGTTCGTCTAAATTGTGTTTTTGAACATTAATTCCTGCAAGATGAGCAGCTTTTTCATTGATGTCATTGATTAGGACTTTTCTGACGCCTTCGACTTCCATGGCGAAACGTATTCCTCGGACGCCACAGCCGGTTAGAGGTTCGCAAACGGAAATTTCACGGTCTAACATTCTTTGGTAGGCTTGTAAGGCTAAAACGGCTAGGTCACGGTTGAGTTCCATGACTGGGTTGTAGAACACTGGCGCTTTTGAAGGTGCATAGTCTGAAGGCTGTTTTACGAATGCTTTCAATTTTGGGACGAGGATTTTGGCTTTGCCTTCTTGGATTGTTTCTGTTGGAAAATCCACGTATGCGTCTGCTTCTTTCATGCTTTTGTTTGTCTCCAGAAAAATATTGGGAATCGAAATATTTTAATGCGTTTGGTATAGATGTTTAGCGCGTGAAAGTTTATGAAAGCGTTTGTTTCGGTTGATTTGGAAGGCATGCCGTACGTCGTTATTCCGGGACATTTGAATTTGAAGGGCAGTTTGTATGAGGAGGCTAGGAAGATTGCGACTAAGGTTACCTTGATTGTTGCTGATGAGTTGCATAAGAAGGGTTTTGACGAGGTTGTTGTTGCTGACAGTCACGGTCCAATGGTTAATGTTCATGTTGAGGATTTGCCGGAGTACGTGGAAATTATTAGAGGGTTTCCGCGTCCGCTGAGCATGGTTGCTGGTGTTGAAGGGTGTGACGTTGCGATTTTTCTTGGTTACCATTCTAAGTTTGGAACGGCTAAGTCTTCGTTTGATCACACTTACAGTGGTGGAAGCATTAACAAGTTAGAAATTAATGGTGTTGAAGTTAGTGAGTTTCTCTTTAATGCTTATGCTGCGAGCGACTTTAAGGTTCCAGTAATACTGGTTGCTGGCGACGCTCAACTTTTGGAAGATGACGTTAAGAAGTATGCGCCTTGGGTTGAAACTGTGGCTTTGAAGCGTTCTTTGAGCAGAGTTTCCGCCAAAAGCCCGGGAATGGCGAGAATCGAGAGTGAATTGAGGAAGGCTGTTGATAAGGCTGTAGCCAACTTTAAACGTAAAAAGGTTAAGCTGTTGGTTGCTGGTAAGCCCGTGAAGTCGCGCGTTACTTTTTTGGCGAGTCACTTTGCAGATGTAGCTGGGTTGCTGCCTTCGGTTAAGCGAGTTGACGGGTTAAGCGTGGAATACACGGCGAAGAACATGGTTGACGCGTATAAGACGTTTGAGTTATTGGTGCTTGCTGCAGCGGGCATTTCATCTCTGCTCACAAATCTTTCTTAGACGTTTTGAAGCTGATTAAGTTGCGAAAGCGTATTTTACTCTTAACGGGCAGTCCAGGCGTTGGAAAGTCAAGCGTCCTTTTGAAGACGGTTGAAGCGTTGAAAGCCAGAGGCTACCGTGTCGGCGGAATGCTAAGTCGTGAAGTTCGCTCTTGTGGTGCGCGTGTTGGTTTTGAAATTTTAGATTTAAGCAGTGGCGAACGTGGATGGCTTGCACATGTTAACCAGCCTAGTGGTCCAAGAGTTGGGAAATATCGTGTGAACTTAGAAGACCTTGACTGTGTAGGCGTCGCTGCGATTTTGAAGGCTGTTGAAGGTTTAGATGTGGTTGTCATTGATGAAGTTGGACCAATGGAGTTGTTTTCTGAAAAGTTTAGGGAAGCAGTTAAGCAGGCTGCTGAAAGTGGAAAACTTGTGGTTGGCATAATTCATTGGAAGGCAAAGGAGAAGCTTATAGACGAAATGAAAACCAGAGAAGACGCAGAAGTGCATGTAGTCACTTTCGAGAACAGAGGTAACTTACACGAAGTCATACTTGAAAAAGCAGTCAAATTTCTAGAAAACGCTTAGCACCAAGTTCTGGCTAGCAAAACATTAAAACTGAGACAAGCATTGACAATGTGGTGCGACATTATGGCGAGCCTTAAGCCTTCGGATTATAGGCTTTTATTTGAGTTGATGAGTGATTCTAAGCGAAGTGACCGACAGTTAGCTAAAGTTTTGGGACTGTCTCAGCCGACTGTCACGCGGAAGAGAGCCATTCTAGAGAAAGAGTTTATTGATGGCTACACTGCGATTCCCAAGTGGGATAAGCTTGGCTTTGAGATTTTTGTGATTACCCTGATCAAGATTAAGTCTGCTATTGCGTCAAAAGAAAAATATGAAACTACACGAAGAAGAGCTTTGGTTTGGCTTATGAGTCAACACAACATTATCATGGCTGGCGCTTGCAGGGGCATGGGTGTTGATTCCTTCATGATTTCGCTTCACAAGAGTTACCCCGAATATGACGAGTTCATGCGGAATTACAGACTTGAAATGGGAGAGTTTGCAGAAGACATTCAATCCGTTCTCGTGAACCTTCGCGGAAAAGAACTGCTGAAACCCCTCCACTTGAAATACTTAGCAGAAATGATGTAACCAGAAAAATAATAGTGGTTTTAGTAGTTTTCTGTCCAGAGCTCGTAGTAACTTCGCGGATGGTCGCATACTGGACATTTTTCTGGTGCTTCTTTGCCTTCCATTACGTAGCCGCAGTTTCGACACTTCCACATTACTGGCTTGTCTCTTTTGAAAACCCTTCCAAGCTCAACATTCTCCAGCAATTTTCTATATCGTCTCTCATGATACTCCTCAGCCTTTGCAACATTACGAAAAGTTCTGGCAACTTCTGGAAAACCCTCTTCTTCCGCAATCTCTGCAAAATTTGGATAAAGCGTGCCCCACTCGTATTTTTCGCCTTCAGCCGCAGCCCGCAAATTCTCTGCCGTCGAAGCAATAACACCCGCTGGATAAGCCGCAGTAATCTCCACCAAGCCGCCTTTCAAGAACTCAAAGAAAAGCTGTGCATGTTCTTTTTCATTGTCCGCTGTTTCTGTGAAAATCGCTGAAATCTGTTCAAATCCTTCCTTTTTCGCGGCGCTTGCAAAAAAGGTGTAGCGCATTCTTGCTTGCGACTCGCCTGCGAAAGCCGCCAACAAATTCTTTTCTGTTCTGCTACCTTTCAATTCCACGCATTTCTAACCTCCGTAATGAATTATTATATTTGTTAGCACTGCTCATAAAAGAGTTCCTCAAAAACCACTCACGGTCCACCAAAAATTCAACCTATATATAAGGGGGGTATAACACACAACACAAGACAAAAAAGTCAAGGAACAACATTTAATCCAAAACCACCAAAACACGACCAGTGCCTACGCAACAACCTTTTCAACTCATCAATTGTCCTTTCAACAGTCCTAATACAATTTGGCGGTTCTTTTGGCAGTGGATAAGGATCTTCCAAATGAATTTCCTTCAAACCAACCACTCCCGCCGCAAGCGCATACCAACACATTGGCAAAACCTGCGGGTTATACCCGCTTCCAGGAATCAAAACAACTTTTCCGCCGCAAACCTTGTCCGCCGTTTCCTTGATTAATTGCGAAATTCTGAAAAAGCCTTTCACAGTCAAGTTCAAATCTCCAAGCATGTCGGCAAAATGCGAGTCGCTTCCGCCGTTTGCAATTATTATTTCAGGCTTAAACTCCTCCGCTAGCGGTACGAGAACCTCGTTTAAAGCATAAAGGTACGTGTTGTCGCTTGTTCCCGGAGGCAAAGGCACGTTAATGTTGTAGCCCTCTCCAGCATCTTCTCCAATCTGTTCGACAAATCCTGTTCCCGGGTAGATTGTTCTTGGGTCTTGGTGCAAGGAGATGTATAGTACGCTTGGGTCATGATAGTAGATGTCGCTTGTGCCGTTTCCAAAGTGCACATCATAATCTAATATGAGAAAAAGCTTAACATTATAATTGGCTCTTAAGTGTTCAACCAAAACGGCTATGTCGTTGAATATGCAGAATCCGCCGCCATAATTTCGCCCCGCATGGTGATAACCGCCACCTATGGAAATTGCACGTTTCGCTTCTCCGCTAAAAACAGCTTTGCCACATCGAATTGCGCCTTCGACAATTAACATTGCAGCTTCCAAAATTTCTGGCGAAACAGGCGTCTCAACATCGTACGGCTTGTTCTCCTTTGCCAAACGAAAAATCAAATCCACATAGTCCTCATCATGAACCCTCATTAGCTCTTCTTTCGATGCTGGTTGAGGTTCAATGAGAACAATTTCCGAAAGCTTAAACAAGCCTTGATTTTCGAAAAACTTCACCGCATTAGCGAATCTGTCACCTCTAAAAGGATGCCCTTCACCCAAATCATACTGCCTAAATTTTTCGTGAAAAGTCATCAACACTTTGTCAGACAATCACTATTCACTCTCAAAAAGGATAAACACGCGTTATGTATATAAAAAACTCTGAAATCCTAAAGCTAAGTAGATAGAAAAAGGGAGCGAATCTGTCTCTTCGCTTGTCATGCTTCTTGTTTTTCTTCGGTTTGTGGTTGATTTTCTGTTGGTTTTGTCTGCTCTTGTGCGGATTCAGAAGTTGTTATTTCTTTGATTTCAACAACTGGCGGAGTTTCTTCGGCGACTTTGATTTCGGTTTTGGCGACTTCAATATCTTCTGAAGGTGGAGGATCAATTTTTTCTTGGATGTTTACGTCTGTTGTAAGGGTCTGCATGTTTGTTGAAAGCTGGTTTACCGCTTCTCTGACCGTGTCCAACTCGTGTCTTGCAGTATCAAGCCCAACTGAAAGGAGGTTAATTTCATGTTGATAAGTTTCCTCGTCAACTTCGCCTGTTACATGTTGAATTTCAAAGTTTGCGAGAAACATTTCTAAAGTTTTGATTTGCTCTTCAAGCTCCTTCATTTTGGAGTTCATTTTTTCCAGTAAAGCCTTCTGCTGTTTTTCGATTTCTGCAACTGTGGCGTCTATTTCCTTGTTGAACAATTCATGTGTTGGCTGCGAAATTTTGCTGGTATTCAATAAATTGTCCAAAACTTGCTTCTTTTTCTTCGCCATTTCGTATTCTTCGCTTAATCTTCTAAAAGAGTGTTTCCACGAAATCAATTATTGGCACCGTTCATTTTTAGCCGTGAAAGTAGGAGATAACGTTTGTTAACATGTGGATATATCGCTGGCTGTTAAAAAAGGCGGCTTTTTTTCTTTAGGTGAAAAAATAGGTTAAAAAAATGATTGTTTCTGTTTGTTTTTTATAATTGATTATTGAAATATTTTGTTATGGCTTTCTTCGGCATAAACTTTCAATTGAAATTAGCCTTTTCTCAATCACAGCTCTCGCGCCCTTTTTTGGGTCAACAACCTGATTAACCTTAACATCTACCGCTAGACTAGTGAACATGTAGGCTTTCTCGAAAGACCATCCGTATTCTTGCATTAACGCCTCTACAGTTGCTTCTACAGCTAATTCGGAAGCCTCGTCAAGCGAATCGCCACTCGTAAGGAGAGCGTAGTTATTTTTGTTTTCGAGAATGGGCCAAGAAGGGCTTTTTCCTTTTAGAATGTCAAAGCTTAAGAGGAGTTCTCCGGGAACCTCGACTGCCGATACGCAGACTTCACCGTCTGCCTGAACAGCGTGAACGTCGCCGGCTGCGAAGAGGGCACCTGCGACAAACACGGGTAGATAGAGTTTTGTTCCAGCGGTTACTTCTTTGGCGTCCATGTTTCCGCCGTGTTTGCCCGCAGTGCCTGTTGGGATTTCGCCGGTTTTGGGCGCTACGCCTATTGTGCCTATCATTGGGTTGGCTTTTAATTTGATGTCATTATCAAAATGGATGTATCCGTTGCGGATTTGGACGATTTTTACGGTTGGCTTGATTGGCTTGTCTTTTAGTGCTCCTTGTTTTGGTATTACTGCGATTATGCCTTTGTCTGGTATTTTTATTTCCTCTATGTTTATGATGAGTGTGTCGCCTGATTCGGCGCCTTTTATGTAGAGTGGTCCGGTGGCGCCGTTTACTTTTGTCCAGTCAAGTTTTTCTATTGACGTGTTTTCGTCTTTTATTTGGTTTCCGAATGCGTCTTGGGTTTCGAGTAGAATTTTTTCTTTTGGGTTGATGTGTTCTGCTGGTTTGTGTTTTGGAGAGAAGCTGTGTATTACTTTGTTTTTTGGTATTTTTTTCATGGGGGTGCGCCTTTTATATGGTTAACTCGTGAGTTTTTTATAAAACTTTGTGGGTTATGTTGTTTAGACTGTTTTATTCTGTTTCAACTTCGTATTCGGAATTCGAATAAAGTTTAAATATTTATATCTGACTTAAAATGTTAAAACGTGAATAGACATGACTGCTTTAACAATCATTGTTGGCGGTGAAAGGTTGGAAGGAAAAATTTTGAAGAAGATGCATGAGAGGATAATTAAAAATTTTATGGACATCATTATTTTGGCTGAGCTACGAAATGGTCCTTTGAGCGGTTACGATGTAATTTCTTTCATTCACAACAGGTTTCATTTGCTTGTGAGTTCGGGCACTGTTTATTCGCTTTTGTATTCGCTTGAGCGGAACATGTTGATTGAGGGGACGTGGAATGAGCGGAAGAGGGTCTATAGGCTTACTGATAAGGGCAAGAAAACTATTGACATCGTGCTTAATGCGAATGACAAGATTAAAAACTTCATAACTGGCTTGCTGAAAGTTCAATCTATTTCTCAACCTTCTTTTGTTGAGCCAAATTAATCGAAATACTAAAAAACATCTTCAATCATCTTCTTAAGGCTTGAAGGGGCCCGTAGCTCAGTAAGGATAGAGCACCGGGCTTTTAACCCGGGGGTCCCGGGTTCAATTCCCGGCGGGCCCGCTTCGTTTTAGGGGATATTTTTGTGTTGGGAATATTCTACATAGACACAACAACACCGTCAGCTCCGGCGCTACCTCCATATTTCAACATAAACTTTAAACTGCCAAAAACTGACGTGAAACTCGGAAATTACGCTATAATCGCCAGATCAGACTATCAAGGAACATTAGGCACCGCTCAAAAATCCATCAAAGTTGTCTTACTAGGAGATTTAGTCAAAAATGGAAAAATCGACATGCGTGAAATAGGCGCTCTTTTTACTCTCTATGGCTCAGAAGAAGGCGCCCCTGACTGGAATCCCGAAGCAGATCTCTATAAAGACGGCGTTATCAACATACACGACGTGGGCAGAATATGCAATAACTTTGGAGAAACAGCGATTTACTAACAATACTTCCATCTTTGGAATATATTTTTTTATGTCGCTGATTTTACATTTTTATGAAAATTCTGAAGTTGTGACTTTTAAAAAACGCATCCTTTATAGTAATATTCATGATTGCGGAATATTTGTTAAAGTATTCCGTATTATCTAATGTTAAAGGGGAGAAAACCAAGGCTGATAGTGATGGGTCCTAAATTTGAAAAGCTAGCTCCTGCACTCACAATAACTATGCTTCTTCTGAATTTTGCATTGGTAAACACCAAAACTATTTTGGCGGATACTTCTGATAAAAAAATTGATCTATTCACACAAAAAGTGCCCTTTGACGGAAAAGGATTTAATCAGTCGAGTGATGCTTTTCAACCGCAAGAACTGCTGATTCTCTACGGCCTAGTAACCTATAATGACAACCCAATACCCAACAAACTTGTCGGTTTTCAAGTTAACAACCCAGCAAACGCGTTTCAAAATATGACGGTTACTGGCACATCTGCTTCAAATGAGAGTGGCATTGCAGAGTTTTCTTTTCGAATCCCATGGCCCTTTGAGAATGCAGAAGAGATAATTTTTGGTGAATGGTCTGCAATAGCGACAGTGGACATAGCTGGAGACGTTGCAGTAGACACTTTAGCTTTTCAAGTTGGTTGGACAATTGAAATAGCAAACATAACCACTCTAAATGAGTTATTGAAGCCTATAACAAAATGTGCCAGAGGAGAAACAGTGATTTTTAATTTAACAATTGAAAATATTGCTTTGACACCAAAAATTGCCACAATAATAGTGGATATGCAAGACATTGCGAACTATCCAATTTTACATGCCCAAAAAGATGACGTTTTTGAACCAGGAAAAGGTTATACGTACGTCACTTCACAAGTTCCGTTAACTGCAATCATTGGAGAAGCTACAATTCATGCAGTAGCATATACCGCTCCACCTGAAATGGGTGGAGTTCCATATTGTCCTGCTATCTCGTCAAAATTAATCATCACTGCACGAGCACAATTTTATTTGACTGTTAAAACCGATCCCCCTGATATAGTAGCAATTTCTGGTGAAGGCTGGTATGATGATGGGTTGAATGTGGTCTTGCTTGCTCCTGAACATATTTCCATAACTACTGGTTCACGTTTTAAGTTTTATTACTGGGATATTGATGGAAAATTCAACGCAAGTAGCTCGATTAAGGTGACCATGAATGCAAATCACACAGCCACAGCACATTATGTCATCCAATATTATTTGGGTGTTGGTGTTGTTCCTTTTGGAATAGTTACTATCCCCGGCGAAGACTGGTACAACCAGTTCGAAAACGTCACCCTAACAGCCCCACCAGTCGAAGGATACACATTCGACGACTGGGATATTGACGGAACCTTCCAAAACGCCGAAACAAACACAATAACCATTTTCATGAGCGCTCCCCACATCGCGACAGCCCACTACCGTTCCCAAGGCGCAGCCCAATATTTTCCATGGTGGGCGCTCTTCTGGTACCTATTCATCCCGCTGCTCCTAGCGCTTCTCATTCTATTCGCTTTGCTCTACCGCAGAAGAAGAAAGAAAAAAGAAGAAACCTTCTATAGAGGCTGGACAGCTTGGTACTACCAATACAACATATTAAAGAGAAAATTAACCTAACATAGAAACTGACCGAAACTTTCTCTTTTTGAAAACCGCAACAACAACTAACGAAGTCATCATGAACATTGGCAAAACCAGCCAAACCTGAAACTCTGGAACCACATAATACTGAAACTCCTGTCCCAACTCTTCAGACGTAACAGTGTTATTGGCTCTATTCTCCACAATTATCTTGTAAGAAACAGTCGTGCCATACGGAAACTGTGGAATCGTACCATTGTAGAAGTCTCCCAAAGCCTACCCATGCTAACATTAACCCACACAACACCATCAACACTATAACTCAAAACAACCACCTTCACCCCACTCAAAACATCAACAACCTCAACATTAACACCGACAACATGAGTGGCATTATAAAACTCAACCGTCACGTTGAGGGGATTCTCCTCCGTATAAACATAGGCTACGGTCACGTTTGTCTCTGGATGCGTGCAAGCCGGAGACAACTCCGTTGGGCTTTCAATCCGTATCGACGCTGCAGACCTCATAGTCACATGCTCAGAATTATTATACGCAAAATAGGCATACCTAAAAGTCCCATCATCAAACAAACTCTCATTGAAGTACAAAACTTCAGTTAGCCCATAATTAACATTCACATTAATGGGAGGAAACATCAACCCATGAAAAATACAAACCCTACAGAATCCAACACCTTCCACACCAGAAACATTGAACTGTATCGTTCTATTCACCTTGAAAATTCAAAAGCTAACAATGAAGAATTGCTAATAACAGTAACATAATAATCCTTTAGTCCGAAGTCACAGTAAAATCCGAAAACGCGCCCATCAACGGATAAACATCATGAATCGTTCCAGTAGTTTCCACCAACTGGGATAATCAGCATCAAAATAGTTTACCGCAAATGATACAACGTGATTTGTGTTATTGACAAAGTTATTGTTGTACACGATGCTGAAGAGGCTTTCACCGTCAAAACTTATAGCCGTTGGGTTCCTTTCAAAAGAGTTACCAACAATAGTGCTATTATAGCTAGCATCAATCATATTTTCGTTGCAGTTCTTATTATTTGTGGAATCTCGCTCGATTCAAAATATCCTCCAAAATCTATTGACAAAAAAAGAAAGTGACGGAAGCCTTCTCCTTTCTCCCGCTTAGGCTGAATACTGTATAAACGCGCTTTTTTATAAAACCCTTGCTGTCCGCATCAGCATATATCATTTCCCAAAATATGACCCGTTACACACTCATTTCAGCTTTGGAAACTTTGCTTTTAGGCTATAGCGCGAAAGATACCAGTGAGAAGGCTTAAGAAGATGTTTGAAGAAATTGCTGCAGACGCGGTTAAGATGCTGATGTTTCTATTTCTGGTCACCTTAGCCTTTATAATGGTTTCCGGCGCCCTCTGGCTACGCGCATCCAAAAACAACGCATAAACATCCAATAAACCAAATGTTGATGGCTAAAACGAAACAAGATTCCTCTATGCCTAACTTTCATAGTTTTAAGTGGCTTCACTTTTCAACTAGGTGACAAGCAACAAAGTGATTAGGCGAAACTTCAATCAATTCTGGCCCTTTTTCCCTACAGATTTTTTCTGTGAACGGGCAACGTGTGTGAAAACGGCATCCAGAAGGTATGTTTATCGCTGATGGCACCTCGCCTCTTAGCGTAATCGCCTTTCGTTTTCTTTCAGGATTTGGAACTGGTATAGCCGCCAATAGAGCTTGGGTGTAGGGGTGTAGGGGATTGGAGAAAATCTCGTTTTTATCTCCCATCTCCACAATTTTTCCAAGGTACATTATGGCGATTCTGTCAGAAATGTATTTAGCGATTGCTAAATCATGGGTTATAAAAAGATAAGTAAGATTCAAATCCTTTCTTAATTTCAGCATCAAATCGATAATTGTTGTTCTCAAAGAAACGTCAATCATCGAGACTGGCTCGTCTGCCACTATAAATTCTGGGTCTAGAATTAAAGAGCGCGCTATTGCCGCCCGTTGCCTCTGCCCTCCACTCAACTGATGCGGGTACAAGTCTGCAAACTGTTCCGGCGGAGTAAGGTCAACGCGTTCAAGCATCTCTAAAACTTTTTTCCTTTTCTGTTCATGTTTTGCTAAGCCATGAATCTCAAGTGGATGTCCCACGGCATCTCTAATTTTCATTCGTGGATTAAATGACGCATAAGGGTCTTGAAATATGATTTGCATTTTTCTCCTAACTATCCTAAGTTTCTCCGTGCTAAGCGTCGTAGTTTCTGTGTTGTTGAAGAAAATTTTTCCAGATGTAGGCGGTATTAATCGTACGATCAATTTGCCTGTTGTCGTTTTTCCACAGCCACTTTCTCCAGCAAGAGTAAAAACTTCCCCTCTACGAATTGAAAAACTTACGTCATCAACCGCTCTAACAAAACTCTTTGTGCGCGTTAAAAGTTTTTCAAGGAAGCTTTTCTCCACTGGAAAATACTTTTTTAAGTGTTCAACTTTTAGAATCTCACCTTGGCTCACGCTTTTTTCACTCCTTCATACGCGAAACATCGAACATAATGTTCCGCGTTAGTTTTTACCAATGGAGGTTCTTGTGTACGGCATCTTTCTTTTGCACGATGGCACCTAAGCCAGAATCGGCAGCCTTGTGGCAGATTGAGCATGTCGGGTGGAGAGCCTGCTATGGCTTCAAGTTTTTGTTTGGCGAGCTCAATGTTTGGAATAGACCTTAGAAGTCCTTGTGTGTAGGGATGCTGCGGACTAGAGTAGATGTCTAAACTGCGGGCGTACTCAACCATGTGCCCCGCGTACATAACTAGGATTTTGTCGCTTCTTTCTAAGACTAAGCTCAAATCATGCGTTATTATGATAAGAGTCAAGCCGTAAGCTCTTCGTAAAGCATCGAGAAGATCTAGAATTTTCGCTTGAACTATCACGTCAAGAGCGGTTGTCGGTTCATCAGCGACTATTAAGCTTGGATTAAGCGCCATTGCTAAGGCTATCATTACTCGTTGTCTCATTCCTCCACTGAGTTGATGGGGATAATCGTTTATGCGTTCTGGTTGAATTCCAACGTCTGCAAGAAATTTTTTTGTTCGTTCTAGTGCTTCCTTACTGCTAACTTTTGGCTCATGAGTTTGGATAAGTTCAACAAAATGGGCGCCAATTCTTTTAACTGGATTTAAAGAAGTCATGGGGTCTTGAAATACATAGGAGATTTCTCTTCCTCTAAGGTTTCGCAACTCGTTCTTTTTAAGTTTCAAAATATCCTTGTCCTTAAGAATTATTTTCCCTCTTGTTATTCTGCCGGGGTAGGGAACCAGCAGACCTAATGATAAGCCTAACGTGGATTTTCCACAGCCTGACTCGCCTACTATGCCTAGCGTTTCCGCTTTTCCTACAGAAAAAGAAACGTCTTCTACTGCACGTATTTTTCCTCGCTTAGCCAAGTATTCCACCGTTAATGCTTCCACGTTCAACAATTCCTGAACCACCATTCTCACCTTAATCTTCAAGTCTTGGATTCAAAAGTTCGCTTAACCCTTCTCCCATGAACGTGAAACCTAAAGCCAAAAGGATTACCATTAAACCTGGAAAGGTTATCACCCACCATGCGCCGCTATTCAGAAGTCTTCGTCCGTTTGTTAAGTCCCATCCCCAGTCAGGGACATCTACGGGAACACCTAAACCTATGAAAGTTAATCCAGCAGCTGTTAGAATGGCGTCTGCAAAATTTACTGTTAGAATCACAACTATGGATGGAACAACATTGGGAAGAATGTAGCGGAACAATATGGTGCCGCTTTTCGCCCCAACCGCTCTCGCTGCTTCCACATAGGGCATTTCCTTTATACTAAGCACTTGACTTCGAATGACTCTGAAATAAGAAGGAACATAAACCACGGCTATTGAAAGAGCCATGTTAACAACACCCTTTCCCAACATTGCAGCTATCGCAATGGCTAAAACCAAGCTTGGAAACGCATAAACACTATCCATTATTAAGCAAAAAACACGGTCTGTTATGCCTCCAACATAAGATGAAAACAGACCGAGCGGAGCACCGGCCGCTAAACAGATAATCACAGACAATGCAGCAACTTGAAGCATTATTCCGCCACCTGAAATAACTCTACTAAGCATGTCCCCTCCCATGTCGGTAGTTCCAAAAAGAAATTGAAGACTGGGAGGTGATAAAGGTGGACCAATCTCAATTGCAGAAGGATCATGAGGCCTTATCCAAGGGGCGATGAGAGTCATTACAACGATAGATATGACTATTATTGCACCAAAAAGTACAAGCCACCCAGCTAAACCTCTTTTAGTCAAAGAAGTTAAGCCTGGAATTACGCTCGAGAGCATGCCCTTCTTAATTTTGGGCTCTTTCATTTCGGCACCTCAAAGACGTATTCGGGGATCAAGGTAAGCGTAAAGCAAATCAACAACTAAGCTGACTATGGAGACGAAAATTCCGAAAACAACAATTGCACCTTGAATGGCTGTGTAATCGCGAAAGTTTATTCGGTCAACAATGTATCTGCCGAGCCCAGGCCAAGAGAACGTAGTTTCCGTTAATATTGCTCCGCCGAGAAGCGTTGCGAATTGCAGTCCCATCATGGTTAGCACAGGTAGAAAAGCATTTCTTAAAGCATAGCCATAGGTCACAACCCTTTCTTTTAGCCCTCTTGCTTTCGCAGCTGTTACAAAGTCAAGCCGCAAGGTTTCCAGCATGTTGCTTCTTGTCAACCTAATGAAAACTCCAGAAAGGACCAAACCCAAAGTTAACGAAGGTAAAACGAGATAGCGGAGACTTTCTACAAACTTGTAAATGTTTCCTTCAAGAAGACTATCAATGGTATACAAGCCCGTGGCGAAATGGGCGTCGCCTATGTTTAACCCTGCAGGGGCGTCCATAATTAGACTTTTTCTTGTGCCCGTTGGCAACAAACCTAATCCTACTCCAAGAGTAATCTGGAAGATCATGCCCAAAAAGAAAACTGGAATAGCATAGGTTACTATTCCAAAAATGCGAATCGCATGGTCCTTGGGTTTATTATAGGCTTTAGCTGCTTCGACACCCAAAAAGATGCCTATTAAAACAGCGATTATCATAGAAAAAATTGCCAATTCCAAAGTTGCAGGAAATGCTGAGAAAATATCTTGCGCTACAGGGTAAAAGCCCGGCGCCATGGATTTGCCTAAGTCTCCTCTTAAAAGTCCTGAAAGGTAATCAAAATATTGAATCCAAAGAGGTTTGTCAAGACCCAATGCGTGCCGCATTTCTTCCATGGCTTCAGGATTCTCTGCTTTCTCAAAGTGAAGGAGAACAGGGTCGCCTGGCAAGACTCTTACTACAATAAATACCATTGTTAATAGGATGAAAATCATGGGAATGGTTAGTAAGATTCTTGAAATTATGTATGTGCGTAGTGTCATTTTTTATCCTACCATTAATTTGAATAAATAAAAAAGAAAAGGGAATTAAACTTTGTTTATTCTTCGGCGTAAGCCATCCAGTGCCGCCAAGACTGTGTTATGTCAAGATAGATTCCCTTGACATTGGTTTTCGTCACTGCGTAGGCTGAGCCTTGATATAGTGGAACTAATGGAGAATCCTCAACTAGCAAGTCTTGAATCTCGGCATACAGATTGCTTCGTACAGCCGTGCTTGTGTTGCCTCTTGCCCACGCTATAAGCTCATCCATTTGGGTGCTGTTATAGTTGTGGTGAAGCCATGATCCACCTGAAGAATGAACAAATGGATAAATGTAGTCGTCTGGGTCAATGTAGTCTGGATACCAGCCTAAGATGAAGGCTTCCATTTCTTCGTTTCTTCGTTTTTCTCTGTATGAAGCCCAGTCTGCGCTATCAAGTGTTACGCTTATTACTCCACTGGCTTCCAAGGAAGCCTTTAGTGCTTGAGCTTGCTGTGGACTTTGCGGGTAATGCCCTGAACTTTCGTACCACAACTTGAATGACAATTTGTTGGCTTCGTTGTATCCGAATTCACTGAGAAGTTCTCTCGTTAGTGTGTAATTTGGATCGCCGAGGGTTTGGAATGCGTCGGTGTGGCTGAACATGCCTATTGGTATCATACTGTAAAGTTTTTGAGCTTGTCCGAGGAACACTGTTTGAACTATTGTTGTTCTGTTTATTGCGGCTCCTATGGCTTGTCTTATTTTTGTCTCGTTGAAGGGTGCGTATTTCTCTTGTAAAACAAGGTATTGGATGAAGGCTCCTGTGCCTTCCCAAACCTTCAACTTGGTGTTGGTTTTCATGGAGTTAATGTCTGTTGCTGAAAGCTGTCTAAAGGCTATATCGATTTCTAACGCGTTCATTGCTGTTGCGAGCCCCGTGGAGTCGGCGTACATTTTTATTATGATATTTTTAGTTTTTGGATAGCCTCCAGTTGCATTCCAATAGTTGGGATTGGCTTCTAAACGAATCTCATCATCTTTACCACCCACTCTGGTCCAGCTTTTGAGTTTGTAAGAACCCAGACCCATTGGATGACTAGCTCGTGGGTTGCCTTCTACATACTCTACAACAGAATCCATAGGAGCATAGGCTGGGTCAACAATGTATGAAGCTTGGCAAGCCATAAGCGATAGGAAGGCGGCAAACGGAATTTTGAGGTAGAATTTCACAACGTACTTGCTTACTACCGTGACGTTTTCTATAATGTCACTGTAGCCTATGCCTACGAAGGGTCCGTCTTCGTCTGCGATGCCCATTCCTCTGTCAAAAGTGTATTTAACGTGGGTAGCGTTGAATTCCGTTCCATCATCGTACTTAACTCCTACACGAAGATTAAAGGTCCAAACGAAACCGTCAGATGACACATCCCATGAAGTGGCTAGCGAGGGAACAATGTCTTCTGTGCTACCTGTTGCTCCAGCACGATATTCCACTAATCCACAGCTTAAAGACTGTATTATCTCCCAACCAAAGAAGTCGTATGCCCTTGCTGGGTCTAAGCATGATTCCACCGAGTCTGTCGTTCCCATTATTAATGTGTCTTTCAACCGAGTTTTCGGCATCGTTAGATAGTAACCAGCAACTCCAGCAATGATTATTACAACGATGACGATGCCAATCATCGCCATTTTGCCGATGGCTTTCTCTCTCATAATTTCACCGCAATATATAGGTCAATTCAATGAGTATATAAAATTTTAACCCGACAATGGTGCCCTGCAAGTCAACGATAACGATAATAAAGGTTTGCAAGCTTTACCTAAACTACGAAACGCATAAATCTAATCATTTTATTTTACAAGTTTCGGTCGGGCGGTAGCTCAGCTTGGTAGAGCTTCCGAGCCTGCTAACTCGCTTAGCAGGCGGAGACGCTGTAGACGCCTACCCAAGGTGGGTGTCACCCAGCCTATCAAGCGCACAGAAACCGGAGTGTCGCAGGCTCAAATCCTGCCCGCCCGACCAAGCTCCTTTCGCCAAAATATGGCTGATTCGGGATTATTCTAAACTAATAACCTCATTCTCGTCTTTTTGCTTTTCAGAAATTTTGTCTGAAAGCATAGTTTCACTTTAGGGTTTAAAATCTTCATCCCATTTTTTCAGAGCTTTGCTTTCGTTAGACGCAAAGTATTAAGAAGTAGCAGCATGGTTATTCCGTCATCGCCTGATGCAACAGTAAACCACAATGGGATAAAGCCCATTAGTCCCAATCCGCCTAGAAGTATCTTAACAACTAGTGATGCAGCTATGTTCTGCTTTGCAACTTCCATGGTCTTGCCACTTAGTTTGATCAGATAGGGTATTTGAACCAGTTCATCCTTGACCAGTACAACATCTGCAGACTCCAACGCAACATCTACTCCGCCCCCACCCATAGCGATACCCACATCAGAAGCCGCTAGGGCTGGAGCGTCGTTAACACCGTCTCCAACCATCGCTACTAAGCCTTTGTTGCTCTTCATTTCTCCAACGATTCTCAATTTGTCCTCTGGAAAGAGTTCAGCGTGCACCCTATCAACGCCCAATTTTTG
>CAYWII010000002.1:0-99852 GCA_964457175.1 uncultured Candidatus Bathyarchaeia archaeon
GCTTCGTTGTAAATTGGGTGGAGGTGTGGTTTATTCATGTTGACTATTGCCAAATCTGCCTTTTTTCCAATTTCTATTGAGCCTATTTCTGCTTCCCACGAAAGAGCTTTTGCACCTTCTATAGTTGCCATCTCTAGAACTTTTTCCGCGGGCATTACTGTTGGATTTTTGTTTGCGCCTTTATGGAGTAGAGCTGTTGTCTTCATGACTTCAAACATGTCTGCCGTGTTGTTTGAACATGGGCTGTCTGTGCCAAGCGAAACTGTTACGCCTTTCTCCAACATTTTTGGAACTGGGCCTATGCCCGAAGCAAGTTTAAGATTTGAAATCGGATTATGCGAAACTTTCACTTCTCTTTCTTCCATTACCTTTACATCATTGTCCGTTAACGCTACACAGTGAGCTGCAATTACATGGTCGTCTAAAACTGCTAATGAATCCAGATACTCCATTATTCCCTTTTTTACGCTGACATTAAAGGCTCTTTGAATTTTTTCTATCTCATCCTCTGTTTCAGCCACATGGATGTGACAAATTATCGGCGCATCCCCCGAACCATACTTTTCATTCAAGTTTTCCCTTATTTCCTTCAGTTCTTTCATATATTCTGGGTCTACAGTGTAGGGCGCGTGAGGGTCCACGCTGATGCGTATTAAGCCATTTGCTTTGTTGTGCCAATTCTTAGCCAATTCTTCCAGTGCTTTTTTGTCTTCGCTTTTTCGCCATGAAAAGCATACATGACCTATTATGCCTCGTAAGCCAGCATCTGCGAATGCTTTCGCTTCATTTTCTTTTGGAATATAATGATACATCGTGTTAACTGTTGTTGTTCCACCCATTATCGATTCAATCGCCGTAAGCAAGGCTCCCACGTAAATGTCGTGTGCTGTCATGTGTTTTTCTATTGGCCATATCCATTTTTCAAGCCATTCTTGGAGTGGTAAATCGTCTGCGTATCCTCTTAACAAGCTCATGGCGGCATGTTGGTGTGTGTTCACAAGTCCCGGTATGACGACTTTGCCTTTTACGTCTATTTTTTCGTAACCTCTTCCATATTTTCTCTTTAGTTTGTGTGTTTTTCCGACGTCGACTATGGTTTGTTCTTCTATTGCAACTGCGCCTTCGCGGATTATTTTTCGATTTTGCATTGTAAGTATGGTTCCGTTTTGTATGAGAAGGTTCATGTTTGGGCACTTCTTTTGTCTATTCTTGTTTTCATCGCTATATTTTTAACTTATAATGACGCTTTTCGTTTTGGTGGTATCGTGCCAGAGTTGAAGGTTGAACGGCTAGAAGAGTATCTATCAAGTGTTTATAAAAGACCGATAAAGGTTATTCGCATAGCCCCTCTCGGCGGTGAGGGGGTTGCAGATTTGAAAGGGTTCGGGTATGGCGTACCCTATCTTATCGAGTTTAACATAGATAAAGAAACTAAGTGTGTTGTTTTAGAAACGATGCGTCCAGAAGGTTTTGGGCATGACCACTTTTCTGATAGGGCTGCTGCTTTACTTTGGCAACATTCCGCTTTTAACAAGCTGCCTAGGCATGTGCACTCTGTTGATGTAGGTGCCTTCACAACTGATGGTGAAACATTGAAATCAGTTGGTGATTGCAGCGAGTTTTTCCTGTTAACGGAATTTGTAGGCGACGGCGTGCTTTACCATCATGATTTAGACCGTATTAAAGAGGCGGGCTTCATGAGGGATTTGGATGAAGAACGATGCGTGGCGCTTTCCGAGTATCTCGCTGAAATTCATTCAGTAAAGAAGGATGCTCCGGGGCTTTATATAAGGCGTATTCGCGACTTACTTGGGCATGGCGAAGGTATTTTTGGGTTAACTGACAGCTACCCACGCGGTTTAGGCTATGCGGACGAGAAGTTTTTTGTCGATTTTGAAAAGACCTGTTTGGAATGGCGCTGGCGGCTTAAACGCAAGACGCATAGGCTTTCTCAAGTGCATGGAGATTTTCACCCGTGGAACGTTATGTTCAAGCAAGGATTAGATTTCACAGTGTTGGACCGTAGCAGAGGTGAATGGGGCGAGCCTGCAGACGATGTGAGCGCTATGACAATTAATTATCTCTTTTATGCATTACAATGCTCTGACAAGATTGAGGGGCCTTTTGAAAGGTTGTTTTTGCTTTTCTGGCGAAATTACTTGGATAAGACTGGGGATGAGGAAATTTTGAGCGTTGTTCAACCATTTTATGCTTGGAGAAGTCTCGTGTTGGCTTCACCTATGTGGTATCCGAATTTGTCTGTGGATGTGCGCAAGAGGATTTTCCGTTTTGCCACTCGAGTGCTGAAGGCTAAGGAGTTTGAATTTGAAACTGTCGAATCCTACTTCAAATAGCCTATGCCACTGGTACCAAGTTTGCATGGCTAACGTTGGGGTTAAAGAATAAATAGGTTTGCGACTAAATCTGTTCGTCTGTGGTGGCTGTGGTTGGAAGAGGTTAACTCTATTAACGATTTAAAGCGAACACTCAAGGAAATGGGTTATTCCGATAAGGCTGTAGAAGAGATTTTGAAATGGTACCAAAAATGTAACTTCTGACATGGATGAGTCTTGTGAAAGGCGTCTATCTTTTAATCATTTCAATTACTAAACCCGTCCAAATTCAAGTAGGTGCATTGGGCAAAACATCTTTCGAGAAGGGCATCTACGCATACGTAGGTTCTGCCCAAAACAACTTGGGAAAACGTGTAGAACGACATCTCAAGAAGGTTAAGCGAAAATTTTGGCACATTGATTACTTGCTTGAGAATGAAAATGTAAAGATTTTGCAAGTGTTTTATAAAGTGGCTGGAAAATCTGATGAATGTAAGTTGGTGGAAGAAATTGGTAAGAAAGGAACCCCGATAATCAATTTTGGTTCTTCCGACTGCCGCTGCAAAAGCCACCTGTTCCAACTAAACAATTATCAGTTTTTAAGAGAATCTATGCATCTAATGAAAGTATAACTCACGGAGCAAGCATTATGCCTCAAAACGGTTGGTGTGCCTGGATTACCGGCCTTCCCGGAAGCGGCAAGTCTGTTGTCTCTGAGGCTTTACTGCGGCTTCTGAAGCAGAATGGTATTCACGCAACTTTGTTGTCTTCGGATGCTTTACGCAAGATTCTGACGCCTAAACCCACTTATTCACTTGAAGAACGCGACATGGTCTACGCCGCACTTGTTTACATAGCGAAACTGTTAACACAAAATGACGTAAACGTCGTGGTTGACGCTACTGGCAATCTGAGGCGTTACCGTAAGAATGCGAGAAAGCAAATTCCCAAATTTATAGAAGCCTATCTTGAATGTCCATTAAAAGTGTGTATAAAACGAGAGGCAAAAAGAGGGAAAACCTACCAAGCGCCGAAACAAATTTACGTTAAAGCTTTGGAAGGCAAAGCGCCCACAGTGCCTGGAATAGGACAACCATACGAGCCACCCTTAAACCCGGAAATAACCTTAGACACCACAAAGCATAACCCAGAAGAATGCGCCCAAAAAATCTTGAAAACTATACTTGAACGTTTTCCATAATCATACAGTTTAAATGTTACAAAAATACGGCTACTCCTTTTTAGGCACCTTTAATAATTTCAAGTTCTTTCTCTAGGGCAGTCTGTGGTTTGTGAACTTATGCCGGAACTTCCTGAGATAACCGTTATTGCTGGGCAAATGAATAGAGAAATCGCTGGAAAATGCGTAGCAAGCGTCGAAGTGAAACAACCCAAAAACCTAAACATTCCCGTCGCCGAATTTGAGAAAATAATCAATGGAAAGACTGTTAATGAGGTTTTTAGTAGAGGGAAATGGATTTTCATAAAACTGACCGCAGCCTACTACTTGCTCGTAAACCTTGGGATGGGAGCTGAACTTCTCTATTTCTCTCCGAATCAGAAGCTTCCTGAAAAATACCACTTCAAGATAGCGTTTTCTGACGAAAGCGGATTTACGATTCATTTCTGGTGGTTCGGTTACATTCACTTAGTTCATGAAAAAGAATTGTCTAAGCATGCACTTACCGCCAAGCTTGGAGTATCGCCGACAGATGAATCGTTCACGTTAGAAAATTTCAAGAAGCTATTAACGAACAAAAAGGGAAGAATAAAGGATTTCTTACTTGATCAGAAAAACGTGGCTTGTGTAGGAAATGTTTACGTTCAAGATATCCTTTTCAAAGCCAGACTGCATCCAAACAGAAAAATCCCGACCATTTCAGAAAAAGAAATTGAAAGCCTTTACAAAGCTTTCATCAGCACACTAAACCACAGCATCAAATTAGGCGGATTAGCCTACGAAAAAGACTTCTACGGCAAAAACGGCAGATTCACTTTAGACGAATTTCTCGTAGGCTACAAAACTGGAAAACCATGTCCCTCATGTAAAACGCCAATAGAGAAAATTAAAACAGGAAGCGCATCCTCCTACGTCTGCCCGAAATGCCAGCTGCTTTAGTAACATCAAAAGGAAAAGTTAACAGACAAAAAATTCAGTGGTGATTACATAAATATGAGCAAGACACTTATCAAGTCTTTTTAATATAGCTTAACACGGCATCTGCTTTTTCCTTTGAAATATGTGCCGATTGGAGAAGGCTTTTAACAATCTCTGAGATTTTTGCTAATGCATGAACTTTGTAGCCTAACTTTTCAAGCGTCTCTTTTCCGCCATGCTCTCGGTCAACAACAACCATGATATGTCTAACTTTTGCCCCCAACTCTTCAAGAGGTTTTATTCCTTCAATCTTAGACAATCCTTCAGAAACGACATCATCAAAAAACAGTATTTTGTCACCTTTAGCAACCTCTGCACCGGCAATTCTGCCCGTCACCCCATAGGATTTCTCTTCTTTTCGCACAACAACACATGGCAAGTTCACTTTACATGCTATGCTTGGCAAAATTAGCGCACCTTTCAATTCAATGGATGCTACCTTATCTATTCTTTCAATCGCCATGAGATTCTTTATCTCACAAGCCGCAGTTTCTGCGAGGCTGCATAAAGCTTGAGGAGAAGACAATAAACATGTAAGGTCTATATAATACGGGCTTAAAGCGCCAGACTTAATCTTGAAACTGCCAAACTTCAAACATCCAGCACTGAAAAGACTCTCTGCAACCTTAAACGTACTATCGTTCATGCTAAAGTCTCCTCTGAAAAGATTGCGCTTTGCCAAATTTAACACTTACCAACACATCGAAGACAGCTAGCATAAAACTTAGAGAGATTACTCATATTGACTGATTTCCAACCTAACACATGTTAGTAAACACACAAATTATTGGTTACACCAAAACATTAACGGTAACGTTTATAACTCATTGTTTTCATTCCTAAAAGACGCGAAGCGGAAAACAATGGGACATAGAAAAACACACGCCCCAAGGCACGGTTCACTTGCTTACTTACCTAGGAAACGCGCTAAAAGTTTACTAGCTAGAATTCGCTTCTGGCCAAAAATAGAAGCCGAAACTCCGAGACTTCTAGGTTTTATTGGTTATAAAGCTGGAATGACCCACGTATTCACGATAGAAGACAGAAAACGTTCACCAAATTTCGGAAAAGAAGTGATGCGCTCGGCAACAGTTATAGAAACGTCGCCTATACTTGTTTGCGCCATACGAGCCTACACCAAAAACCAGTACGGTCTACAACCTTTTTCTGAAGCTTGGATGAAAGACCCGCCTGACGAACTTGAAAGAGTATTCACACTTCCAGAAAATTTCAACGCTGAAGAACGTATCAAGAGAATTGAAGAGCGCATGGATAAAGTGGCAAAGATTCGTGTTATCGCCTTAACTCAGCCTAAACAATCAAACGTTCCAAAGAAAAAGCCAGATGTAGCAGAAATCGAGATAGGTGGAGGAGCAGTCCAGCAACAATTTGAATACGCGAAAAGCCTACTCGGAAAAACAGTGACACCTACAGATATTTTCAAAGAAGGTCAATACGTAGACGTAGCAGCCGTGTCTATCGGAAAAGGCTTTCAAGGACCAGTGAAACGCTGGGGAGTAACAATACTTCAGCACAAAGGAAGAAAAACAAAACGGGGCATAGCAACCCTAGGTCCATGGAACCCTCACCACGTAATGTACAGCATCCCAAGAGCCGGGCAAATGGGTTTTCACCAAAGGACAGAGTACAACAAGCGCATATTAAAAATTGGTACTGATGGAAAAGAAATAACACCGAAGGGAGGTTTTCTGAGATACGGCGTGATCCGCGGCTCATATATACTGCTAGATGGAAGCATGCCTGGTCCAGAAAAACGCCCAATACGATTGCGGCATCCAGCGCGTCCACCTAAACATGTTGCTGAAGAACCGCCTCAAATCATATCCATATCCCTTGAATCTCCCCAAGGAAAGTAAGCGGTGAAAGCAGATGGTTAAAAAAACTGCCAGGATTTTTAATCTCGAAGGCAAGCCTGTAGGAAAAGTCAAGCTTCCATTAGTTTTTGAGACACCATTGAGACCAGATATCATAAAGCGAGCAGTTCTAGCCATACGACATAACCGATTTCAACCGCAAGGAAGAGACCTTATGGCGGGAAAGCGAACATCAGCCGAATCCAGAGGTGTTGGCTTAGGCATAGCCAGAATACCCAGAGCTAAAGGTCCTGCAGGAAGAGCAGCTTTTGCTCCTGGCACTGTAGGCGGGAGAGCGGCGCATCCACCAACTCCCAAAAAGAAGATTGTTAAACGAATTCCAAAGAAGGAAAAACGCCTTGCTTTGCAGTCTGCGATAGCAGCGACAGCGTTCAAGATAATTGTGGCGTCTCGTGGTCACTCCATTGAGGATGTTCCCGAAATTCCGTTAGTAGTCACAGATGATTTAGCGGGATTAAAGAAAACCAAAGAAGTTGAAGAAACTCTCACGCGCTTGGGAGTTTTGTCGGACATTTACAGGGTGAAAGACAGTAGAAAGGTTCGTGCCGGAAAAGGCAAAAGCAGAGGGAGAAAAATCAAACAAGCAATTGGTCCACTAATAGTTGTGACTGAAAACAAAGGAATAATGAAAGCTGCAAGCAACATATCGGGTTTAGACGTTACTCTCGTCAAAAGTTTGAACACTGAGATGCTTGCTCCAGGGACACATCCTGGAAGGTTAACAATATGGACAAACAGCGCAATTGAAAAACTTGACGAGCTCTTTGGTAGTGGAGGAAAAACCTGATGGACCCTTATTGTGTTATACTTTATCCGTTGATGACGGAATCCGCGAGCCTTATGGTTGAAAAGGAAAATAAACTGGTCTTGGCAATCAATCTGAAAGCAACCAAAAGTGACGTGAAAAAGGCTGTAGAAGAGCTTTATGAGGTTAAAGTTGAAAAAGTCAACCTTCTAATAACACCACAAGGAGAAAAAAAGGCTTTTGTGAAACTTCACCCAGACTATAAAGCGGCTGATGTTGCAATTAAACTTGGAATACTCTAAACTATATTGAGGAATAAATAATGGGAAAAAGAATTCGCGTTCAAAGACGAGGGCGCGGTGGACCCACGTTCAGAGCATCAACTCACAAAAGGCTAGCTCCCTCGCAGTACCCTTTAACAATTGCGAAAGAATATTCAGATAAATCATTAAAAGGCGTTATTGAAGCGTTTGTCCATGATCCCGGAAGGGGAACTCCTCTCGCTCTAACCAGATTTGAAAATGGAGAGACATGCTGTACTGTTATTCCAGAAGGAGTTCATCAAGGTCAACAGATTCAAATTGGCGGAAAAGCTCCGGTTGAAGTAGGCAACATTCTCCCTGTAGGAAAAATTCCAGAAGGTACAATGGTGTGCAACGTGGAACTTCGCCCTGCGGATGGTGGCAAACTCGCTAAGTCCTCTGGTGCGTACGTAATAGTTGCGACGCACACTCCTCAAGGAACAATAATTAAGCTTCCATCTGGGAAAACTACGTATGTAAACGACTATTGCAGAGCAACAATCGGCGTAGTTTCAGGGGCTGGTAGAACAGAAAAACCGTTCTTGAAATCTGGTCCTAAATTCCACTTGCTAAAAGCTAAGGGACATAAGTATCCAAGGACTCGGGGAAGAGCCATGATTGCTGCTGTGCACCCGTACGGTAGCAGTAAAAGGAGTGCACGGAAAGTCACTACCACCTCGCATGGTGCTCCACCTGGACAGAAAGTTGGATTAATAGCGGCTAGGGGACCTGGGCAGAAAAAGAAAAAATTAGCCACATAGTGTAGCAGAAGGTTTATAGCATTTAAGAATACCATTGAGTTGAGGAAAAATGCCTAAAGAATTCACATATCGCGGATATACGCTTAACCAACTGCAGAACATATCAATGGACGAATTCATCAATCTCCTTCCTTCGAGGCAAAGAAGAAGTCTCCATCGCGGTCTCAGAGCAGAACAGAGGATACTGCTTGAGAACATAAGAAAAGCAAAAGAAGCCCTTAGAAAGGAAGGCAATGTTGTCGTGAAAACACATGTACGGGACATGACTATTCTGCCAGAAATGGTTGGTATCACGCTTCTTGTGCACAATGGCAAAGAATTTATTTCAGTTGAAATCAAGCCTGAAATGATTGGACACTACTTGGGCGAATTTGCAGTCACTAATAAACCCGTAAAACATGGGACTCCAGGCATAGGTGCCTCTCGTTCTTCAATGTATGTTCCGTTGAAGTAACTCGTTCTGAATTTTAGGCGCTGTAATCGATTTCTGAATGCTTTTTGTCTGGTGGCTTAGCTTGTGGTATCTGTGGTAGAGGGATTGGCGGTGGAATGTTTAAGGTTCTAGATATCAGTATAGACTCCACGAAGGCAACATTAGAGATTGATTGTATTATTATGGGTGGCGGAGGTTTCTTCTCTTCATATTCCTTGTAGACTTTCTCGACCTCGCCTTTATCGCCAACCACGTGAGCTCTCCCTTTAAGGTTTATCTGCGCTATTGAAGGGTTATAATTTATAGTTAAAACAAAAGGAACTTCCAATAAATCTTCCGACTTCTTCTCCATTCCTACAAGGTTAAGATTTGTGTTTATCTGAATGGGCGGAATAGGCTTTCTAATGTCCCAAAACCGGTCTGCAGAGACGTTAGATACAGAAACATTTACCCGAATCATTCGGCCTCATCACAGATTACCATGATGCCGCGCAATTTAAAGGTGTTCATTTTTCAGCAAGTTTGTACCGTGTGAAACCACAATGGCCACAAGTATATCTATTACCGTGGTCAGCCATAAAATATCCTGGTCCACAACGTTCACAAACTGGACGCAGCTTCGAGATTTTGTCGTTCTCTATTTTATAGAATGCGAAGGCGCCCTTTTCTTCTTTCTTCTTTTTCACCGGTTTTTCTTCTTTTTTCACTTTTTCTTTTGGAGCCTCTTTTTGAGGTTCTTCTGGAGTTTTGGACAAGTTTATCCCTTTTCCTCTTCTTTAGGTTTCTCGGGCGGCATATTTCGTTTAACGATGTATTTGGGCTCGATAAGTTTTGCCTGTTCAAGTGAGTCGTAAACATTTGCTATACCGACAGCTAGGTGCATTCCCGTCTTTGTTTCCAACTTTTTAACAAAAATCAAGTCCACATCCTTTTTTAAGGCGGTAGCAACTGCTTTTCTGATCTCTAATCTCGGCGGAGTACTGCCTATTTGTTCGTGGTCGATATGGAAATAGACTTCTCTTCGTTTCAGCAGTGGGTTTTCTTTTTCTGACACTATTTTGACTTCCATGATGTTTTCCCGCTTGCGGACTGATTGATACTTTACCTTCTTATTTAGTTTTTCGAACACTTTCCATTGCTTTGAGAATGTCTGCAATCTCTGTTTTTTTATTAGGTGTGACTTTGACAACGACTACTCCTTCATAGGGTTGACCGTACACAACAAAGGCGGTTTCTGGCGCGTATAATATAGCGATGAGCGCCAAGAGATCTTCTTCTCCATCTACAACTATTTTGATCTTATGATTGCTTTTTAATGCCTCCTGAATCGCTGTGAGTGACTCTTCGGTTATTGTTCCAGCCGGGTTTTTAACGAATACAGTTTTATGCTCTGTTTGTGGGAGAGGTTGTGCACCTCTTCTCATGACTCTGGTGTCCACAATAGACAGTTGAGGAAGTATGCGATTTTCTACAAGATTTCTGGAGACCGTATCTCCAACAGATATTATCGCCACTGGTTTTTCTTCGTTTACCATTTTTTTGAATTTCTTCATCGTTTCGGCGAACGAACCTCGAATTAACACGCCAAGAGGATTCTTAAGTCTTATACGCAGTTCTGGTGTAAGACTGTACTTGATAGACATCATTACCTAACCTTTAGTGCATAACGCCCTTTTTCTTTGATGTCCATAGCTTTTGCGATTGCTGAACCTTCAGGATCAAAAACTATGACTAGTCCGCCAAAGTCGTCGCTCAACGATGATGATTTGCATTTGGGGCAGAGATTTTCTTTGGTTATAATACGGCATGTGGGACACGCTTTATCGTTCACTCAATCACCTTCATTCTTGGGTTTTTCCTTGCTCTCCACTGGTTTTTTCTCCAATGTTTCCTTTGTTTTTCGTATTTCTTGTTCAATCCATTCTAACTTGCCAAGAAATGGTTGTCTGGACGTTACGCCTATTTTTCCAGAGCTTCCGGCTCTACCCAGCGAAACCGCGGTTATTCGAACACGAACTTGGTCCCCATTCATCAGTTTTCTTTTTGTTTCTTTACCTAACAAAACACCTTGTTTCTCATCGTAGGATATGAAGTCGTCCATAAGTTGTGAAACGTGAAGCAAAGCGTCGATGGGGCCTATACGTACAAAGGCTCCGAAATCCGCAACTTCTACAACCTCTCCTTCCACTACTTCTTGAATTTTGGGGTAGAAGGTTAGCAAGGAAAAGGTTACTTTGTGGTAGGTGGCACCGTCCCCCGGAATTATCTTTCCAGTCGGGCTCACCTTCACCTCAGTTACAGCTACGACGTAGCCTAATTCTTCTCTAACGATGCCTTCATATTTTGCTTTAACCTGTTGATGGCCAACCGTTTCTAGAGGATTACCAAAGGTTTCGGGTGGAATGCGAATTGTATCTTCAAGCGTTACAAGTTTAAACAATTGGTTATATCCTCCCATCAATCTCTAAACGTGACTTTTGCCTCACATAAATAACTGGCACATTTATATCTCTTAGCCTCCCTCTAAGTTCTCTATCATTTGTGAAAACTGGACATTTCCATTCTCCAGCAACTTCAACAATGGTATCGTCAAGAGAGCCACGGGCTCTCTCCACATTAACTAATATGCACTTTTCAGCTAGCTGTAAAGCGAAAGAAGCCTGTTTTCTCATTTTCGGTGACCCTTCTTTTGCAATCTTTTCAAGTTCCTGAAGAACTGAAGAAAGTAAAACAGGCTCGAATCTAAGTTTTAGTAATTTTTTTAGTTCTTCAAAAATATCAATTTTAAATTGAAGTGGAACGAAGAATGCATTCGAGTCCAAGATTATTCTCAATTTTCTTTTTTTGCATATGGGTTCTGCTGTCATATTAATGTGTCATTCCGCAACTTTTAGAAACGTAGAGTTCCGTACCCTATAAGTCTCCATCTACCAGTCATCTTTCTACTCAAAGCAACTCTTGAACCTGTTTGTGCACAAACTGGTCTTGCAAGCTTAATCGTGGTTGAATCCTTCTTTATTGAATTGACTTTTCCAACAGTTAGCGCAGCACCTACATGTAACAGTAAGGTTTCGCTAATGCTTAGGTTTGCAATCTTTGCAAGTTCTTTTGTTCCAACAGCTCGTTCAAGAATATGGGTTTCTAAGGTTAGCTCTGACTGTGCGGGTGGAAGTGCATCTTTTCTTCCAACCATATTACCTGTTAACCCGTCTGCTTTTGAAAACGACGGATCTAAGAGTGTACCCACGCCAACTAGTCCTCCACAGTGGGCCTCTTTTACGTTTTTTCCACCTGCATGCAAGCTCACAATTTCACTTACTAACGGATTGTAAGCGCCTTTTCCTTCTCCTTCCTTGCTTATCCCCGGGCGGATCTCTACTTCTTCTCCAACCGCAAATTTGCCCTGAATTATCGTGCCTCCGATCACTCCTCCTTCCAACTTCTCGATTGAGGTGCCAGGTTTGTTAACGTCGAATGAACGGACAATGTACATTAGCGGAGGCTTTGTCTCATCCCTTTTTGGGGTCGGTATAAACTCTTCCATTGCTTGGATAAGAACATCTATGTTTATCATGCGTTGCGCAGAGATGGGGATGATCGGCGCATTTTCAGCAATGGTTCCTTTCACAAAATTCTTAATCTCTGCGTAACTTTCTCGTGCCCTTCTTTCGTCAACGATGTCGATTTTGTTTTGCACAATAACAATATTCTTAATGTTGATAATCTCGGTTGCTGCTAGGTGTTCTCTTGTTTGTGGCTGAGGACACGGCTCATCAGCTGCTATGACCAGTATAGCTCCGTCCATTATTGCTGCTCCAGAAAGCATAGTTGCCATCAAAGCTTCATGGCCAGGAGCATCCACAAAACTGACTGCTCTGACGAATGTTGCTTTTGAATCGCAGTTTGGGCAAATTGGCTGTGTTGAATAGTTTTTTGGTCCTTCGCATTTTGGACATTTGTAGATTGGCATGTCCGCATAACCTAACTTTATTGTTATGCCTCTTTTCAGCTCTTCACTGTGCCTTGACGCCCAGATACCAGTTAACGCTTGCACCAAAGTAGTTTTACCGTGGTCAACATGTCCTATAGTGCCGATGTTTGCTTCTGGTTGTTTTGGTAAGGGTGCACGTTTTCCGCTACTCATTTCTCTATTTCCCATAACATTTACAAATTATTGAAGGATTAAAACTAAGCGAGTTAATAAATGTTAAGTCTTAATTCACGCATCTGCGGCCGTCTGGGTCTCAGTTTTGGTTTCCTTGTCGGTAACTTCTTTTTCTTTCTTCTCTTTTGGTTTCTTGCTCTCTTTAGGGTGCTTAGGTTTCTCTACGATTTTCGCGTTTATCTGTACAATTTCGTCCGTGATTATGTTTCCACGAACCATTTTACGCTTCCTTTCTCCCTTGTTTTGAGGATTAAAACCCACTCCGCCGCTCAACAATACTTGCCTGCGGACACCACCATGAACGTTTGTCCTCATCGGAAATCCGTCTTTGTCCGAGCCTCCTGCTATCTGTAATTTGTGTCCTGGCAAGCCTGCTATTGACCCATCTATTACTTCACCTATTTTCCTTCCAATTAGCGGAGCAGCTCGAGTTTCTTCCAGTTCGACCATTTTTGAGGTTCCTGTTTCGGGATCTGATATTATTACCTTGAACTTCGCCATTAACAACGGACTCTCCGAGTTAGTGTTATGAAATTTAAACATCTCTCTATTAAGGATTTATGAAAATCTAGTTTAATTCTTCAGAAATGTTAAGTAAAAGTTTTAATGTTTCTTTGAAATCGTTTTGAGGCTATGTGGCGGTTAGGATTCTTCTTTCACGAGATGGCGTTTGGTTTGCTTTCGATTTTCATTCCACTGTATGTCATATCAATTGGAGGGTCGCTTGTACACATTGGAATAATGGCTGCCGCTGCCTTGCTTTTGGCAATTCCTGCTTCCTTCTTTTGGGGGTACGAGTGCGACAAAACAAGACGCTACAAGCGTTACATTTTGATTTCGTTTTTATCGTCAACAATTATTCTCTTCTTTTTCATTCTTACAACAACTATTGAATTTTTAATAATACTTTATGCAATCATGTCAATCTTTCATGTAGCTCATGAAGCACCTAAAAACGTGCTAATAGCCGAACTTTACACACGAAAAGAATGGGAAAAAACATTCGCCTTCTATGAAGGTTTTACAGAAACTGGATGGCTCATCGGATTGCTTTTAGGGTTCTTCATGTCAATCTACAGAATTGGTGCGACATCCACATTATTGTTTTGCAGCGGTTTGAACTTGGTTGCTTTTACTATTTCGTTAATTGTGGTAACAGATCCTCTTCTAATCTTTGAAAGAAGCTTAGTTAGCAT
The DNA here is from genome assembly GCA_964457175.1 of uncultured Candidatus Bathyarchaeia archaeon. GTDB lineage: Archaea > Thermoproteota > Bathyarchaeia > Bathyarchaeales > Bathycorpusculaceae > CAYWII01. Next base: position 13,989 of record CAYWII010000002.1, read on the forward strand.
AGAGAAGACAGTAGACTTCACCCACAGAGGTGTGTTTGTCGCATCTAAAATTTTGGACGGGTTATCCTCCAACGGAAGATTGAAGAAAGAGAATATCCACGCTTTTTTTGTTGGTCTTATTCTCTTTTCTTTAGCTACAAGTATCCTTTTCACGCCGTTACCAGTGTTTTTTTCTCATGATTTGGCTCTTCCAGTGAGTGTAGTTTTTGCGATTTACGCATTAAACTCTAGTGCAGGTATTGCAGGTTACTATCTTGCAGGTAGCAGATGGAATATAGACACAGAAAAGTCTGCGGTAAGTAAAATCGTGATATTTCGAAGTGCGCTTGCTTTTTCATTGATTTCTATTATATGGGTGCCCGCATATAATTTAACTCTAGCAACACTTGTACTGATTTTAATGGGCTTTGCCTACGCTCTTTTCTTGGTCTTCACGCTGTCGTTATCCATGGAACTCATGCCTCATGGAAAAACAGGTTTGTTTAATGTTCTAGTGGGTTTAGGTGGAGCTTGCGGCTCATTTATTGGACCTTTTCTTGCTGAAACGTTTGGATTCACCTATGTGTTTCTGATAACTGGTCTCATTTTCTTTCTTGCTTTTATTGCTTTCAAAGTCTTCGCTTAATAGAACAAGCAAAAAAGAGGGAAATTGTGTTTATTCTACGTGAACTCTGAACAAATCTACGTCTTCGCGCATTGCTGGTGTCAATTCTAGGAAGTCTCTGACGGGTCGTTCAATGTCTTTTGATTGTGTTATATATCTTCCAACAACAATTATGTCGGCTCCTTTTTCTAAGGCTTCTTTGGCTGTTTCTGGCACTATTCCGCCGGCGACAGCAATCAAGAATCGTTTGTCGCTGAAGGTTTTTCGCATTTCTTGGATTAGCTCTAGTCCCAGTGTTCTTCCCGTTTCTTGGTCTATTCCTCTATGTAGGATGACTACGTCTGGAAATTGTTTAAGGAGTTTGAGCTTTTTGATGGGTTCTTCCACATTCAGCATGTCTACCATGGCGTATATTCCAAGTCTTTTTGCTTCATGGATGAAAGCGTCAAGGGTTTCAGTGGGTGCTAATCCAGCCGCAATCACCGCATCCGCTGTTTCTTCATAAGCCAAGTCAACTTCGACTTTCCCAACGTCTAAGGTTTTTAAATCAGCAATAAAGAATATGTCCTTAGCAATGTCTCGTAAGTCGCTTATCACTTTTGTTCCGTACCTTTTTATTAGCGGCGTTCCAGCTTCAAGTATTATTCTATCGCTTCGAGGCATTTCTGTTATAATTTTCCTTGTCCTTTCAATTTCTGGTATGTCTAGTGAAATTTGCATATATGGAGGTCTCCAAAGGCGTGGTACTCTAAATCCCATTATTGGATGTTTAGCTCTATCTTTGTCGTAGAAGACTTTTTCTAATGTTGGATACTTTGATAGAGCCCTTTTCAGAGCCAGCTTTGTTGCGCTGTAATTATAGTGGTATATCTTACGGTAGTCAGTTGCTTGCGGATGTATGAAAACACTGCATACTATAACCCAGTCATCCACCTTATCTTTAGGAATAATGCCTTCTTCAACAGCATCCGCCACTGCCTTCGCCACCGCAGCCTGTGCAGGACCGAAAACCTTGCCTGCATCCTCAAGGTTTTTTACGGTAACTTTCGGCACAAGTAATGTATGCGGTTTAGGTGGAAGATTGGGTCTTATTACCGCCAAAAGTGGTGTGTGCCCGGTTGAAAGGTTGGAAAGTCCAGCTGCAAACGCTTCTCCGACAGGGCCATCTTTATCGCCTATTAATAGATCTATATGTGAAACTTCGTTGCCTTCTCCCACAAGTGCTTCACCAATCAAGTAGATGTGTTTTTGAGGCGCTTCGGCAGACTCCGACAGTAGATCTGGGGGGAGGCTCTCAGAAATCTCATCGAAATCGACATTGAATTCTTTAAGCCATGTATACAACGTGTCTCTGTGAATGTTTAGGAATTGTGCAGTTCCGGAAATTGTAGGCTTTGTCGGTTTTCCTCTAAGAAGGCTTCGAGTTTTCGCTTCTTTCTTGGCAGCTTCCATCAACATTTTGATGAATTCTTCTCGTGTTTCAGGCTTTTTCAGACTATTTTCCGACATTACATCTGTCACCAGATAATCTAAATCTAAAGTCCTTGTATATAAAACTGTCGGAAACTGAATACTTAAAGCGCAAAAGTCGACATTGCTTACAAATAACTGTCGACCTTAACTTTAGTAAGTAAACCGCATCCTATATTTCTTGAAAATGGTTCAGAATTGTGAAAGGCAAATTAAATATGCAGAATGTCTAAAAACTAGTATTGGTTTATGGAGTGATTTGGGTGCCATGGAAAAATGTTGTCTATCTCTGCGTGATGGCTATTGGTGTCATTTTGTTTTTGTATGGCAGCAATTATTATGACGCAATAACTGGTTTGGCTGGAGTATTTCTCCTAATCATCGACTTCTTCACTCTATTAACGTTAAAAGTGCATAAGAAACTGAAAAGGGTAAGGATCAGCTAGAACTCGTAGATTGTTGCGTATTTTTGTCGTAAATAATCCAAGTATGGTCTGACGCTCAACTCCTTCTTTGTTATCTTTTTTATGAGTTCTGCAGGGTCATAAAGATTTCCGTAGGTGTGAACATTTTTTACTAGCCAATTTTTTATGTTAATGAAGTTTCCTTTTTCTATTTGTTTTCTCCAGTTCGGTAGGTCTATTTCCATTGCTGCAAGTATTTGTCCGCTGTAAATGTTGCCTAGTGCGTAGCTTGGGAAGTAGCCGAATGAGCCGCCTGCCCAATGTGTGTCTTGCATTACGCCTTCGGAATCGTTTTCAATTTTCACTCCAAGATAATTCTTGTAGTTTTGGTTCCATATTTCTGGCAGTTCTTTAACAGTTATTTTGTCGGCGAACAAGTCGCGTTCAATGTTGAATCTTACAATAATATGGAGCCCATAGGTGACTTCATCAGCCTCAACGCGAATCTTTGAAGATTTAACTTGGTTAACTGCGCAAACAAACGCATCCAAGTTTTCATCTGAGAGGGCTTTGCCAGTAACTATCTTTAATCTGGGTAAGAAATAACTCCAAAATTCTTTTGAGCGTCCCACAACGTTTTCCACGAAACGAGATTGTGACTCGTGGAGGCCTGAAGAACAGGGCGTTCCAACAGGTTGGTAAATCCATTCTGGATTTATATTTTGTTCATAGATGGCGTGTCCAGCTTCATGTAACACTGAAAATATTGAAGATGCGAAATAGTCTTCGTAATAGTGAGTTGTTATTCGCACGTCATCATAGTAGCCTATTGTGAAGGGATGTTCTGTCTCGTCAATTCTTCCTCCAGCCTCTTTTGATGTCACATCGTATCCGACAAATTCGGCAAGAGCTTTGGCAATTTTTCGCTGCGCATCTATGGGTACTTTGCGTTTGAGTATGCTTATGTCGGGTTGTTCAGAAGATTTCTCGCACTTTTTTACTATTGAAACTAATCCTTCTCTCAACTCGTCAAAAATTTTTGTGATGGTTTCAGCTGTCATTTTTGGCTCGTAAATGTCTATGAGTGCATCGTAAGGGTTCTTTGTTTCTTTCACTGTCATTAAGATTTCTGCGGCTTTCTTTTGCAATTCGACTAGTCTTTCCAGTTCTGGACAGAACATGGAGAAGTCCTTAGCTGCTTTTGCTTTCTTCCATTTATCTATGGTTATGGCTTGTTGTTTTGCTATTTGGGCAACCAACTCTTCTGGAAGTTTTGTTTGTTCATCATATTGCTTCTTTATAAGGTATACATTTCGTCTTTGAATAGCGTCTAAGTCTTCGTAGTTTGGATAGCGAATAATTTCTTCCAATAGTTTTCCTGTCTCTGGGTCTGTGCTCATTTTATGTTCAATTCGGCTAAGCAGAGCGAGCTGTTGGCTCCGAAGCTCAATAGCTTTTGGCGGCATCATCGTCTCCATGTCCCAATACACAATCATTCCTGCAGATTGAAACACGAGAAGCTCTTTCACTTTCTCCATCAATCTCTTATAATTTGACTGCACGATTTCCATGTCAATTGTTTCCTTAAGTTGTGGAGAGATTTTATAAACATGTCACATATATGAGTTTTAAGTTAAAAATTAGGTGCTCCGGGCGGGATTCGGACCCGCGTCTTCGGCTCGAAAGGCCGGAATACTTGACCGGGCTATACTACCGGAGCCTCCTTTTTCGGAGCATCATGCAAAATATTTTTTCGTGCGAATAAACCTTATCCTTCGAGGGCTGTTTGTAGACAGACCTTTAGTGGTGCCAGTATCGTTTCTGCCTTGTTTAATGTTGGTGCATAGTGGGCTGTTTTTGCAGAGTTTGTCATTATAGTTTTTATTCCTAGTTTGTCGGTCCATGTAACAACAGCGCAAGTGTCAGTTATTACGTGAGCGCCGCTTTGCTCTATTTTTTCTACATGTTTCTGCGTCTTTTCCTGTATGAAACGTGATGTGCAAATCCACACCTCTGTTCCTGCCTTAATTTTTCTTTCGCCTATGTAATCTGCTATTTGTTTGATTTCTTTTAGTGAACAGTGGGGGCATCCAACGAAGACTAGGTCGGGCTTCTGTGCAGTTGTGGTTAACTCCTCCAGTGTCCGTCTTATATCTTCAGCCTCCACACTTATTTTTTCAAGTGCGTTAACTTTCACTCTTTTTCTGTCATGGTAGAACATGTTAACCATACCCGTTGATGCAAGAGCAGCGCTTAGTTGCTTCAAATAGTCTTGTGAAGCACCTTGCAAACCCTGAATTATCGGAATTTTGTCTTCCAGAATTTTGCCAAGAAAGATTCCTAAAGCGCCAAATTCCACCCCATCTCGCAATGGGGTTTCTACATTCACTAAGACCTTGGGCTGACGATTCTCTGCCTTGTGCACTCCGTAGTCTGGCGTTTTTCCAATTATTGCTGCTGCGAGAGCGCTGGGTCCTCCTTCTCGGTTTGTCCAAACTCCAGCAATCGAATTAGCATAAACCACAGCCGAAGATTCAGCCCAAGCAAGGTGCGAACCGCGTTTTGGCTTCTCCAAGTAATATGGTGTGCAAGTCAACGAGTGTTTGAAACCCATTTTATCAAAATATTCCAGAATGCGCCACTGCTTTCTACGCATATCAGATGGCAACTTTTTGCACAAATATTCCATGTCAATGCTGTTAGGGTTCAGTGTCGCTTTCACTCTTGTTTTTGCTTCTGCATTTGCTAGCGCCTCTAGAAAATCCGCGGGGGCATCGCCAAGCGTTTTGTATGAAACGCCTGAAACATGCGCCGAATTTATGGGGATAAGCTTTGTTGCGTTGAAGAGTTCGCCTAAACGGGCGAGTATTTTCATGCAGATTTGGTTTGCCCAGCCAAATTCGCCGTCATAGATGCGCTCTTCTTCCTTCGTCAAGTGCAAACGCTCTAACTCTCCTTTCTCTTCAAAACTTTTATAATGCCTTTGTATGTGTCAACTTCTACTAAATCGCCTGTTTCAATTTGTTTGATGTCTATTTGGTCAATCATGGGAATGTTGGCTATTATGGCTCCCACAACCACAACTGAGTCCGCCGTTTGGTTAATTATTGCTTTTGGCGCCAAATTTTTCCTAACCAAAGAATACAATACGTAACTGCCTACCGTTGAACCATGTCCATGCGGAAAACACAAAACTTTGTCCTTTACACATTCTCCGCACAAGTCGTGGCTTTTCTCGATTATTTTGCCGTCTGCTGGGTCAACTCCACCTAAGAAACTTATGGGCTTTTTGGATACTAATGCTTCTGCTTTGCATCGTCCTTCGACAATTCTGCGTCCCTTCAATATTATTAGCGGCATACCCACCCACTTTAGTAGGATATTTTTGCAGTTGTTGGAATTTTGCCTAAAATTTTTGATGCTGCGTCGCTGGTTTTTTCACGGTTTTCCTCGGTTGTGTAAACACGCAATACGTTCATGAATCCTTTCAAGACTTCGAAGATTTTTGAGATTTCGCTTAACCGTTGAGGAACCATTTTTCCTTCTCTTGTTTTGTAGAATATCGGAATTTCCATTGGTTCCATGAGGACTGAATGGTGATACGGAACTGAGGTGACAGTAGGCACATCAATTATGACAGTTCCAGCTTCGACTTTGGCTTTTTGTGCAATTTCAGCTTGTATTTGTTTTCTATATGCTTCTTGGCTGAAAATGTTTGAAATCACAGCATCTTTTTCGTAGAAAGTTCTTTCATAAGCACATTTGAGCATCCTTCTTCTTTCTAAATTTTTTATTATTTCATTGGATTTTTTGCAGTTTTTCAGCATAGTCCAAACGGTGTAGTCGTCCATAGCAAGATACTCTTCTGCGGTCCTGAAACTTGTTAGTCCGAGTTCAGTGTTTGCCTTTTCCATCGCTATGGCAAGCATGATTTGCGCGGCTCTTCCGACGCGGTGAAAGTATATGCTTTTAAATGATTCTATTCGGGCAATTATTAGCGATTCAAGAGCTGAAAGCGCGCCTGCATCTACTGCCAAATTTTCGCCTAATACATCTAATGCGTGGATTAAGCGAAAAACGTCCACGTAACCGTATTCTGCACCTGTATGGTGCGTATCTCTCACGACAAAATCCAGTTTGTCCACGTCAACAGCGCTACTGATTATTTGGTTTAAGAACGTCTTTTTGGGCTTGTGTAAGGTGCCTATTGCCAGTTTTCCTATTTCTTCGGGTTTGTATCCAATTTTGGTGATTTTGTCTTTTAATTCGCTGTTTGTTATTATCCATTTTGTCATGTCTTCATGCGTTTTTCCAAGTTCTTTATCTAGTAAATGCTCAAAAACATGTGAGAAAGGTCCGTGCCCAACATCATGAAGCAACGCAGCAATCCTAACCATTTCTGCTTCGTCTTCACCAATTTTTTGTGATAAATTGGGGTTTTCGACGGTTTTTCCAGCCAGAAACATGACGCCGATGGAATGTTCAAAGCGTGTGTGGTTCGCTCCGGGGTAAACGTATTCCGCGCCAGCCAATTGGCGGAGTCTATGTAACCTTTGAACTGGGTAAGAGTCTACAATTTCCTTTTCTGCTTCGGTTATGTATACGTATCCGTGTACTGGATCTTTTATTTCGCCCCAATAGTTTTTGAGCATTGGTTGTTTCTCCAATGTTTTAAATAATTATTAATGTATCTTCACTCTTATAATGCCTAATGCCTAAAAGCGCTGGGAATTACTGCATGAAGGGAAGAGGCGTTTTCATTTGCATCGAAGGATTAGACGGTTGTGGAAAAACAACACAAACCAAACTTCTTGTAAGAAGACTCAGGAAGATGAAGCGTGATGCGGTTTACACGGCTGAACCGAGCCGAGGCAGAATTGGAAATTTCATAAGAAAATACTGCTTGCATAGTAACAAAAGAATGTCTGTTGTTGTTGAGGCTTTGCTTTTTGCCGCTGACCGCCTTGAGCATGTAGAATGTGAGATACTTCCTGCTTTGAATGAAGGAAAAATTGTGGTTTCTGACCGTTATGTTTATTCTTCTATGGCTTATCAAGGCGCTGCTGGGCTTGACTTAAAATGGATTGGGATGATAAACGAGCATGCAATACGCCCGGAGCTAGCAATATTTATTGACGTTGAACCAAACACCGTGATTAAACGGTTGAAATCTAAGAAGTCGGTGATGGAGAACTTGGAGACGCAGTTGAAAGTGCGAGAGGTTTACATGAAGTTTGTTGAAAAAGAAGATCTTGTCAAGATAGATGGAAACAAGCCTAAAAGTGAAGTTGCGGATGCCATCCTAAAAGTTGTTATGAAACTCTTGCATGAGAAAACCTAAGAAAACTCGGATGGTTTCAGCATTTTTCTTGGAGAAGTTTGGTTGATTTTGTTGACAATAAGATTGATTATATCTTCTGGTGTTGTGTACCTGAGTCCTCTTTCATGGAAAACCTGTATTTCCAACGAATTTTTGTTTAATGTGAAGCGAAGCATGTAGTAGTCGAACTTTAATGGGTTCTTCTTTTCATTCCATATTTTGTAATATCGTATGGAACAGAAAAAATCCATTATTCGGCAAGGCTTCTTCCATGTGGTTCTTAGCACTTTGTTTGTTTCTTCTTCATCTAGATAATTAAAATTGTTTGTGTCGGCTATTCCCCACTCAAAAATTACTTTGCATTGAGGCACTGATGGGTCGGCGATTTCCTCTAAATTGAAGGTTTTGCCATTTGTCTCATGGAGTGTGCGTATTAATGTCTGCTGGAAACGTTTATTTGACACTAAAACGGTGAAGTGGGCTGTTTTTTGGACGTTTTTTGGGAAGTTCTCGTAGAATCCAAGCATTCGAAGGGTCCCCCTAAGTTCTTTTGATTTTTCTTATTTTTTCAAGGTTTTCCAGTAATTCAGATAGCACTTTGCCTAGCTTCTCGAGTTCTTCCATGTTTTTTTCTTGTTGCATTCTATTTTGTAATTCTTGCACTTTCGCCATTATAGTTGCTTCAAGCGTGTCAAGAACCATGGGGCTTGTTGCTTTTGATAGCTCCTCTCCTTCTTTTATAACTACAACTTTCTTTTCGCATTTTGCACACCAAAGGTCACCGTTTCTCAGTCTGAACACTGGAGAAGCACAAGCAGGGCAAGCTAACTCTGTGAGAGTTGAGCCTTGACGGAGTAGGTCAGCCATTCGTTTGACGTCTTGCTCTTCCCATTTTTCTCTCGGCAAGTTTTAAAACCTCAAAGTAAATTAGTATAAAGCCTATATAATTTGGTTATCGCGTAGTTATGTGAGGTGGCGAGTATGGTTAGGAAAAAGAAGCTTGAGGAGTATGAAGAGCGGATTAAACAGGCGATGGTTGTGCTGGGAGAAGTTTCCGAAGATAATACGACGCCGAGAAATATTAGAAGAGCGGCTAAAGATTCCATGGATGCTTTGCAAACAACCGAGTACACGCCAGCCGTTAAAGCCTCAAATGCCATATCAATCATGGACGAAATTCTGCAAGACCCGAACATGCCACCTTACACGCGGGTTAAATTGTGGAATGTAATGAGCATCTTAGAAGCTATAAAAGACTAATAGCTGAAGGTATGAAGCGAATGAAAATCTCCCATTATCGAGATGTTGAAGCCAAAGAGGCGGATGAAGGGGCTTCAAAGCTTAAGGTAAGATGGCTTATCACTAAAGAAATGGGTGCTCCAAACTTTGCCATGAGACTGTTCGAAATGGCGCCTAACGGTTATAGTCCCCTTCATAGCCACCCCTGGGAACATGAAGTTTTCATTCTCGAAGGAGAAGGCCATGTTATAGGCGGAAATGAAGAAAAAAGGTTTAGGTCAGGCGACTTCATTTTTGTTCCTCCAAATGAGAGGCACCAATTCAGAAATACTGGTAAAAAATCGCTTAAGTTTCTCTGTCTTGTTCCCCATAAATGATGCTGGCTACTCAGACTTCATAAAAGCGCATTCGTTTTAACTGTCTATTTTCTCGGTAAAAATATATGCTAGTTGTTACATCTTGTTTTGGGCTTTAGGAGACTGGTCTCTTTGAAGTACGATGTAATAATCGTTGGAGCAGGACCCGCTGGGATATTCGCTGCTCTTGAACTTACAGAAAAAACCAAATTTAGTGTTTTGATGCTGGATAGAGGACCAGACATAAACCAGCGTAAATGCCCTGCAAGCCGCGGATTCGAATGCGTGCACTGTGAACCATGCTTAGTTTTATCTGGGTGGGGAGGAGCAGGCGCATTCAGTGATGGCAAACTAACCTTGTCCACAGAAGTGGGCGGCTGGCTTAACGAATACGTGTCTTCCAAAGAGCTTGAAGAACTCGTCAACCATGTGGACAGCTTATACCTTAAATTTGGCGCAACCGAACACGTTTATGGAGCAGACGTCGAAAAGATGGAAGAAATCGAACGAAAAGCTTCATTAGCCGGCTTAAAACTTATTCGCCAAAAAATTAGGCACATGGGTACAGAAAGATGCGCTCAAACTCTGCGAAAAATGCGCCAAGAATTGAACAGTAAGGTTGATTTCAAGCCGAGAAAAGACGTTAAAGGGCTTATAGTGAAAAATGGCACTGTTGAAGGTGTCGAGACAGTAAACGGCGAAAAATTCTTTGGAAAATACGTTATTGTTGCGCCTGGAAGAAGTGGAGCTGAGTGGCTTCAATCAGAAGCACAAGCATTAGGCTTAAGGACGCTCAACAATCCGGTTGATGTGGGAATAAGAGTGGAAGTCTTAGCCTCTGTCATGGAAGAATTAACAAACGCTCTTTACGAGCCTAAACTTGTTTATTACTCAAAATCTTTTGACGACCAAATTCGCACTTTCTGTGTTGCGCCTTATGGAGAAGTCATAACGGAATCTTACAATGGAGTTTTAACAGTCAACGGACAAAGCTACGCGGAAAGAAAGACAGAGAACACAAACTTCGCCATTCTCGTAAGCACCTCATTCACTGAACCCTTCAAAGAGCCAATAGCCTATGGAAAATATCTTGCTAGACTTTCAAATCTTCTCAGTGGTGGCGTAATAATACAAAGGTTAGGCGATTTGGAAGCAGGAAGAAGATCAACAGCCGAAAGAATCTCACGAAGTGTCATCATTCCCACAATGAAAAACGCCACACCGGGAGACCTAAGCTTCGTTCTGCCGTATCGATATCTCGCAGACATCAGAGAGATGCTTCAAGCCTTGGACAACCTAATTCCTGGCATTTACTCCAGAGACACTCTGCTATACGGGGTTGAAGTGAAATTTTACTCTTCAAAACTGCAGTTAAGCAACTGTTTAGAAACGAAAATCAACAATTTATTCTCAATTGGAGACGGCGCAGGTGTTACAAGAGGACTAGTTCAAGCCTCAGCGTCCGGCATTATTGTAGCTAGAGAAATCATAAAGAGAGAAAGAAAGCGTGAAAACTAAATGTCCATAGTCGAGGAGATTAGTTGTTCGCATTGCGGCGCGCCAATATCGTTTAAGCCAGGAGAAATTATAGCCACATGTAGATACTGCGGCTACACTGTCGTCATACAAACTGGAAAAACCTTCACTTTTGAGCACTCCATGTTATTGAACGCGTATGACCAGACGCAAATTGAAGAAGCGATAAGAAACTGGATGCGAAGTGGCTTTTTGAAGCCGCCAGACCTTGCCAGAAAGTCAAAACTTACGGAAAAAACCTTGATGTACGTGCCTTTTTGGGTTGTGACCGTAGAGGTGGAAACTATTTATAAGGGAATATTTGAGCGGATTGCTCCTCCAATTGTTAAGGAAGGAAAAATCGCGAAAAAGTATGACTGGCTTGTTTTAGCAAGGAAAGCCACAGAGTTTCCCACAAGAGAGTACGATGTGCCTTTAGAAGGCAAAGTTCCATATGATTTCAGAAGGATTGAAGGCTTCTCTAAAACCCTCAATAGTGAAATAGACAAGGACGAGGCGGTTGAACGAGCTAAACAAGAAATTGAGGGGCATCATCAGTATCTGACGTTGCAGGATGTGGATAAAATTATTGAAATGAAAAACGAAATTAAAGTAAGCCAAACGGTTTACTTGCATGCTCCAGTATGGTTCGTAAAATACGATTATGAAGACAAAACTTATCAGTTATATGTTGATGGCGCAACAGGGACGGTCATAAAAGGCGACATCCCCTCAACCAAATTCGGAATACTTTGAAAACACTGCTAAAGTGGTAAAAAGAGACTTTTGGTAAACATTTTTTATTTACGTTCAACTAATGCTAATAGAGGCCAGACTTCGAATGAGCCAAAAAATTATCGGTTGCGGAACATGGTACGACAAGATGGCAGCAAAGATAATCGAAAGAGAGCGGAAGCTGGGTAGAAGTTTGGATTTGATTCGAACTGAAATGGGAATAGCCGCTTCAGGTTTTCCGCACATCGGCAATGTGAGCGATGCTGCACGGTCTTTTGCCGTGACTTTAGCGCTCAGAGAGCAAGGCTTCGCCTCTGAACTTATCGCTTTTGCAGATGACAAGGACGGGTTAAGAAAAGTTCCTGCTGGGATGCCAAAGTCTTTGGAAGAGCATTTGGGGAGACCGGTAACAGACATTCCTGACATTTTCGGTTGCCACGGAAGTTACGGCGAACACATGACACTACTGCTACTGGAGGCGCTTGACAAATGCGGAATAGAATACAAATTCATGTCTGGCACGGAAGTCTATCGAAAGGAGTTGTTTAACGAAGAAATCAAAACAGTTCTAATGAACGCAAAGAAAATTGGAGAAATAGTCAAGGAAGAAGTTGGGCAAGAAAAGTTTCTCGAAGTTTTACCATATTTCGCAGTCTGCGAGAACTGCGGACGCATTTACACAACCAAAACCTACGATTTTCTGCCAAAGGAAGGCAAAATCCTCTACTCATGCGAAGGAATGGAAGTTAAAGGACGGTGGCTTGAAGGCTGCGGGCATAAAGGCGAAGTGGACTACCGGAAAGGCGACGGCAAACTAAGTTGGAAGGGTGAATTCGCAGTTAGATGGAAAGCATTGGACATTAGGTTTGAAGCTTTTGGAAAGGAAGTTGCTGATTCCGTGAGGGTGAACGACCGCATATGCCGAGATATATTCTGCTGGGAACCACCATCTCACGCGAAATACGAGTTATTCTTGGATAAAAGCGGCAAAAGGCTCTCAAAATCAGCCGGAGTAGTCTTCACTCCGCAGACATGGTTTAAGTATGGTTCGCCCCAATCGCTAATATTGCTTATGCTTAAAAGGTTTGTTGGCTCACGCACTTTAGACGTGACTGACATTCCTTCTTACATGAATGAGTTAGATTATCTGGAGGATTTGTACTTTGGAAATAAAACAGTAAAGGATGAAAGGGAACTTGCAAAGCTTCGAGGACTCTACGAGTATTGCTGGGCGATGAAGCCACCATCAAAACCAAGCATCCATGTTCCATATAACATTTTGACTTTTCTGGCTAAAATGGCGCCAAAAGGTCGCGAAGAAGAGTTTATCACCGAAACGCTTCGAGGCTATGGTTACTTGCAGAAGAACCAAACACTTGATGACGGCTTGAAAAGGCGGATTGATTACGCGTTTAATTGGACGAAGGATTTTGAAGAGATAAAAGAAACAGAAGTAAGCCTAACCAAAGAAGAAAAAACTGCCGTAACAGAGCTACTTAACGTTTTAAAAACCGAAGACGAAGCAGAAAAAATACAAAACGCAATATTCAACACGGCTAAAAAACACGGGCTACAACCCGCTTCATTCTTCAAAACCTTATACACTATCCTGATAGGCGTGCCGCAAGGACCAAGACTAGGTCCGTATATTCTTGCTATGGGAAAACAAAATGTCATAAATGCACTAAATCGAGCTCTAGAAAAGTCATAGCTTTGCTTTGGGGAAAAGTATATGCCACATAAAGAAGTGTCGCCTGAAGAACTTGACTTTGTTTCTGTGGTTTGCTTAGATCTAAGTGTTCCCCTCAGTGGCAGGAGATTATGGAGTCTTGTATGGAGAAACGGAAGAAGTGGCTTGAGTCTATGATGTCGAGGAGATTGAGGTTTTCGGTCGCTCTTGATACGCCTGAAGTTGTTGCTATTTAAGGGAAGATTGTGCATGGCAACGTAGCTAAGGGTTTAATTGAGTGTGTGCCTATTGAGTATGAATGTGAGCCTGTGGAAGGCGGGTGCAAGCATTCCATAAACTGTATTTGGGTTGTGTCTCCTTTTTGGCATCATGGAGTTGCTAGGTCTTTGAGAAAGCTAAGGTTTATGACGACTTGAGCGTCTTGGCATACGAAGGTGACAAATGCTTTGGTTTCTCTCTCTAAATGCCCTCAAGTTTCTTTGAGACGTTTGGGTTTGAGGAAGTTGGTCGTGATGGGGGTCGAGCGTTGTTGCATTTGGATTTTGTAGGAGTGAGAAGCCCATATTGATTAAGAAAAAGGTTAGTAGGGTTGAAGGAGGCGACATGCTGATGGTTGATGTGTTTTATAGCTGTCAATATCCTTGGTCTGGTTGTGTAGTAGAAAAGGTCAAACAAAACATAAAAAGTATGGCGCGGCTGTCAATGCAGTCAGCACGGACTGTAGGAGAACCATCGAAGAATACGGGTTGTCTAGAGGCGTATGCATAAACGGTGAGCCACTCATGAAAAGAATGGCCTCGTGGAGAGAAATCAAATCAGTATTGAAACAAAGGAACTGCAGCGGCAGAAAAAATAGGGGTTATAGATCTGTTTTTCCGTAGTTTTTGCATGCTATGCCTACGTCTTTCATTTCCACTTTGTGATCATCGTTTATGTCTGCATTGGGGTTCCATTTTGGGTGTCCTGGTGTGGTGCCGTATGCCATGCTGCAAATCCCAACGTCTTTCATGTCAACTTTCTCGTCAGCGTTTACATCCCCTACGAGGCCAACATAAATCACGCTATTTGTGAAGTTGTTGTCTGCCGTATCTGTTTCGTCTTGGGCAGGCCATGCATAAGCCCAAATAGTGTAGTTACCTTTGACAAAGCCTATAGTATTCCATGTGAAAACAATGGTTGTGCTTTCTTCGAAGTCCAACGTTACTTCTCGTTTTCCGATTTCTGTGGAGTTGGCGTAAGTACTCACATTAAAGGTTTCGGGGAATTCTCCTTCATTTGAAACTGTAACGTTTATATGGACGGTGTGGTCTTGTCCGACTACACTCATCGGCAAGCACCCATCTTTACATGTTGTAACGTTAGTCACTGCCACATCAGGCAATGCGGGACTAGAAGTAACAACTACCATACTCTGACCTGCCCCTCCAATTCTGTCCTCGTAATTATACTCAGGGTAATTAGGCGGAACAGGAGGCATAAAACCGGACACTAATCCTTCTGCTTCCACAGAGATGGTGTGACGTCCGATGTTGCCGGCTTGCACGGTCCATGTTACATTGGCTGAATTTCTAGGAGCTACCTCACCTGTGCCGATTGGCTTTTTTGCTTCTTCGCTTGGAACCAAGCTTAGTCCATCAGGCAGCCTTATTGTGGCATTCGCCATGGTAGCAAAATATTGATCAGGGAAGAATGGAGAAGGACAAGGATAGGTTATGGTGGCTGTGACGTTGAAGGTTTCCCCTATCACAGGGTTTCTAGGGGCAGACACATTGACTTTCCATGGGCTGACGAACAAACTCCAATTGCCAGTGCTTGTCCAATCGTTCAAAAATTCAGTATATGTCATGTTGAGCATTTCACCCCATAAGGAGTCTTGAAACGTAAAATGCGTGTTGTTGTATCCCACAGCAACTTTGAAATGCCACCCTGTCAACACCCCTATAGGATAGCCCTCAGCTATAAGGAACTTGAGTTCTTCTATAGTAACACCCCCTCGCTCGAAAGAGGCGAAACCTACCCCTCGACCCGTATAGCCTGTGATGTTTTCTGACATTTCTCTGCCCACGGAGGTGCTAAGATTGCTGAAATGAGCGGCTCTTACCATATCGCACGTGAAAGTTCCATATTGGCTAGAGGTTCTTGCTACGTCAGCAATCTCAACCTGAAGTATGTCAGCATTGTAAAAGTCAAAGATCATTTCAAGCGCGGCTGGACCGCAATAGTAGCTTTTTATCTGATGATGGTATGGAATGTAAATATAAGCTTCTGATGGTTGAGCGTTAACTCGACTCTGTCCGAACACTAGGACAGTAAACGAAATCAAAGTCGCAGCAAGGAAAAGTGTTCTCATTTTGAGAAATATAAACATCATAATGTGTATATACGAAACTAGGTTAATAAAAACGTTTTTAAGGCTTGGCACACGCCTTGAGAACTTCTTAAACTTTATTAATGTATTCACCGTTCTGCCTTTAATGGAATCAGAACGCCATAATCCAGTTGTATGGGCCCGTAGTCTAGGCTGGATTAGGACACTGGCCTGCGGAGCCGGAGTCCCATAATGGTTTCGGCGCTGAAAGCCGGAGATCGAGGGTTCAAATCCCTCCGGGCCCGCCATTTCATGAGTTGTTGTTCAATTTGTTTAAGACATCTTTCCTGATGTTGTCTTCGCCTACCTTGAATGTATCTGGCTCTTCTCTTTTAAGTATAGTTTGCAATTCTTCAGCTTTAAACTCGTCTACAAGCTTCAAAATTTCTTTTTTTGCTGATTCAACATGTTTTTTAAGAACCGGCTGATTCTGGCGCATTTTTCCAGCTAATGGACATATTTTCTCCATTTTAAGATGCCATTCTATTTTTCGGGTTTTCTTGTTTATGTCAAAGGTTACAGGTCCGGCGACGCATGTTTCTGGTTTTACGGGGTGCACTTGACATTTTCTCGTCTTCTTGTCATAGAATACGCAGTAGCCTTCTGCATCACCCTTCGGAAAAGTGTATCCCACGCGAACAAACGGGTTTTCAATTGGAATCTTTTGCGCCTTCAAGTATGCTTCGATGATTCGTTTACGTTCGCCTGTTATAGGAGGAAATGCGTCTCGGCAACAGCCAATTTTGCAAGAATCACAAATGTCGAAAAAGTTGCTCTGCCTTTCTCCCTTGATGCCCATGGAAGCTTCTCCCATCACTTTCAGAAGTAAGGTTGATTATTCACAAGACACTTTATAAGCATTAAGTACACGCTGACTATAGCCTCACGCAAATCGGTTTTTTGTGCCTTCTTCAAGACCCTTTCTCTAATGATTTCGGACAGATTACCGTATTCCACTCTCTTCTTTATTATTGGAAGATACCTCTTCTCCTCTTCTGTTGCATTTTTCCAAGCAATATTCAAGAAGCGTTCACATACATGACGAGCAGTGCGTCCATGAGGATGCAAAACATGTGCGTTTAATCCCTTACTTTTAATTGCCTTGAAATCTTTCACCAACATTTCATGAGGCAAAAGCTCGGCCTTATCGTCTTTTAGTAATCCCTTCAGTAAAGCTCTCACAAAACAGCTTAAAGCTACATCCGACTTGATGCACTCCTGCTCATCCATCACACGTATCTCAAACGCTCGCCTATTAAATCTGAAGATTACCCCGCGAGAGTTAACCCAGTCTTGATAGGGAAGACAATCATTTACGCCAGCCCTAACTAAGTCCAAAGAATATTTCCCAATCACTTCTTCCTTGTACTGTCTAAACGAAGAAACATACTCGGGAACAACATCGCCAGTTACAGACGGCACTTCCCTTTGGCTTGCCATGTAAAAGCGCAAGCGGTTGTCAACATGTTCTCCTAACTGCCCCTCATAGATAGGCGAGGATGCACAAACAGCGGGCAAATAAGCACAGACTTCCGCAAGCAAATTATGCACCAGAACAGCTTCTTTTTCGCTAAAGTACGGAAGGTTCAGCTGAAAACTTTGGATGTTAAGCCACCCATGCTGTTTAAGATTGAAGACTTTGCTGTAAACTTGATAAATCTGCTTGTGGCGGTGCGGCCAAACCCCTGTGTCTTCGAGCCTAAGTAACGGATGCATACCCGTCCCAAGAAGATTTGCTTTGTATTTTCTTTCTAAAAAATCAGTGATTGTTAGAACTGCGTTATGCATGATTTCTTCAAAGTCGGTGGGTGACTTGAAAGGCTCGTTGGGTTTCATCTCCATTACATGTAATTGAAGTTCCTTACCAAAAGTGAAATCTGGCTGCTCTACGAAGTTTACGATGCGCCCATGGAAATCTTTTATGATTTTGTCAACGATAGGTAAGACTTTGAGTTCTTCGTTAACTATGGAAAACTCATGTTCTGGTCCGAGCATTTCTAAGGTTTTGTACGTGGTTGCTCCCTTTTTCGTTTTATTTGTTTCTGGAATATGATATAAAAATTACAGTTAATTTTAAATATGACTGGAGCAATACCGCTTTTTCAATCATCTGGTGCTAAATGCGTGTTGGTCGTCTCAAACATCGACCTAACCATAGATTTGCCTACGATGAAGCCATCAACGTTTCTTGAATCATCAATTAAAGATTTTACTCTCAACGTCAACAATGACTATCGCTACTTAAAAACAGGATACTACGTTTCTTTGCATGCAGAAGTTTTAGACAATCCAGTAATTCCCTCAAGTGAGAACATAGTGGATGCTTACAGAACGCCAATTCTGTTACTTCGAGCTTCAAAAGCTGGCATTCCAACCATACCCTACATAGTAACTGGCTCAGTGAAACAGATAATCGCTGAAATCGGCTTTCCAGTAGTCCTTTTTGCAGTAAATCCATTCTCATACGACGGATTCAAAATCGCAAAAAACAGAAGCGCTCTCTATAGGGCAGTCAAAAGTTTAGAAATGAACTATAAGTTCGTCGTGTGTGCGCAGCCACTCAAAGGCGAGGTGGTATCGTTTAAGTCCTTTTTCGGAAAATGTGAGATGGACGAAAAAATAAGAAAAATTTCGGAGATGGTGTACGAAGCTTTCAGGATTCCACTCTGCAAACTGCATGTCCAATGTATAGAAAAAGAAGCTTACTTGTGTGGGCTTCAACCATTAAAAAAAGAGGAACTCCTACCAAATGACTTAAAAGCAATAAGCGAAGAGATTTGGCAAATTTCTAAGAATGGTGAACATCGGGTTGGCTAACATCGCCTGCTTTGTTGAGAAGTATAATTTTACAGACCCAAAAGAAGCCAGAGCGCTCGAGAATTTCAAGTTTACAGCGGAGAGACTGGGTCACAGATTTAATTTCATGTTTAGAGAGAACCTTCTGGAAATTCCGAAGTACGACACAGTTTTTATTAGAGCCACAACCGACCCACTTTTTACTGCGTACATAGTTTCCAAGGCAGCTTGGGAAACTGGCTTAAGGGTTGTTGACGACCCTAAATCGATACAGATTTGTGGAAATAAAATTCACTTATACTCGCTCTTCGAAAAATATGATGTCCCACGCATCCCAACAATCATCATCAACAAAGACGACTTCCACCACAAACGCATATTAGAAATATTCAGAACATTCGGAAGACCAGTCGTGGTCAAAGCGCCATACACGAGCTTCTCAAGATACGTGGAAAAAGTCGCTTGCGAAACAAGTTTCCGTGAAGTTGCAAAGAGATTTTTTAGAAAATCTGATGTTTTGGCTGTGCAGAAGTTTACGCCAACCGCTTTTGACTGGAGAGTCGGCGTGTTAAACGGTGAAGTCCTATACGTCTGCAAGTACATGGTACCGAAGGGAAGATGGAAACACGGTGCCAAACGCCGCGGTAAGCCCAGCTTTGTTTGGGGCAGAACTGTATCGCTTAAAAAAGAAAACGCGCCGGCTAAATTGAAAGAGACAGCGCTTAAAGCATGTGCGGTTGTTGGAAATGGGCTGTATGGAGTGGACATCAAAGAGGTCGATGACAACTATCTGGTGGTGGAGGTTAACGACAACCCAAGCATATACGCGGGACAAGAAGACCTGCGGAACAAGGACGTGTACGAGAAAATCATAAAATACTTAACAGACTAGCTAATTTTACATTCTTGAACCCTACAATGTATTTTTACAGAAGACTGCGTAGAATCTGAGCTTTCTTGGCTGGTTCTTTACTTCAAAGTTTTCAATTTCAAAGAGTCATGGCAGTCGCCAATAAATTTCCGACATTCCTAAAAATTTCTTCAATCTGCTCTCGAATAGAATTTTCATGTTTGAAGCCAACAAGAACATACAAGAAAAAGCCTCAATTTTTTCGACAGTTATTTATTCTAACGTTACAATTTGTCATGTTCGAGAGGAAAAAGAATTTGACATTGAAATATCTCGTTGAGGATTACAGTTTCTACGAAGGAATGCCCGTGGATGTTCTTGTCTCTCAGATGGAGAAAGCTTGGGGCTTTACCGCGGGAAAGCTAGCTGTTGGCGTGGGGATTCTGGAACGCATGGTTAAGACGCGTGATTGCGTGAAGTTTCTTTCCTTCACTGGAAACCTCGTAGCCACGGGAACACGGGGAATTTTCAAAGAGCTTGCAAAGAGAAAACTCGTCGACGTTATAGTTACTACTTGCGGAACTCTTGACCACGACATTGCCAGATGCTGGAAAAACTACTACAAGGGCTCATTTGTAATGAATGACGCTGAACTTCGCAAGAAAGGCGTGAACCGTTTAGGAAACGTGCTTGTCCCAAACGAAAGTTACGGTGTAGTAATCGAGGAGAAAATGCAGAAGCTGCTTCAGAGTTTGTGGAAGGAAGGCGTAAAGGAACTTTCATCCAGTCAGTTGTGCCACGAGATTGGAAGAAGAATCTGCAACGAAAGCTCTATCCTCTACTGGGCAGCCAAAAACAAAATACCTGTTTACGTGCCAGGCATAACAGACGGCGCTGTCGGGTATCAACTGTGGCTTTTCTCACAAGACCACAACTTCAAAATCAACCTGCTAAAAGATTCGGGAGAACTCAACGATATCGTTTACAACGCAAAGAAAACGGGTGCACTAATAGTTGGTGGAGGCATCTCAAAACATCATACGCTTTGGTGGAACCAATTCAGAGAAGGCCTGGACTATGCGGTTTACATTAGCACTGCTGACGAGTGGGATGGAAGCTTATCTGGCGCGAGACCACGCGAAGCAGTTTCATGGGGCAAAATAAGCGCAAAAGCAAAACGCATAATGATTGAAGGCGACGCTTCGCTAATACTGCCAATAATGATAAGCGCGCTGATAAGCAGATTAAAGAAAAGCCCTACATGACTTGACTGAAAAGCCACGAAAGGTCTGGAGCTTTCCTTTTAGTTTTCACTCTTTCGTTTAGCGCGTGTGTTATAAGCGGCAAAGCGATTGTGGCGTCGCAGTAGCAAACGGCTCTTTTTCCTTCACTGCGGATTTTGCCCCAGCTGACTGCCTCTTCCAAAGTGCAGCCGGACAAGCCGCCCCATTGAGGCGAGTCGGTTGTGATTTGGATTGCGTATTTGTGCGGGTAATAGTATTCTTGGACGCTTTTGCGTTTGAAGCCTTCTCTTCCGGGTACGCCCTTGTCCATTGTTTTTGGCGAGACAGATATTGCAATTAGTTGTGTGAAGTCTTTTGGCACGCCTCCGCCTATGTAGATGACGCCTATGTCTTTTGTTTTTTCGCCTATGCCCACAAATTGGTCGAACTCTTTAACAGCATCTACTACGATGGGGTGTCCCATGTTTTTAGCCATTAGGAAGGCTTCGCCGTAAGCGCTATCAGATATTGCGGGACAGAAAATTGGCACGCCTTTTTCTGCTGCTACTGCGGCTATGCTTTTTATTCCTTTTTTGCTGAGCCACTTACCGAATAGGTAAAGGAGCTCCATAGAAGAGTATGTGAAATCCCTTCGCAATGTTAAAAGAAAATCAGTCATCAACTCTTCCATTTTCCTATAATCCGACTCTTTGCCAAACACGTCATAATACCTGTTTATGTCAGCTTTTAGGAGCGCCTCGTCGTTCACCGTGTGGCTTCCTTGCCAATATCCAAATCCCATAGCGTCCACAATATCCTCAGAAACATTTGCGCCCGTAGAGACAAGAACGTCAATGAAGCGGTTTTCAATAAGCCAGGTGACTATTTTCCACTGTCCAGCCGTGCTCATTGAGCCCGAAAAGCCCATTATAATTGTTAAATCCTTCTCTTTCAACATTGCTTCCCAAACTTCCACAGCCTCACCGAACTTTCTTCCTTGATAAGCTGTTCTGCTCATCTCCGCCAAAAGTTGAGAAATGCTTTTTTCTTTCACTTCTATAGCGTCAACTTTTCTCTTAAAGTACTCATCAACCATGACCATGCACCGCCCGTTTATGATATAACGACCAGTATATGAGTTTTTATTTTCTAAACACAGGAAAGCATAGAAGTTAAATGCGATTCTATTATAGTCCAACGCTGGATGAGTGAACATAATTGACGATTTCAAGAGAAGAACTAGCCAAAATGATAGATTCCACAAACGTGAAGGCAACAGCCACAAAAAACGAAATTGAAAAATTATGCAAAGAAGCAGCAGAATATGGTTTCCGATGCGCAGTTGTCAACCCAGTTTACGTAAAACTCGCCGCTTCAATTCTCAAAGGCTCAAGTGTTAAAGTCTGCTCAACCGTGGGCTTCCCCGTTGGCGTTTCGCTGCCAGAAATAAAGGCTTTGGAAGCTGTCAAAGCAGTTGAGGACGGTGCAGAAGAGTTAGACATGGTCATAAACTTGAGCGCGATGAAATCTAGTGATTACGAAACGGTGAAGCAAGATATTGCGGCGGTGGTGGACATTAAACGTTTGTGTAAGGGCATCATCGTCAAAGTCATCATAGAAACCACCTTCCTAACCAAAGACGAGAAAATAATTGCGTGCAAACTTGCCAAAGAGGCAGGAACAGATTTCGTGAAGACATCGACGGGCTTGTTTGGTAAAGGCGCAACAGTGGAAGACGTAAAGCTGATGCGGCAGACGGTTGGCAAAGACATGGGCGTCAAAGCGGCAGGTGGAATAAGAACCTATGCTGACGCAATAGCTATGATAGGAGCCGGCGCAAACAGATTAGGGACAAGCACGGCAGCCCAAATAATCCAAGAAGCACCATAAGCGAGGCTACATTTTTTCCGGTGCCTTTATCCCTATTAGGGCGAGGGCGTTTCTTAACACAATTCTAACAGCATCTGTTAAGGCTAATCTTGCGTCGCTGAGTCCTTGCGGTTCAGCTTTTATCACGGGCAGCGCGTTGTAGAAAGTGTTGAATTTGTCGGCTAAAGCGTTGGCGAAGTCAGCAATCATGTTTGGCTTGAGATATTCTGATGCTTCGACGAAAGTGTCTGGAAAACTCGCAAGCATCAAGACAATTTCGTGTTCAAGTGGCTCTTTCAGCAGTTTGTAGTCTGGTTTTTCAGGTTTTCTTGCCGCTCTGCGTAGAATGCTGCAGGCTCTTGCATGTGTGTATTGGATGTAGGGTGCACTGTTTTTTTCGAAGTTGAGTACGCGGTCCCACGTGAACACGACGGGCTTGGAAGGGTCAACTTCAACCAGTGCATAGCGGACTGCGCCTATGCCTACAAAATTTGCAATATCCCTTTTTTCTTCTTCAGACAATTGTGGAGAGCGCTTCGAAACTTCTTCGTAGGCTCGTTCAACCGCTTCGTTCATTACTTCGTCAAATTTTATGTAGTGTCCTCTTCGACTGCTCATCTTGTAGCCTGGCAGAGAAACTAAATTGTAAGCGAAGTGCAATAGGTTTTCGGCTTTTTTGCCATAACCTATAGCGTGCAAAGCGATTTTCAACTGCAATTGCGCAAGCGACTGCTCCATTCCTATGACGTTAATGCATTTGTCTGTCTTTTCAAACTTCCACAAAGTGTAGGCAATGTCCCGTGTTGTGTATAACGTCGTGCCATCAGCGCGAACAAGTGTCAAAGGTGGAATTTCATAGTCTTCTCTTAAGCCAAGCTTAGCCTTCAAACCATAGTTTCCTGCGACTTTTTCTGCATCAAATTCAAGAACCCCGCCTAAAGTAAAAACGTACGGTGTAGTCTTTAATCTCTGAATAACCTCGGAAACCTTGCCGCTCCACACGTAACCGCTTTCCCAATCCCAAGAATCAAATGAAACACTTGCGCGACTGAGGGTTTCGGTAAAGCCTCGTATGCAGAGTTCAACAACTTCTCTCACGAGTTTTTTTGCTTTTTCTTCTCCCATCTCGTAGGCTTTGTTTAGCCTTCCAATCTCGCTTTCTGGGTTTTCATCCTCGCTTATTTTCTCGAGGAGTTTCTCGAAAAGGTCTGGGTATTTCTCTTTTAACTCAACAGCTACAGCCATCCATTCGTCCAGTTCACGGTTGATTTTGGTAATTTCTTCCGTAGCTGAAACCTTTTTGGCGCGTTCCAACTCTTTTTTTAGGCGGTTGATTTCAACTATGCAGCTTGTTATCGTGTAGACTTTGCCGATAAAGTGGTCTGGCTTTTCAGAGGGTTTTGGTTTGCCAAGTTTCTCGTAACCATATGCCATAACCGCTGTTTGTCGACCAACATCATCAACGTAAAAATGACGAAAAACAGTGTGCCCCCTAGCGTTTAGTATGCGAGCGAGTGAATCGCCTAACATGGGATTTCTGGCAGTTCCGATGTGTATGGGGTGGGCTGGATTCGCGCTTGTGTGTTCTACGATGATTTTTTGTGGTTTTTCGGTTTTGACAAAACCATATTCTGAACCAAGCTGCATAACAGATTCTACGGTTAAGGCTGAAAACTTCGCAAAATCCACGTAAAAGTTTATGTACCCAGTTCCAGCAGACTCGACACGTTCGGTTAAGTCTAATTTTGATTTTTTAATGGTCTTCGTCAGAAGTTTCGCTACGTCTAGGGGTTTTTTGCCAATTTTTTTGGCAAGCTCAAAGCATACAGAAGACGCAAGCTGTCCATACTCTGGGGTTGGCGGTCTCTCAAAAGTTAGCTCTGGAATTTGGATTTCGGGAAAAGCTTTCTTAAAAGCCTCTGCTAGGACTTTCTCGCATTCGCTACGGAACTCACTAAAGGGATTTACTGAAACCATTGCATGTTTGCCTCAATTGCCTTGAGATTTCTCACCATTTAAAGAGATGAGGTTATATTTTAATTTGAAAATCAACTAATCCATCCTGCCGTGAAAGCATGCGAACCAAAATCATCTTTTCAGAAAAATGCTTAGGTTATGGACATTATCACATTGAAGGCCCCGAGAGAGTTAGGAAAGTCGCTGAGATTTTGAAAAGTTTTGGATACGAGTTTTTGGAGCCTGAACCTGCCAGTGAAGATGATTTGCTTCGTGTGCATGACGTGGATTATGTTTGGGGCGTTAGGAAAGGCTTAGTTGCTGATGGAGACACTCCTGCTTATGACAATATTTTTGAATTCGCTCGGTTATCGGCTGGTGGAGCAATACTGGCAGCTAAGGTTGGCGGTTTCTCGATTATGCGTCCACCTGGACACCATGCTGGTGTGAACGGCGCGGCTTTAGGCGCATACACTCGGGGATTCTGCTACTTCAACAACATTGCAATTGCAGTAGAATACTTAAACAAGCCTACACTAATTTTGGACATTGACGGGCACCATGGCAATGGCACGCAAGAAATTTTTTTAGGCAACGAAAAAGTCACCTACATTTCTTTGCACAGACACCCAAACTATCCCGGCACGGGCATTTTTCACGAAGGAAATTGCCTAAATTTTCCGTTGCCGCCCGAGTGCGGAGACGAAATACACATAGCAACGCTTGATAAAGCGCTGAGTTCCGTTGACTTGGAACGTTTTGAAGTTGTTGCGGTTTCCGCTGGATTTGACACTCACGCGGGAGATTTGGCGAGTCTCGGGCTTACAAAGAAGGGTTATAGAGAAATAGGGAAAAGAATTGCCAAGCTAGGAAAACACACATTTTTTGTGTTGGAAGGAGGATACCAAGGAGAAAACGTGGGAAACGATATAGACGCGTTACTACAGGCATATGAAAGTTCAATTTAGCACCAAGCGATTATTTGACGCTATCTTTACTGCCATCTTTATTCTTTTTTCGTGTCTCGTATGTAGTTATGATGAATACTGCTGTGAGGATTACGGTTGTGGCTGCCATGTTTCTCGCTGTTATTGGCTCGTTTGCCAGCGCCCAGCCCAGAAGCATTGCCACAATTGGGTTAACATAGGCGTATGTCGAGACCTTTGCTGTAGTGGTCACTTTCAACAGCCAAATGTAACAGGTGAACGCAACAAGCGCGCCAAATACGACAAGATAAATCCAGCTAATTAGTGAACGTATAGAAATCAAATCCAGCCTTATACGACCCGGTTCACCTGTTGCCAAACTTGCCAAAAGTAACAATATCCCGCCCGCGACCATTTCTAATGCGGTGGCTAACAACTGTGAGCTTGGCTGTTTAGCTGAGCGTGAATACAGCGAACCATTAGCCCATAAAAAAGCGCCAAACACGATTATTCCAGCTCCGGCAAGGTCAACGCTACTGGCACCTAAACTTTCTATTCCGCCAACAAGCAAGACAACGCCAGTAAAACCCAAAATCACTCCTCCAACAACCTTAACGTTTGGCTTATGCTTGTTCCACATCCAGTCCAGAAAAACCATCCACAACGGCACAGTGCCAACCAACAAGCATGCTAAACCAGAAGGCACCCATTGTTCAGCCCACACAACAGCGCCATGCCCACCTAACAACATCAACCCGCCTAAAACAAAAGCGCAAGCCCAATCAGCCTTAGTTTCGCCTTCCGCACCGCGCATTCGAGTAAAAACGTACAAAATCGCTCCGGCAACTAAAAACCGTGTTCCAGCCATAAAAAACGGCGGCAACGACTCAATAACAAACCTAATGGCCAAGTATGTCGAACCCCAAATGAGATAAACTGCCAAAAAAGCCGCTGCCACCTTAATTTTCAAATCAGTTGCAACCCCACTTTAGGAAACAAGTCATTATTATTTGCAAAGATTTAGTATTTTTGCCGTCACAAGCTAAAAATTCCCAAAAAAACCAAGCATAAGTAAATGTTCAGCGGGCCCGCGGGGATTTGAACCCCGGTTCTCCGGCTCCGGAGGCCGGCGCCTTAATCCGTACTGGGCTACGGGCCCCTCTTCTCTCTGCAAAACAGAATACGAGCAACATAAATTAATTGTTACTGTATGACCTCAATCACAACAAGTCCAAACCCTAATTCAACCTATAAATAAGGGGGCTATAACTTGCAAGCGCAGCTATTAAAACAACACCCAAACATTAAGCTTCAATTAGTTCTTCGTTTATCCACCACGCTTTCTTTTTACCTGATTTTTCGCCGGGATAATACACTATTATGGATTTTCCAAGCTGTTCCTTGGATGCCTTCTGCATTCTTCTCAACCTGTTCAAGATAAACCACCTGTTTGTCTTCAAGTATTCCGCCAGTTCAGGCGTGGTTGCCCCTCTGTAATGAATAAGATAATCCACTATTTTGTGGTCTGTTTCATCTATGCAAAATGTGTGAGGGTTTGCACCTCCACGTTCATGCGTAAGCAACTCTAAATCAGCAAGATACCTTCTTATCTCAGAAAACTCCTTCTCCATTCTGCCCATTCGCTGCTCTAACTCCAAAATCTTGTCCGGTTTAGGCGTTTTCTGAAGCTTCTCCAAAATAGCATCTCGAATAAAATCACTTCTTTCGCCTTCCGGAACTCGCAAAAGCATCTCCTTATACACTTCTTCAGGTACCTTGACAGAAACAGCTCTCAACTTCTCCATTAACCTTTCCTCGCTGCTTTAGTATAGACCACCTTTTATTTTATGTTTCTTTTTCCCATCATCCTTCGGAAGCCTTTTAAAAGATTCAACCTAACTCTAAATCGAGAGGCATAATTGAGTGGTGTTTTATGCCACAAAAAACCACAATTTCCCTAATAAAATGTGATGTTGGCTCATTAGCTGGCCACCATATTGTCCCCAAACCCCTCCTAAACATCGCCGAAAAAAACCTTAAAAAAGCAAAAGAAGAAGGCTTGATAAACAGCTACTGCGTTTTCAACGTTGGAGACGACCTTCAACTACTCATGGTACACGAAAATGGAGAGGCAAACTCAAGTATTCACAAACTCGCTTGGGACACATTCCAAGAAACCGCAAACAAGGCATTAGAACTAAAACTCTATGGCGCTGGACAGGACCTTCTAAAAACGGCTTTCAGCGGAAACATCCGTGGAATGGGTCCAGGTTTCGCAGAGATGGAAATAGAAGAAAGAGGCTCAGATCCAATCGTGATACTAGCAGCAGATAAAACTTCAGGCGGAGCTTTCAACTATCCACTTTTCCGCATTTTCGCGGACCCAATGAACACAGCTGGGCTTGTAATCGACCCAAACATGGCTGGCGGCTTCAAATTTGAAATCCTTGATACAATAGAAAACAAGAAGGTTGTGCTCAAATGTCCAGAGGAAATGTACGAGTTAATCGCTCTGATTGGGACGGTGCAAAGATACATGATCTCGCATGTTTGGCGCGCCAGAGACGACTTAACATGCGCTGTCGGCAGCGTGACCAGACTATCTCAAATTGCTGGAAAATACGTTGGAAAAGACGATCCGGTCATGGTCATAAGAGCACAATATGGGTTGCCTGCAGTAGGCGAGATACTCGTGCCCTTCATGCACAGTTACCTCGTGGAAGGATGGATGCGGGGAAGCCACTGGGGACCCATAATGCCTGTGGGATTAAAAGATGCCAAATGCACGGCTTTTGATGGTCCTCCGAGAATTGTTGCTTTGGGTTTTCAAATTGCAAACGGTAAAATCGCAAGTGATGACAACGGAAAACCAATGATTGCTGACTTGTTTAATGATGTGGCGTTTGCATTGGCTAGACGTGAAGCGTTGGAGTATTCGTCTATGCTTAGACATATGGGCGAGTTTGAACCTGCCCGTCTAGGTCCTGAAGAAATGGAATATACAACTCTACAACAGATTCTCGAGAACCTCAAGGAACGCTTCAAGCCAGCCTAAGCCTAACAGGTTATGTGGTTACAGACGTTTGCTTCCTTATCTTAGCTAACTCTCCGCATCGACTTTTTACCACTTCGTGAAGTTTCTGGCGTAATTCCTCTCCAAAAATCTTATGTTCCTTTATGAGAAGCGTTTTACGTGCCAACTCTATGTCACCTAATTCCATGAACCACGCCTCAAAATCCCCGCGGTTAATGTGAAACTCTATTGAGGCTGGGTCAATTTTCAGGATTTTATCGTAGAAGTCTTGAAGGCTTGCTGCATGAATGTTTAAGGGCTTTCCAACATCCACATAAAAGTGAAATGATTTTTCCATAGGTAAATATGCCAAAATCTCAGCTGCTTTTCCGTTATCTATTTCTGGGAAGCCGAGCATCTTTTTGCCCTTTTCTGTTAAGGTATAGATGCCTTTTTCAGGCGATTTCAAGTATCCCAAGCGGGTAAGTCCCATTAGGTGCATCATGACCTGCCGGATGCCTAATCCTGTTTCCTTTGCTATTTCGTTAGTCTTAGTGGGCTTGTCAAGCATCCACATGGTTTCAATAATTAATCGTTTAATAGGTGATATGCTCATTTTGTTGCACTCCACATAATAATATTGTATGTGCTTAATAGGTTTTTCAATTTTTCCTTTGTTAACCGCATTGTCTTTCTGAAATTTATGAAGAGTAATTCTTTAACTAATGATTGGAAACAATAGTGATGTAAGCAGAGGTGCGGAGAAGAAGCTATTGACCGAATGGGATACCATACTACGTGAAGAATGGTACAGTCAAGAAGAACCCGACGAAATTGTCATAAACTTTGCGAAACTACTAAAAAGAGAAAAACGGAAGATGCGAGTTCTCGATTTGGGATGCGGCGCCGGGAGACACCAGATTTTCATGACAAAACAAGGATTCGAAACGCATGGAACGGACATCTCGAGCACGGGACTAAACTTGACGAAACAACGGCTCAAAAGACAAAATCTGGAAGTCTATCTCGTGAAGTGTGACATGAAAAATCTACCCTTTGTTGAGTCGCTCTTTGACGCAGCAATATGTCTTCACACAATCTATCATCAAAAACTGAAGGGAATTCAGGAAACGATATCTGAAATTCAAAGAGTATTACAAAAGGAAGGTTCATTGCTAATCAACTTTCTGTCGAAGAGAACCTACAGTTATGGAAAGGGCAAAAAAGTCGAAGAAAACACATTCATGGAAACGGAAGGTATAGAAAAAGGTATTCTTCATCATTTTATTGATGAAGAAGAGATAAAGCATCTATTCAGAAATTTCAATATTGTCAATCTAGAGTTAAGTGAAAAGGATGTCGAAGGCAAACTTCGTAGCCGCTGGGTGCTCACAGCAAAAACAGGCATAAC
Organism: uncultured Candidatus Bathyarchaeia archaeon; assembly: GCA_964457175.1. Taxonomy (GTDB): domain Archaea; phylum Thermoproteota; class Bathyarchaeia; order Bathyarchaeales; family Bathycorpusculaceae; genus CAYWII01. The sequence continues at coordinate 43,734 of CAYWII010000002.1, forward strand.
CCTTTTTGGTCATAATACAATGATGCGTCAAGCATGAAGTAAATATAAGAGTCTAGGAAAGTAAATAAGGAATGTTTTCATTAAGCAACACCTTACTATCAAGATAAAAGAGGACTGCGAAAATGAAGATGGCTGTGCTTGTCTACGAATACCCGCCCAAAATCGTAGGCGGTTTGGGAACATACGCCGCTGAAATTACGCGAAAGTTTGTTCTAATGGACCACGATGTTACAGTTTTCACGATGAACGATGATGCTGGTAGCCTTCCAACAAGGGAAATCTGGAGAGGCATAGAGATTCACCGCCCATTACACATTGACATATCCGATTCGCTGCCAGATGTGCTTGCGGAAGACGTTAGGAAATGGAGCAGAGGAATCCAACTGTTCTCCAAAATCCTCGTTTACAATTACTTGAGCGCTTCGAAACTTGTCAACGAACTCATTAAAAAAGAAGGCTTCAAATACGACATCGTAGTAGCTCATGACTGGCTTTCAGCAATAAGCGGAATAACGGTCAAAAAAGAAGCTGGATTACCCTTTGCATTTCACGTTCACTCCACAGAGAAAGGAAGAACTCTCGGAAACGGTTCAGAAGTCGTAAGTAACATTGAACTCCGTGGTGCTAAGGCTGCGGACCTAATTGTCACAGTTTCATATGCAATGAAAGAGGAACTAATGAAACTTGGCTTTCCAAAAGACAAAATCCAAGTCTGCTACAACGGCGTTGACCCTCAAAAATACAATCCAGAAGCAGTGAATGTAGAACAAACTAAGAAGATAAGAGAGTCTTATGGCATAAAAGACGACGACCTTATGATTCTTTTCGTCGGAAGACTTGTGGGCGTCAAGGGCGTGGACAAACTGATAATGGCTATGCCTCATGTTTTACAAAAGCATCCAAAAGCAAAACTTGTTATCTTGGGAGTTGGCGATTTACAAGAATATTTAAGTAATCTGATTAAAACCATGAGGTTACAAGATGTTGTAACACTGAATTTCAATTTCGTTTCAGAAGAAGAACGCATACTCAATTATGCCGCATGTGACGTTGCAGTTTTCCCAAGCTTCTACGAACCCTTCGGAATAGTTGCTCTCGAAGCAATGAGCATGGAACGCCCTGTTGTTGTTGGAGCAGCAGGCGTTAGCGGAATGCGAGAAGTGGTTGTCTGTTGCGGCGAAGAACAATGTGGTTTCCACATAGACCCAAACAACCCATCAGACATTGCATGGGGCATAAACAGCACCTTGGAGAATCCTGAAAAAAGGAAATGGCTTGGAAAAAATGGTAGAAAAAGAGTTTTGGACGAGTTCACGTGGGATAGAATAGCTGAAAAAACAGTAGAAGTTTATGAGCAGCTAATTAAGCGTTAATTCTTGATGGTAGAACCCTTGAATATCGACTACTTGAATCCGAGAAAGAAAGTTGCAAGAGAAGCTGCTACACTTCTTTATTCTGGAACTGAAAAAGAGTTTAAACAAGCCAAACTGAAAGCTGCAAAAACTTTTGGCGTTAAATTTCTCCCCACGAATCTTGAGGTTGCATTGGAACTTGACAAAATAGCAGAAGAAAATGAAGGATCAATGAGACAAGAACGGCTGATTAAAATGCGAACAGAAACCCTGAAACTGATGAAGGTTCTTAAAGAATATAGCCCTCAACTTGTTGGAAGCGTATGGCGTGGGACCATCTACCGTGAAAGCGACATAGACATAGCCGTGTACCATGATGAACCGAATAATGTTATGGAAACTCTGAGAGAAAATCACTTCAAGATCGCAAGAACTGAGCAAGTGACTGTGACAAAAATCGGAAAGAAGAAAACGTCATTTCACATATACTCAGAGTCATCAACAAAAGAAAAAATTGAAATTATTGTTCGGAGTTCTGAAGAAGCTCAGTTCAAAGAAAAATGTGAGATATACGGCGACAAGATCACTGGTCTTTGCATGCGAGAGCTAGAGAAACTGCTTGAAGAAAACCCAACACAAAGATTTGTTCCTTCAAGAACTAATGAAACTTAAATACATGACATATCATAGAATAAATTAAGGCGCAACGCTAAATTTGAGGATGCAAACATGGAATTTGACAAAGCAGCGTTCAAGAAAATGTTTCCTAACTTAGCCAAAGAATTAGACACAGATGAACATAAAGTCTCAATAAACTCTGTTCGAACAGACGCACCGACTGGAGAAAAGGCATCATCAGAGCGATTCGTTCATTACATGCCTGATGTGATAGATTTTGTTCGAAGATGCGACACTGAGAAGCAAGCGGAGGAAATAATAGAGTACTTAGAAAAGAGAGGCGAAATAGACAGGCAATACGCCAATAAGCTCAGAAAACAGCTTAAAGAAAAAGGCGTAAGAAGCTTTGGACCTAAGAAAGAAGAGAACTACTACTTCAAACATGGCGAGCTCTGACAATACCAATCGCACATGTTTCGACAGAATTCATGTAGACGTTGATCTGTATGATAATCTGTCTTGTGCTTCTACACCTGCAATCTGATGTTATAGAGGGCCAACTATTGCTTTGTGGGCCACGGAATAAGTCGATTTGTTGAGTCTTTATAAAATTTTAACATTTTGTTCTTACAAATACACATAAGTATATACGCAACCAAAGAGGGTAATTCTAAAAGTAAATAAATAGGCTCATCAATAAATAGGAAGCCTAAAAATTCAAAAGCAAGCGGAGGAAACCGGATGAAAAAAATAGCCATAGCATGCATCGCATTTCTAGTTGCTGTGATGATTCTTACCTCATTATCATTTAACATTAAAGCGGTTGACGCTGCAAATGGCGATAGTTATAGTATAGATCATGTGAGTCACACGATAGAGATCTTGCATAACGGCTACGTTTTCATAAACGATACCATACGGATAGTTGGCAATGCATCTGTTGGAGAAACCCTCGACAATTTCCGTATAGGATTTCCATACAAATATGGTGCACAACTTCTTCAATGTGTGGCTTATGACGCTTCTGGCATCTTCAACGTAACACTTAATGTTCCATTAGAAAGTCGCATGGGTTTCTACGCTGTTGAAATAGCTTTTACGCAACCTTTAGACGTAAGCACTGGAACAGCGCATGTCTTCACTGTCGGATTTGTGCTTTCAAATAGTCTTCTAACCGCCTCAAGCGCAAATCAATACACTTTGGACTTTCCGGCATACCCAAGCTTGACAAAGCCTGCTGCCAGTTGCAACACGACTTTGTTCTTCCCTGACAATGTGACAGATATAACAATTACCAAGGACGACGAAACAGTTAATTCGTCTGCTTATGGAATTGGGCCTCTTCCAGCGTTTACTGCGTCGCTTGCAACGACTGATTTCACATTGGCAAGCGATAAACTACGAGTGTTTGACGTTAAAGAGCTGAATCGCGAGATTGCGGTGAATGAAGCAGGTGAAATGAGCGGTTCAGATAGCTATTACATAACAAGCAAAGAACCCCAACCGATAGCAGTTATCGAGATAATATTGCCCAATAATGCTTCGAACATAAGTGCACATGACCAGTTCGGAAGGACGTTCGAGCAAGTCCCCACACCTGTGGAGGATGAAGAAGTAAACCGCTACAGGATTGCGTTTTCGTTGCCCCTTGAAAGTTATAAGTCTACTAGGTTTACTGTGAAGTATTCTTTACCAAATAACTATACTAGAATGCAAGAAGGCACTAACAAATTCAACATAACCTTTCCGTTATTTCCACAAATGGACTACTACATTGAAAGCGCATCAATTGCCGTAACTTTGCCAGAAGGTGCGGTTATACTAAACCAGGGAAGCATCCTAGTCGGTAACGCTTATAGCGTAACAAGGAACATTTTTCAAGAAACAGTAACCATAAAATTGCAAGGTGTTAGTTTTGTCAAAGATCTTTCCTCTTCGGAAAATGTTCTGCAAATCACGTACGAGTATAATCCCTTATGGCTGTCTTTTCGCCCCACACTGTGGGTGTGGACTCTGGCTGTCATTGGATGCGCGATCGCTGTTGTGTGGAAAAGACCTAAAGCTCCACTGGCTGCTGCCATTCCCACCGTGACAGTGAAACTACGTCCAGAAGACATCAAATCCTTCACTGATTCCTACGAAGACAAGAGAAAGACAATCTTAGAAGTAGATTCTCTCGAAACCATGGCACAGAAAGGAAAGATTCCAAGACGCCGATACAAGGTGCGAAGAAAAACTTTGGAGATGCGCCTTGACACTTTGTCCAGAAGCTTGGCAGAATATAAAGAGAAGATGTGCTCTGCGGGGGGCAAATATGCAGATTTAATGCGGCAACTTGAGATCGCAGAGACCCAGATCAACGAAGTTGAAGCCAACATAAAAAGTATTGAAGCCCGTCACAGCCACGGAGAAATCTCGTTGGAAGCATATAGAAAACTTCTCGCAGATTACCAACGCAGAAAAGAAACGGCAAACACAACCATTAGCGGAATTCTCTTAAGACTTCGTGAAGAACTTCGGTAACGAACCTAAACACTTTTATTTTACTGCTCAGAATTCAATGAAAATCTAAAAAGAGAGGAATAGAAAATGGTTAAAATAGTGGTTGATAATCACAAATGCACCGGATGCGGCACATGCGTCGACACCTGTCCTGTAGGCGTTTATGAAATCAAAGATGGAAAATCCGTTCCAGTAAAACCCGAAGAATGCTTAGTCTGCAGAGCATGCGAAGTTCAATGCCCAGAAAACGCAATTCAAGTTATCGAATAACCTAAGCTCTTTGAGTTGAAACCTCTAATCTAACTTCCAGAAACTTCTTTGAACTTTTTTGACTTCTCTTATCACTTTCTCACCTTGTTTTCTTACGCGATTATTGGTTGTTGGAGCCTTATCATTCGTGATGTATCTGGTTCCGTTCATTTTTGCAATAGCTAAGGCGGCGATTTTTCCAACAAATTTCCCATAGCCCCCTTCTAAAACAGACACGAGCTTTCCCTTGCACATTTTTGATGCCAAATCAACTGTTGCCTCGTAGATCCTCTGATAGGATAAAAGCGAAAGCGAAAGACTTGCCACAGGGTCAGCGTAATGTCCATCTAAACCAGCTGACACTAACATGAATTGTGGCTTGTACTGACGTATTATAGGTGCTGCGATTTCGTTTAAGGCCCTTATATATACTTGGTCGCTTGTTTGGAAGGGAAGTGGAATGTTTACGTTGTAGCCTAAGCCTGCGCCTTCTCCAACTTCATTTATGAATCCTGCTCCGGGAAAACTGCGCGGGTCTTGGTGTAGGCTTATGTATAGCACTTTGTCAGTTTCATAGAAGGTTTCTTGTGTGCCATTGCCATGATGGGCGTCTATGTCCAAAATGAGCATCTTGTCCAATCTGAATTTTTTAAGTAAGTATTTAGCAGCTATAGCGACATTGTTGAAAATGCAGAAACCCATTGCACGAAGGCGTCCCGCATGATGTCCTGGAGGACGCACCAATGCAAACGCATTTTTAAACCTCTTTTCCATCACAAGCTCAACGGCTGTTAGCGCGCCCCCAGCCGCGTAAAGGGCAACATCAAAACTCTTTGGAGAAACCACCGTGTCGCCTGAATCTAGGGCTCCTCCTCCAGCTCTGCAAACAGTTTCAACAAGTTTAATGTAATTTACATCGTGAACAAGCTGCACATTTTCAACGCGAGCTTTTTCCGGTTCTATAAACTGCCAGTTCTTACTCTTTGAGAGTTTTCCTTTCTTTAACTCGTTTATTATTGCTCCTAAGCGCTTTGCGGATTCCGGATGCCCAACGCCCGGGTTATGTTGATAGTATATAGGTGAAAAAACGACTGCAGTTTCGTTCATTTCATCCCATCTTCTTGAAGAGTATCAAGAATGTTTTCTTTACATAGTCTCTAACGGATAATCTTTCTTTTTTTGCAAGTTTTTCCAGAGTTTTGCTAACGCCAGACGTGTATTGTATTGCCTTCTTCCGTTTTTCTACTATGTTTTGTGGAAGACCAAGATTTCTGGCGACTTGCCTTAGAACAAGCTTTCGCATTCCATCGTCCGGCAATTTGATTTTTAGTTCTAATGGCAATTCTGTAGCAAATTTTGCCATTTGGTAAGTGGCAAAAGGCAAACGTAGTTCCACATTGTGAAAGTTGCAGAGTTTAAAGTCTCTTTCAAAGTTGGTTTCATACATTCTAACAATATCGTTGAACATTCTTTTGCGTACTGTTTCATTTCCATATGTTGAATAGTCGTTAGCGTATCGCTTGTACCCCCCAAAAAGTTCATCTGCACCTTGACCAGCTAACATGACCTTAAAATCTGCTTTAGCCGCTTTTTCTGCAGCCCAAAAAACCGGGATGCCTATGCTTACTTTCACCGCGTCTGGTTCTTCAACTAGCCAAAGAACTTTTGGAAGCGTTTTCTCAACATCTTTCTCATTGAAAAGGCAAACGTGAATTGGTAACTCAAGCTCTTCTGCTACTTTTTTTGCATGTTCAGTTTCTGGCTGACTTTCAAGACTAACATGTATTAAGTGAACATTTGCCGCGGTTTTCTTTGCGAGAAAAGCGATTATGCTGCTGTCCAATCCGCCTGAAAAAGCAACAGCAAACTCCTTTAACCCAGAGACTCTTTTCTTTATCGATTGTTGCAGAAACTTCTGCAATTTGTTGGCGGCAGTTTGAATCGTTAAGTGCCTTGGTTTTGAATAGATCAGCTTTTTAACGGACTTAAACTTAAAGCCATGCTTATCGATAAGCGCCATGTTTCCCGGAGGAAAAGAGCTACCATTTTTTATCCCTATTTTCCATAACGCTTTACGTTCTGAAGCTAAACATGCTAAGTTTGCATTTTTACCATAATAGAGTGGGCGCACACCTAAGACGTCTCTACCAGCAATCAATTTTCCTTTTTTGGCTATAACGAAAGTGAAGTCGCCTTCCGCCTTCTTGATGAGTTCTTCAGCGTTTTTTTCGTGGTTTCGCTGCAGTTTTTTAGCAAAGTCTTCTGCATCCCAGTTTTCTGCTGTAGCTGAGTAAAGTCTTCCTTCGAAAATCAGCGTTGTATCTTCCAGTTTTATTGGTTGCGGCTTGTCTGTCGTGAGGATTCTTGAGAAGATATACCCAATTATTATAGGTGAATCGATGCCTTGGTTTACCAGTGCTTCAGTAGACTTTTCTATTTTCATTTCGGTTGGAGAGGCTATTCCGAAAGTGTCAACGCCCTTAAGTTCCAGTACTTTGAGCATGGCAACTGCAGTTTCAGCTACATTTTCGTCTTTCTTATTTATGACCGCTATTAATGCGCCCATGCTGAAGAGCCTTTTAACACGCAACATTATGCGTTGCTTTCGTAAAACATTAATCCTTAATCACCCTATCTCTTCGCGGAGGACAGAAAACTTGCCCATTCTTCCCGTTGATGTAAGTCCAATTGACACAGGTCGTCATGGGACTCCTGAAATGCGAAAAATCTTCGAAGAAGAAGCCCGAGTTCAGAGGCTGCTTGATGTGGAAGCGGCTTTGGCGTTGGCGCACGCTGAGGTTGGCAACATACCAAGAAAGGACGCTGAAAAAATTGCAGCTATGGCTTCTACAAAATATGTTAAGATTAGTCGTATTAAAGAAATTGAACGTGAAATAAAACATGACATCGCCTCTTTGGTTAGGGCGTTTGCAGAGGTTTGCGGACCAAGCGGAGGGTATGTACATCTTGGAGTGACAAGCTACGATATTGTGGATACGGCTAACGCGCTTCAAATGAAAGACGCGTTGGAGCTTGTTGAGAAAAAACTGAACGCTTTCGAAAAGGTCCTAATGGAAAAGGCTTCACAGTATAAGAGTACGTTTATGATAGGTAGGACTCACGGTCAACATGCTCTGCCAATCACGTTAGGTTTCAAGTTTGCTGTTTGGATGCGCGAGATTTCCAGACACATCCAAAGACTGAGACAGTGCAGGGAACGTGTTTTGGTTGGAAAAATGAGTGGTGCTGTTGGTACGCAAGCTGGTTTAGGCGAACACGCTATGAAAATTCAAGAGCTTGTCATGCAACGGTTAGGAATCAAAGCCGCTGATATCTCTACGCAAATAGTGCAGAGAGACCGCCACGCAGAACTCGTGTGCCTATTGGCTCTTATTTCTTCCACACTTGACAACTTTGCCACTGAAATACGAGAACTGCAGAGACCTGAAATTGGAGAACTCTTCGAGTTTTTCGAGCCGGAAAAACAGGTTGGAAGTTCCACGATGTCTCAGAAGCGGAACCCCGAACTATGTGAGAGAGTTTGCGGTTTAGCCCGGATTGTTAGAAGCCTTGTTTTTCCTGCGCTAGAGGATGTTGTGACTTGGCATGAGCGGGATTTGACACAGTCTTCTACAGAACGTTACATGCTTCCTGAAGTGTGCATTTTGGTTGATTATCAGCTTTTCTTGATGACTAATATTGTGGCTAACTTGCGTGTGGACGAGGAGCATATGCGAAAGAATACTGAGCTAACTCAAGGGCGCACCATGTCAGAAGCAGTGATGATTGCATTAACAAAGAAAGGCATGAGCCGCCAAGAAGCCCATGAGTTGCTAAGGAAATTAACGCTGAAAAGCGAAATGGAAAAACGGCATTTCAGAGAAGTCCTTCTAGAAGATAACACTGTAAGTAAAAAATTGACTGAAAAAGAAATTGCTCATGCATTGAAACCTAGGAACTATTTGGGAACAGCAAAAGAGCAAGTAACAAAAATGGTTAAGAAGACTATGAGAGAGCGCAAGGCTAGAGGAATAATTTAGTATTCTGTTAACGCCTTCTGTTTCCATTCTTCTTCTTTTTCGAGTTTTTCCCATGATTCTTTCTTTACAAAACCGCCCACTTGCTCTTTAATCTTCTTTGCTAATTTAGGTCCTATAAGCGGCAAACTTATCAAATTTTCAATAGGCGCATATTTTATGTCTTCGATTGTTTTGTATCCAGTGTTGTAAAGTATACGTCCACGAACTCTGCCAACTCCTTCCAGCTTGACCATCGGCAAAAGTTCTTTCTTAACGCCTTTCTCGATTCTCTCTCTTAACTCGTTAGTTTGCGGTAAGACTTGTTTGTTGCCAAAAAGCATTGCTAACTCATGCGTAGCATAAAGCAGCCATTTCGCATTTTCAATTGTTCTGTAAAGGTCGCCTGGCTGCGTTCTGAATTTTTCAATTATCTGGTCTTCACTCATTTCTTCAATCCAAGCTTTGAGAACGATGGCTGTTTTGACTTCTCCGAGAAATTGTTCGTAAGCTATGTGGTCTTCCCATTCGGCTGGCATGTCAACTAGAAACTCATCTCTATGTTCGTCCATGAAAACTGCTATCGTGTCAATTTCTTGAGTGTATGGTCTCATTACTGGACCCATGTCTGGCGTATGTGCAATCATCTGGAGAAGGCTTAAGTCCGTAAAGTACGCGGGTTTCCGCTTTAACGCATCACGGATAATTACAGCCGAAACAGGGTCAATGTAAAGCTCGCTTACACGTTTCCCAAATTTTGTTGCAAAAATATTTTCGTCGTCAACTTCAATCATTTCTTTATCATAGAGATACTTGAGAATTTTTGCAACGATGCCTTTAATCGCGTTGATTTCATACTGATACGCGTAAAAGGTCTTGCCAAAAAAGTCGTAAATTCCACGTTCTGTGTGGGCATAATCCGCGGCGACCGTCGCAAGCACATGCCCCCTCATTATTCTTTCAACCGCAAGTCTTGACCATATGCGCTCCGGACGTGCCAGAATGTAGTTTTCCATCAAATAATCTGCTTCATCATCAGTCTTAGCTATGAGCACGGCTTCTCCAACCTTGTCGTATTTCGGTCTTCCAGCCCTGCCAGCCATCTGCTTGTACTCTAAAACACTGATTGGATACCATCCATAACCAGGTTCGTAGCGTCTATAATCTTGAATTATGACGGTTCTGGCCGGCAAGTTCACGCCGAAAGCCAGAGTTGGCGTAGCAGTCAAGACTTTAATCTTTCCTTCTCGGAAGGAATCCTCTATGAGTTTCCGGTGTCCGCCGCCTAAACCAGCGTGGTGGAAGGCTGTGCCACGTTTAACAAGCTCTACTAAAGTTTCGCTTATCCTTGTCCTTTCTCCAACCGCCAAAATTCTCTCTGCAACATGTTCCAGTGACCGCTTCATAGGCTTGGATAAGACTTCCTCGATTTCACCGGCTACTTTCTTTGCAACTGTAACAGCGCTTTTTCGTGTTGAAGCAAAAATTAATGCTTGACCGCCGGATTTAACAGTGCTCAACGCCAAGTTAATGTCTGGGTTCTTGGTTTTTCTTTCTATCTTATGTGCGGCGCCATCATTGAATTGGATTTCTTCGTATAAGAGAACACCTTCTTTTAGAAGGATTGGTCTCCATTCAGTGGTAACATAATCTGCCTTAAGCCACTCAGCTATTTCTTGAACGTTGTTTATTGTGGCGCTTAAAGCCAAAATCTGCACGCTGGGATTAGTCTGCATGAGCCTTGCCAAAACAACTTCAAGCGTTGGACCGCGTTCCGCATCGTTTAGCAAGTGCACTTCATCCGCGATTACAAGCGAAATTTCATCCATCCACTTAGCCCTATGTCGTAGAAGCGAATCTGCCTTCTCGTTTGTAGTAATGATTATATCGTAACGTTCTAGCCACGGGTCGCTACTATCAAAGTCGCCAGTGCTTATACCTACTCTCACGCGGTTCTCGTCTTTTTTTCTTATTTGAGTGTATTTTTTGAACTCCTCAAACTTTTCATTTGCCAAAGCACGTAAAGGCGTCAAATAGACAGTTTTGCCGTTCTTTTCAAGTATGTGCTTGAGAGCACAAAATTCGGCAACTAAAGTCTTTCCTGAAGCAGTTGGACTTGCCAAAACAAGATTTCTTCCGTTAAGTGCTCCTGCTTTTATTGCTTCTTCTTGTGGAGGGTAAAGCTCAACAATTCCAGATTTGATTGTTATTTCTTTAATTGGTTCTGGTATTGGCAAGTCTGTTATTTTCACTTGGATACGCTCTTCCTTTACAACTGCAATTTACCACACCAACAATTATAAAGTATTACATGAAGCTTAGTGGCTGATTTTTTGGGTTATGTTTTTCTACTAGGTAATTGCTACTAAAAGTGAAGAACATGGTTTACTCAAAAGGATTGAGTTAAAAAATGGTTGAAAACGTAAAAGAGCTGCTTCGTGCGCATGAAGGTATAAAGCACGAAGTTTATTTGGACATTGAAAACTCAAGCGTTGTCCCGCAAGAAGTAATTGACGCCATACTTCCATATTACAATCAAAAAGCATACGGCAACCCGACGTTAACGCATAAGCCTGGCTGGGAAGCCTTCGAAACAATAATGGAATCAGCACAGAAAATCGCCAATTTTTTAGGATGCAAAACGCTTGAAGAAGTTAACTTTACGCCAGGAGAAACCGAAGCGAACAATTTAGCCTTAATGGGAACGCTGTTTTCGATGAGAAACAAGGGCAAGAACATCGTAATTTCAGAAATTGAGCCCATAAGCATTTTACACGTTACCGAGATGCTGCAAAAATATGGATTCACCACGACGAAGATTCCAGTCAATAGTGAGGGCTTCATAAATCTTGAAAAACTGAGAGAAGTCGTTGACAAAGAAACCGTTCTTGTAAGTCTGTCCATTGTAAATCACGAAATTGGAACAATACAACCAATCAAGGAGGCTCTGGAAACAGTTAAGGACAAAAACCCCGAGACGTTATTCCACACAGACGCTTCAGATGCATATGGAAAAATTCCGTTCAACGTTCAACATTTTGAAGTAGATTTGGCAACTATAAACAGCTACAAAATTCTAGGACCGAGAGGAATAGGCGCCTTGTACGTAAAAGAAGGGGTCAATGTGGAAAAAATTTTGGAAGGCCAAATTGGAACGCAAAGGCTCTGGCCAGGAGTTGAGAACACACCTTTGATTGTAGGTTTCTCGAAAGCATCTGAATTCGCTTTTCAGAACTTTAAAGAAAACATAAATCATATGAGAAGACTTAGGGACATGCTTATTGATGGAATAATCGGAAAAATATCCGATGTCAAGCTCAATGGGCCGAAAGGCGACAAAAGAGTTTCTGATAATGTGAACATCAGCTTTTTGAGGTGCGAAGGAGAAGCATTAACTATTGAGCTCAGCTTAAACGGCGTTTATGTTTCAAGCGGAAGCGCCTGCACGAGACGTTTGCTTCAACCTAGTCATGTTCTTGTTGCTATTGGCAGAAAATTTGACGAAGCCCACGGCAGCATACTCATGAAAGTCACACGACATCATACTGAAGAGGACATAAACTATGTTTTGGAAGTTCTTCCTAAGACTGTTGAAAGAATACGGCGAATCACCGGCGCTACAGGAGTGGAATGAGTATGTCGAGAATGCCCCTACCATATAACCCCAAAGTGCTTGAACTGTTTAGGAATCCTAAAAATTTGGGCAAAATGGAAGACGCTACGGTGATTGCAGTTGCTGGCAACCCCTCATGTGGAGACATGATAACCTTCTACCTGAAAATTAACAATCAAGACATCATTGAGAAAGCATCTTTTGAAAGTTATGGCTGTGCAGCCAACATCGCCACATCCAGTATAGTCACTGAAATGATTAAGGAAATGAAACTTGAGGAAGCATGGAAAATCTCCTGGAAAAAAGTTGCAGAAGAAGTCGGGGGATTGCCCAGCGTGAAGTTTCACTGTGGCATTTTAGCCGTTGGAGCATTGAAACGAGCCATTAGAAAATACTATAAAAATAAGGAAGTTTCGCCCAGTTGGTTGCAAGAGGAATTAAGTTTTGAAGAAAAACAAGCTTTGGAAGAAGAGGCACTGACGAAAATGCTCGCCAAAAGAATGAAACTTGAGGAAGAAAAGTAATGTTTGACCCCTACAAGATTCGAGAAGATTTTCCAATCTTAAAACGGAAAATCAATAATCACCCACTAGTATACTTCGATAATGCAGCAAGCACACAAAAGCCAGAACAGGTAATAGAAGCAATAAAAAACTTCTACGAAAACCATAACGCCAACGTTCACAGAGCCGTCCACACGCTTTCTCAAGAAGCTTCTCAACTTTACGAAGATGCGCATGAAGAAGTTGCAAAGTTCATAAATGCAAGCGGTATGGAAGAAACAATCTTTGTTAGAGGCACAACTGAGGCAATCAACCTTGTTGCTTACGCGTGGGGTCTTTACAATCTGAAGAAGGGCGATGAAGTGGTAGTATCGCTGATGGAACATCATAGTAACATTGTTCCTTGGGAGATTCTGTCAAAAATAAACGGCTTTAACATCAAATACGCAGAGGTTAATAATGATGGAACATTAAACTACGAAGATTTCGAAAATAGGGTTTCCAGTAAAACCAAAATTGTTTGTTTCAGTCACGTTTCAAACGTCACAGGGGTCGTAAATGACGTGAAGCGAATCGCAAAGGTCGCACATGAATATGGTGCCTTGGCGCTTGTAGATGGCGCTCAATCTATTCCTCATTTACCAGTTAACGTTAAAGACCTAGGCATTGATTTTCTGGCTTTTTCTGGGCACAAAATGTTGGGTCCAACTGGAATTGGGTGTTTGTACGGTAAACGTGAAGTTCTTGAAAAGATGGCACCTTTTCACGGTGGAGGCGAAATGATACGTGAAGTCTTATACAACGCGGCAACAAAACGGTGTTCAATTTCTTGGAACGATTTGCCTTGGAAATTCGAAGCTGGGACACCAAACGTTGGAGGCGGTGTTGGGTTCATGGAAGCTGTCAGATATCTAAAGAAGATAGGTATGGACAATGTTAAGGAACATGAATGTATAATGACAGAATATGCCATGAAACGCCTTGGAGAGTGCAACAAGGTCGGAGTTTATGGTCCAAGAGATGCATCCGTTAAGTGTGGGATTATTCCCTTCGGCGTGGATGGGTTAAGCTCGCATGATGTCGCTTTATTCCTTGATAATTACGGAATTATGGTGAGAAGTGGTTTTCACTGTGCTCAACCATTACATCAGATATTAAAGTTAAGCTCATCAGCGAGGGTGAGCTTCTACATTTACAATATCCGTGAGGAAATCGATCGACTCGTAGAAGTCTTGAAGGAGATCGAGTAGATTTAATGGTTACTATTGAAGATTACGTGGCTCGAATCGAAGAAACATGCGGTGAAGAAAAACATTTTATCGTTCTCTTCAAATATGAGAAAAAAGAAGAAGTCATTGCGAAAATTCTGAAGAAAGCAAAAATGACAAAGTCCATATCAACCATAATTTTTGAATTAACTTTCCAAAATGTTTCTTTTCGCCTTTATGGGACTGGAAAAGCTATTTTTCGAAATTTGAAGGATAAAAGTGAATTGCAGAATATTTTGATTGAACTTTTATTGTAATTCTGTGACTTAATTCATTGTATTGAATCGTGAGAAGTAAGATTTAAATCAAATCCCACTAATAAAACTATTGAAAACACAGAGGGAACCATTTTGCCAGACACAAAACCAAAATCACCAGAAAAACCAACAGAAGCTAGCGCAGTCGGTTTCGGATTTCAAGGCGGGAAAAAGAAAAGAAGCGAAACCGTCTACATGGTTGAAGAACAAATAAGAACTGAGTTAAAAGACACAAAACTGTCCGTTTCAATAACAAAAGCGGCAAACTTGGATTCGCCATCGCACATTGAGCTTCGAAAAAAATATCGCATAGAAAAATACGACCTACATCCTGCATATGTTTTTTCAGGGGCTCAACAGTCTCTCATTCCACGCAACACTCCAGAATACATCGACAAAGGCTTCAATTATGTTGCAAGAATAGTTCGCGCGCTGTACCATTTTAAACAAGTTGCCTTGATCGGCCCGAGTGGAACAGGAAAAACACATATAGTTTACTTGGTCGCGGAGCTTTGCGGTCTGCCAATGTGGGAGATAAATTGTGGTTTACAGACATCTGCTTATGACCTTTTTGGAAGATACATAGGTCTTGGGAAAGAAAATTGGATTGATGGGCAAATAGTGATGTGGTGCAGAAATGGTGGCATACTTTATCTAGACGAAGCAAACATGATGAAGCAAGACATAGCCACGAGGCTCAATCCCGTTCTGGACACGAGAGGGCACATTGTTCTAACAGAAAAGGACAACGAAATAATACCAAGGCATCCACACGGCTATCTAGTAATCGCCATGAACCCTTTTTCAGCTGAATTCGTTGGAACAAAACCACTAAACGCAGCGTTAAGACGGCGAATGTCTGTATGGATAAACTTTGACTACCTAAGCATAGGCGACAAAGTATCCCCAGACGAAGTAGAACTAATCATGAAAAGAGGTGGAGTGGATGAAAAAACGGCCGAAAAAATAGTTCACGTGGGCGCTGAACTTAGGAGACAATACAAAAATGGCGATTTACCTTATGGGCCATCACCTGGAGACCTAATTAACTGGGCGACTTTGGTTTCCGATGGATGTCCACCAATTGAAGCGGCTGTGGAGACGATAGTTGGGACGACAAGCGATGATGTAGAGATACAAGCTGTCGTGAAACACATTGTCGAATCCGTCTTTGAAAAATAGAATATGGGTTTAAACCTTGAACTTTTTTGATTTTGCTTGGTCCACGGCTCTCCAAATGACAAAAAAGACACATAATGAGCTGAAAATTCTTCTTCATGATGATTTAAGGTATCCATATCTCGGAAAAGACAGTGGAGGATACGTCCTTCACCTAATTATTCCCAAAAGGTTGAATGGCAATCATGTCTATTTTCAAGGATTAAAATTGAACCTTCAGAATCCGACTCATAAGAAAATTATCTGGTATCTGTTCAAGGCTTCAGTTTATCATTTAAGTTTGCATTCGCAACTATCAAATTTTTCAGTTTATTCAAAATGGGCACGAGACAAACTGCTCAGTTTATCAACATTTGTCATCAGTACAATTGAGGATGCCATAATAATCAATAATTTGAGACAATCATTTCGGCAGTTTCTTCCTGAGATAGCTTATGCGAATGCTGTTTCTTTTCTTCGAATTAAGAGCGTTAAAGGGCTTTCAAATGACATGTCACGGGTCATGACTTCGACACTTCTAAACTACAACATAGGAAAAATCAAGGGCGGTCTAAACAACGGATTGCTTACGGATGTTGAAGCAATAACTTCTATTCTCCATAAAATAAGCGAAAATTCGACGGTTGATGACAGAATAGACGCTGCTACCAAAATTTATGATGCTCTAGCTGTTTATGGAAACACTTTTGAGATTCCTTCACTTTTATACACAGAAAGTCACGGAACAAACGATCTCTTCTATGAGCAAGACATACCTACGGAAGAGGAGATTCAAAAAGTTCTTGTTGAAGCCTTAACTACGCTCTGCCCAGAAACCAAAAATGAAGGGCAACGTAAAAATATGTTGCAAAGTTTGAGGGAAAGCGAGCCTCTTCAAGCTTTGAATGCGTGGTTAGAACGAGAAAATTCCAAATTAAAAATTTTAAAAGATTATGTTGAAATAGGAAAAGACACGAGATTTGAGGATTTCGAATTTCCAAACGAAGACTACGTTGAGTTTCAAAGAAGGCGTGAAGTTTTAGGCGGTCCCGTGAGACGCATATTGTATCGGTTGAGGCTCTTAAAAAATGTTGGCGGCGAAGATTTTCGGCAAGAGAGTGGATTTGTTGATTTGCAAGAAGCGGTGCAGGTAATTGCTAGCAAGAGTCAGCGAACTGATATTTTCTCGAGAGAGGAGCTTCAAACAAGAGAGGATGCTTGGTCAATACTAATTGATGCTAGCCACAGTCTTAACATGTTCAAGGGCGAAGTTCGCGGCATAGCTCTATGCTTGGCTGAAGTTGCTAAACAACTGATTCTTGACCAAAACTCTTGGGGCATGTATGCATTTAACAACAAATTTTTCGTCATCAAAGATTTTTCTGAAAAATTCGACGCTCGTGTAAAAGCCAGAATAGGTGGCTTGTCTCATGGTGGTTTAACATACCTACCAGATGCTATTTTGCTTGCAGCTCAAGCTTTAACTAAGCGTCTTGAAGAAGCCAGAGTTTTGGTTGTTGTATCGGATTTCTTTCCTGCCGGATACGAAGGAGCTGAGGAAAAATTGAGGGAGAACATCAAGAAGATTGAACGCATGGGCGTGGGCGTCATTGGAATTGGCGTCAATAGTCGTGCGGTTAAGCAGTACATTCGAAACGGTTTCGTCGTTGAAAGCTCTTTCGATTTAATGAAGAAATTCACCAAAGCGTTCACGGAATATAGCTCAGGCTAGGCGTTGCGGTTTCCCTTTTCAAGTCTGCTTTGCAACTGAAAAATCTGCCAAAAATTCGAATTTCTCCGGAGTCCCGACACTCTTTTTCGGCTTGAAAACTATTTTTTCTGGTATTCCATTGTTTATGTATGTTACGTAGAGTACTTCTTTCCCCAAACCATATCGTTCCAAATCAATAATGGAGTTTTTTGCTTTTTCCAATTTATCAATTTTGTCTTTTAGCTCCTCAGTTGCTTCAAAAAGTATCTCAGCTTCTCCTAAATCGTCAGCACTGAGCATAATATCTTTAAACTGCACCCATTCTGTGGATGTGCCAAGTTTTTTTCCTTCTTTCTTACCACCTTTTCTGCTACCAGTCCTCAGAACTTTTTGAAACTCTGCAGCTTTTTTCATTTTCTCTTGGTTTTTTGAAGATTCAGGGCTTCTTAGAAGGCTTCCTAGCCATTGACTGTAATCTTCCAACAGCAGCTTGTATTGACTTATTTCTGCTTCCATACATTCTCGAATTTCCTTTAAGGAATAGAATGTTCGAATTTCCGTCAAAAGTTCGCCCAAACTCAACACCAACAAGTTTAGCTTTGATTTTCAGATTGCAGTGATTCCTTCACGGCATCTATTTGCCCATTGTATTCAGAGGTAGTAGCTTCTTCTTTACCGCCAACTATGGCTTTAGCGACGCCTTTTAGTTCCTTCTTCACTCTTCCAAAGAAGTTAACGCGAGTGCTTATCTTCTTTCTATACAGCATTATCACTTTGGCTAGTTCAGGCATTATGACCCACAAGACGGACATTACAATTTCAGGAGTGTATTCTGCCAAATATGCCGATGTAACGTCGCCTTTTTCGTGAACAAGTATTAAGTGTCCTTCATCGTTCAAAATTACTTTTTTCACCTTCTTAGTAAGTGGGACATTCTGTGGTGGGATGTTAAACGAAACATTTAGTTTTTTAAGAATATGCTTAAGGGATATGCAAAGGTCGGTCATGAGATTGTTTTCTTCTATCAGGAATTCGCTTAGCTGCAAGGTTTCCTCGCTTATGCTTTTTAAAAGCTCTTGTAGTTTCTGTTCAATTTCAACTCCAGATTTTTCTATTTCCTTTTCATCCAGAATTTCTCCGCCTTCTTCAGAAACCTTGATTGGATGGAAAAAATATGTCTCCTCAACAGTCTCTGTTTGAGTTTCTTCTTTTGGCGGAGGCTCCGCGTTTGTTTTGGGCTTGGTAGGGTTCTTTTCTTCCATGAGTATCTACCCTAATATTCTTCGATAATTTTTACTGTCGCAATCTAGTCAGATTGTTAAAAGATAATAGGGTTAGTATGTTGTGTGCTGTTACGCACTAATGGGTGATGTATCGTCATGATGTAATTTATGGGGTTTGATGATGAGAAAAGCCAGCGTTAAATACAGAAGTGCACCAAAAGCCTGAGGTACTGAATCCTGACGGAGCCAGAACCAGCTTGTACCTCCACTGAAATGTAATCCGGCAATAAACCATGCAAACAGTACATCAACCAAGGGCTCGATGACTATGGAAATTTTAGATGGAAGTTTTATGATATGCGAGTCTAAACTTAAAACCATGTAGATTGGCAAATTTGCAACTAAAACAAAAAGTGTCAATCCAGAAAATATGCCAGTGTTCTCCATGAAAGCTCTCGCGTACAGGTTGGCTTCCTCATGAGGCGCACGACAAAACACTAGTGTCGATAAATAGTCAAATAGTATGAAGGCAAAAACCAGACCGGTCCTTTTCAACCAATGATTATTTTTGGGCAGTAGAAGATGTTTTAGGCTAACCATTATACCAAGTCTTTTTTGCACGTCCTTTCTCCTCTCAAGTCGATCTAATCTTGGTGGTTTTATGGTTAAAACTTTGTCGATTGAAGGCGCTTTGAATGTGAATTTCTAATTCATATTTCGAATTCAAAAGTATAAAATACAAACTTAACGAAATCGGATTCTGCTTCAGATTACGAATAAGGAGTAAGGCTGCAAGAAGGGTCGAAATGGAATTATCTGTTGAAAAACCCGAAAACATCATGAAACTATACGACGAAAATACTGGTTCATGGAGATTTGTCAAAACAGACAAGGGGCTTTCCAAATCACTCGAAACCATCGAGAAAACGCTTTACAGACTCGGTTTATCAAAGAATGAGATAAAAGTTTACGTTTACCTTGCAAGAGCGGGCGAACGCAAAGCTAGCGAAATTTCTGAAGCGTTGTCTCTACACAGAACCGAAACTTACAGACTTCTGCGTGACTTAGAGAAAAAGGGGCTAATATCGTCTGTTTTTGAGAAACCATTAAAGTTCATCGCGACGCCGTTTGAAAAAGCCATTGACGTACTTATCGAAACCAAAAAAATGAAACTAAGCCTTCTGGAAAAGCGAAAAACTAGCCTCGTTGACATTTGGCTCTCTCTTCCTAAACCAGAAGCAGAAAATGAAAGGAAAGAAGTGTTTCAAATACTTGAGGGTGAAGAACAAATAAGCCTAAAAGCGAATGAAATATTGAACAATGCAGTAAAAGAAGTTTCCATATTCACATCCGAACATGATATACCAAGCTTTTATCACTCTGGTCTTTTGGATAAGCTTGAGAAAATATCTAAGAAGGATGTAGATGTTCAATTGTTGACTAACTACTCTCCCAAAAGCTGCTTTTTCATCGAAAAAATAAAGCTGAAAAAGGCTAAATATTCGCTTTCAAACGTCGACGAACTACCAACTTTCATACTCATAGATAACAGCCAACTCGTTTTGCTGATCAGAACGAACAATGGAAAGAAGCGGGTCTCAGCACTATGGACTAACTACGATGCGTTCGTCAAAGCATTAAAAACGCTTTTCATGGAATTGTGGAACAACAATAGTTAGGTTTTTCTTTTCATTCTGTCTACGGTTTCATGCCGCACGGTTTTCATTAACATTCTGGCTTCTCTGTCAATAGTCAGTAGTATTGCAAGATAGATAATTCCTGCGGTTGCAGTCACTCCTACTGTCAAAAATATTGTCGTCGGATGCGGTATCACAAATAGAAATGCTGCAATAACAGTTGAGGCTAAGACGTATTTTGCTATCGCTTTCCATGGAACTTCTATCTTAACTGCTTTGTGCACAACAGCGTATAAAACTATGAACATCGCAAAATGTGCTATCGTATTTACTGCAGTAACATATATTGCCGCTAGTAAAGGTTGATTTTTTGCAAAATTAGTTAGCAAATAGAAGGTGGTTGGCAAAGTTATTGCTGAGTGAGCATAAGGAAGAGAAAAGACAATAAACATGCGGCTTTTCGCAACTTGTCTAAATGGTATCTTTGATTTTTCGTCTATTTTTTCAATTCCATAAAGCGTGGAGGCATAGATATTCGAGATTGTAAGTATCAGAGCATCTACTCCTAATATCATTAAAACCGGTGTAGCCGCCCCGTAGACTTCTTGCTGAATAATAAGGTAGGAGTCTGCCATGACTAACACTCCTGCGGTCATGGGGATTGCGAACATCATAACCATTTTTATTGATGTGGTTACATCTTCCATTCTATTTTCAGCCAAAAGTTTAGGATACAACGCATAAGCTAAAAACGTGGAATATGTTATTATGTTTGCAATTGGCATGGCAGCTTGATAATAACTTGGCGCTATTTCTCCACCATAAATGGGGAGCATGAGAAATATGATTGCAGCTATTCTGTCACCTATTATGTTGTATATGTTGAATGTTGAACCTTTAATCCATTCTTTAATGTAGCTGAATGCGATTTTTCTCTTCAGTTCCGCCATTACTTTCTTGATGTAAAATGCAATTTTGACCGCAAATGCTATCACAATGCTTAGAAGTGCGCCCAAAAGAGACATTTGAAATTCTATTATAAAAATGAAGACCAATAAAACTTTGCATATTTCGCCTACTAGCAAACCGTATCCTACAAAATGTGGTCGCTGTGCCTGTATGCAAGCTTCTAAGGCTACAATTAAATAGTTTTCTACAATGTACGCCGCAGCTATACTGAAGAGCAAAACATAGTTTTCCAAACCAAATGTTGGAATCAATAAAGGAAGGAGGGCAAAGTAAACGAGTGTCGCAGCAACTGTCAGAAGCGTATTTGCAAAAATCCCCGTTTTGACTGCACCTTCCTTGTCTCTGGCAACGAAACGCATAATCCAAAAAGGAAAGGCTGTTGACAGCAATATGAAATATGGCATTATAATATTGAATGTTCCCCATATTCCGTATTCGGATTGCGTCACGGAACGTGCTAGTATGAACGTAAAAGTTATGCCGGTCGCGACGCTAAGCAATTTTGCCGCAAAAAGCACAAAGCCAGAGTATTGTAGTCGGATTTCCTTTTTTGTCAATTAGTCACCTTTGTTGTCTTAATGAGTAAATTCAAGGCTGTAATTTGTTTTGTGCTGGTTTTAATAGCAGCTTAACTTTCATTTTTGTTCTGCTAACCCAGTTATAAATTGGAACGAGCAGATATTTCATCGATTGAGGAAGAACATCCTTAATTTCTCTATGTAGTCCAAGTTTTATTGCCACCCTGCCCTTCTCAGTTAAAGGTACGTAATATCGTGTTAACGTAAATTTTGTGACTCCATTACTCTGTTTAAATTTGTCAAGCGACGGATGGTTTCCCATTCTCCCATACATAAGCCACCAAATATGCTTGTCTGCACAAACTTCAACAGTTTTTGCCACCAACGCATTGTTTACTGCTTTGTCCCAATGTTTCTGGAGCGAAAGTATTTGGGAGATAATGGCTATGTTATCTCCGTGAACAAGCTGTATAAACCCTACAAGTTCGTCTTGGAGAAATGCTCCAATAAACACGCAGTTCTGTGATGCAAATACTCCCCTTTTTACAACATTTAATGACGTTCCAAAATGCGGAAAACCTCTATCTTGTCGTATTGGCGTTTCGTTGTATATTTTCCAAATGCCCTCTGCTAGTTTCACGCTTGGCTCAACTATTTCTGTTTTTATTCCGCCTTTTTCTGCTTTGCGAACCATGTTGCGTGTTTTTTTCCCTATGCTCTTCCACCATTCATCATAACTTGTTACTTGTAGAAGCCCAATGTTGTCGTTTGCTTTTCTCCACTCTTTAGCTGGATTCGGAATCGTATGGCACCATCTTCTCTCAATAAACGTGAACATATCCACGCCTCTTTCCCGAAGTTTCTCAAGGAATTTTTCGTTTGGGATTATGTCTCTTTCATATTCATTGATGTCTCTAGCTATCTTAAAGAAGATTTTTTTGCGAAATTCTAACGTTTCAAGTTCCTTGTCCACGTCCAAAATTCTCCTTAACGTTTCGTAGTAGGGACCTCTGTGATTTATTTTTCCTCTCTGGAAAAGCCATATTGGGTGGATGTGCAAAACGCGTCCTTTTATGATGTGGCTTTCCGCTATTTTTGACGCCTCTTCAAGGCTGCGGTTATAACAGAGAATGTCTAGGCTTTCTGTTGGAAATTGATAAAAAGATTGCAGCGGAAAGTTCTCTGGGACTTTTGGTGCTTTTGCTTTCCATCGCTTCCACATTATTCTTGCTAGTAGGCGAGCGGTTCCATGAATCGTATAGTAATTCATTTTTCTATTTGTTGATTCTTCTAGCATTTTCAACTCTTTGACTGGGTCGTTTGCAATGTGAAGAGCTATTTCGTGCCTATCATTGTCCAGCATTTTCAACAACTCTTTATCCGGAATTGTTTTCGGTGTAAAAAACCAGTAGGCTTTAACTTCTCTCGGTGACTCGTTAATCATTCTCGCCAGTATTTTAGAATTTTTCAAGTAATCCTTGCCAACTTTGATGTTGAAAGCTGTGTAAACGAAGCTTCTGGTTCTTGAAGGATAAGGATAGTCAACGTCGATTCTTAGTTTTACCAATGTCGTCTCCATTCGTTATTTTTAAGTGAAAATTCATTCCATGTATTTATAAACTCTTTACCATTTTGAACTTGTTAAGAAAATTTTTCGTGGAAGTCCATCTCGCCTTTTTCTATGACGGGTTTCCACCACCATTCATTTCGGACGTACCAATCAATAGTTCTTCTTATTCCCTCATCAAATTTCACGTTTGTTTTCCAACTTACGTGCCTCTCGATTTTAGTGGTATCTAACGAGTATCTTAAATCGTGTCCGGGGCGGTCTTTGACAAACTCTATCAAATTTTCAGACTTACCCATAAGCTTTAGAATTGTTTTTGCGACTTGAACATTTTTCATCTCTTCTTTTGAGGCTATGTTATAGATTTCCCCTTTTTTTCCTTTCTGCAACACCAGATCTATTGCCCTGCAATGGTCTTCCACATAAAGCCAATCTCTAACGTTTTCGCCAGTTCCATAAATTGGAATTGGTTTATTCAGTAATGCGTAGGTTATTGTTTTGGGTATGAATTTTTCTGGGTATTGATATGGACCGTAGTTGTTTGTTCCTCTTGTTATGAATACTGGCAGACCGTAGGTTTCAAAATAAGCTTTGCATAATAGCTCTGCGCTGGCTTTGGATGCAGCATAAGGATTGTGTGGTTCTAAAGCATCTTCTTCTTTAAAGCTTCCTTTTTGGATTTGCCCATACACTTCGTCGGTGCTGATCTGCTCAAATTTTGCTACGTTAGATTTTCTTGCGGCTTCCAGTAAGTTGTATATTCCGTAAACGTCGGTTAGCACAAAGGTTCCTGCGTTTAGTATGCTTCTGTCCACGTGGGTTTCAGCAGCAAAATTTATGATGCAATTGCAGTCTTTTACGGCGTTTTCAACATCTTCTTTTTTAGCTATGTCTCCTTTTATGAACGTGATTTTATCCCCGACGTCTTGGAGGTTTTCTTTTCTTCCAGCGTATGTAAGTTTGTCTAGAACAACAATTTCGCAGTCAGTATATTTTCTTAACATGAAATGTACAAAGTTACTTCCAATGAATCCTGCTCCTCCGGTTATTAGAATTCTCATCAAAAGTCACCCGTGCTTAAGCCATGGTGCGAGTTTCCAGTCGTAAGGAATCTTGTTCGTGTCTGGTGGTAGCCGATGTTCATCTGGTTTCTTATAATTGTAGAGTTCAGTGGGAATATTCAGAACTAATGCGTAGTCTTCGCTTATGGTTTTGAATCCGTGCCAAACTTCTGGTGGAATTTTAACCAAGAGAAGGTTTCTTTCTCCGATTATGAACTCATTTATCTCGTCTTTAGTTTTGGATTTCTTTCGGTCATCATAGAGTACGAGTTTTATCATGCCTCTCATGCATATTATGTTGTCTGTTTGCTTTTTGTGCATGTGCCATGCCTTGACGACTTGAGGATAGGCGGCGGTAACGTATGCTTGTCCAAATTTTTGGAAATGTTCCCAATCGCTTCTGAGTATCTCCACAAGCCATCCTCTTTCGTCTGATACATGCTTTAATTGTTTGGTTACGACACCCTCTATCATATTCTCATCTCAAAATACTATTTTCGAGTGTTCACCTACGATAAGTCTATGTCCTTTTGGACCTTTTTGGTTTGTTGTTACCTCGGAGTTGGCGCCGATTATGCTGTCGACTATTTTTGTGTTAATTTCTATTTTGCAGCTGTCCATTATTATCGAGTTTTCGATTTCGCCTTTTATTATCTTTACATTATTGCCTATTGATGTGTAAGGTCCAATGTAAACGTCTCCTTCTAGAATCGAGTTTTCTCCGATTATTGCTGGACCGCGAATGAGGGCGCCTCTTCTTACGTGTGCGTTTTTTCCTATGGCTACTCGTCCTTGGACAGACGCCTTGTTCTCAACTGTTCCTTCTATTTTTGGTTCTAGTTCGTCTAGCATTAGTATGTTTGCGTCGATTATATCTTCAATTGTGCCTGTGTCCTTCCACCATCCTTTCACGATTCTGTGACCGACTTTATATCCGTCATCTATGAGATTTTGTATCGCTTCTGTTATTTCGAATTCTCCTCTCCATGAGGGCTTCAATTTTTTTATCATCTTGAAAATTGATGGTTTAAAGAAGTATATGCCTGTGAGTGCGTAGTTGCTTGGTGGTTTTTTCGGTTTTTCAACTAGCTTTACTAATTTGTCGTTCTCGTCGAATTCAGCCACTCCGAACTGCTGTGGATTTTCAACTTTGCACAATAATATCATTGCATCGTAGTTTTTTTGTCGAAATTCTAGAGTGCATTTTGATATTCCGCCTTTTAGTAAGTTGTCGCCTAAATACACGACGAAGGGGGTGTCTCCTACAAAGTCTTCAGTCAAGCCCACCGCATGCGCGATTCCTGCTGGTTTTTTCTGGAAGATGTACGTGATTTTTATGCCGAATTTGCTTCCATCCCCATAGTAGCTTTTGACCCGCTCCGGCAGCACACCACCTAATATTATTGCTATATCGCTTATTCCAGAGTTACGCAAGTCTTCTAAGACGTATTGTGATATGGGCTTATTTGCAATAGGGATTAGCTGTTTTGGACCTGTATGTGTTAAAGGTCTGAGTCTTGTGCCGTGTCCGCCGTGAAGTATTACACCCTTCATAGTTTCTCGCCTTTCGTCATCATTCTATTGAGCCCCTCTACTATGTTTAGTGGTTTTGTTTTTAGTTGTTTTTGTATTTTGTTCGTGTTTAGGGAGGAGTCTTTTGGGCGTTTGGCGGTCCAAGCGGTCAGCTGGCTCATTTTTATTGGTTTTATTAAGTGTTGGTTTAGGTTGAAGGTTTTTGCAATTTGTTTAGCGAATTCGTAGCGGCTTGTTCTTTCACTTCCTGAAGCGTGAAATAGCCCTTGAAAGTCTTTTTCTATTATTTCAAGTGCCATTTCCGCGAGGTTATCCGTAAGAGTTGGCGTATTATAATGGTCTTCGACTATAGTTATTTCTTTGTTTTGTTTAAGCTGGTTGATTGTCCATGTGGCGAAGTTTTGTTTCCAAGGGTGCCAACCATATAAGACGCTTGGTCTTAAGATTACGTAGTTTTTACAGTGTTGGATGACTTGTTTTTCTCCTTCAAGCTTTGTTAAACCATAATAGTTTACTGGGTTAGGCTGGTCTTGTTCTGCGTAGTTGCCTTTTTTGCCGTCGAAAACGTAATCGGTGGATATGTAGACAAGCTTTGCATTTGTCTTGTCGCAGCTAAGGGCTATGTTGCGTGTTCCTTCAACGTTTACTTTCCAAGCGTGTTCTTTTTGGGTTTCGCATTTATCTACGTTAGTCTCAGAAGCTGTGTGGATTACTGCATGCGGTTTGAGTTTGTTGAAAAGGGTATGGGTTTCGCTTAAGTTTGTGATGTCTAGTTTTAAGGAGTTTGGATGCAACGATCTCGTGTTATGTAAAGGAATAACTGCATAGTCGTTCTTGACGATACCAACAATTTTATGACCTAACAAACCGCTAGCGCCTGTAACTAATAATTTTGTTTGTACCACTCAATCGTTCTCCTAAGACCCTCTCTAAAATCAGTTTTTGCTTCGAAATCAAACTCTTTTTTGGCTTTGCTTGTGTCTAGGCATCTTCTTGGTTGACCATCAGGTTTTGAAGTGTCCCAGACAATTTTTCCTTTGTAGCCGGTAAGCTCTGCTATTAGGTTTACAAGGTCGCGTATCGTTATTTCCTTCCCTGAACCTATGTTTACAGGTTCTGGTTTGTTGTATTTTTCAGTTGCGAGAATTATTGCTTCGGCAGCATCTTCTACGTATAGAAATTCTCTTGAAGCCTTGCCTGTCCCCCAAACCACAACTTCACCTCGTCTATTCTTTGCTGTATCTACAAATTTTCTTATCAGTGCAGGTATAACATGGGAACTTTCCAAGTCAAAATTGTCCCTTGGACCGTACAAATTGACCAACAAGAGATGAATAGAATTAAACCCATATTGTTGCCGATAAGCTTGAGATTGAACAAGCATCATTTTTTTGGACAATCCGTAAGCAGCATTTGTCTCCTCTGGGTAACCATCCCACAAGTTCTCTTCTTTGAAGGGTACTGCTGCATATTTTGGATAAGAGCAGACAGTTCCAATTCCAACAAACTTTTCAACACTTTCTTGTCTTGCAGCCTCCATTAGATGAGTGTTCATTACAATATTATCGTAAAAAAGCGAACCAGGATACTTTCTATTGTATCCTATTCCTCCTCCTTTGCCCGCTAAATGGATAACAATGTCAATGTTCTTGACCGCTTTAGCACAGTTTTCTAATTTTCTGAGGTCTACGTCTGTGCTTCTTGGGATTCTGATATTTTCTCTGGGAACGTTTTTTTTCTTGACTAAGTAGTCTACTACAAAAGAGCCAAGGAACCCTGCACCGCCTGTTACCAAAATTTTTTTGTTATTCCAAAAGTTCATGGTAAATCACTCCGAATGCCTTTATGACATAATCTAGGTCTTTACGTGTTAGGTATTGATGGCAACCAATGTAGAAACCATTTAAACCAACATTTTCTGCAACAGGGAGCGCTCCTTCATACCTACCTTTTAGGTAACTGTATGCTGGTTGCTGTGTGGGTATGCAACCGAATAATGGTCTTGTTTCTATGCCCATCTGCTCCAATTTCATTCTAATTTTCTTTCTGTTTGCCCTTTTTGGATTTTTGATGATGACTGGATATGCCATGTAGCTCACGTTTTCGTCATATTTAGGCAACTGTAACGCGCTTGAAAACTTCTTCAGTTCTTCATTCAGATACTTAACGTTCTCTCGTCTGCGCTCTATTATCCAATCTATTTTCTTTAATTGCGCTAATCCTAGTGCGGCTTGAAATTCTGTTGTTTTGAAATTATACCCTATTATATCATGAGTAAATCTTGGGTCAACATCGTCTTTAGTTACTTTTATTTTTGGACACCCCGTCGTTTTTCTTGTGCATATGAAGCAGTCACACAGTCTTCCGTTTGCCTTTATTCTTTTAATTAATCTAATTATTTCGTAATCGCTTGTATTTATTGCACCCATCTCTCCTACTTGGATGTTGTGGGCAATGTAAAATGAGAAATCAGATAGTAATGATAAAGAACCGACTCTTTTACCCTTATAGAGAGTACCATGGGCTTGTGCTGAATCTTCGAAAACAAGTAATCCATATTTCTTAGCAACTTTGTTTATTCCGTCCATGTCGCAAGGATACCCCATTAAATGAACTGGCAAGATCAAGGAGTATTTTTCTGGAACTTCTACTTTCTCTAGGTGTGCTTTAACGTTTTCCGGCGTTATGCAAAAAGTATCTTTGTCAACATCGACATATACTGGTTTCAATCCGCTCAAAACTATCGCATTGCTTGTCGCAATATATGTTATTGGAGCAGTGATGACTTTAGTGCCCATTTTTACTTTTGAACTACCGTATTTATGTTTTAATGCGGTTAGTCCTGCTAGCAAAGCAGAAGTGCCGGAATTTAGAACCAGAGAAAATTTTGTTCCAATATATTTTGCCCATTCTTTCTCAAACTTTCTGACGTATTCTCCTTCAGAAATTCTCTCCGACTTCAAGACTTTGTTTATTATGTTCCTTTCGTCTTTGTTAACTCGAAAGTCTCCAACAGAAACTCTAATTTGTTTACAAGCAGCATTCATTCTAATCCTTTTTCCACCATCTATTAGGAAACTTCTTCCGTAGTATCATGTCTCCTTCTCCTGGCGGCTTCAAACCTAAACTTCGCATGTCAGCATCAACCATTATTTTAACCAGATCGTCAAACCTTATCTTCGGGTTCCAATCAAAAATTTTTCTGGCTTTTCTCGGATCCGCGATTAGCTCTTCTGCTTCGGTTGGTCTAAAATACCTCTGGTCAATTCTCACGTAATCTTCATAGTTGAGATCGACGTAGGAAAAGGCCTGTTCGACAAATTCTTTGACTGAGTGTGCTTCGCCCGTTCCAATAACGAAGTCTCCTGGTTTGTCAAGTTGAAGCATTTTAAACATTGCTTCTATATATTCGGGGGCGTATCCCCAATCTCTCTTTGGGTTGAGATTCCCTAAGTAGAGAAAATTTTGTTTTTTTGCAAGGATGTTTGCGATTGCTCTGGTAACTTTTCTTGTCACGAAGGTTTCTCCTCTTCTGGGAGATTCATGGTTAAATAAGATTCCGTTGCATGCGAAAAGATTGTAGCCTTCTCTGTAGTTGATGGTCATCCAATATGAGTATACTTTAGCAGCGGCGTAGGGGCTTCTAGGCTTGAAGGGTGTTTTTTCATTCTGAGGCGGCGGCGCGTTCCCAAACATTTCGCTACTAGATGCTTGGTAAAACTTGACATTTCTTCCGCATCTTCTTATAACTTCCAAAATTCTCGTAGTTCCTAAAGCAGTAACATTTCCAGTGTACTCGGGAATGTCAAAACTAACCCTAACGTGACTTTGAGCTCCTAAATGGTAAACTTCGTTTGGTTTGATGTTATAAACAATGTTTGAAATCTGCTCAGAATCTGAAAGGTCGCCGTGGTGGAGAAAGAACCGCGCTTCTGGCTCGTGCGGGTCTGTAAATATGTGGTCTATTCTTGCAGTGTTAAATGTACTGGCTCTTCTGATTATTCCGTGGACTTCGTAGCCTTTAGAGAGCAACAATTCTGCTAGGTATGAACCATCCTGCCCTGTTATTCCAGTTATCAGTGCCTTTTTCATGGCATTTTTCTCCAACATTACAATGCATTATCTAATTTATAATATAACGATAATGAAAGCATTTAGTTAAAGGGCTATTGCTTCGTCGAAAATTCTTTTTAGCTTTTCGTTTCTCTTTGTTATGGAAAATTCTCCGTGTTCTATCATGCGTTTAGCTTCTTGCCCAATTTGTTTCCTCAAGGAGTTTTCTTCAATCAAAAAAGAGGCTTTATCAACAATTTGATTAACTATCCAGCGTCTAGATTGTCGAATTCTGGGAAGGAGGTTTCTATCATGGTGATTTGGTGCGCCATTCCAAGTGTAATAGGGCACATTCGGCGGGGGATCTATGAGGATGCCTGTTTTCATGTTCTGCACTGCTTCTGGGATGTCGTAAAGGTTTATGGCAATTACTGGTAGTTCATAACTCATTGCTTCTAGAATAGCCATTCCAAGATTCAGGTGTGATGGAAACAAGAATATGTCAGAAGATGCGTAAATATGGGCTAATGCTTCTTCGCTCAGTATTGAACTGATTATCTTTATGTTCGGTTTGCCAGTACATTTTTCCGCTATTTCAGGAGGAACCCACGATCTTATCACCAACTCTAAACGATCATATTTTTTGCTCAACTCACGAAATGCCTCTACCACTTCAAAACCTCCTTTCCATTCAAAATTTAGATAGTTAAACTGGTTTATGCTGCCCACAAAAAGCAACCTCAATTTATTATCCTCCTTCTTGACGAAATCTTTTTTGGGCACTGCAAAATGTACTGTTTCAACTTTTTCCTTGAAGGAGCTGCAGTCTAAGCTGCGATATAGTGTTCTCTTCGCCCAATCGCTCCAAGGCAATATTTTTTTACAGTATTTCGAACTCAATTGTTTTTGAATGAATCTTCTGACTAGTCTTATATCACCATAATCAGCAAGGGCATTGGCATATTCGAAATCAACGACCCAGGGTAATTTGGCAAATGTAAGTTGCTGAGAAGAAAACACTAAGTCAGCTCCGGATTCTATCAAGTCGCGTGAACTTTGAGTTTTCTTTACACACATGTACGACAGTGTTCTCGCTCTATGCCATATGTCTTTGATGTGAGAGGAATCAATTTTCCAGTTAACCTTGTATAGAAGTTGACGCCTTCGATCTAGACTAGCTAATGATTTTTGTTGTGTTTGAAGCTCAGTTTCTCCGGCAAGAATTTGATACCCGTAAGGGGGATATCTGATTAACTCCCTGTAAATAGAATGAAAACTTCCGCCTTGAGATCGCCCTCTAAGAAACACTGTCTTCATATGAGAAATTTTGAACTGGGCAGTATATAACTATATTCGACTAGTTCAAACCAAGATTTGTGCCTCGGAAAATAGGGGGTCTTCATTTTATGACTTGTTCTGAAAGTAGTGTTTGTTTGGCGCTTGTGTGTTTAAGTGGTCACTGAGCTTTTCATGATTTCTGCATTTTCTGCCAAATAGATAGTAATTATTCGGTATGTGAGAGATTTCACATTTATACCATTGGACGTTGCTCAAATCTTTAGTCCAATTATTAAAAAACGCAATATTGTCTACTTCGCCAAAGGATTTTTGATAAGCTATCAAAAATGAATCAAATGATTTTACTAACTTTAGAACAGATTTTCTCTTTTCAATTGGTGCTTCGCTAATTGACCAAGTGGCAATGAAGATCGATCTTTTGCTTGCCGCGTTTTGCAATAATCTTTCAATTTGACTTTTTTCGGAGACGCAACTTATTCCATTAGAACGTACATCCAACTCCAATTCAGCATCTAGCCCTGTCATCTTTAAGAAGAAAACTTGAAGTGTTGACACTACAGGTAGATCAAGAATCACATATTTGCCTTTGAAACCCATTTTGTGAATCAATCTACACATGCACCCATAACCGCCGCCGAACTCGAACACAAGATCAGCATCAGCTATTTTTTCTCCTGTTTGATTTTGAAATCGAGCCAGATGATAGGCATGATGGATCGAATTTTCACTAGTCATAGGATACAGCAAAAATGGATATGGGCATCCAACCTTAGTTTCTCTTATAACTTGTTTCCAAGTATTCCAATCATTCTTTCTTAAGTAATTATACTC
The DNA here is from genome assembly GCA_964457175.1 of uncultured Candidatus Bathyarchaeia archaeon. Taxonomy (GTDB): domain Archaea; phylum Thermoproteota; class Bathyarchaeia; order Bathyarchaeales; family Bathycorpusculaceae; genus CAYWII01. The sequence goes on from CAYWII010000002.1 coordinate 75,672, forward strand.
TTCTTTGATATAGGGCGAGCAATCAACAAACATTGTCTTCCTTATAACATTCCACCGCAAGAATCTTCTAGGGTCTTTTGTACGTATTAATTCAAGTAGCTCATTTACATTTTTCATCCATAAATCTTCTGCGTTCGCTTTTGAAAACGCAACGTATTCTTTTAATTCGGATCTAAGTTTTTCCATGAGTTCGTTTTCACGCTTCTTAGGTTTTTCTAATGGGCCATACATCAAAAAGTACACTAACTCTTTCAATATCTTATTGGCAATTTTTCTAAGCATGTTCCAATTCTCACCGTTCTTTTATGATATATATTTTATTAGCAGATTGATCTGCAATTTAACATTGCGAAAAATGCATCGCCACGTTTTTGGAGTTCGCGTATACGCATTACCATTTATCGATTCTTTGCGTTTAAATCAAATATTTTATGTTTGTTAGGTGAACACAACCACCATAAAGGTTCTTCATGTTCTAGATGGATAAACATGGCGACAATCTTTAAAACCTCATAGGAACCTGTTAACTTTAGATTATTTAATGCCGATACTAGCGAGAAGATTTAAGAATTTCAGCATGTTTCTTGCTTTCTCATAATCCTCTTTATCATTGACAATAACTTTTCCAAATCCGTTAGTTGCCTCCTCAAGAACGTATTTTAAAACAGGTGGCATTTCTTTTTTCTCCATTAAATTGAAGAAGATGCGAGCATCTTTTCCTTGGAATATCTCTTTTGGGTCTTTGAATTGTAGACTTATTGATCGATTTGATGGGAAATTTGTATAGAACCCCATTAGAGCTTCGAAGTAAGGATTTTTTGGAACTTTACCATAATAAGAGTCTAGGACATGCAGAACCATGTCCCGTAAATGTTTAGGAGGGCTGGGTTCCAAATTATACAGTGGCTTTAGTCGTGTTTTGAGAACTCTGATGAGCAATCTCTGAAGTTTTAAAAATGGGAAATTTAGTCTCTTGCCAATTTCAATTACGGTTCTTAAGCATCCGTTTACTGTTTCAAATTTTCCGACTAGAGAACGGATGTAATTTTCTGAATAAACTCTGTACTTATACCATGGCTCAACTTTTTTGAGAGTTAAAATATTGACTTGGTTTTTTTCAAATTTCAGCCAGTAGGGCATGTTCCATGTAATGTAGTTCAAAAACACGTTCTCAAACGCTTCTATTTTAACAAAAAAGAAATCAGGGATAATGTTTGACCCGCCTCTTAAGAATAAGATTGCCGGTGCATGAGAAGGCAACTCGTTTATGACATTTATCATTCCATAAACTTTACCGTTCCCATCCATTTTTATTATATCACAAAATACGCCATCGTATTTGTTGCCTTGTAAAGCTGATATGTTGTTTTCAAGCGCGTTACTGCTTGAAAGTTCATCATCCGAATGTAAAAGCATGACATAGCGACCTCTAATAAAACTTGCGCCATAATGCAAAGCATTTAACTGCCCTGCACTTCTTTCTCGCATATACACAATCCGATCGTCACGATACTCTTCGATGATTTCAGGTGTTTCGTCGGTTGACCCATCTATTACTATTAGCTCCCACCTTTTGTAGGTTTGGTTTAAGAGGCTCTCTATTGCACTACATATGTATTTTGCATCGTTAAAGGTGGGCATCAACACTGAAACTTCGGGTTTCTCAGCCATTCTTTCCTTCTCCCAAAACATTACTGTAAATCTCTACAACTTTTTCAGCATGGGCTACATAAGAGTGGTTTTTTAACACGTAGTCTCTTGCGTATCTTCCTAATTCCGCTGTTAATTCTTTATTTTCTATAACAGTTTCCACTGTTTCTGCTATGTTCTCTGGGTCTTTTTCTTTCGTGAGTATTCCACTTCTCATATGTTGGATAATTTCGCGCATTCCGCCGATGTTTGAGCATATCGTTACCTTGCCGCATGCCATTCCTTCTAGCATTGCGAGCGATGTGGCTTCTTGGACGCCGTGAGATGTTATTGATGGTATGAGAATAATATCTGCCATCGTATAGTAAGGTGCGATTTTGTTGTGAGGAATTAACCCGGCAAAATATACTCTGCTTTCTCCTTCTGCTTCTTTTATTATTTTGTCTCTTTCCGGTCCATCTCCAGCTATGACCATTCTTACTTTTTCATTTTTTATGTGCTTCATGGCTTGAACGGCATAGATTACGCCATTTTTTTCTACAAGTCTCCTAGGCACTAAGATGATGACGTTATCTTCACTAAATCCCACGGTTTTCTTCAGTTTCTTTTGTTCTTCTTCTGAAACTGGTCTGAATAAGTTTGTATCAACAGCGTTGTGCATTACGCTAATCTTGTTAGCAGGGTAGTTAAATTCTGAAATGATATGTTCCTTCAATCGCTGGTCAACAGTAATTACATAATCCGCATTTTCCACTCCTTCTCTCTCAAGTTGCAAAAGATATGGATATAGTTCTTCACGATTTTTTTCACTCTTCATAAATTCTATGTTCTCCCTTGCAAAATAACCATGGAGAGTTAACACTTTCTTTTGAGACTTTTCCGCAGCGCTTATTAATGATAAGACATCGTGAGCGTGAATTACGTCAAAAGCATTTTCTGGAATGTGTCTTCTCAAATAATTTATCATCCATTTAAGTTTTGACTTGTAACCATACTTGTCCCTTAAAAAAAGCAGGGCGCTTCGTTTGATTAATTCCCTCAAACTCTTCGGATTATAATAAAGTGTAACAACCTCAACGCCAATTTCTCTTAGTCCTTGTTCCAATAGTAATAAATGAATGTGTTTTCCTCCAAGGTGCGTTATGTAGGGGTTATCCGTGGATGTGAGAAGCGCGCGCATTCAGCTACTCCTCACTGAATCGTAAATTTTCATCAATCTTTCCAAAACCACATTTACTGTATGCTCTGCTCTGAAATACTCGTATTCTTTTTCCCACAAATCATTCTCTGCAGCTTTTATAATCTTGGCAATTTCATCCTCAGCTATGATATCTTTCAATGGAAAGCTGTTATACTCAGGATATTCTGATGAGACATACGCTATTGCTGGTCTGCCGCATGCTATGGCTTCTAACGAAACAACGCCCAATGACCCAAGCTTAAACCTGTCGATAACCACATCCGCGTTCCAGTAGTACTGATTGAGTTTTTCATGAGGAACTTTTGGCAGCACATTAACATGCAAGCCAAGAGAATAAGCCAAAGCTAAGGTTCTTTCAAAATCCACACCATACCTAATAATGCTAACTTCAACCTCATCCCTAATCTTGTCTAAAGCCCGTATTGCCATGTCTGTACCCTTCACCTTCCAATTTGAATCGCTTGCAATAAGCACCCTCTTTTTCCCACCATGCTCCGTAATAGGTTTCGGGTAAAAAATCTCAGTGTCAACCGGATTAGGCAGATACTCCGTGTCCTCTCTGAACTTTTTCGCTATGCCAAGAACATCCGGCGTACTCACCAAAACTTTATCACATTTTCTCAGATTATGCCTAACTATCCTACCCCACAAAGAATGCTTAAGACTGGTTCTCAAATCACTACCATGTGCATGTCCAATTAATGGCTTTTTCCCTAAACGTGCTGCAATATAACAGTCTTGGAGAAGATAATGCGCATGATACACGTCGCCTTTCACCCTCAAAATTTTATAGGCTAAATCGAAAGTTTTGCTCCATAACCCTCTACTGCGCTTAATGTGCTGCTTTTCAATGTCTGGTGGCATGCACTTTAGCAAGGTTTCTCCGACAAAAGCGCAGTCGTTAATCATGACAACTTTCATTGCAGCACCATTAAACTACAAACTTTATCCTACCTTAAATATTTTCGAAAATTCAGTGTTAATTAGTGATTTGGATAGGTCACATCTAATAATGTTTTCCCATTTTGCTCATCAGTTCCTTTTGAAGGGCATCAGCTCTCCTCTTAACCTTTTCAACCTCATCCTTAACAGCTTCATCTTTAATCTCTTCCTTTCTTTTTTCGTTCGACGCCAAAATCAAACGCAGAAATTCCGAATCATAAACGCTCAACAGCAATTCCGTGTTCGGTATCAAACAGTGCCCACCAATAACGTCTGGATAATGAATAGGCTTGTTCAACCTCAAGCGGTGTATATCCGCAAGCATGTCCACAACTTCATCAAAATTCGCATTGAAACGTCGTGAAATACGATGCATCTCTTGGAAACAAGCAATCATCCAAGCCCTATAAGTTGTTTCGAAAAGCTTCGTCAACTCCGTTTCCACTGGACTTTTCAGAATTTTGACTTTCAACCCAAGTTTTTCATAGTGTTTTTTGGCTGTTTCCACAGCTTCTTTTGTTACTCCGCCGACATATTTGCTCCAGAACATTATGTCTCTCTTCATGGTCTCCAAGGATTGGTGCATTCCACGGACTGGGGAATGAACTATCTGTGAACCGGTAGCTTCGTAAATTTTTTGAGTTGTAAGCGGCGGCACGGTGCTTTCAATTATTGTGAGGTTGGGATTAATCCTTTTGATATAATCTACCGTTACTTTGACAAACTTTTCTTGTTTTGCGCACGGATAACAAATATGCATCACGTCAACTGTCTCTGGAAGTTTCGTTGTCCCAGTGATTTCTCGCATTTTTTCTTTGTCCAAATCAAAACCGTGCACTTTAAATTTCCCGCTTTCTTTAAACAGCTTAAAAAGTGCACTACCAACTTCACCCAAGCCAACAATTAAGACGTTTGCTTTTGGCATAAATCTTCACCGGAGATTTTCAAATAACATTGGGTTACATATAAACTTACATCAAATATAAAATTCAACAACTTCTAGGGGCTACCAATTTTTCCACAATATTTGCAATGATGTCAGCTGGGTTTTCAAGCTTATCTAACAGTTGCCGTACGTTATGTTTTTTGCCTAAAAGTCCCTCTGCAGTTTTCACTACTTCTGAAGGGTCAACTTTCACGATTGGGAATCCTCTTTCCATTAAAAAGTCATTCACATATTGTTGCTGAAAAGCATTCACAACCATAGCGGGAGTTCCTTGCAAAACAGCTTCTCTCGTAATTGTTCCTCCCGCACCCACGAACAAGTCTGCTTGTGCCACTAAACTCGCAGAATCCACAAACCCTTTTGGAATAATCAATCCTTTAACAGTTTTACGGTGATATCTCGAGAGAAAGACAACTTTTCCGAGCTTTGTCAACTTTTTTGCCAAAGAAATCATGTCAACCGCTTTCTTTATGTAAACAGCCTTTTCCTCAATTTGTCTAACCACAATCAACGGTTTTCCAAAATCATACCGCACCTTTGGTTTAAAGTTCTTGATCCAAGCTACTTCGTCCACACCGTTAAAGCTCACAATTTCTCCTTTAATGCCATAGCCTTGGAGGCTTTCTTTTGGAATTGCTTTTGAAATGACAACATAATCAGATAAGGGTAATGTAAGCCTATGTACAGCCTCCGCGTAAGGCGTGTCAACAGTCGTAATCACCTTTGCCCCTAAACCAAACGCTACTCTACATAAGTCCACGGAACCATGAGAAATGGCTACTTTTGGAGCTTCCTTCTCAAAAATTTTGCAGAACATAAGCTGACGACGTGTGCCTTCCTTTAACCTCGTCAGCAACGATTCTGGATTGTACTTTCCTGCAACAATGAATTTTTTATTCAAAAATTCTGCTAAAGGTAACGTGTCCGGATGTTTTCTAGTAGTTAAAATGACCTCATGCCCCAAAGCCCGAAGTCTTCTCGCTACCGCTACGCCATATCTTACATGTTTGCCTGTGCAAGCGTCATACCATGCTTTCATTTTTCACCCTCAGAAATTGGCATCCTAGCTTTTTGGCAGCAAGATAATCTTCATCTGTATTACCTATGAATAGAATATTTTGGAGCGGGGTTTCTAACATTTTTGCTGTGTTTTGCAGTTGTTTGGTTCTGTCGAGGCTGTCTTCTCTGGTTATCGCGAAATCAAATGGCAAGCCTAGGCGTTTGATTACATTTTCAACTAGCATTTTGCCTTGCATTGTCACAAGTGCCTTGGGAATTTTAGAAAATCTTTGGTAAAGCATAATCCCTTCTTCATTTACTGTAAAATTTCTCAGCGCTTCTAGCTCAAATCTGTCCCAAACATCAAAAACCTTCTTTCTTGTTTTCTCATCCAGCTTAGAAATCTTCTCTGTTAAAGGTCGCACATCCTCTGTTTTCATGATTTTGCCGAACTCTTGAAAAAGCTTCTCGTAGTCAATGGGTAGCCAGATTAATGTTCCGTCAAGGTCGAATATAACCGCCCTAATCAACGATACATTTCTCCGATTATCTTTCCATTTCGAACTAGTTTTGCTGGCGCATCGATATGGCGAATCCAATAAGTGTTTTCTGGTAGTGCATTATATTTTGGTATTCTTGGAATTTCCTCGTTGTATGCGAGTTTAACATACAAGTACGGAATGTTTGCGTAGTGGTCTTTGCGTAGGATTTCGCTTGCGTAAGAAAAGAAGAAAGATGTTGTGAACATTCTTCCGGCATTGATTTCGGTTGCACATGGAATTCCGTCCTTGTTTTCTTTGAGGTCTACGCAAGCTATGCCATTGAAGTTTGGGTCGATGGCTAAGACGGCTTCTGTTCCTATTCGGTTTACTTCCCTGTCATGTACTGTTCTTTGAACGGCTGGCGTGCCGGTTATGCCTGAAGGAGCCAGATACGGGTAGATGTATTCGATGCGCTCTCTTGCCATTGAAGTTACAAGGTTGCCATCTTTCCATAAACTATGGAATCCGATGTTTTTTCCGGGCAGGTGTTCTTGAGCGATGAATTCCCAATCGACATTGCGTGACTTCCAATAGTTAATCCATGAGATGGCGGTTTTTTTATTGTTGGCTGGTGTACTTCCTCTTCCGCCAGCGCCGTGTCTGGCTCTAATCCAAATCGGGTTTCCAAACTCTTCAAAAGCTTTGTCAATTTCTTGTTCTTTACGCAACATCATGGTTCTCGCTACGGGAATGGCTTTACTTTGCCAGATTTTTGCGGATTCCAGCTTGTCTTGGCATGCTTTTACTGCTTTTTTTGATGGTAGGAACGTTTTTGCTTTGAGTTTTTCACGATTTTCCGAGACAACTTGCACCTCGATGTCGGGTTGTGGATGCAGAAATTCGATTTTTTCTTTCTCTGTTAACTCGTTTAATTTGTCAATGTAAAGATGTTCTGTTGCCTTCGGAACCAGATACTTCCTGTCTGTGGGAGCTAAATAAACAAAATGTGAATTTGCTTCTGTTCCGACAACGAACATTTTTTCCGGCGCAATTCGAAGCGACATGACAAAGTTTATGCCGGCAGGTCCGCCAGACCCAGTAACCATAATTCTTTTCATTCACTCACCTTAGATTTTTCCTTCCTAAACATCCGTTCGGAATTGTTTGTTGTGCTTTTCTTTGCAGTATAAGAAGTAATCGATTTATATTTATTGCCAATCAGTCAAATTTAATAGAATAAAAACGTCTAAATCGAAGGGGCAAGATGGGCCGGTCGTCTAGCTTGGTAGGACATTGGCTTTACGAGCCAAAGGTCGCTGGTTCAAGTCCGGCCCGGCCCATCGACCTTATGTGTTTTGCTTTGGGTTTTTGTTAGCTCTATGGAACTGATCCTAGGCGGTCGCAAGCATAGAGGGAGCGCATGCTAAGCGATTATGGAAGGAAAATGTGCAAAGACTTACTGAAGCAAGGATAGAGATAGATTATAGAGTGACCATGTATGATCCTCTACACCATGGACAATGGACGTCTTGTAATAAGGCTAAATCCCTAAAGATTTTGAGCCTCACACACTCCCATAAAAAATATACAACTTCTATCACCCTGATGAAACGACTATATGCATACATAAGATTTATGAACTCATAAAAGCGTACTGTAGGCGAAAAGCTTAGTTGATGGTGATAAGCATGATTTCACGGGATTTCATGTTAAAGGGGATTGATCTTCGTGATTTAGTTATTATGGACGCTGGCACTGGTGCGGCAAACACGACTTTATGGTTGGCTAGTAAATTGAAGGAGGCTGGTGGTGGGAGAATAATCAGCATAGATAATGATCCAGAAACTTTCCCTGATGCCAGACGTAAATTGGGTGAACTCGCAGAGCTGGTCGAGTTTGTAGAGGCTGACCTCACGAGTATGCCGCAAATTGAGAACGAATCTGTTGATCTAATTATATGCCATGCTACAATCTGCGCTGTCAACAATAGACCACTTAAGGCTTTAAAGGCATTGTCTGAGTTTTACAGAACTCTCAAAAAAGGTGGCTGGCTAATAATTGAGGATGAGTTCCCTCTGCCTAGGGCGTCAAAGCCTGAGGAAGAAGTTCAAGTTAAGCGTTGGCATATTTACAAGTCTATAGCTGAGCTTGTTGATGGTGAACACTATACGGAGATATATCCGGAAAACTTGGAGTTTGCCGCAAAGCTGGTCGGATTTAAGGATATAGAGTTAAGGAAATTCGAAGGAGAACCTCTTTCAGAGGATGTCATGAATGAATGGAGAGAGGCAATGTTCGAGTTGATCAACAAAATTGATGATGAGAACCTTAAACAAGCATTTTACAAGACAACTGAAAGAATTTGGCGCACATACAAAGAGCAAGGTGGAATGTTCCCTCCTTATTATGTAATGCGAATGGGAAAATGATTTATTTTAGATATTCTATTCGCCTAAAAGCCGAGAATTTAAACGAATTTTAAACCTAATCCTCGTAACAGAATTCAATTAAGGGTTAGTAAAAGAGCACTCTTAGTGGACTTTAAGAAGAGTGTTGGAAGGGCAAGGTTTTATTATCGGAAAGACGCACGAAAAACCGCTATTTAGGATTCACTTAATTTTTTAATTGCGTTTAGCTCGACCCACAATAATACGGTTAGGAAACCGGGTAGTCTCTGAGAAATTCCATAGTTTGCTTTGGATTAAACACTGAGAGAACGGTGGTTGGTAGGTTTTTGCCAACTTTTGAAATTAATCCGACAGCATCAGTTCCAAGTTTGCATATAATCGCGTACTCGAACAATCCTAGTTGTTCACTGTTTACTACGTCGCGGTTGATTCCTGTTGTCTTTAAGGCTGATTGAATTTCTTGCAGTGTTGCTCCTACAATTATTAATCTGTCTTGCAACGATTTTGTCCATTGCCTATATTGAGTAAGCTGCTTTTCCGATAAAACTGCTTCAATTTTACTGTGTTTTTCATCAACATTTGAAATTTTGACGGTTAAGGGGAGATTTTCTTGGAAACCGTAAAGTTGAGCGATTTTTTGCAGTGCGACTTTCCTTCCATCAGTAAGTTGTGCTTGCAAGTGTTGTAACGGAATTGCTGCGTCGATGATTTCTGGTGAGAATACGCCTATGTCTATGTTGAGTTTGTCCTTGCCCTTGTCCATGTTTACTATACGCCCTTTTATTGACGAGAATTTTCCAACTTCTTTTAGGCGTGTGGGGCAAAGTCCTATTTCATCAGCCAGATAACGCAACGCTACTTGTTCATCTTCACCTGAAACTTCTATCTTAATCCATCCGCGAGGAGCGACTCCGCAGATTTTCGTTTTAACCTTCAAGTCTTTAAGTGTGCTCTCTAAGAACCTGTTAACATATTTAAGCTGAAAATCGTTATTGGCTCTCGTGAGCAAAGTCACAGTAGGCATTCGCAATCGCCAATCAAAGTCGACATTTCCTTGTGCAATCTCCACATCTTCGCAATTGCGAAGGGTGGCAATTTTTTCGAAAACTTTTCTATGGTTTTTTCTATTGGTACTCGGCGTGAACCCTCTACGAGCTTGTCAGCATATGAAACAATTTTTTCCTCAAGCGTCTGTGGAACATAAATGTCTTTGGGCCATCCAAGCTTTTTTGCCTCTGCAGTTGTGATTCCGCCTCCAACATGCCTTTTTATTATGGAAATCACTGTTTCAGGCAGACTTAGCGATTTCGCAATTTCTGTTCCTGTAATCGCGTGGTGAACACTGTGGGTTTTTGCTCTCCCAATGTCGTGTAATAAGGCGCCTATTTCTACAAGCTCCAAGTCTACGTCTAATCCTCGCTCTTGACAAGCTTTTGCAATGTCAACGGCAAGTTTCGCAACTGCCTTACAATGCCTTATTACGTTTCTTGTACATCCGCTTTGACGGAGAAATAATACTGCTTGGTCGCTTGATGGAAGCTTTTCACTCACCAAGCTCCTTCCTTAACTGTTCAACTTTCTTTGTCAATGCTTGAACAATTTTATCGTTTTCATAATGCATCAGTGGTTTGCCACATGTAGGGCATCGGAAAACCAGCTCCATGGTTTCTTCGAATGGAATGCGTTTGCATCCCGGCGTATAACAATAGTAAAAGTCATGGTTTTTCTCATATTCCAATCTAATGTTAAGTTTTTCGAGAACCCGACGTTTCTGGCTCAATATGAACCCTTCAAGCTGATCTGGTTGCAGCCTCCAATGGAATATGAACCATCCTGTTTTTGGGTCACGGGTTCTTCTCAGACTGACGAGTGAGTGGTCGTAGAGTTTGTAGAGGATTTTACGGATAGAGTTGATTCTTATTCCTGTTTTGTTGGCAATTTCATCGTCTGTTATTTCTTCTGAGTTTTTTAGAATCTCGATTAGTTTAATGGCTTCTTCTTCACCTAATGCTTCTGCAACCTTAATCAATGTTGCATCATCAATTGTTGATAACATTGTGACCCTTTTGCTCAAACGCTGAACACTGTTCTTTACATATATAAGTGTGAACTTCAATTTAAATCTCTTTTTGAAATCCAAATCAGAAATTCACAATTCTCTTACCCCTTTTCTGGGGAATTATCCGCACTTTTGCGTTGTCATAGCGTTTTATTAACTCTTCCCCTTCAAATAAGCGGTCAAGGAAGACCGCAAGACTTGCACATTCCGAATGAGGCTGATTTCCAACAGCTACGTTGAAATCTGAAACTGTCTCCTCAAAGAATTCTGCGGGAACTTTTTGGCTTCCAACTATTACTAGAATGTTTTTCTTAGACGCCTTGATTCTATTCAACGCGTCGCTCGTCTGAATGTTTTCTCCATAAGCTGTCAAGTGAACAACAATTCCGCCTTTTGCCTTCCAATCTCTTGCAGCCTTTTTCCATGATGTTCCCATTTCGAGAAAGAATGGTCCTCCCCAGTTTTTTGTTACTTTTTCTATTGTTTCCTCAATTTTTTCATCTCTTATGTCTGACAATATCATGCCTGAAGCTCCCAGTGCCCGCGCTACTAAGGCAACATGGGTTGTGAGTCTTGCATCTCTACGTGGTCTGTGACCCCATCGCAAAACTACAACTCTAGGCATGTCCACCATATCCTTTTTATTAGATTTTCTCGAATTTGCCATTGAACTCTTCTACGCGTTTCTTGACTTTCTCTGCGAACCATGGAACTGCTTCAAAAATGATGTTGGCAGAGTTTTCTGTGTATTGTACTGTCTGCACATCTGCGGTTTTGAAAAGCCATGATATGAATGGCATCGTTTCATTTGTGAATGGTATTGAGATTGTGGCTTGAACATAGTTCCTCAAAATTTTTAGAATCTCATTTTTCAGTAGATCAACGTTAGTTTTGTAAAGTGCGGATATTAGCACGGGATTTGGAGTAGTTTCTTTTAGGATTTCGATTTTCTTGCGAGTTTCTGTTTCGGGCATTAAGTCTATTTTGTTTAGGATTGTTATCATTGGAATGCCTGATGCGCCTATGCGTTCTATTGTTTCTAGGCAGACTGCAAGTTTTTTCCGGATGGTATTTATTGATTCGCTCACATCTACTACGAGAAGTATTAGGTCTGAATAAATGGTTTCTTCTAGGGTTGAATGGAAAGCATCTATCAACGTTAATGGTAGACGATCTATGAAGCCGACGGTGTCTGTCAACAGAAACTTCTTCTTTGAAATTTCAACGAGTCTTGTTGTCGTAGAAAGCGTCGTAAATAAAGCGGTGTCAACTGGCACTTCTTCCTCTGTAAGTGCGTTAAACAGTGAACTTTTTCCAGCGTTAGTGTATCCTGCCAAAGAAATTGATGAAAAACCCAATTCTGCTCTTCTCTCTCGGTGTAAGAGTCGTTTTTCCCTGATTTTTCTTAACTTCTTGCGTACAGTGTGAACCTGCTTCTTCACTGCTTCATAATAAACATCCACTTCATACCCTCCGAGTCCCATGAATCCTGGTTGTTCTTCCTTACTGGCTAGTCTCACTCTTTCCTTGGCGTGCGCCAACTCGTGTCCGAGTCTTGCAAGTTGGATTTGCAGTTGTGCTTCAGTTGTTGTGGCTCTTCTAGTGAAGATTTCGAGGATTAGTTGAAAACGGTCAATTACTTCTACGCCTGTTGCTTTTGCTAGATTGTAGGATTGGACAGATTTCAACGGATTGTCAAAAATTACCCTCTGAGCACCAGTTTCTTTCGCAAGTTCCGCTAGTTCTTTGACTTTTCCAGCGCCGATTTGGTAGCGTGAGTCACCTTCTCGAATTTGCTCCAGTTTCCCGACAACTGTGTATCCTGCCGACACGGCCAAGTTTTTGAGTTCTTCTAGGCTTGATGATTCAAAAGAGCCTCGCCGTTGAACTATGATTGCTTTCGTTCGGTTTTATCCTCCTCTTCTCCCTCGTTTTTCTTGTTCAGTTTAATAAGGTCACCTAATGTTAATTCTCGTGTTGATGGTTTCGGAATTTTTGTCTGTGAAATTTTTTCCTCTGATGCTGGAACGAGTAACTTAACTTTGAGGGCATGCTCAAGTTTTGTCGCGAGCACATTGTCAGGCTTAATCTTTCTTGTTTCGATTTTTCTCAAAACTGATACCTTCTCGTTTATTTTTTTGCCCAGATCCTCATGAGAAAATCCTAATTTTTCTCTTGCTTGTCTTATTTTTGAGTCGAAGTTTTCTGCAAGTTCTAGGCTTGTGTCTACGACTGTTTCGGGTTTTTTGCTTTGGAGTTTGGGCGGTTGAAGTGTCGCTTTGGGTTTTGGCAGTGCTGCTTTTGGTTTCGGTTCTTCCCAGATGATTGTTCCATGTTTGGAGCATTCGTTGCATACAGTCAATTTGGCTCCTTCAATCATGACTCTGAAGGGTTTGCCGAAAATTTTGCGTCCGCAGACTTCACATCGCAAATGCTAGCACTCACCTAGAATGTTTTTATTAGTTTGGTTGTGTTTATAGTTTGTCGCAGTGTTACAGAATGATTAATGGCGTGAACGCTTTTGAAAGATCCACTAAAGCGTATTAGAAGTGTCGTGGACTATCAATTCGGAAAGGGCATTGGCGCAAAACTCTTTACTAAAAATGTGGAGGTCGTCTATTCCAAAAGAACTGGAAGGATTCGCTACGTTTATTTGGATGGTAAAAGGCTTGTCACTCTTCGCCCGACTGACGGTTTATTCTCGTTAAGTATTGCAGGTGCAAAGCGTATCGTTCAAAACAGGCGTTCAGCAAAATGTTTTGTTAGTGTTCGAGAAGATGTTTCAAAGTTCATTGCTGAAGGCGGCGACGTGTTCGCAGTGCATGTTGTGAAGGCTGATGTGGATGTTCGTCCAAAAGATGAAGTTATAGTGGTTAATGAAAGCGACAAGGTATTGGCTGTTGGAAAAGCCGTATTGTCTGGTGAAGAAATGAAAGTCTCCAAAACAGGCGTCGCTGTCAAGGTGAGACGTGGTTGTTTAGACGAGAGTTAAGTATATGAAGTTTAAATGGCAATTGTTTAGTAGAAGGTGAACCTTGTGCATAGACGCGTTAATCCTCGTGAAGCAAAACGCATGATGCAACGTATGGGCATGAGCATGGACGCCATTGAAGAAGTTAAGGAAGTCATCATCAAAACATCAAACAAGGAAATAGTCATTGAAGAGCCAGAAGTGGCTGTGTTAGCGGTTCAAGGACAGAAAATCTATCAGGTAACAGGCGGAAAAATCACCGAAAAAGCCGTAGAACGCAAACTAGCCATGGCCGAGGAAGACATAAGACTTGTGGCTGATCAAACAGGCAAAAGCCTAGAAGAAGCCAGAAAAGCTTTAGAAGAAAGCGGCGGAGACTTGGCTAAGGCTATCCTTTTGCTTCAATCATAAATCAATTATGCTGTCATCTTCCGTTGCTTTTAAGTCCTGTTACATATAATACTTTAGACGGGGGCTAAACTCGTAAGTGTTTGACATTGTTTCGGTTGGGCATTTTAGCATAGACTCTATTTTTCTACCCGACAGGTCAAAGCCATTTGTTGTTTTAGGCGGTTCTGCGGCTTATGTTTCTTTTGCGGCTAGACGTTTAAACGCTAGAGCGTCTGTTCTTTCCAAGGTTGGCGGCGATTTTCCAGCTGCTTATCTGTGGTGGCTCCGGCAAGAAGATGTTGATTTATCAGCATTGATTAAGATTGATGATGCGCAGACCACACGTTTTGAACTCAAATATGACAATGATTTGTCAAATCGTACCTTGCAGCTAAACAGTAAAGCACCAGCCATAACCGTTGACGATTTGCCCAATTCTTTGAAAGCTAAAGCCATCCATATAGGGCCAATAGCCAACGAAATAACATATGAAGTGGTTGAAAAACTGAAAAGATGCGCTGAGTTTTTGTCAATTGACCCACAAGGATTGGTGCGCGTTTTTGACGAAAACGGGAACGTTACTCACGGGTCATTAGCAGATAAGCGCATACTAGAACTCGCAAACATTTACAAGTCCTCCCAAACCGAAATAGCGTTCGTCACAAACCAGCCAGATCTCAACTCGGCAGTAAAGGCAATTCATGATTATGGCGTTGAAACGGTAATCGTCACCTTGGGAGCAAAAGGCTCCTTACTATCAGTTGAGAACAATGTTTACGACATTCCAGCATGCAAACCAGAAAAAATTGTTGACCCCACCGGAGCAGGAGACGCCTTCATTGGAGGTTTTCTAGCCGAATATGTCAATGGCGAAAATCATTTGCGATGCGCGTGCGTAGGCTCAGCAGTCGCATCTTTTGTTGTTGAGGTTCCAGGTCCCACGTTTTTCGGGGATAAAGAACAGATTTATCAGAGAGCGCGTTTGCTTTATGAAAAAGAAATTAAAGGATGATGTGTATTGTATTGCGTTAAAACTTGTAAGTATATGGAAGAGGCGTTAAACTTTGGGGCGAGTTGACAAAGGCGTAAAATGCAGTGTGTCCAGCTGTGGCAAGGATGCTGTTCGTTCACTCTCAGCTGAGAGAGTTAGATCTGCAGGGTTAAAAGTTGGCAGCAGCGAAAAACGTGCTTACCTATGTAAAGAACATTATAGGGAGTACAAAAAGAAGACCAAAAAGGACAAGCAGCTTGAGAAGTGGCGGTACAGTGCTTAGTAGGAGGAAGAACCTTTCATGAGGATACTTCAGCTACACTCAAACTTCATTGAATACAAACCAGTTCAAAAAGAAATAGCCATGGCGGAAGAAGCCGAAAAGAAAGCAGTTCGCTTGGAAGAAATAGTCGTACTTTTTACGGCGGTTGAAGAAGGCGACAATATAACTGTAGCCAAAAAAGCGATAGACGAAGTCTGCACTTTTCTCGAGAAGCTGAAAGTAAACCGCATCATAATCTATCCCTACGCGCACTTGAGTAGCAACCTTGCAAAGCCTACAGAAGCACTGAAGATCGTCAAAGCCATGGAAGTATATGCAAAAGAAGAAGGTATAGAAACATACCGTGCGCCCTTCGGCTGGAACAAGCAATTCACAATTTCGATAAAGGGGCATCCCCTTGCCGAGCAATCGCGCGTAATTCTGCCAACGAAAGTGAAAGAGGAGAAAGAAGAAAGAGTTTCTGAAGCAGTAAAAGCCGAAGAAAAACTGCAATCTTTCTGGCACATTCTTGAGCCAGACGGGAAAATGACATCAGTCGAGAAGTTTGATTTCAAGAGAAACAAAAATCTTGAGAGATTTGCGAAATATGAGATTTCAAAGGTGAGAGCAAGTCAGCAGATGCCTCCGCATGTATCTTTGATGAAGAGACTGGAAATAGCTGATTACGAATTTGGAAGCGACCCTGGAAACATTCGTTGGTACCCTAAAGGACGGTTGATCAAGTCTTTGCTGGAGCAGTTTGTCACTGCAAAGATGGTTGAGTATGGCGCCATGGAAGTTGAGACTCCAGTAATGTACGATTTTCTGCATCCAAGCTTATCAGATTACATAAACCGTTTCCCCGCAAGGCAATACTTGCTAAAATCAGAGGACAAAGAACTTTTCCTGCGGTTTGCTGCGTGCTTTGGGCAGTTCCTCATGGTTCATGACACGCAGTTTTCTTACAGACATATGCCTTTGAAAGTTTATGAGTTAACACGTTACAGTTTTAGACGTGAAAAAAGCGGCGAAGTTGTAGGGCTAAGACGTCTTAGAGCTTTTACCATGCCTGATTGTCACGCTTTCTGCACAGATTTGAAGCAAGTCAAGAGAGAGTTCGTGACAAGGTTCAAGCTGAGCATGCAAGTCTTGGAAGAAATAGGTTTGCCGAGAGAGAATTATGAGGCAGCGATACGCTTCACAGAAGAATTCTACAAGAAAAACAAGGTTTTCATAAATTCTCTTGCAAAAATCTTTGGTAAACCCGTGCTGGTTGAGATGTGGAAAGAACGATTCTTCTATTTCACACTCAAATGGGACTTCAACTTCGTAGATAATCAGAACAAGGCTGCCGCCCTCTCAACGGACCAGATAGACGTGGAAAACGCCAAAAGATACGACATAAACTATGTGGACGAGAAAGGCGAGAAGCATCACCCGCTGATTCTGCATTGTTCTCCAAGCGGCGCAATAGAACGAGACATATACGCGCTTCTAGAAAACGCCTACACGCAACAGCAAAGCGGCAAACCGCCCATGCTTCCCTTATGGCTCTCGCCGACGCAAATCCGCATGATTCCAATATCAGACAAATTCCTCACGGACGTTGAAAAAATGACCAAAACAATAGAGAAGTATTGTATACGTGTGGACATTGACGATCGTACACTAACTTTGCAGAAAAGAATTCGAGAAGCTGAAATGGAGTGGGTTCCCTACATTGTTGTTGTTGGACAAAAAGAAATCGAATCTGGTTTGCTTCCAGTCAGAGAGAGAAGATCCGGGAAAATATGCAAAATGAAACCTGAAGAGCTGATAAAAGAAGTTGAGAAACTAATAGAGGGTAAGCCTTCAAAACCGCTTCCGTTGCCAAAGCTCCTTTCGAAAAGACCGCAATTCTATGGCTAGTGATGGAGAAAAATCGCTGGTTTTTGCAAAAACTATATCAAACCTTAGTTTGATAGACTAGTTCCTCCAGCTTGGGGGATAAACCTTTGGAGAAAGAGTTACTTGTTTACGTAGACGGAGAATACTATCCAAAATCTCAAGCGAAAATTTCAGTTTATGACCATGGGCTTCTGTATGGCGACGGCATTTTCGAGGGAATCCGCGCCTACAGCGGCGTAGTGTTCAAACTTAAGGAGCACATTGATAGGCTTTACCGCTCAGCCCACACCATAATGCTGCAAATTCCAGTAGCCAAAGAAGAGATGATAAAAATAGTTCTGGAAACTTTGCGGAAAAACAACTTGAAGGATTCCTACATCCGACTGGTAGTTACAAGAGGAGTAGGAGATTTGGGACTTAATCCGAAGAAATGTTCGAAACCTACAATAATAGTGATAACTGACACAATTGCATTGCACAAGGGCGAAGCAAAAGAAAAAGGCGTTACGGCAATGCTCTCTTGGGTTAAAAGGGATCCAGTTGATGCAACAACACATGAGATAAAATCACTCAACTACCTCAACAGCATAATGGCAAAGATTGAGGCAAACATAAGCGGCGTTGACGAAGCAATTTGCCTCGACAAAAACGGCTTCGTATGCGAAGGCGTTGCAGAAAACATATTCATAGTCAAAAACGGAAGAATATTCACGCCACCAAGCTACACAGGTGCATTGCCGGGAATAACCGCCGAGGCTGTGATGCAGCTTGCCAGAAAGCTAGGATATGAGGTCATAGAGAAGAATATAACACCTTACGAGTTGTTTAACGCAGAAGAAGTGTTCTTCACCGGAACCGCCGCGGAAATTATACCTGTCCGTGAAATCAAC
Source organism: uncultured Candidatus Bathyarchaeia archaeon (assembly GCA_964457175.1). GTDB lineage: Archaea > Thermoproteota > Bathyarchaeia > Bathyarchaeales > Bathycorpusculaceae > CAYWII01. The sequence continues at coordinate 93,750 of CAYWII010000002.1, forward strand.
AAGAGAACAATAAACAACGGGATGCCAGGACCAATAACCAAAAAGCTGATGGAAGCATTTGCAAAAATGGTTAAAGACCCAAAAGAAGGAATCTCCATCTATTAAAAGTGGGACGTACAGAAAACTGTGGGCTTAATTCCTTACCTACTTCTTTTCATGAACTGCTCAGCTTCGTTTAAGGCGTTTTCAAGGGTCGCGATTGGTGGGAGAAACACTCCTCTAACGTGTCCAGCACCATAAACTGGGTCAAATCCGGACCCATGTACTAAAAGTACGCCTGTTTCCTTCAGAAGTTCCAGTACGAATTCTTTGTCTGTCTTCCATTTTTGTCCTATTGCATGGATTTTCGGAAATACGTAGAATGCTCCCTCTGGTTTTGCACAGCTTAGACTTTCGATTTCGTTCAACCGTTTCAACGCATAGTCCCTTCGTTGCCTGAGTTTTTCAACCATTTCTTTCACATGATCTTGTGGTCCGTTGAGAGCAGCTACTCCAGCCTTTTGAACTGGTGTGTTTGCGCAAAGTCTTATTCTTGCTTCTTTCTCAATGCATTGCTTTAACTCTTGCAATTTGCCTTTTTGATCGTGGAAATATACGTAACCCAATCTCCATCCAGTCATCAAATATGCCTTTGAAAAACCATTAAGCCCGATTATTGGGACGTCTTTAGCCAAACATGCGGTGCTTACGAACTTTTTCTCGTATATTATTTGGTCGTAAATCTCGTCTGATAAAACAACCAATTCGTTTTCTCCTGCCAAGTCTATTATTTGTTTCACGATTTTTTCATCGTAAAGTGCACCGCATGGGTTGTTAGGATTAATTATTGCAATTGCACGAGTTTTCTTTGAAATTTTCTTCTTCAAATCATCAATGTTCGGTTGCCACAGTTTTTCTTCTACAGTTTCATAGGTGATTGGCTCTCCGCCAAAAAACTTAGCATAGGAAATGTAGGGCGGGTAGGTTGGTCCAGGAAGAAGGACTTCATCTCCAGCATCGATAAGTGCAGCCATGACCATCTGGATACCCTCGGAAATTCCTTGAGTTACTATAATGTCTTCAGCAGAGACTTCGACGCCATTAACTCGTTTTTCCTTTTGACTTATGGCTTCTCGTAGCTCAGGTATTCCCTCTGAAGCGGAATAAGTGTTTGCGCCTTCTTTCACAGCGTTGATTAGAGCCTGTTTGATGTGTTGTGGCGTGTCAAAGTCAAATGCAACTGGGTCTCCTATGTTCAGATAGAAAATTTTTTTTCCAGTTTTTGCAATTTGTTTTGCGTGTACAATGACATCGCGGATTGCGTATTCTATTGTGCGTACTCTTTCAGTAGCCTTTACGTTAGTCAACCTTGTCATCCTTCCAGAAACAACGCTTCTGTTTGCTATTAAAATAAAGCTTATGGATTAAACTATGGGATGTGGAATTGTGTTGAGGCTTCTACTCCTTCTTTGGTGACAACTGTTACTACTACATCAGTGTTTGGATACTTTCCCCAATCAAATATCCATAGAATGACAGCGGTTTCGCCCGGCTTGATAATTGTCTGATTTTCTGGAGCCATGTCATCCGCTAGAACTGTTTGGTTCTGAAGTTTTACAGTCACTTTTGATACTGTAAGATTCCATATCGAATAGCCCAAGCTTTCGACAGTTATGTTCAAATATTTAGTTGCGCCGAACTCCATGTTAACAACTTCTGTTATGTTAAGCTCTGCCACAGGAAGGGTGAAGGTGAAATTGAATGTGTACTCTGCAGACATTTCGTTTGCAATAACATAGATTGTTAGAGTTAGATTTCCGCCCGCGCGACTAGTCCAATCCGTAATGTTGCAGTAAAACGATTGCGTTTGACTTGGATCAATTAATCCGTAAGGTAATTGCGGGTCTGACATTGTGCCATTTATTAATTCCCCAGTTTCTGCTACTACTATTTTTGTTATGTTTATTGAATCGAGCGAAGACGCATGGTTTTGCAGCGTGATGTTGAAGTGCGTTCTATCTTGTAAACTGAAAACTTCATTTCCATTTAGAACTTTGACAATGATTGGTGATGGTGTTGTGGTGGTGAAGTTTATTTCCAACTCTTGCAGCATATATGTTTTTACTTCAATCCTCTTTCCTCTCACTTCCTTCCAATCCCAAACAAACCTAAAAACCGAGGACTGATTTGCTACTAAGCCAACAGATGTGTAATTATTCGAGACGGTTGTTCCATTTTCTGGAGTGCATGTAATCATTGTAACATTAACGTACTTGTCTATCTCTGCAAAATTAAATATCGTTACATTGAAATAGTCTGTGTACTCTTCATTGAAAGTGACGTTTTGGATCTGTGGATAAGCCTGTTGTAGTTCAAGTTCTTGTGTAAAGGAGTATTCTTCATTTGTCCCGATTATTGCTATAGCCCTTTTTAACCCATGCCAGTTTCCTGTAAAATTAAAACGCATAGAAGTTTCTGTAATTTCAAAAGGGAGTCCAGGAGATTTTAGTGCGAGGTCGTCGATTCCTGGAATCAATATTTCATTTACTGTCAAATTAATTTCGGAATTTGTAGCCATAGCCAAGGATAGGCTAAAGTTCTTGAATGAGATCTCCGGATAGAAATATGGTGTGATGTATAGCTTGACAAAGGGTAATTGTTTTTCTTTGTTTGCTGCTGGAGAATCTGGAGAAAAAACGCTCACGACAACTATTTCCCCAGCGTGCTCACCGGCAAATTTTCCCCAAGTCATGTTCTCATTGTCTTTTTGTACTTTTGAACATGTTATGTTCATGGACTGACCTTTTTGAATGATTGTTCCGTTTTGAATTGAGGGTTGTGTTTCAACAATATCGTAAAGTGTAGATTGCCCTTCTAAGCTTACAGTGATTCTCGTTATCGTTGCGTTAGAAGAAGAATAGGACGGGTTTAAGACGCCAATTTTGAACCATGCTGCATTCTGTTTATCGAAGTAGACATCCGTTATCGTTAGCGTTGTTCCTTCTGGGATGTCGATGAACTGTGGAATTGTGAACATGTAAGAAATTATGCCACCCAAAATTGCTGACAAAATCATGAGAAGTATAATAATAATTGTCGAAATTGCTTTCGTGTTGCTTAATACACGCATTTTATTCTCCCTCAGGGTTATGATGTTGTTGTATCTCATATTCTTAGGAATAAATAAGTGTTCTCTTTGAAAAACCATCAAGATGTGGGAGGTGAGATAAGGTAGGCTTTGTAATACTGCTTGCTTTTGGAAAATGCGCTTTAGATAGGACGATGTTCTAATCAAGCCTTGATTTCTGAAAATGGAAAAATTATTAAGCTGGCTGAAGTTGCTTCGCTCTTTCTGCTGCCTTTGTCACTGCGTTGATTATCACTGCTCTTAGTTTGCCCTCTTCAAGAGCTAAGAGTCCCTCAATAGTGGTCCCAGCTGGCGTCGTAACCATGTCTTTGAGCTTGGTTGGATGTTCCCCAGTTTCGACCACCATTTTTGCTGCACCAAGCGTTGTTTGCGCTGCAAGAACTATTGAAATATCTTTTGGTAAGCCTAGTCTTACTCCTGCGTCAGCTAAAGCTTCTATTATTAGGTATATGTAGGCTGGCCCGCTTCCAACCAATCCTGTTGCTAAATTCAAGTATTTTTCGTCTAGTCTTATGACGCGTCCTAAGAGTGAAAGTGTCTCTGTTACGTTTTCTAATTCCTGCGGTTTTGTATTTTCGGATGGGCTAACAACTATCATGGCTTCTCGAACAACACATGCTAGGTTGGGCATGACCCTAACAATGGGGACGCTGGTTGGTAGATGTTTTCTTAGAAATTCTAATGTTACTCCGGCCGCTATGGAGACAACTATTTTTCCAGATTTCATTGCTGGTGTGATTTGTTCTAGAGCATTTTTTACATCTGCGGGTTTTACAGCGATTATTGTGATGTCAGCGAAGGAAGCAGCTTCTTTTGCATTCTTTACGCATTTTACTCCATATGTTTGGGTTATGTACTTGCTACGACTTTCGATTACTTCAAATGCTTGTATGTCTTGAGGTTCGTACTTGCCTGACTTGAGAAAACCTGAAATTATGCCTTCACCCATCTTACCCGCGCCAATAAGCGCCACCTTCAGCTTACTTTTGTTCAAGTAACTCATCTCCAACTTTTACCTTCGGGTTATATTAATCGAGCAATTATTAAGTTTTTCACACGCTAGGGTATTCATCCAATGGTCATTGAGGTCGAAACAGCTTGGTATTCTTTAAGTAATCATGGTCATTAAAACTAGGATGTTGACGAGAGAACATTTATAACGCTTGAATAAATTAGCTAAAGTTTCCAAAAAAGGTGAACGCAATTGGCTATTGCTGAGTTCACATATCCCCTTCGAAAAGTTGAAAGAGGATACAACAACAGAACCCTCTACATAAACCTCACAAACAACAAAATTGAAAGCAAGACCGTCACGCAATACATGAAAGATACATTTATAGGCGGTCGAGGCTTCAACCTCTGGCTTCTATGGAAAGCCTTACCAAAGGATCACATCGTCAAATGGAATGACCCGGAAAACGAGATATGTATCGCCTGCGGTCCTCTCGGCGGAACCCCAATATATCCTGGAAGTGGAAAAAGCATCGTCGTCACAATTTCGCCCCTTACAGATTCGGTGATTGACTCCAATGTTGGTGGATATTTTGGCACATTCTTGAAATTCGCTGGTTGGGACGCACTCGAAATACAGGGAAAAGCCAAGTCCGAAGTGGTGATATTTATCGACGGAGACGAAGGAAGAGTGGTTGTCGACGATGCTGAAGGGCTTCCCAGCGAGACGCATTTGCTTGCAGAAATCCTAACAGAGAAGTATGGCAAAAGAAACAAGAACAGCATTTCCGTAGTTTCTGCTGGTCCAGGCGCAGAGCACACGCGGATTGGATGCCTCAACTTCTCTTGGTATGACTCGCCCCGCAAGATTGTGAGATACAAGCAAGCTGGGAGAGGCGGCACAGGCACAGTTTTGCGAAACAAGAAGGTAAAGGCCATAGTTGCTAAATTCTCTAATCTAACCGTGGAAACAAACAATCCCGCAAACCCTGATCTGCTCAAACAGATAGGTCCTGCATACAACAGGGAAATTAGAACACTCGACCCCAAACAACACAAGATGGCGGTTGTAGGAACTACGCACTTAGTTGACATAATGAACGACTTCGACCTACTTCCCACGAAGAACTTCAAATTTGGAAGCCACCCAGAGGCGCTGAATCTCGGCGAAGGCGTCTATGGGAAGAAGTTTCATCCGGGATTCGATGGATGTTGGGTAGGTTGTGCAGTTGCATGTGCCCATGGCGTCAAAGATTTTGAACTTAAAACGGGTCCATATAAGGGTCAACGCGTATTCGTGAACGGGCCAGAATACGAAACAATTGCAGGTATTGGTAGTAACCTCGGCGTCTTTGACGCTGACTGGGTTGTTGAGATGAATTTCTACTGTGATGTCTATGGTATAGACACGATTTCGTTAGGAACAGCTACCGCCTTTGTCATGGAATGCTACGAGATGGGGTTGATTGACAAGAACGTCACTGGTGGTCTTGAACTTAATTTTGGAAACAAGGAAGCAGCTATAGAACTCCTTCACCAGATGGCCAGAGGCATGGAATTTGGCGTTATAGTCGGTCAAGGGATACGGAGAATGAAGAAGCTTTTCGCAGAAAAATACGGTGCAGACTTTAAAATAATGAAAGATATAGGGATGGAAGCCAAAGGATTAGAATTTTCTGAATACGTCACTAAGGAGTCTCTTGCACAGCAGGGAGGTTACGGACTCGCATTGAAAGGGCCGCAACATGACGAGGCTTGGCTGATTTTCTTGGACATGGTGCACAATTTGATGCCAACCTTTGAACAGAAGGCAGAAGCCCTACACTGGTTTCCAATGTTCCGTACGTGGTTTGGTCTGAATGGCTTGTGTAAACTTCCTTGGAACGACATCGTGCCCGAAGACAACAAGAATACGCCGGAACCCGCTAAAGTCATGGCCCATGTTGAGAATTACGCCAAATTTTATTCTGCTGTGACTGGTCGAAAGATAACAACAGACGATATTATCTCCATGAGTGAAAAAGT
>CAYWII010000003.1:0-3853 GCA_964457175.1 uncultured Candidatus Bathyarchaeia archaeon
CTGTGACTGGTCGAAAGATAACAACAGACGATATTATCTCCATGAGTGAAAAAGTGTATAATTTTCAACGTATTTTCAATCTGAGGATGGGTTTTGGAACGCGAGAATACGATGAAATACCCTATAGAGCTGTGGGACCAGTGACTGAGGAAGAGTATGAGAGTCGTGCAGAACGTTATGATAAGCAGCTTAAGAATAAAGTTGGTTTTAACCCGGAAGGCAAGTCAACAAAGGAAAAATTAATTGCCTTGAGAAAGTATCGAGAAGCAGAGTATGAGAAGCTCAAGGATGCTGTTTACAAGAGGAGAGGATGGAACCACAACGGTGTCCCTACACTGCAGAAAATAAAAGAACTTGGAATAGACACTCCCGACGTCGTTGAGCTAGTAAAGAAGTTTCAATAACATCGCACGAAAACAGAAGCCAACCATTCAATTCTTGAGTTGCTAAGTTTTATTTAGCCTTGCATAGATAAATATCTAATCCGCTGTGAGTGTGAAACATCATGTATGGTTGGAATGGACTTTTTTTGCAGGTAAATCTGAGCAAATGCAAGGCTGTTGCTAACCGTTACGGTGAAAGTTTCGCCAAAAGTTTCCTTGGTGGAAGAGGATTTGCCGTCAAAATCCTATGGGATAAACTTAGGCCCGGAACTGACCCGTTGTCGCCTGAGAACATTCTGGTTTTTGCTGCTGGCCCATTAACAGGTTTGTCTCTTCCGAGCAGTGGCAAACTTATTGTGGCTTCGAAAAGCCCTTTGACAGGAGGTTATGGGGATGGAAACGTTGGGACTCTTGCTGCCGTTCAGATGCGTAAGGCTGGCTATGATGCTGTAATCATCGAGGACAAAGCCAACAACCCAGTAGTTTTGCTTATACGAGACGAAACTGCTGAATTTCTTGACGCCAAAGACCTGTGGGGTTCAAGCTCGTTTGAAACTGAAAAGAAGTTAAGAGAGCTCTATGGACGCACAGCAGGCATTCTCTGCATTGGCCAAGGCGGAGAAAACTTGGTTAAGTTTGCAAACATTGTCTGTCAAGAAGGACGTGCCGGCGGAAGACCGGGAATAGGCGCTGTAATGGGCTCTAAAAATTTGAAGGCTGTTGTTTTCTTGGGTTCGCGTGAAATACCTGTGGCTCAACCTAAAGAAATGAAAGAGCTTGGTGCTGAAGGTTACAGAGAAGTCATGACCAAGCCAAACTATGCCTTCTGGAAGCGCCAAGGCACAATGATGACAATTGAATGGAGCCACGAAAACAGTGTTCTCCCCACATGCAATTACCGTGAAGGCGTTTTTGAGGAAGCGGATGAAATAGGCGGTTTCGCATTGGAAAAGATAAAGGTTTCTAATCGTGGTTGTCCGCAGTGTAACATGACTTGCGGCAATGTTGTTAAAAACTCTGATAGGAAGGAGTCTGAGCTTGATTACGAAAATGTTGCCATGCTAGGTTCTAACATTGGGCTGGGCAATCTTAAGCAGGTTGCGGCTCTCAATAGAGTTGCCGACGAGTTTGGGTTGGACACCATTTCGTTGGGTAACGTTATCGGTTTTGCTATGGAAGCATCTGAAAAGGGGCTCATACAAGACAAGATTTCATGGGGCAAATTCAAGGAAACAAAAGCTTTGATTGAAAACATAGCTTATAGACGCGGTTTAGGCAAGGTGCTAGCTGAGGGGGTTCGCTTCGCAGCTGAAGAAATTGGCAAAGACTCAAAGCGCTGGGCTATGCACGTTAAAGGCTTAGAAATTTCAGCTTATGACTGTCATTCAACGCCTGCGATGGCTTTATCGTACGCAACGAGCTCTATTGGAGCTCATCATAAGGACGCTTGGGTCATTTCTTGGGAGGTTAAAGTTGGACGTGAAAGCTACAGTGAAGAAAAAGTTGACAAAGTCATCGAACTTCAGCGTATCCGAGGCGGAATCTTTGAATCTCTAACCGTCTGCAGACTTCCTTGGGTTGAGCTTGGGTTTGAGCTTGAATGGTACCCCAAATTTCTCTATGCAGCGATCGGACTGGAAATGACTTGGGATGGTTTGAACTTGATTGCTGACCGCATATTCAACTTGACTCGTGCCTTTTGGATTCGAGAGTATGGCAAAAGCTGGAGTCGGGAGATGGACGTTCCTCCAGCAAGATGGTTTGAGGAACCCTTAACCAAAGGTGCCTTAAAAGGTGCGAAGCTTGACAGAGCAAAGTATGATGTCATGTTGCAGAGGTACTACAAGAGAAGAGGCTGGGATGGACGCGGAGTACCTACGAAGACGACCTTAAACAAGCTAGGATTAAAGGATGTTGCAAAACAACTAGGAAAACGCATAAAACTGTACGAATAAAAACTAAAATAGGAGAATTGCGGGTTTAGTATGCTCTCGCGAAGTAAACGACTTCCTTTGCTTTTTCTCCACAATATATGCATTCCGAGAACGTTTCTTCTTTTTCGAAAGGCACGATTCTGATTGTTGCGCCTGTTTCTTCCTTTATCTTTTCCTCGCAGTCTGAATTTGAACACCAACACGCTCTGATGAATCCACCCTTCTTTTTCAAGACTTTCTTGAACTCACTGTAAGTTCTCACTGTGGTGATATTCTCCTGAAGGGATTTTTTGGCTTTTCTGAATAGGTTCTTCTGGATTTCTTCAAGTAATTCTATCATAGCGTCAACTATTTTTTCTTCTTTGACGGCAGTTTTCTCGAAAGTGTCTCTTCTGGCTAATATCACATGTTTCTGTTTCACATCTCTTGGACCAATCTCTATTCTTATTGGCACACCTTTCAGTTCCCACTCGTTGAATTTCCATCCCGGAGTATATTCGGCTCTGTCGTCCAAAACTACTTGAATGCCATGCCTTTGCAGTTTTCCGTAGATTTGTTTTGCTTTCGATAGAATTGCCTTAGAGTCGGCGTCTTTATAAGGTATCGGCACTATCACCGTTTGTATCGGCGCAACTTTTGGAGGCAGCACTAATCCTTTGTCGTCGCCGTGCACCATCACTAATGCGCCTATCATTCTGGTCGTAAAGCCCCATGAAGTTTGCCAAACGTAGTGTTCTTTTTCGTTGTGGTCGAGAAATTTGACTTTGAAAACTTTTGAGAAGTTTTGGCCAAGTTGATGTGATGTTCCCATTTGCAGTGCTTTTCCATCCGGCATAATTGCTTCCAAGGCTGTGGTGTAGAGAGCTCCAGGGAATTTTTCTTTTTCTGATTTTTTTCCAGTAAGCACGGGGATTGCCAAATAGTTTTCCATTACGTCTTTGTATTCGTTTAGGATTTGCATCACTTCTCGGTCTGCTTCTTCTTTTGTTGTATGAGCAGTATGTCCTTCTTGCCAGAGGAATTCTCTGGTTCTTAGAAAGAGCTTGGTTCCTTTCGTGTCCCATCTTATTATGTTACACCATTGGTTAATTTTTATTGGTAGGTCTCTCCAACTTCTGATCCATTTGGCGAATGTTGCGTACATTATTGTTTCGGATGTGGGTCTTAAGGCAAGTTTCTCTTCTAGTAGCGTGTCTCCGCCCATTGTTACCCATGCGACTTCTGGTGTGAAACCTGCAAAGTGTTCAGCTTCTTTTTTGAGAAAACTTTCAGGTATGAATAGTGGGAAGTACACGTTTCTGTGTCCTGTAGCTTTTATTTTTGCGTCGAAGATTTCTTGGATTTTCTCCCAGATGGCGTAGGAGTGTTCGCGGAATATCATGCAGCCTTTTATTGGTGCGTAGTCTGCAAATCCTGATTTAACGATGACTTGCGTGTACCATTCTGAGAAGTCTTCGGATTTTTTGACGGTGATTCCAGTGTCTGACATTTTCATCTCTCTTCTTTTTCTTTGGTGGTTGAATATAATTCTAGTGT
>CAYWII010000003.1:3953-83491 GCA_964457175.1 uncultured Candidatus Bathyarchaeia archaeon
ATTCTAGTGTGGGCTAGGTCTTGCGAGAATTTAGCAATGTGGAACGCAATCGCCCATTTAAACCACTTTCAAAACAATACTAAACTCAATCTATTAAACGTTTTCTTCTCTCAATCTTGCATGGTTGCTTCTTATTTAGATGAATAAGCGTTTTAGTCGTTCACATATACCTTTGAGTGCATCCCCAATCCAGAGGAGGACGGCGTGAATTGAAGATGAAGGCAATTTTGATTATTGGAGACGGAATGGCTGACAGACCAGCGAAAGAGTTAGGTTGGAAGAAACCCTTAGAAGCAGCGCGTAAACCTTCGATGAATAAAATTGCAACTCTGAAATCTGCGGCGTAATGGATGCCATCCTCCAGGAATACCGCCAGGAAGCGACACAGCCGCCCTAGCTTTACTTGGGTACGCCGCTGTGAAGGTTTATTCTGGACGAGGCGCCCTCGAGGCTATCGGCTCAGGAATAGTTGTCCTGCCAGGCGATGTGGCTTTCCGATGCAACTTTGCAACAGTTGACGATAACCTTTCCGTCTTGGATAGGGCATGCTGGAAGAATCACGAACGATGACACTTCAAAACCTGCTGAAAATCTCCAAAAAATCAAACCAATAAAATAATCACTAAAAGTGGTGTTTAGAAACACCGTCCAGCACCGTGCAGCTCTCCTTCTTCGAGGATCCAAATTATCAGCAGCTATAGGCGATTCTGACGCCGAGAAGGTTGGAGAAAAAGTTCTGGGAACAAAAGCTTTGGACGGCAGTTTAGAAGCGAAGCACACAGCCAAAATCCTCAATAATCTCTTACACAAATTTCATAAAACTCTGAAGGAGCATCCAGTCAACAAGAAAAGAGTAAAACATGGATCGCCGCTCGCTAATGCCATTTTATGTAGAGGCGCTGGCACTGTTCTGAACATTAAGCCTTAATCTGAAGTTATGATGTTGATGCGGCGTGTGTATCTGCAGTTTCGTTGGTTAAAGGCGTCTGTAAGGTTGCTGGAATGAAGCTGATAGACGTTAAAGGAGCCAAGGGGACTCCTCAAACCGACTTCATTGCTAAGGCTAAAGCGACAGTTCAAGCGTTAAAAGTGAATGATTTTGTGCTTTTACACGTGAAAGCGCCAGACGTTCCTAGCCATGACGGTGACGTTAAACAGAAAATTGCAGTAATTGAGAAAATAGACCAGATGCTAGGCTATTTGCTTGAAAAGGTAAATCTAGAAGAGACCTATTTGGCTGTGACCGCCGACCACAGGGCGTCTTCTGTCACGCGGGACCATGAAGGGGACTCGGTTCCAGTAGCGATAACCGGATCGTACGTTCGCCATGGTGATGTCACCGAATTTGATGGAGGAGTCTGCGCAAAAGGTGGCTTGAACAGAATAAGAGGCGCTGATTTGATGTCTATCTTGATGGATTTGATTGATAAAACAAGAAAATTTGGAGCCTAGTGACATCACTGCACTGGCGTTAATCGCCATTCTCGGTAATCTGTTACCACTTTAATGTATCCTTTTAGCATGGTGTCTACTTCCGTGTTTCCTGTGTCAACCCGCAGAATATTTCTTTCAATGCTTTGAAGCTTGTTTTTGGTTGCTGTAACAATTATGTGCTCTTTTCCGACACGTTTAATGATTTCTGGGCTTATCTGTTGGTTTCCTCTTCCCAGAAGAATTCCTTGATGCCCAATTGGCGAGAGAATAATCCATGTGTTCCGCCAATCTTTTACGTCTTCTAAAATCTTCTTCTCATCCACATCTAACACAATTCTACCAACACTGTAAATATCCACGCCAAGCACTGTTTTTTCCACGCCAAGAAATTCAGCAACGCGTTTAACGGTGGTTCCCGGACCTAGTATGTACGTGGCGTTTGGCTGCATCTCTTCAACTATGAAGCGCGCTATTGCTGTTTGGTTCTCTTTTTCATCACTTGTTTCTGGGCTTACCTGTTTACTTCCTTGAATTCGCATCGGAACAAACGGTCCTTTCAAATAGCCGTGTAGTTTAACTAGGAAAGCGTCACTTCGTATAGCTTTCTCGTCTGCGTCCATAATTTCAAACTCTGCAATTTCCGCTTGCTTATCCGCAAACATTAAGACAACATCCACAGCGTCTCGAGGATTCACTGCGAAAACACCACTATACATTTTCACTCCAGAGGGCACGCCTACCGCTGGCACTTCACCGCTGACTTGCATTGCATCAAAAATGTCTTTGGCTGTGCCATCTCCACCTACAAAGACTATCAAATCCACTTTAGCCTTAACTAACAGCTTAACAGCGGTTTTCGTGTCTTTCGCAGTAGTTTCCTTTCTTATCGTCATGGGTAAGATTTGAGCTGGAAAATTAGCTTGTTCTGCCTCATCTTCGCCCATTATTCTTGGGCAAGTCAAAATCTCTATTTGCTTATTTTCCATGTTTTCCTTTAGTTTTCGCAGAAATTCTGTGGCTCTTTCCGGAGCTATTGGTTTCGCGCCTCGCACAATCGCTTCTTTCAAAACGCCGTTTGTTCCTTTCAGTCCTACTTTGCCTCCCATGCCCGCAATGGGATTAACAATAAAGCCCAACTTCATTGCTTGTCAGTGACAAGATTTATTGCGCAAGCTTTAAACTATTTTGATGAACAAGGAGCGCCAATCTAAGTGAAGCTGCCGCCTATTGGAACGTTCTCAATTCTAGCCATCTCGCCTAACCGTGAACTGATGGGCGTTGCCACCGCCACAGGCGTGAAGTCAGTTAGCGATAGAGTTCCTCATACAAAACCAGGCGTCGGCGTGATTGCAACTCAAGCCTACACAAACGTAGCTTACGGAGTAAAGGGATTAGAACTGTTGACGATGGGCTTGACTCCCCAAGAAGTGCTTGATAGAGTTTTGATTGAAGACACAGAAAGCGAATTGCGACAAGCTGCAATCATGGATTTTAAAGGAAGAAAAGCGACTTTCACAGGTGCTAAAGCCCCAAAATGGCATGGAGAAATAATAGGCGAAAATTACATCGCTATTGGAAATCTGCTTGTGGGAAAGAAAGTTTTGACGAGCATGGCTAAGGAATTTGAAGCTTCTGGTGGAAGCCTAGCTTGGAAAATGGCGAAGGCTCTGAAAGCGGGAAGCAAAAGTGGGGGAGACCGACGAGGCGAAATTTCAGCAGCACTAATCGTGGTCGACACCGAAAAGGTAGTAGCAAATTTGAGGGTCGATTTCCATAAAAATCCAATCGAAGAACTACTTCACAAACTTGAGATTCTACAGCCAAAATAGCGGTTCAAAGGACGTTTCTTTTCTGAAAATTCTTATATCTTACAGATTCTAACATCCTTTTCTCTCTGAATAACTGGAGCATTATTAAATGTTCAAAAAGAACATGAAACGAATTCTCGTGACAGGCGCAACCGGACAAATTGGCTCAGAATTAACAATAGAACTGCGAAAAAAATATGGCGGCGACAATGTTGTTGCAACTGGGCATAAACGAAAACCAAGCGGCAAACTATTAGAGTCCGGACCATTCGAGTTTATTGACATCACAGACAAAGAAAACATAAAGAAAATTGTAAAAAAATATGAGATTGACACAATTTACCATCTAGCAGCAGTTCTCTCAGCCACGGGTGAAGAGAATCCTCAACTTGCTTGGCACGTGAACATGGACGGGCTCTACAACGTGCTTGAAGTTGCAAGAGAACAAGGCACGACAAAGGTTTTCTGGCCAAGCTCCATCGCCGTTTTTGGTCCGGAAGCGCCCCGCGTTAACACTCCTCAGAATACTGTGTTGATTCCAAGAACCATGTATGGCGTAACTAAGGTAGCTGGTGAACTATTATGTAATTATTATTTTGCCAAGTTTGGCTTGGACGTGCGAAGTGTTCGTTATCCGGGCATTGTAAGCAGTGAGACTCCTCCAAGTGGAGGCACGACAGACTATGCTGTGGAAATATTTTATGAAGCGATTAGGAAGAAACGGTACATTTGCTTTGTGAGAGAAGACACAGTTTTGCCTATGATGTATATGCCCGACTGCTTAAAAGCAGGTATTGACCTTATGGAAGCCGACTCAGCCAAGATTAAGTGCCGCACAAGCTACAACTTGAGTGCCATAAGCTTCTCAGCCGGAGAACTAGCTGCGGAAATACGAAAGTACATTCCCCACTTCAAAGTTGAGTATAAACCTGATTTTAGGCAGAAGATTGCGGGTTCTTGGCCTATGTCGATAGATGACAGTGTGGCACGCAAGGATTGGGGTTGGAGCCCTACGTATGATTTGGCTTCAATGACGAAGGATATGATAGAAAAGCTGAAGAGAAGATTTGCAAGTGAGGTTTAGTCTAGAAAGAGTTAAGAGAATGCTTTGTGAGTAGGAAAAAGTGGTGTTGAAAATGCGAAATCCAACATCGTTTTTGCGTGAAGAGTATGATGAGTTGGTGCGAAATGAACTTGACTGGAGAATTCGTGTTCTGCAGGGTCCGAGCACGCCATGGTGCAAAGTTGAAGGCAAGAAGGTTCTAATGTTCTGTTCCAACAATTATCTGGGACTAAGCAACCATCCAAAGCTGAGAGAAGCAGCAATAAAAGCTGTTCAGACGCACGGTGCAGGTTCTGGATCTGTTCGTCCAATTGCCGGAACAATGGATATACATGTAGAGCTTGAAAAGCGGCTCGCAAGGTTCAAGCATGCAGAAGCTTCACTAGTTTATCAGACGGGTTTTGCGGCTAACGCGGGCTTGATTCCCCAGCTGACTAGTAAAGGCGACTTAATAATAAGCGACGAACTCAACCACGGCAGCATAATAGATGGTGTTAGGCTTTCGCACGCCGAGAGAGCGGTTTACAAACACTCGAATGTGGAAGACTTGCAACGGGTTTTGGAAGAAGCAGAGAAACACCAGCCGCCATACAGGAGGATGCTGATAATTACTGATGGTGTTTTCTCCATGGATGGCGACATAGCGCCTCTTGACGGTATAGCCAAGGTAGGTGCCGAACATGGCGCGATGGTTTACGTGGATGACGCTCACGGAGAAGGCGTATTAGGCGAGGGCGGGAGAGGCATTGTTACGCACTTCAAACTTAGCCGCGACAAGGTTCATGTGGAAATGGGCACTTTTTCAAAGGCATTTGGTGTGGTTGGTGGACATGTTTCCGGTTCACAAGACCTGATTAATTTTGCCTACAACAAGTCGCGAACTTGGCTTCTCAGTGGGTCGCATCCACCAGCGGTTGCAGCTGCTTGCATAGCTGCCATTGACGTTCTGGAAAAGGAACCACAGCACGTTCGAACATTGTGGGAGCACACGCGCTACTTTAAGAAAGTCATGAAGGATTTAGGCTTTGACATCGGTAACAGTCAAACTCCGATAACGCCAGTCATAGTTGGCGAAAGCGGCGTAGCGAAAAAACTAAGTGCACGACTATTCGAAGAAGGAGTTTTTGCTTTGCCTATTGTCTATCCAATGGTCGCGCGGGACAAAGCCCGCATACGAACAATCATGAATGCGGCGTTAACACGAGAAGATTTAGACTTTGCCATAAAGGCATTCGAAAAAATCGGAAAAGAACTACACATAATCTAGTTTCTCTCTGCTTCCTATTTTTAACGTTTTTATATATTAAGTGAAAAATGAATATCAAAACCGCCAAGAAACTTTTACGCGAGAAAAGATGGACTAGACTTGATAGGAATGGTGCTGCAAGTTTTCCGCTTTCATGGCGTGGTGTATTCCAAACTTCATTAATTCTGAAAAGGCTGCAGAAAAAGTTAGCTGCTGAAAGAGTAGAAAAAGCTAAGGTCGTATTTGCCAATCCAGATTATGCGCAGAAAAAAGAAAAAGCCGCGTTATTCCTTTACAGAAAGCATATGAAATCTGGAATCTAAACTGTTTGATATTGTTTATGTTGAATAGTGTTGAACTTAATTCTTGGCGTCTTCAGCTCATTTGAACTCAGGGGGCTCTCATTCGGGATTCGTATATGGCCTTATAAGTCTCTTCCTTTCTGCCTTCAGCCGCTATAATTTCCTTGTGGAGTCTTTTTGCATCTATGGGGCAATTTTTTGCTACTTCTTTCACAAACTTTTTCAAATCATCCTCATTAAAACCACAACTAGTCGTAAGTTCTTCTATGATCTGCTTGGAAATTTCTGTGTCGCCATGACAACTTGAGCTTAGTTCTTTCAGCATAGATTCCAAAACATCTGGGTCTATATTACATTGGGTGCCTAATTTCTTTGACCATTTACTACTCAAACATTTCACTTCCTAATTATAATTGTGATAGGGTAAGATAATTCAGTCATTTAAAGATTGACCTTTATAGGCGTAGTTTTTCTAGAACAATGTTCGCGTCTTCTAACCCAAGTTTCTGAAGAACTTCTGCTTTTGGTATGCCGCTTTTGTCCCAGCCAACTGCCTCATAATACCTGCTCTTGTATTCTTCAACAGCAGCTTTATCGGTGGTTTTTCCTTTGTATGGTCCTGAAGGCAAGGGGTCATAAAATCTCGGTGGATTGTCATCATGAGTTTTCGTGTTCCATTTTAAGTCTGGACCGCCGAGAAGTAGCATAGCTCTTTGCAACTGTAATGTCTTTAGTGCTTTGGTGCTGCACCATTCTTCGCGTGTTAACTTCAGACCTGTGACTGCTTCATAGAAATCGAATCTGAGATTGCGTGGTATTCCGAAACTGTTGAAGTTGCAGTAAACGCCTGAGTCGTTGAAGATTTCCATTAGCTCGCTCCCTCCACTGTCTAGAGGTAGTCCGGCTGTGGATGTGTGGTCTCCGCCTTGCACTGAGCACGCGTAAGAGATTATTTCTGGGTAGTCTTTTCCGCTGCGGATACCATGAGCGCCTATGCCGATGCCTTTGGATTGTACCGCGTAAGGCAACAAATCCGTATTCTTTATCTTTCCAATTTTCAATGCAGCACGGTATGTTCCCTCAGCAAGTAAGTCGCCAACTCCTTCTCTAAAAGCAATCTTCTTAGCTAAAGCTGCAAAGGCTTCTGCATCACCCCACTTGGGTTCTATATTATCCAAATCCTTCTTTGTGAATATGCCTCTTTGGAAAAGCTCTGCGGCAAAACCCATGACGTTTCCAGTTTGAATGCCACACAAACCCAAATCATCAATAAGAGCTGTGAGAAACACGTTTTCTTCCGGCGTGAAAATCCCCAAGTTTGGACCCAGATAGGCTTGCATTTCATAATCCGGATTATCCGTTATGGCTCCTTTGAACTTTCCAGTCTTGACAACAGCTACTTTCAAACAGCATGTGGGACAGCCAAAATCACTCCAGTACTGCTTGACCCAAACTCTGTTCTCAAACTGGTCAACACCGAAGCTCTTTTCGTCATGCCATTCGTCTTGCCAATTTCTCACAGGCTCAGAGCTTGTTTTTGCACCTACTTCGTAGCCGCCCGAACCTGTTCCCCAGCGTCTCCAAAGTTCATTGTCGTATGCATTCTCGTTTACAACTTGGATGAGTCGTTTAACCTTTCTCATGTCGGCAACATCTGGCAAAGGTCCAGTGCCCTTAACCGCTATTGCCTTCAGCTTTTTTGAACCCATAACTGCGCCGTAACCGCCATAACCCGCCGCATGAGACCATTTGGCCGCAACAACCGCTGTTCGCACTTTATTCTCTCCTGCCGGACCAATATACAGCAGCGCTGGTTCTTTCCATTCACCATAAAGCGGGTAACGCTTTTTCAAAAGTTCTCTACACTCTTTTGTTAGGATTGTGACTGTTTGTTTTGCGTCTTTGCCCCAAACGTGGCTTGCATCTCTAATTTCAACATCCGAATCTTTAACAAACAAGTAAACAGGCTTTTCTGACGTGCCAGTAACAATTATGCCATCATAACCTGCACATCTTAACTCAACGCCGAATTCTCCGCCCACGGTTGAGCCTACAACGCCGTTGCTCTGTGGCGACTTGCCTGAAACACAAATCCTTCCGCCCGGAAAGTATCCTGTTAATGGTCCAGTCAAGAGCAAGAGTATATTTTCTGAACTTAATGGGTCTATCCTCTCCCATTTGCTGCCCAACCGGTCCCAGAGAATTTTTGCAGCTAAACCCCTGCCGCCAACATAATCCTTCAGAATTTCATCACCAAATCTTGTCTCTTTAATTTTACCATTTGAAAGGTTTACTTCAAGAAATTTGCCGGCATAGCCCAGAATCATAGGTATTCCTCCGCTTGTTCTCCATACATCTTAAGGGCTAAATCTTTAGTTGTTTCCTCTGGTGTGCGAGCGTAAAGCTTGAAAGGACGGTCTCCTCTTGAAACTTTTTTTAGAACATTCCAGCCCCCTTCTTGACACACTTTTACACATTGCGGGTCGCCGTTGCACAAATCGCAAATCACCACATGCTTTTCTGTTGGGTGCATGTGCGGAATTCTGCCCGGACAAGCGTCTATACACTTACCACAGGCAATGCACGCCTTATTTTTCACCAAAACCGCGCCTGTCTTCTTGCTTATTGACAACGCTTTTACCGGACAAACTTTTACGCATGGATAATCCTCACATTGAACACATAAATGTGGAAACTCCACACCGGGAACCAGCATGAAAACTCTTACTCGCGAAGCTTCTGGCCATATACGTTTTTCGTGGAAGAGAGAACATGCAATCTCACATTTTCGGCAACCACTGCACTTTGAGAGTTCTCTTGCTATCCAAATTGGCTCTTTTTTAGCTGTCAATATTTATCCTTTCCTAAAAGTTTGTAGAAATTTTCTGTAAGTGTGCGGTAATTTAAATGTGCCGCTTGTTTGGCGATAACAATCTCTTTAAGCATATTGTTCTAATTCAGTGTTTTAAGGGGAACCTTTCTGTTGCAGTTCGACGACATCATTAAATGGATGGCAAGCCTCTCAACGCAATATGGATATTTTGGAATTTTCCTAATCAGCTTAATTGGTGCATTGTCGATTTTTTTTCCCATTCCATACACCGTCATTATTTTCACGTTGGGAGGACAGTTTGAGCCTGTTTGGATTGCGCTTGCAGCTGGAACTGGAGCGGCAATTGGCGAGTTTTCAGGGTATCTGCTTGGCATCGGTGGCAGGAAAGTAATAAGCGAAAAGTACAAAAAGAAAATGGATTTTCTCGTCAAAGTCTTCAACAAGTATGGCTCAATCACAATTTTCGTTTTTGCTTTGACACCTTTGCCTGATGATTTGCTTTTTATCCCATTGGGCGTTATGCGTTACAGCATTGCTAAAGCCTTTCTTCCGGCATTTGTTGGTAAAGTTTGCATGAACTTGATTGTGGCGTACGCTGGGCGATTTTCAATCGGCGTAATCAAGGACATATTTGGTGTGGAAAGTGGTTGGATATCAATGTTGATTGGGTTTGTTTTTGCGATAGTTTTGTTAATAATCGTGTTCATTATTATGTTTA
The DNA here is from genome assembly GCA_964457175.1 of uncultured Candidatus Bathyarchaeia archaeon. Taxonomy (GTDB): domain Archaea; phylum Thermoproteota; class Bathyarchaeia; order Bathyarchaeales; family Bathycorpusculaceae; genus CAYWII01. The sequence continues at coordinate 13,358 of CAYWII010000003.1, forward strand.
AAGTGGACTGGGAGAAGCGTTTAGAAAAATATGTGAGAGAGACTGCGGATAGTGAAAAGAAACTTGAGAGTGATAGCTGACCTACACATTCATAGTCGTTACAGTCGTGCTACAAGCCAAAAGATGTCTGTTGAAGAAATCGCCCGTTTCGCGAAGATAAAAGGTTTAACATTGATTGGCACAGGCGATTTTACACATCCAAAATGGCTTAAAGAACTACAAGAAATCTTAATTCAAGAATCTGACACAGGCTTGTATAAAATTACCAAAAATCCCGTGTTACCAGTTTGTTTCATGATAACAACAGAAGTAAGCACAGTATTTCTTTTTGAGAATGAGTTGAAGAAGGTTCACCATGTTATCTTAACGCCTAACCTAGAAACCGCAGTTCAAATCAACGAGAGATTATCAAAATACGGTGACTTGGCATTAGATGGCAGACCAACATTAAACATGGATGCGCCGCATTTGGTAGAAGAGGCAATGGAGGTTTCAAGCGAGAATATGGTTTTTCCAGCCCATGCTTGGACCCCTTGGTTCAGTATTTTTGGTGCTTTCAGTGGCTTCAACAGTGTCGAAGAATGCTACCAGGACATGACGAAATACATCTATGCGTTGGAAACTGGGCTTTCATCCGACCCTCCAATGAATTGGCGCTTAAGCAAACTTGACAAATTCGTATTAGTCTCTAACAGCGACAGTCATAGCTTTTGGCCTTGGCGTATTGGACGGGAAGCAAATGTTTTCGAGATAGGAAAGCCAAGCTATTATGAGGTTGTAGATGCGCTTCGTTCAAAAGATAAAGAGCGATTCAAGTTTACAATAGAGACAAACCCTGCATATGGAAAGTACCATTGGACAGGCCACCGAAGCTGTAATGTGGTGCTTTCTCCGCAAGAGGCGATAAAACTCGGTAATATTTGTCCTGTATGTCGCAGAAAACTTACAAAGGGTGTAGAACAGCGTGTTGAAGAGTTGGCCGACCGGCAGCTCGACTTTAAACCTGATGGCGCGATAGGTTTTATGCGTTTGCTTCCGCTTTCTGAAATTATTATGACAGTTTTGGGTGTTGATTCTCCTTCTACCCAGCAAGTGTGGAGCATTTACAACCCTCTTGTTGAAAAGTTTGGTGACGAGTATACAGTGCTGATTGACTCGCCTAAAGAGGCGTTGAGTAATGTTGTTGATGAAAAGATTGTTGAGGCGATAATTAGAGTTAGAGAAGGACGCGCTAAAATAGTGCCGGGATACGACGGCGTATATGGACGACTGGTGCTTTTTGAAGAGGATTCTGTGGCAAAATCTGTTTTGCAAAGAGTTCAACAATTGAATCTTACGGACTTCATGTAATCATTTCTTTTACGTATTTTAATTGTATACGTGTTTAGCAGATATACGGGAAGACTTATTAAGTCGTAATACATACGATGTTGTATGAGGGTTCAACGTTGCAACACATAATCCAGCCCACAAACAAGAAAGAAGATAAACTTTCAAAGATTATCGATAGAGTATTGAGGCAAGTGTTCGGTGAGGAAGCTACGCTTCTAATTTACAAACATCTGGAGAACAATTACTCTCTTAACAGAGATGAAATAGCTGAAAAGATTGAACTGTTTGCGAAGGGTCTCGAGGACTTTTTGAGGTCTGGCGCCTATGTTGTCGAGCGCAAGATTCTAGACGACATCTACTCCAGCTATGGCTTGCTCCGCAGACTAGACTTAGAAAGGGTACAAGAAGAATCTGATTTTGCCAGCCAAGTAAAATTGCTTATGCGAAAAGCATAGACAGCTTTTCCATTTCTCAATTCTGTTGTTTCATCCTAACATGTACTGTCCAATTTTTGAATAGTTAAAAATGGAAACCATAACCATTTTATAATTGTGCTTCTGAATAAATCCCTTCTAACGCTATATTAGAAGGGCAACATCTTTGAAAGACATTCTAGTTAAAGTTACTGATGTAGCAGCTCAAAAGTTTGGAGCCGAATACGCCGAAGTTCGGGCTCAAAAGCTTTTCAAAACCATGCTTACGCTTAAGGAGGGTCGTGTTGAAGCGGCAAAGCAAGGAATTGAAAGCGGTGCTGCCTTGCGGGTACTCGTCAAAGGCGCTTGGGGTTTTGCGTCGGTCGGTTCTTTAAATGCTGAAACCTTAACTGATGCTGTTTCAGACGCTTGCAGAATGACGAAGGCTGCGGGTTCAAGACTTAAGAACCCGATAAAACTCGCCAAAACCAAAGCCATCGAAGACAAGGTTACTGCAAACCCACGGAAAGACCCTTCAAAAATCTCAATAGAAGACAAGATAAACACCACATTGGCAATTAACAACACAATCTTAGGCTATGACAGGCGTGTTAAGAGCTGCACAATAGATTATCTAGACTTAACAGGAACCAACTATTTCATAAACAATGAAGGTACTTACATTGAACAAAGCAAACTGTACGTGTGGTCAAGAATCACAGCCACTGCGACAGAAGCAGAGATTTTCACTTTCAGCCGAGAAGAAATAGGCTCCACATCAGGCTACGAAATATTTGATGCCCAAACACTAGAAAAAATCGGTGAAGGTGTTGCAAAACGGGCAGTTGAACAACTGAAAGCTAAACCTCCAAAAGGCGATACATTCCCAGTGGTTTTAGGACCGAATGTTGTCGGCGTTTTCGTTCATGAGGCTTTTGGGCATCTTGCAGAGGCTGATTTGACCTTGTCCGGCTCGGTTTTGTCAAACAAGTTTGGGAAGAAGATAGCTTCTAACATGGTCACTTTTTATGATGATGGCACTGTTGAAGGTGCTTTTGGCTCTTTCAAGTATGATGATGAAGGGGTTCCAACGCAGAAGACGCTTCTTGTGAAAGACGGTGTTGTGGCTGGATTGATGCATAACCGTGAAACTGCGCAAAAATTGAATATGCAGCCAACTGGCAACGCCAGAGCGGAAGACTTTAGAGTTGAGCCCATAATACGGATGCGCAACACGTTCATGGAACCAAAAGACTATTCATTGGAGGAACTAATTGAAGGCATAAAGTTTGGTTATTATCTCAAGAGTTTTAGGGGTGGGCAAGCAAATCTGGATGGCACATTTCAAGTTGGCATTCAAGAAGCATATGAAATAGTGAAAGGGGAAATAGGCGAGCCGGTGCGCAACGCTTCTATAAGCGGTAACACGCTTGAAACTTTGCTTAAGGTGGACGCTGTTGGAAAAGATTTCGAGTTGTCTCCTGGAAGATGCGGGAAGGGACAGACAGCCTTTGTATGTGATGGTGGTCCTCATATTAGGGTGAAGGAGGTGTTGGTGGGTGGCAGTGCTTAAGCAACAAGAAATGTTAAGTCTGGCGGAGAATGCGGTTAGTTTCGCTTTGAGGAAGGAGGCCGATGAGGCTGAGGCGTTTGTTTACCAAGGTTTTGCTAATAGTGTCGTTATTGAGCGCGGGCAGATTGCCAAAAGTTCCCGTATTATTGACAGAGGTTTAGGTGTTAGAGCTGTAATTAAAAAGGCTGTGGGTTTCTCTTACACTAACATTTTAGAAAATAAGACAGCAACTGAAGAAATAGTTCTGAAAGCGATAAGTTTTGCCAAAGCAAGCAAACCAGACGAAGGCTGGAACGGCTTTCCCGACAAAAAGCCTCTCTCAACTGTGGAAAACACCTACGACAGCAAAATTGTTCAGCTTCATTCAGAAGATTTAGTGAAAATTGCTTCTGCAATGTTAGATGCAGCTGAGAAAAAGGACAAGCGAGTATTTCCAATAGAAGGAGGCGCTGGTGCTTCATACTTATCTTCGGCTGTTGCTAACTCCAACGGTATTGCATGCGCCGACCATGGCACAGTCATCGAATGCAGCTTAGCGACGGTTGGTCAAGAAGGGGGCGAAGTGACCCCTGTATGCTTTGAGTTTAACGCTGAAAGAAGCTATAAGATTGATCCAGAGAGGGTTGGTGAAGAGGCTGCACGACTGACAATTTCAGCCTTGAAAGCGAAGAAGATAGAGACAAAGAACACTAATGTCATATTTACTCAGTTCGCGCTGCAGCAGCTTCTCTATTTTACCTTGATTAACGCTGTCAAGGCGGATTTTGTGCAGAGAAATCAATCTGCATTTAAAGGCAAAATTGGAGACAAAGTTGCCTCAGAAATTGTGACAATCTACGATGATGGCTTGTTAAAGGGTGGGCTCCAAACATGGAGGTTTGACGCTGAAGGGGTTCCTCAACAAAAAACAACAATAATAGAGAAGGGCATCCTACGCAATTTTATCTACGACAACTACACTGCCAGAAAAGAAGGAAAAGAAAGCACTGGAAACGCCTCGAGAGCAGGATATTTGTCAACGCCAAGCATCGAAGCGACTAATGTTCATATCTTACCCGGGAAGAAGTCATCAGAAGAACTAGTCAACGAAGTGAAAGATGGCCTTATCGTGTATTATTTGCAAGGCGCTCATAGCAGTAATCCAGCCAGTGGGGAGTTTTCAGTTGTTGCAACGCCTGCGTGGAAAATCAAAAATGGCAGAATTGCCCACGCAACTAAAGGAGTCATGGTTGCTGGCAATATTTTCGAGGTGTTGAAGAATGTTTCTGCATTGGCTAATAATGAGCGTAAGATTGGGCAGTTGGTTGCGCCGTGGGTTCTTGTAGAAAATGTTAAAGTCATCGGAAAATAAATAACGGAGACTTTCATTATTCGCATGGAAGAGGCGAGAAATTGGCGGGCAAAATCAAGCAAACTTTGCTGAAGTATAACACGCCACGAAGAATAGTGCAGTTCTTGTCTTTCATATTTTTCAGCGCAATTGTTTTCAATTTAGGTTCTCTGCCACTTTTGCTTCCGGTTCTGTGGACTTGGAGGCTTCAGCCTAACACAGTGGGTGATGCGTATACTGCTATACAGCTTATGTTGTACGATGCTGTTTTTCCATGGTTTGCTATCGCTTCTTTCTTGGTTGTGGGCATTTTAATTGGCAAATCCTTGTGCGGTTGGGTTTGTCCCTTCGGGTTCGTTCAAGATTTGGTCGGTTTTATTAAACATAAGAAACGAGAAATTTCGCCGAGAACCCATGAAACTATGATATACATAAAGTATGGCATTCTGCTCATCACCTTATTCATTAGTGGAACTTTTGCAGCTTCAAAACTTGCAAGAACTCAGAAAAGCTATGAAAGCGCTTTGGGCATTTTCACGCAGGCACCATTCACTGCATTAAGTCCTGCGGAAACTTTGTTTGGAACCTTGCCGGCATTTGCTCAGAAAGCTAGTGCCACATTTACGAGTCAAACTGTGGATGCGTTCTCTTTCATCGTAGGTTTACCTATGCTCTTCTGGGCGCAACTAGTCATCATGGCGGGTGTTATCGTTTTTGCAGTTTATGTGCCGAGAAGTTGGTGTAGATATTTCTGTCCTCATGGAGCAATTATGGCAGTTTTGAACAGGTTTAGTTTTCTCGGTTTGCGTAGGGACTTGACTAAATGTGCTAAGGGCGAATGCAATAAGTGTGTTGAGGTTTGTCCCACACGTGTGCGGATTTTGGATTTGCCTTGGGAAAAATTTAGCGACCCAGAATGTATCTACTGCCTGAAATGTGTTGATGCTTGCGAAAACAAAGCCATCAAACTAAAATACCCATAAATTCTCCATAAATTATATCCCTCGGTCTGTTTATGCCCAAGAGCTCTTTGAATAATCTTTTAAGACGGATTCATAGATAGCTTTTGTCTGCTGGGCTATCTTGTTCCAGTTATATTTTTCCTGAACTTTCTTGTACGCGTTCTCTTTCAACCAGTTCGCATAGCCCTTATCAAGCAGCGCCTTTGTTATTCCCCACGCCAGTGACTCCGGATTATTCACATACGCCTTAACACCTGTTACATCATGTTCGACTATTTCTGACAAACCGCCAGTGTCTGAGACCACGACTGGACTTTTCGCCGCCATTGCCTCGAGAGCGACTATCCCGAAAGGTTCGAAAAGCGAGGGCACAACAGAAACATCTGCACATTTTTGCAGTTTTCTTAAAGTTTCGTCGTCTACAAAACCTGTGAAAAGCACTTTGTGCATTAATCCGAAACTTTTGATGATGCTTGAAAGTTGCTCTTTCATGTAACCGTTGCCTACAATTATAAACTTTGCGTTGGTCTTCTCCAAAACTCTCGCAACCGCGTTGATGAGAACTTGAACTCCCTTCTCATAAACCAGTCTCCCAACAAAAAGCACAATTTTCTCTTCTGGCAAAGCAAACTTGCTTCTAAAACTGCTTAAATCTGAATTTTCCGTTTTTGTATATGCTTCTGCGTCAACGCCGTTTGGAATCATGACTAGCTTGTCTGGTGGAAGTCCAAAAGCCCATTGAACATGCGAAACCATATAGTTGCTACAGCATATTACTTTCCACGCCTCATAAGTAAGCCACGCTTCTGTCTCATGAATCATTCGTTCATAATCAAAATGAATCCCATTTCGCCTTCCAATTTCTGTCGAATGCATTGTGGCTAGAAGTGGCTTTCTGAAAACGTGCTTTAATCCAATTCCAGCGTTCGAGACGAGCCAATCGTGAGCATGGAAAACGTCAACCTTCCCACCTAAGCCTTTAACAAGCGCCGCCGCTTCCTTTTGCATGTTCACATTCATCAAATAAACCCACGTTGCAAAATCCGGTGAAGGGTTCTTGTAGGAATCAATCCGAAAAACTTCTATGCCATCAACAACTTCATGCTGAGGTGTGCCTGGAAAATCGCACGTAACCACGTAAACTTTCACGCCATTTCTTGCTAAGCTTCGCGACAAGTTGTAGACATGTGGTGATATTCCTCCAATAATTCTTGGAGGATACTCCCAAGTAAGCATCATGACAGTCAATTCGTCGGTCATTTAGAAACTACGCCTCCCTGCAACATCCTTGTAAGTTTCCAAAATGTTATTCATCCAGTGCGCGGATTTTGGCGGGATAACCTTCACCTTTTCTAATGGAACCTTGTAGACTCTGTAAACTTCATCTCGCATCCACTCGGACTTGACAACAAGTTTTGCCGCTTCATACATGCCCAACCATTCAATGCTTTTGATAGCCATGTTAAAGGGCGAATTGGCGCCATGAGAACGATGCTCTTCAAGGCTTTCCACAGAATAAACAAAGGGCACGTTCAGACCCTTTTTTAGAGTAACAGCAGCTGTTATGAAATGCCAATCATACACATCTATCAAATCAAGTTGTCTATTCGCGTTGTAGTAGATGTTTGCTGCAGCTCTCTCCACTTCCTGATTTAAAGTGAGAACCCACGTTAGAACGCCGATGTGCGTGCGAACAGGATTCGCTACTCTATAAATCTTAACGCCTTCCGGCTCATCATACTGCCCAGTCAAATAATCATGATAAGTAACCACGAACGTTTTCACGCCGTTTTTGACAAGTTGCACAGCAAGCTCTCTAACGTAGTCTGCAAGCTGTCCAACAATTCTTGGCGAATACTCCCACGAAAAGATTGTGACATGCATTCGCTTTCACTACGTGAAAAGAGCGCATACTTTTATTATTCCACGTGCGGTCAAGTAATAACGCTTTTTTCCTTCGTTATCCATGAAGCTTTCCGCAAAGCCCTCAAGTTTGTAATTGTCCAGTGTTCTTTCCACTTCGTTTATGTCGATTTGCAGAACTTGTGCCAATTCTTCGCTTCTTCTGGCAAGGTCTGGAGCCGTTGCGCACAAGTTATGTAATGTCTGCAAGATTTTTTCCGGAAGCGGTAGTTCTTCCCTCAACGCTTTCACCTTAATTAGTCTTAAACCTAGTTTTAACACCGTTTCTTTTATAAAAGCATACAACCTAATTTCAGAAGTATCTGGTTGCAGTCTGCGTTTGCTTGCTTAATTCTCTGAATCTTTCATTAACAGCCTTGATAAGCGCTTTTCTGAGTGTTTCTCCCTTCTTTTTTGAAAGTCTGACTTTCTTTAACTGTTCCTCAAGTGTCTTATCTTTGAGCGCTTTTTCCGCCCATTCCTCAAAGTCTCTACGGGCATTGTGAAATTCTATAGATTTTACGTTGACTTTTTGGAGAGCTTCTCCAAATCCTTTCAAGCTCCACGTCATCGTTCCAGTGAAATTGTCTTCTCCAACGCCAGTATAGAACAGGAAAGGCTCATCCGCAACCATTGCTGCAAGCCGCACTCTATTTTCAAAATCCCATATCGCTGCCTGTTCCGTAACAAACGCGTCTGTAGGCGTGGCGAAAGGACTAAAGTAAGAGTGTACTTCGCCTGGTGCTCCGCCTGCAGTGAACATGTAGTAAAGGTGGTCGCTTATCTGGAAATATCTCCATATTTTTAGAAACGCCTCATCATTCATCTCCTTTACAAGCGGTTCTAATCTTCTTACACTTGAGTAGTAAGCCCACTGCATCGTATTTCCAAGCCAACAGCTCGCATCTCTCTCCAAATCCGCCCAAGAAACAGTCCCGCCAAGCTCTGGAACATCAATCTCTCCCACCGTCTCGTACTTCTCAACAACTTCTGAGGGGGTAGCCATGTGCAGATGCCACCACTTCAAAATTTCTCTCGGCAGATGCCTCAAGAACTCGTGTATGCCCGTCTCTGGCCAGTGGTGTTCACCGAAAGTCTCGTAGTCTGGGAAAATGTTAACGCATTGTCCGGGTGTCGATGCCAGCCAACTTGCGTATTTATCAGCGGTTAACGGCCATTCACTCCACCATCTCGCAGAGAATCTGAAGCCTATGTCATCCGTTAGCTTATAGTTCCGCAATAGTACTTTGACTTTTCTGTCGCCCTTTGACGCGTAGAGGTAGTTTGGTGATTTTCCATGCAGTATTCTTTCTACGCCTTCTGTGAAGATTCCTTTGTATCCGAGCTTTTCGATAGTTCTTGCTATGGCATTGTTGTATAGCAATTCTGTGTTTTCGAAAACCTTTGGTGTACAACCAAGCAGGTCTTTAATGATTTGTTGGTGCGCCTTTACTTGTTCAAGGAATTCTTCTCTTTCTGGATAGAGACTTGCCAATGAATGATAATAGGTTTGGCTTAAAAATTCCACGCAACTTGTTTCTGCAAGCTGCTTGAACGATTCTAAAAGGTCCTTGTTAAACATCTCGCACTGTTCCAGAAAAACACCTGAAATGCTGAATGATACTTTGACCTGTTTCTTTTCTCTTCTGTACTTGTCAATAAGGTCTTGCAGTATCTGATTGGATGGAAAGTAGCATTTTCTGCATGATCTCAAAAAAACTTCTTTATTTACTGAATTATCAAAATAATAGTCGAAAAGTTCCTCTTTTTTTGCGTGTTTGAAGAGTTTATTTTCCCAAAAGAAGTTCTTCTTAATTCTGTGTGGTTGATGCACTTCAAACACTAACACTATGTCGGTCAAAGCTTAACCTCTGCATAATCAATATGGAACTTTGCATTTATTTCTAATTTGCTATGCGAAACCTGTGTGATGGGCAGGCGCGAAAGTTTAGGTTAGATTCGAATTGTGAATTCATAACTTATTTATCCACTATCACGACTTCTTTCCTTTACAGTAAAGGTGAAACCACGTGTCAATAGAAAAAATCAGAGTTGAGAATCCACAAGAACTGGAGCAGATGGTAACCAAGGAAATAAGCCAAATCGAAAAAGACCTAACGATGATCTGTAACAATGTTCAAATAAACGACAAAACAACACTGAATGTCCTGTGCCACGATGACAATGGGCAACTTGTCATTCTGCAGTTAAGTGTTAGCGAAGAGGACACAATGCTGTTTCAAGGAATGCAGAGCTTGGATTACGTTGACAAATTCAAGTCATTCCTGAAAGCCACCTACAACAAACACAAAATCGACGACAAAGAAAAACCAAGGTTGATTCTGATTGCACCAAGCTTTTCAGAGGCGCTAAAGCGAGCAGTTGAAAGCATGAAGGAAATACGAATCGACCTGTACGAGTGGGAATATCTCAGGCTTGGAGACCACAAAGGCCTCCGTCTCCAACCCATTTTTACTTGGGTCCTTCCAGAAAAGCCAGAGGAGAAGGAGGAAAAACCACCGGAGAAAAAACGCGAACCGAGACCAATAAAGAAAAAGGAATCTGAACCAACGCCCAAACCTGAAACTGAGGAAGAGCCACAACCCGAACCAGAAGCACCGAGAGAAGAGTCTCCACCGCCTCCCGAAATGCCTAAAGAGGAAGCGCCTCCTAGAAGGAAGTTAAAGCTATTCTAAGCAAGACTGAGTCGAATAGCTTCATTCTGTTTCTAGGATTTTCCATTATACTTGTCTCACGAAGCATGCTATTGGTGAGGTTCTAAATTTGAGAATTGGATTTTTTGTTTGGGAATATCCACCAGCACTTGTTGGTGGCTTAGGCACTTATGCAGAGTACATAACTCGTGAATTCGTTTCCATGGGCAATGACGTGACTGTTTTCACTCTTAACCCAGGAAACTTGAAAACCAGAGAAATCATAAAAGGCGTGGAAGTTCACAGACCCTTGGTTGCGGATGCAAGCAACGTTTTCCCAATGTTTGTCATTGACGACTTGAAAAAATGGGGAACAAACATTCGTATGTTCAACGACATTTTCATCTACAATATTTTAAGCGCATCAAAATTCATAAACAGCATGTTGAAAAAGGAAGGATGTAACTACGATGTTGTTTGCGTGCACGACTGGCTAAGTAGCACAGCTGGCATTATAGTAAAAAATGAGACCAAAGTTCCAGTAACATTTCATGTTCACAGCACGGAGTGGGGAAGAGCCGGAGGACCAGGTTCGGAAGTTGTTTCCTATCTCGAATGGGCAACCGCGCAGAAGGCAGACAAAATTATAACAGTAAGTCACGCGATGCAAGAAGACCTAATAAGGCATGGATGGCCAAACACAAAAATAAACGTTGTGTGGAATGGAGTAGACCCAAAACAGTATAACCCGGCGAATTGTAGACCTGAAGAGGTAGAGGCAATACGCAATAGATACGGCATAAAACCCGACGAAAATATGCTCCTTTTCCTCGGAAGACTCACGTGGGTGAAAGGAGTCGGAAACCTTGTTCAGGGAATGCCAATGGTTCTACAAGAATATCCCAAAACTAAGTTGGTAATTTTGGGTAAGGGCGAACAACAGAACGACATAATTGAAACTGCAAAGAGGCTCGGAATAAGCGATAAAGTTGCATGCAAATTCGAGTTTGTGCCAGAAAAGGAACGCATCCTACATTACGCAGCGTCAGACGTATGCATCTTTCCCTCTACATACGAACCTTTTGGAATAGTCAGCCTAGAGGCCATGTCTATGGCGAAGCCACTGATTGTAGGGGCACAGGGTGTAGTGGGCTTTAGAGAGCAAGTCGTCTCCTCTGGGCCAGAACAAAATGGTGTTCACGTGAATGGTGGAGATTCAGCGGACATTGCTTGGGGCATAAAGCAGGTGTTGTCCGATATTGAAAGAGCAAAGCAATGGGGAGAGAACGGCAGAAAACGCGTTCTGCAATATTTCACGTGGAGAAAGGCTGCGGAACAGACGCTTCACCTGTACGAAACGCTTCAGCATCCACAAGAGCACGCAGAATATCGAGTAGCAGATTTGATGGAGAAAACAACGAGAACATAAAAAATAGAGAAGGTTAAGGTTTTCTAGACGCTGCCTTCTCTAAAGCGACGACACCAGGCAGTTTTTTGCCCATTAGAAATTCTATTAAGGCTCCGCCTGCGGTGCTAACGTAGGAGATTTTGTTTGACAGTTTGAGTTCTTGTAGGGCAGATATTGTGTGTCCGCCTCCAGCGAGAGAAAACGCCTTTGAATTTGCGATTTCTTCGAAGATTTTCTTTGTTCCATAAACAAACTCTTTGTTCTCATAAACTCCCATTGGTCCGCTAACGACTATTGACTTTGCATTCCGTATAATCTTGGCATAATCATCCACAGTTTTTGCTCCCACATCGAATATTGGGTAGTTCGTCGGTAGTTCGTTAACAGAGATCTCTTTCCTTTTACCATTTACTTCCACAGCCAAGTCCTTGGGAGTTTTGATCTTGTCCGGATATTTTTGCATAAGCTCTTTTATGCCCGGCGCTAAACCCATAAGCTCCTTCTTTTCTAAGAATTCCATGTTTGCCTTGCCAAGGTTGACGCCTTTTGCAACAAGAAATACGTGACCGACGACTCCACCGGTGAGCACGAAATCCGCAATTTTATTACTTAACACGTACCTTGAAATTTCTAAGGAGTCATCAGCTTTGGCGCCTCCGAGGATGAATACGCATGGCTTTTCTGGGCTCTCTAAGACTTTGCTTAAGGATTTCAGTTCCCTTTCCATTATGCGTCCAGCCGCACTCGGTAAAACAGCCGTGAAGCCTATGATTGAGACGTGGGCCCTGTGAGCAGCCGCGAATGCATCGTTCACAAACAACTGTGCCAAAGGAGCTAGGTTTTTGACAAGCTCTTTTTTTGCATGGTCTTCCGGCGTTCCTTCCTTAGTTTCAGCAGCAAAGTTTCTGACATTGTCTAAAACGAGGATTTCGCCACTTTTTAGATTTTTTATTGCGTTTTTTGCTTTTTCGCCGAAAACGTCATCCACGTATTTTACTGGTTTCCTTAGAATTTTTCCGAGGATTTCGGCGTGTTGTTTTAAAGGTATGAAGTCAGGGTCGCCTTTTCGTCCTTGATGTGCTAAAATCACAACTTTTGCGCCTTTCTCTGCCAGTTCCTTTATGGTTGTTTCGCCATGGGCTCGGATTCTCACGTCATCTAAGACCTTTTTGCTTTTTGGATCTACTGGCGAGTTGAAGTCCACTCTGACAAGCACGACTTTGTCCTTCACTTTTACGTCATCTAGAGTTAGATACTTTACCATTCATTTCACCTTTATTGAACAGAAAAATAGGAAGGAGGGTTTGTTTAAAAATTTAAGCCTTTGAAGTGCTAGAAACCTGCATTCTTGCCTACTAGTTCGATCAGCTCGGTCATCCGACAGGAGAAGCCCCATTCATTGTCGTACCAAGCCAGAACTTTGACAAAGTTGCCTCCAAGCACCATTGTTGATTGGGCGTCAAAGACTGATGAAGCTGTGCTGTGGTTGAAGTCTGACGAGACAACTGGGTCTTCAGTGTACTCCAATATGCCTTTAAGTGGGCCCTCAGCAGCTTTCTTGAAAGCAGCGTTAATCTCCTCTTTAGTTGTGTCTTTGTCCAGCAAGCATGTTAAATCAACTATTGAAACGTTTGGAACAGGAACTCGCAAGGCAATTCCATTCATTCTACCTGTCAGTTCTGGAAGTACAAGTGTTGCGGCTACGGCTGCGCCTGTCGTTGTGGGTATGATGTTTATTGCTCCTGCTCTTGCACGGCGTAAGTCGGAGTGAACTAGATCTTGTATTCTTTGGTCATTCGTGTAGGCATGAGCTGTGGTCATGAGTCCTGTTTTCAAACCAAAATTATCATTCAATACCTTTGCTACTGGTGCAACGCAGTTTGTTGTGCATGAAGCATTTGAAAGTATGTTATGTTTTTCGGGGTCATATTTGTCATCGTTTACTCCCATCACTATTGTAATGTCCGGGTTCTTCGCTGGTGCTGAGATCAATACCTTTTTTGCTCCTGCTTGAAGGTGCATTGCTGCCTTTTCCCTATCCGTGAATAGACCCGTTGATTCAACGGCCAAATAAACGTCCATGTCTTTCCATGGTAGTTGTGCAGGGTCTCGTTGAGCGAGTGTTCGTATTCTTTTTCCTTTCACAGTAATTGCGTCTTTTTCTGCTTCAACTGAGAAGGGTGCTCTTCCGTGGACTGAATCGTATTTCAGCAAATGCGCAAGAGTTTTGGAGTCTGCTATGTCGTTTACGGCTAGAAAGTCTATTTTTGCGTTTCTTTCTATAGCGGCTCTGAACAGAAGGCGTCCAATTCTTCCGAATCCGTTTATTGCTACTTTTATTGCCATTTAAATCACCTTTAATTTACTCGTGGTTTACTCTCATTCAACTAATTAATTTTTTGCGTTACTTCAGCTTCATTAGCACCATTTCAGCAGCCAAAACCAGCGGTTCCCAAGTCTCGCACACAGGCGGCGCATACGCGGTGTCTGTTTTGGCTAATTCGCGCACTGTCATCTGCTTTTGTATAGCGAAGGATATGGCGTTTATGCGTTGTGTTACTTCTTCTCCACCTATTATTTGGGCACCGATTATTCGCTGTGATTCTTTTTCGACGACAAGTTTCACTTTGATTGGCATTGCACCTGGATAATAGTCTGCTTTTGTTTTTGAAGTGATTGTTCCAGTCACAACGTCGATTCTTGCCCTTTGTGCTGCTGCTTCAGTCAATCCAGTAACGCCTGCCTCTGTGTCATAAAGTCTCGTCACAGCCGAACCTAAAACGCCGGTGAAAAGTGCATAACCACCAGCAGCGTTGATACCCGCAACTTTTCCGTGTCTAACGGCGACTGTTCCAAGTTGTTGAACGGCTGGTTTTTGTGTGACTATGTGGGTGCTTTCTACGCAGTCGCCTATTGCATAGATGTCTTTGACATTTGTTTCCATTCTCGCGTTGGTTTTTATCGTTTTGGTTTCTCCCAACGCGATGCCAGCGTCGACTGCAAGTTGAGTGTTTGCTCTCACGCCAAACGCGCTTACGAATAAATCTGCGTTAATCTGTTGTCCACCAGCCATTATTCCTGTCACTTTTTCTGTCCCAAGAAATTCTTCAACGCCTTTTCCAGTTAGGATGTTTATTCCTTTCATTTGGAGCATTTCTTGAATCATGCTTGCCATGTCTGTATCGAGCATCATTGGAAGAATCTGGGGCAACAATTCGACGACCGTGACTTTTAAGCCTCTTTCCTGAAGAGCTACTGCTACTTCGAGACCGATTAGGCCTGCTCCCATCACAATTGCGGTTTTGGCTCCGTTTCTAATTGCTTCTTCTATTCTTTCTCCGTCTTCCAACGTTCGTAGAGAATGTATGCCTTGCTTTTCTCTGCCTTTTATGGGTGGTGTGAAAGAGTTTGCACCCGTTGCTAGGATTAGGCTGTCGTAGGGTAACGCTTCAGTTTTGCCAGTTTTGTCCACTATTTCAACAGTTTTGTTTCCCGCGTTTATTTTTGTGACTTTAGTTTCTGTTTTGAGGTTGAGTTTCATCATCTGGTAGAAGGATGGTGGGAAAACGATTAGGTTTTGGAAGCTGGGTATGTGTCCAGCTAGCACGAAGGGCAATCCGCAACGTGAGTAGCCAGCATGTTTTTCTTCAGTTATCAGTGTGATTTCTGCTGTGCGGTCGGTTTTTCTCGCTGCTGATGCTGCATCCACGCCAGCTGCGTGTGCACCAATTATTACTATGCGTCTCGGCATTTGCCTGTCCTTCTACTTTGCTAGACTTTTGTGCCACTCGACAGCCTTGTTGAAGTTCATTATGTTAGCTAGTTCTGCCTGTAGATTCGATGGTTTTACTATTAACAGCCAGCCTTTTCCGTAGGGGTCTTCATTCAGAAGTTCGGGCTTTGATTGGACTTCTGCGTTTACTTCGAGGATTTCTCCGCTTATTGGTGCGACTAAATCTGAAACTGCTTTCACTGATTCCACTGTACCGTAGGGGTCGTTCTGTTTCGTTGTTGTTCCGGAACTTGGTAGTTCAGCATAGACTATTTCTCTTAGTTGTTTTTGGGCGTAGTCTGTTATTCCCACGCGAACCTTGTCTCCTTCAATTTTGACCCATTCAAAATCTTTTGTGTAGTATAGGCCTTCTGGCACTTCGTATCCGTCTACTTTCACCATGTTTTTCACCTTTTTGTAGTTGTTATTCTTTAACATTTTACCCTTTAAAATTAACTGTCGCCGGGTTGGTTTTGCTATCGGAGTATCATCTGTATAAAAAATTCTGTTAAACTTGAATTAAGCATTTGATGCAGAATGCTTGGAGAATCAGCGTTCACGTTTTCCCTTTATGTATTCTTCCACCCACTCTTTTGCCCTAGAGTCTGGCACTTGTATTGGCGGATGCTTAAACGCATATGATGATATGCTTAGGAGTGGGCCAGCGATTTTTCTGTCTAACGCGAGCTTTGTCGCTCTTATAACGTCTATCACTACTCCCGCACTGTTTGGTGAGTCTTCAACCTCAAGCTTAACCGTTATTGTTAATGGTCTGTCGCCGAATTTTCTGCCCTTAAGCCAAATGTAGCATATTTTTTTGTTTCCGAGGAAGGGAACGTAGTCAGAAGGTCCTATTCTTGTTGGTAACTCGTAGGGGACAAGGCTTGTGACGGCTTCGGTTTTGCTTATGCGTTTAGTGCGTAACCGTTCTTCAACGGTCATGTTTTGAAAGTCAGTGTCGCCGCCAAGATTAAGCTGATAAGTCTCGTCAACGATTACTCCTCTATCCACACAGAGCCTGACTAAATTGCGGTGAAGAATTGTCGCGCCTAGCTGGCTTTTTACGTCGTCTCCAGCTACTGGCAGTCCTTTTTCCTCAAATTTTTTGCTCCAAGCATGGTCTGAAGTTATAAACTCTGGTATACAATTTACAAAGGCGCATCTCGCTTCCAAAGCTGCTTGAGCGTAAAAACGTGTGGCGTTTCGGCTTCCAACGGGCAAGTAGTTGACAAGAACCTCTGCTTTGGAGTCTCTTAGGGCTTCGACTATATCGGCTGTTTTAGTCTCCTTTTCATTGTAAATGTTAAACGGTTCTTTCATGTGTTCGGCTACGCCGTCAAGGATTGGAGCGGGCGAAACCTTAACGCCTAAATGTGGCACGTCTGCAAATTTGGCAACACAGTTTGGCTCAGTAAATATGGCTTCAGCCAAATCTTTTCCAATCTTGTTTTTGTTCACTTCGAAAGCGGCAACAAACTTCACATCCCTCACGTGGTATCCGCCGAAGTTCACGTGCATGAGTCCCGACACAGTCTCGTCTTTTTTTGCATTTTTATAATATTGTGTTCCTTGAACGAGTGCTGATGCGCTATTGCCAACGCCTACGAGTGCTACTCGAATTTCTGGCAAACATATTCCCCTTCATTATCGTTTGGTCAAGCTTTAGGAACTGCCTACTCTATAACTTTTTCTAGAAGCATGGCAAGATTAAAAGGGAACATCACAACAGTAATGGTAAGTAGGGATTTGGTGAACGTAATGAGTGAAGGCGACGTAGTTGTAAAATTTGAGCCTTTTAAAGAAATAACCATAATGGAACGCAATTACTTCTCAAACCCAGACGACATAGCAAGATTCATCTCCGTCATCGCTGGAGGCAAACCCGCAGGACTTTATTGGGCTGAAGGGGTCGTATTTCTCTATTTTCCGCTTCCGGCTTCTACAGAAATAGCTTCAAAGGCATTGATTGAGGATAAGCGAGTTTATTGGACCTTTGTTGGGTATTCGCTGATGCCGAAGTATCAATCTACAATTGAAACAAGGGAGAAGATAATTGTTCCCGTCATTAACATGTCTTCTAACTCCATGTTCCGGAAAGTCGCGAGTTGGTTGAAAGAGCAAAAATGAATTCTGCAGCAGGAAAGCTGAAAACGCTGAATGTTAAAGGTAGGGTTTTCTCTGGAAGTGGTGAAGGCTCAAAATTCACTGGGCTAATCTGGGTGAGAAAGCAGATAGAGGAGAAATTTGGCTTCGCGCTATATATTGGCACGTTAAACATAAAATTAGTTGGCAACGATGCTGACTTTAAGAGACTACTGAAGGAAGCGCCGATAGAGATTTCGCCAGAAAAGGGTTTCTGTCGTGGGAGATGCTTTCCCGCCTTTCTTATGGATAAGGTGAAGTGTGCAATTATTGTTCCCGAAATTGCGAATTATCCGGCAGACGTTATAGAAGTTATCGCGTCTGTAAATTTGAGAGAAAGATTCCAGCTCAAAGACGGTGATGCGGTCGAAGTCAAAATAGTGCTCTGAAATCTTCTAGTCTTTCCGTTTGTTTTTCAAAAAAATTTTCAAGTAATCATGCAAACATCCATTCTTCTTTAAGTAAAGTCCGTATTTCACGAGAGCGTTCATGGCTCTTGCCGCGTCTTCTGGCGATGGATAAGCTGGAATTCCCAACTTATCAAATCTGAAGCGTGTGTGCAAAGCCATTTCTGTCTCTCCAATGTCGCATGCGACCATGGGTTTGTCGTATTTACTGGCAACTTTCGCAACCATGTCAATGTAGTCTTCCTGTAATGCGGGTGTATGATGTAAACCAAGTAATATTATGCCATTTATCTCGGAGTCTTGGAACAGAATTTCTGTCGCATATTCAAACATCACAGAAGTTGCAGAACCCGTCACATCAACAGGGTTAGAGTTTGTTGCAAACTTTGGAAGTTTCCCTTCTTCCTTAAGTCGCTCAAATTTTTGAATTGTGCCTTCAGAAAAACGTTTAACTGTTAACCCTTTCAATTCGCATTCGTCAACAGCCATTATGCCTGGACCACCAGCATCTGTGATTATTCCTACATTGTCTCCATTAGCTGGCGGCTGCATAGCCAAAGCTTTTCCCGCGTCGAAAAACTCTTCCATGTCTTTTGCTCTTAAAATTCCAGTTTGCGCAAAAACAGCATCGTATATTTTATCTGAACCCGCCATGGCGCCCGTGTGCGACGCTGCAGCTCTCGCACCGGCTTCTGTTCTTCCAGCCTTAAGCGCAACTATTGGCTTTTTCTTTGTGACGTTTTTGGCTACTTTGATGAATTCTCTTCCGGATTTTATATCTTCAACATACAATAATATGACTTTGGTTTCGTCATCATACAAAAGATAATGCAGCATTTCAGCCTCGTCCACGTCACATTTGTTGCCGAAACTCACAAACTTGCTGACTCCGATTTGGCGTCCAGTCAAATAGTCAAGCGCTGAAACGCCGAAGGCGCCGCTCTGCGTGACTATTGCTATGTCTCCTTTTAGCGGTCGTGGAGTCGCGACGACTTCATCTCCTGTCGTTAGAATTTTTGTTTCTGGCAGAAACAGCATGTCAACGCCTGTTCTTGTGTCATAAACTCCGAGACAGTTTGGCCCTAGAACGCGTATTCTCGCTTTTTTGGCTGTTGCTACAATTTTGTTTTCGAGCGTGTGGTTTCCGATTTCGCTGAATCCTGAACTGACGATGACGGCTACTTTCACTTTTTTAGATGCCGCGTCTTCCATTATTTTTGGAACAATATTCGCGGGAACAACAATCACAACAAGCTCAAGTTTGCCGGGAATTTTGGTCAACGTGGGATAACATGTGAATCCTAAAATAGAGTCCTCATTTGGGTTAACTGGAAAAACCTCTCCTATAAAAACTCCTCTTCTCTTATTTTCAACAAAATTTTTGAAAATCACGTGCCCAGCTTTGTTTATTCTTTTTGTTGCTCCGACAACGGCGACAGATTTTGGTTTAAAGAAAGCGTCTAATTGCTTAATTGCTGATTCCATGCAATTTTTCACCTTTTGCTTCTAACAATGACTATGGGTTTATGCTTTACTGTCTCAAGCATCTCCCAACTTACGTCAGTTAATCCCGCTTTGAATTTTTCCGCCATGTCCCAAACAGTTCTTCCAGCACCGAAACCTCTTGCACGATTAGCGATTTCGGCTATTTCCAAAACATTCTCAGCGGGTAATCGGCATCCAGCCACAGCTATTGGCGTGGCTCTGCGCTTGAGCTTAAGAAACCGTCCGGCGATGTATGTGATGAAACCGCCGAATGAATGAATGCCGTTGATTGGTTTTGGGCGTGGAGTGAAATGAAAGTTCATGAAAGAATAGGTCTTATCGGTATCCACGATTATCACTGAAACTTTCTTCTGCAGATTCGACCAGATTTTTTCGCGTATTTCTTGCGCTGTCTTTTCGGCGTTATTTAATGGTAAACTGACATATGAATATGGTAGATTGCTTCCGTCGATGCCGCCTTCAGAACCAAACATCAAAGCCTGCAAAAACCCCGCATATTGTAGCGCAACTTGTTTATGACGACTTCCACTGTCAAATGGGTAATCCTGAAGGCGTTGAACGAGTCTTCTACGAAGACGGCACAACCGTCCCAGAAAGTAACCCCAAACTACGCGAATCCAAAACCTGACAATCACTTTGGCGCTCAAGCTTGGTTTAACAAGATTTTCATTCACAATATTGTTTGACGCTGTTGAAATTGCCTTTTCCGAAACAACAACAAAATCTCCATCAGCAGCCTTCCCTTCAACACCATGGATTATTTCCTCTAGGTAATCTTCTCCGGGTCGCCAATATTTCGTTGCTATTACTAGCACTTTGTACTTAGCCATTCAAATCGCGTCAACTACTCAAAGTACTTCGCTAAATTGTTAAAAGCTTCGGAATTCATCCCATCAAAAACATTTAGAACTGTTAAAAGGAAATAAATAACGTTTTAAAATATACTGACCGATTGTATGTGCACTCGCATAGTTAATTACTCGGGAGAGGTTTAAAACCAATGAAGTATGTTAAAATTCAAGCGTTCGATTGTCCAGACGCTTGGTATAAAACGTTAGCCGAGATATGGAAGAATGGAGATTCGTTCGAGGTTAAGTATGGGTCTGAATGTTCTCTCACTAAGAAGCTTAATGTAAGCATAGAAATTCTTCACCCAGAAAACAGACCATTAGTGGATGATAAGGCTCCATGCGACATGAAATACGTTCAATGGTACGCGCTGAAATACTTGTGGTCTGGACTAATAGAAGACGAAACTTACACGTACGGCTCTAGGCTCAGAAAACCAGTTGACCAAGTAGAAGAGGCGATTAAAAGATATCTGGAGGAAAGAAACGACAGACAAGTAACACTTGTAATAAGGATGCCGGAGGACATTAAAAAGACGATTGGAAATGAAAAACACGAGCCCCCATGCTTGAGTTTGATAGACACTGAAATACTTAATGGACAATTGCACCTGACTTGCTATTTTAGGTCATGGGACGCATATGCCGGTTTACCAGCGAACATAGCGGGAATTCAGCTGTTTGCAGAAGCGCTTACGTCAGAAATCAACGGAAGAGGAGGTTTAGATGTTCAAACCGGCAGATTGATCTTTCACAGCAAGAACTGTCACATATACGCGAGGCAGTTTAAAATAGTAGAGGATTTGATTAACCCGAAAAAAACGCCGAGACGGGTTATATCCAACTAATCAGCACGTGCTCAACCTTAACTTTCTACACGTGCGTATATACGCGGTCGCTTGCGTATCTTCCGCTTTGCATTTCTTCTTCTATTTCTCGCAGTAGCAATATTCGTCTGAAGGTTGGTGGATGCGTCGCGAACCACGTGTTCATCTTTACCCACGCGGATTTGGCTTCTTTTTCCATGGCTAGTTCTAGCTCTCTTTCATCAAGCACTCCGTCTTTGTCCAAGTCGTATTCATTCTTCTTTTCCATTATGATTTGAACCTCTTCTTTAGCCATGGCAGGGTCGCCTATGTAGAAGGCTCTGGCTCCGGATGGCGGTTTTGAAGAAAGCGACAATCCATAGGTAATCTTTGCTAGTGCGCTTTCTAGGCTTCGGGGCGAACCAGTTATATAAGCGGAATAGGCATCTGCGTAATGTTCGCGGAGTCTGCTGAGTCGCATCACGCACAAGAGCGAAACTATGTAGACGATGTAAGAGATTGCTGCTACGGCAATGAACGCGACTTTTATGCTGCCTTCTTCTTTCTTCTTCGATGATGAGCCACTTAACCTAACTGCTTCCCATGTTCCTCGCGCGATAAGATAAGCAAGCAAAGGCATTGCGGAAAGTACAGTCATCACAATGTAATCCTTATGTTTTATGTGACCCAACTCGTGTCCAATAACACCTTTAATTTCTTCCTCACTGAATTTCGCCAAAAGTCCTTCGTGAACTGCTAGGGTGGCTCCGCTGGCTGTTCTACCGAACACAAAGGCGTTGGGTGAGTTGTCTGGAACTATAGCCAGCTTTGGCATTGGTGTTCCGCTTTTGTCTGCAAGTTCCTTCACTGTTGACTCAAGCCATGGGTTTTCTCCAGTTTCCAAGTAGCGCAGATGAGTTGAACTTCTGACAATGGCGGGTCCGATGAGGTATTCGAATAGGATGAAGAGTGCTGTGCCAATTATAGGAATAGCCAAGGAGTAGATTAGTGGGAAATTTATAACGTATACGTCCAGAATGAAGATTATTGCCGACAAGAACACTGCAAAGATAAAGGCTACTAGAAAAATGGAAGTGCTCATAGCAAGTTTTAGCTGACCAAGTCCCGCCACAATGTCACCGCGTTGTTTAATTTGGGAAAATGGTTACATTAAAGCCTTTCTCAGATTCTTTAACAGACAATCTTGTATGTTTGTCTAGAGTGTTGCCTAGTATTGATTCTGAATCTGACTTTCAAACATGTGGAATCCATACTATAAATTCACACCCATTAAATACTATACAGCAACAATTTTCAATAGTGAGGCAGACGGGGGTCGGACTTAATGAGTAAGAAATACGCGTATGTGATTGAGGTAGAAGTCCCTAATGGGTCCAGAGGCTGGCAGAAAGAAGTAAACAATAGAATGCGAAAAGCGATAGAAAAACTAAGATCAGCAGTTGAGGAACTTGGAGGAAAAGTCTGCGTCAGATACTGAACGAGAATGCAAGTATTCTAGCATTTCAGTTTCTTGACTATTTGTTCGTAAGATTTATCTGGTTTCTTCCTTGCATTGATTTGTATTTCTGTTGTTTCTTTGCAAGTCTCAAAAACCATGCATGTAAGCGTCTTCTCTATGCCTTTAATAAACCTTAGTCTGTCAATGATGAATTTTCCAACTGCATCAACGTCTTCAGCTTTAAGTTTTATCAGTAAATCCCAGTCTCCTGTGATTATGTGAACCTCTTGAACTTCGGGGAACTTCACTATTTCCTTCGCTATATCTCTCTGCGAAATTAATTCTTGATTATTTCTGGTTCTATAAGAAACTGAAGCCAGAATAAAAGCTGTTGTGGCGTTACCAAGTTTCTTTGAATCCAGAATTGCCTTATACTCTTTTATTACGCCTAACTTTTCCATACGCTTCATTTTTGCGAAAACCGTCGTTATTGGCGAATTAACCTTTCTGGCAATCTGTCTTGCGGTTAATCTGCAATTCCTCTGCAATAAGGCGAGAATCGCTAAATCTTTCTCATCGAGTTTTGATTCCATATTGAAATTATTACACTTTTTTCCTATAAAAATCTTGCTTTTTTGGAAAAATTGTAATTTTTCTTATAAAAAATTTATAATCAACAATGCACATCAAATTTTGCAGCAGTCACATCCGAAGGCGATTGTATGAAGAGAGCTCAAGCGTTCGGAAGAAGTTTAGCGATAGCTCAGGATAAACTAGTTGAGATACCAAAACCTCTGGAACTGCTCTCCGAAAGCGAAATCCAAAGAAAACAAAGCGTCAGCAAAGTAATGACTTTTACTCTAGAATATCTCACCGGCGAGTTTTTAAAAAGAGGGTTCGAATGGTTGCTACCTGTGATATTTTCTAAATCTACTGATCCTTTATGGCCAGATCCGGGAGCATCCATTGAGAAGCGTGTTGAGGTGGAGATTTATGGGAAAACTGTTAGAGCAACACAAAGTATGATAGTTCACAAAATGGTTGCTTGCTCTCTTGTTCAGCTTAAAGTGTTTGTGCTTTCGCCGAACGTGAGAATCGAAAAACTGGAAAGAGCAAACAGTGGATTGCATGTCTACGAATTTACACAGTTAGATTTTGAAATCAGAAACGCTGGTTCAAGAGAGATAAGAAGCCTCGTTGAAAAGATGATTTCGGGGCTAATAAAAAGCGTAAAAAGCAATTTGAGTTTTGAGTTGTCTCTTCTTGGTAGAAATCACAGTTTGAAGATTCCCGAAACGCCATTCAGGGTCTATGATAGAGAGGAACTTGAAAACAAATATGGAAGAAACTGGGAAACGCAGCTCACGTTTGAAATTACCAACCCCGTATGGATCACTAATGTTCCTCGTGAATTCTACGATTTTGAAGACTTTGAGAAAGACGCATGGGACAACTATGATTTGCTATTGCCCAAGTATGGAGAAGTGTTGTCAGGCGCTAGAAGAGAGTGGGAATACCACAAATTAGTCAGAAAAATGGAAAGAGACAACATTAAACAAGAAAATTTCGCGCTGTTGCTTAATCTGGCTAAACAAGGAAAACTAAAACCTTCCGCCGGCGCCGGAATAGGAATAGAAAGACTGGTCAGCTGGTTAGTAGGAGCCAAACACGTTGGAGAAACACAAATGTTTCCCAAAATCCCAGGGTTAGTATACGACCTGTAAAAAACCTTAAGACAGATTTTGGTGCTCCGGCCGGGATTTGAACCCGGGTCCGCGACTCGAGAGGCCGCTATACTTGACCGGACTATACTACCGGAGCTTCCCGCTAATAGAATATATTTTGTTGTTTAAATTTTTGATGTGTTAAAATATTGGTTTGGGTGTAGAAAAAACTAAAAGGGTGTTTATTCTTCGCTTTCGGTTTCGCCGCCTTTTGGTGGCTTTCCTTCTCTTGGTTTCGTTGCCGCTATTACGTCGTCTATGCGTAGTATCATTGAAGCGGATTCTGCGGCGGATTTGACTGCTTGTTCTTTAACCACTAGCGGTTCGACTACGCCGTTGTTGTAGGTGTTTTCTGTTTTGCCTGTGAAAACGTTTACTCCCATGTGTTTTCCGTCGGTTTTTTCGTGTGCAGCTCTTAACTCCACAATTATGTCTATGGGTTCTAACCCACCGTTCTCGGCTAGTGTGCGCGGTATTACTTCTATGGCGTCTGCGAAGGCTTCTACTGCGAGTTGTTCGCGTCCGCCGACTTTTGTCGCGTAGTTTCGGAGTTCTTTGGCTATTTCGATTTCGACTGCGCCGCCGCCTGCGACAATTTTGTTGTTCTCTATCACGTCTGACACGACTGATAACGCGTCTGTCATGGCTCTTTCAGCTTCGTCCACCATCCTTTCAAGTCCGGCGCGTATGAGCACGGCTACGGAGCGTGGGTCTTTGCATTTTTCTACGAAAATCATTTTGTCTTCGCCTATTTTGCGTTCTTCAACCACGCCCGCATCGCCCAAATCTTGTTCGGTTAGGTCAGCTAAGTCTGTGATTATGCGTCCGCCTGTTGCTCTTGCGAGTTTTTCCATGTCTGATTGTTTTACGCGGCGTGCTGCGAGTATTTCTTCTTTTGCGAGGAAGTGTTGTGCCATGTCGTCTATGCCTTTCTGGCAGAATACGACGTTTGCGCCTGAGGCTTTGATTTTGTCGACCATTTCCTTGAGCATTTTGGTTTCTTGGTCGAGGAAGGCTTTCATTTGGTTGGGGTCTCGTATGCGTATTTCGGCGCTGAATTCAGTTTTTTCAATTTCTAGTGGGCAGTCTAAGAGTGCGATTTTTGCTTTTTCGATTTTTTTGGGCATGCCTGTGTGGACGGCTTCTTTGTCTATTATTAAGCCTTGTATGAGTTGTGATTCGAGTAGGCTTTTGCCTGTTTTCTTGATTATTTGGATGTTGTCTATGTCGGCTATCATGTGGTCTCCGCGTTTTTCGGCTATTTGTTTGACTGCGTCTATAGCTATGTCTGCAAGGTGGTCGCGTGCGGAGCCTACAGCTTTGCTTGCCATTGAGGTTACTGCGACTTTTTTCATTGTTTGGCGGTCTTCGATGTCTACTGGCGTGGCGATTTTGTTTATGAGGTCTATTGCTTTTTGGGCTGCTTTGCGGTAGCCGCTTACGAGTATTGTTGGGTGGATGTTTTGGTCTAGGAGTTCTTCTGCTTTTTTTAGTAGTTCGCCGGCTAGTACTACGGCGGTTGTTGTTCCGTCGCCTACCATGTCATCTTGTGTTTTTGCGATTTCTACCATCATTTTGGCTGCTGGGTGTTCGACTTCTATTTCGTTTAGGATTGCTGCGCCGTCGTTGGTTATTGTTATGTCGCCTAGGCTGTCGATGAGCATTTTGTCCATGCCTCGTGGTCCGAGTGTTGTTTTTAGGACTTCGCCTACTACGCGGGCTGCCATTATATTGTTTCTTTGGGCTTCGCGTCCTCGGGTTCTTGATGTGCCTTCTTTTAGTATGAGGACGGGTTGTCCAGATGCGGTTGTTGTTAAATATGCCATTTTATTCATTCTCCTTTCATGCTAGAATGTTTTTTCCACTTCGGAATAAGCAAAAGGCTCAAAAATATAAACTTTTACTTTGGTTTATTGCGATTGCATATTTGGATGCATAAGGGTTAAAATTGTGACTTGTTTTCTTTGTTTTTTGGTGATGGTGCGGTGCGGGTTTCGGTGCGGTTCTTCGCAAGCCTTAGGGAGTTGACTGGTAAGCGAGAGGAGACTGTAGAGTTTTCGGGGAAGGAAAAGGTGACGGTTGGGATGGTTTTGGAGCGGCTTGGTAAGCGTTATGGGAAGGATTTTGTTGAGTATGTTTTTGACCAGAAGACGGGCGAGGTGAAGGGTTTCTTGCAGTTTCTTGTGAATGGCAGAAGCGCTTCGGCGCTTGAAAGTTTGGATACTGTGCTTGAGGATGGGGATGTTTTGGCGATTGTTCCGCCTGTGGGCGGCGGTTAGCGGTTATGGGTAAATGTCGTGTTTGCGGCGTTGAAGCCGCGACTGTTTCGGATGGTTTGAGTGTTTGTTTAGGGTGCATTAGGGAGAAATCAGAGAAGGCTTTAGAAATTACCAGGCAAGTACATGCGAAGAGTCGTGGTGCCTTTGGCTTGTCTGCTGGGCCTCTGCGTGATGTGGGTGGTTTGGCTTGTGGTGTTTGTGCGAATGAGTGTGTGATTGGCTTGGGCAAGTGTGGCTTTTGTGGGCTTGTGTGGAATGTGGGTGGGCGTTTGGAGCGTTTTGGTGGCACGGCAGAAAAGGGCGTTTTGGAGTGGTATTATGATGGTTTGCCGACGAATTGTGTTAGTTGGTGGTTTTGTCCGGGCTGTACGGGTGCGGGTTATCCGCGCTATGCGATTAAGTCTACTGCGGAGTTTGGTTACGCGAATTTGGCGGTTTTTTACGGCGCTTGCAGTTATGATTGTTTGTTTTGTCAGAATTGGCATTATCGGCGTTTGTCTGTTAAGCATAAGCCTGTTTTGAGCGCTGAGGAGTTAGCGGCTAAGGTGGATGCGCATGTTTCGTGTATTTGCTATTTTGGTGGTGACCCTTCGCCGCAGATGCCGCATAGCATTGAGACTTCGCGTATTGCGTTGGAAAAGGCAGAAGCGGAGAAGCGTATTTTGCGGGTTTGTTGGGAGACGAATGGTTACATGAATCCCCGATTGGCTGAGAAGGCGGCGGAGATTGCGTTGGAGAGTGGTGGTAACCTTAAGTTTGATTTGAAGTGTTGGAGTGAACAGTTGAGCCTTGCGTTGTGTGGAGTTTCGAATAAGCCTACGCTGGATAATTTTCGGATGATTGGAGAAAAATACTATGCACGACGTAGGGAGTTGCCGGTGCTTGGGGCGAGTACCCTTCTTGTTCCGGGTTACGTGGATGTGGAAGAGGTTGAGAGTATTGCCAGGTTCATAAGCGAGATAGATGGGAGTATTCCGTACACGCTTTTGGCGTTTTATCCATGCTACGTGATGGATGATTTGCCGACTACGAGTAGGAAGCAGGCTTTGGAATGTCAAAAGGCAGCGGAAAAGTATTTGCAAAATACGAGAATAGGAAATGTTCATTTGCTTTCATGAATGAATCTAACTTAATTAGCGAGGAGTTGGATGGATTGGTTAAAAGGGAGAAAATCGGCGATAAGATTCTTTTTCTGTGTGAAACGTGCGGTTTAGGTTATTTGGATGAGGAGACTGCTCGTAAATGCGAAGAATGGTGCAAGAGAACGCGAACATGCTCAATTGAGATTACCAAAAAGCAGTACACTTTCCAAATCCATTCAAGAAATAGAAATGAGCGTGTAATTTTGCCTCTATTGATTTAACATGGATAATTAAAGACAGCACAAAAACACCTAAAAAACACAAGAATAGGAAATATACATCTACTGTCGTAATTGATTTTGTTTCGAAAAGGAGCTTCTTCAAGTCATGGCTTCAGCGACAACGGACGATTAAGAGTTAACTTCCTTCGGAGCTTTTTCCTTAAGATGTGACAGAATTAAATCAAAATCTTTCTTGCCAATTTTCCTTATAGATGTTTGGAAGTAGCTATACCATTTTTCTTCATTTTGAATAAAGTCTAATCTCTTAATGAGCGGTCGGATACTTGTCGGTTCCTTAAGAAAGAGTTCAGGTTTGATTTTGAATCGTATTGGGTAAAACCCCCTTGATTCTCCTAAAACACTTGTCGTATCTTCATGATAGGGATCTGAAGTTATCTCAACGACTCCAAAAATCGCTGAAAAGAACTTTATATAAGCGACGGCTTTGTCTCCGTTTCTAATTTTTCTAGCCCTCTTTTTATACACACCTTTCAGAACCCAGTAACCACTTTGTCCACGTCCAGCATCTGGCGTTGCAAGAACAAACTTTACCTTTGTGATTATTTTGAACAACAAACTATAAAACAGAGTCTCTGTAAAACGACCGTGCAGACTCAGTTTACAGCTTATTACTGCAATTGGCATGTTATCTTTTGTAGCAACTAAATCGATATCTCCCCAAACCGATTCTTCTATAGCCGAAACCTTAGTTGGAATTGAAAGCTTTTTCCATAACGCTGAGTTTTTAGGTATCTCGTTTCCTTTCAGAATTTTTATATTCGTTTTTTCAGTTTCTCGGAGAGAAACAACTGAACATAATTTTCCCAATTTCCACCAGCTTTCACCACTCTTGATTGGCGTTCTTTAGCCGTTTCTTCATTCAAGGGGTATCACATGATATCGAGATATTTATAGTAATGATTTAAATTTATCGCAAGAAGTATCAACTGATTTTAAATTGCATAGATGTAAATCAAAAAATCTAAGATTGTCTACCGTATTCAATTTCTTTGCACAGTTGAGTCAAAAATCTTGACGCCTTTTCCTTCTCCCAGTCTTCTGCATGTTCAAACCAAAGTTCAAAAGCTTCTTGAAAGTTCTTCAAGGCTTCGTCAACGCTTTTTCCTTGACTAGCAACACCAGTCATCGGGTCCATAGCAACATACCATTTTCCGTCTCTATGAATTGACACGCTAACTTTCAACTTCAGCGCCTCTAAAACTATGAGTGGAAAAGAATCTTATTAACTTTAACACAGTCTGCATTGAAGAGCATCGTTTTTGCCTACGTGTGCCCCCTAAATAGTGCATGTCTGTTATTTGAAGCTGAGGTTTTTCTTGATTTTTTTGATTGTGGCTGTTAAGAGTTTTATGGCATTAGCGACGTCATTAACGTCCAGAACTTCGTATGAATGTGCATATCTTGTCGGGATGGATATCACGCCGCTTGGAACGCCTTCTCTTGTCAAATGAATCGTCGCTGCATCCGTAGAACCTCTCGGCAAAACTTCCATCTGATATGGAATCTTCTCCTCCTCAGCCGTCGAAACCAGAAGCTCCCTCACTTTCGGGTGAGAAATCAAACCTAAACCGCCTCCAGCCTCATCCATGACCTTGATGGCTGGACCCGCACCAAGTTTCGTAACCTGGTCCTTCTCAGCTACGCTAGGAATGTCCCCCGCAAGCGTTATGTCAACGGCAATAGCCATGTTAGGCGCAATCCTATAGGCTGCAACCTGCGCTCCACGACAGCCAACCTCTTCCTGCACGTCCGCCACGCCATAAACATTCGCCTCAACCTTCTCCTTCGCCAGCTTCTTCATAGTTTCAATAATCACACAACGCCCACACGGTCATCAAAAGCCTTACTCGCAAGAATATTTCCCGAACCTAAAACCTTAAACGGGCGTTCAAAAGTAACCGAATCCCCTATCCGCACGCCCAACTTTTCAGCCTCAGCTTTGTTCTTGGCGCCTACGTCAATAAAAAACGCCTTCAAATCAGGCATTTTATTTGCTTCCTCAGGCGTTTCGGGAGGCTTACAGTTAATCAAACCACTGACCGAACCCTTTTTACCGTGAACCACTACAGGCTGAGAAAACAAAACTCGCGGAAAAATCCCGCCAACTTTTTCAAAATACAGAAAACCCTTATCATCAATGTGCTTAACAATGAGCCCAATCTCATCCATGTGCCCCGCAAGCATAACCTTCGGAGCGTCCTTCACAGAAGCCTTCTTAAGCGATATCACGTTTCCAAAATTATCCGTCTCAACCGAATCCGCATACTTTTCAAGCTCACGATAAATAATCTTTCCAACATCCATTTCATACCCAGAAACTCCATGCGCTTCGGTCAAGCATTCCAGAAGACTCTTAATTTCCTTCTCCAAACCCGTTTCACCTCACATGTCAAGAGCTTTGCACTATGCTGTCCACGAATAAAACCTTTTTCTGCAAGCACCAAACAAGAAATTCTACTTCTGCAACAAATTAAATCGGTAATACCCCCCTTAAATCCCAGCAACACCCTAAAGCTTTTACGTTCAAACAAGAACGGAGGGACAATCCAAACTAAACTTCTAACCAAAGGTTCAATCTATTTATAAGGGGGCTATAACTTTTCCAAGCACCTACTCTTCTACTATGCTGCCCAAAACGGCATCTTCTTCCTCTTCATCGCAACATACTCATTCAACGCTTCCTGCTCCTCCACACTAAGCCTATCCATAAACGTCGTCAACAACACCTTCACATCCGCTTCAGGCACCTTCACAAACAACACATCCCTCTCAAACACATGCCGCCCCACCATCGGCTTATCCATCGAAATCGCCACCTCCATCCCTGTTTTAGCCTCCGAAAGCGCCTCACCCTTCTCCTGAATCTGCTGCACCTCGCCAATCTCCTCACCATCCTCAGCCCGCACCAACACAACCTTCGGCTTAATCCTCCCCGCCAACACCTCCACACCAAAAATCGCCGGCTTCGCCCTCCTGAACACGTAACCCTCCAAAACCCGAATCTTCCCAGGCAAAACCAACCTGTCAAATTCCACCTCAAACTTCGCTTCCCGTTTTGCCTTAAGCCAAACCAAATAATTATCCACTAAATGATAAATAATCTGCTCCCGAAAAACCTGAACACCTTTAATCTCAGCTTCTTCCGCCGCATCCGGCAAAACCTTAACATTAAAAGCCAAAACTGCCCCATACAAAGGCTCATGCTCCTTCACAACCGCCGCCTCAGTAACATCCCGCTTGCTAACATCACCCACATCCGCAAGCCTAATCGGCACATTATTGCTTTTCATATAATCCGCAATCGCCTCCAAACTCCCCAACGTATCCGCCTTCAAAACAACCCCATCAATACCCGTCGCAATACGAATCCGCTCAACCTCCTCTCCAACCAACCGCACATACCTCTCAGCACTTTCGCCCTCACCAACCGCATACAAAGGAGCACCAGCCAACGCCCCCTCCAAACCCGGCGCAACAATCTTCACCCCAGCCGCAGCCGAAACCACATCCACATTCGAAAACCTGTCACGCGGATCACGAATCTCATCCAAAGGCTTCGGCACCAAAATCGCACGAACACGCGTCACAATAGGCTTATCACGCCCACCAACAACAATCGCATCATCCCGCCTCAAAATACCATCATAAACAATCGTATTCAACGTCAAACCCAAACCCGGCTCCTCCTTAACCTCCAAAACCGTCCCCTTCGCAGCACCCTCAGTCGTCTGCAACCGCTTCTGCAAATACTGCTGCGTCAAACCAACAAGCACCATAAGCAATTCCGTAATACCCTCACCCGTCTTCGCACTAACAGGCACAACCGCCACAGTCTTCGTAAAATCCTTAATATGATCAAACCTGTCAGCCCGAAAACCTTGACGCGAAAACACGCCAATAATCTCATAAACCCTATTATCCAAATCCTCCCGCACATAACGATCCTGCACCTGATAAGAACGCAAAAACGGCGTATCCTCCAACGCATTCCAACCTGGGACACGATCAATCTTATTCGCAGCCACCAAAAACGGAACCTTCCGCACCTTCAAAATCTCCAAACACTCATATGTCTGCGCCTCAAAGCCTCGCAAAACATCAATCACTAATATTGCTATATCAGCAGCACTCCCACCACGTCTACGCAAATTAGTAAAAGCCTCATGCCCCGGCGTGTCAATAATCAACAAACCAGGAATCTCAACCTCGCCCTTAACCATCGACAACAAAGGACCAACCAACTGCTTCAACGTATCAACTGGAAAAAAACTAGCGCCGATATGTTGCGTCATGCCACCCGCCTCACGCGCCTGAACACTCGTCTTCCGAATCTTATCCAAAAGTAAAGTCTTACCAGTATCTACATGCCCAAGAACGCAGACAATCGGCTGACGAATCGGCATCTTGACGCATCACCTAACAAATCCTTTCAAACATGCACTCCAAAACTAATAAATCCTTACCCTAATAAACACTAACCAAAAGATGAAAATGCCATGTCATACTGTTCAAAATGCGGAGCCAAACTGAAAGAAGACGACAAATTCTGCTATGCCTGCGGAACACCAGTAGCCAAAATAGTCAAAGAAGAGTTCACCGTCTCTGCCGACAATCTTATCGAAAAAGTCAAAGAACTGCTCCATGAGGGAAACGTGACCAGAATAATCGTGAAAGACGAAAAAGGTAAGATTATGCTTGAAATCCCTGCCACAATAGGCTTAATCGGCACAGTTCTCGCACCGTGGCTTGCGGCATTAGGCGTGATAACTGCTTTAGTAACAAACTGTAAAATAGTGGTCGAAAGAAGAGAATAACCTGCGGCAATTCAACGACTACTGTTCCGTTTTTGCAGTAACCAAAAGCACTCCTACCACTATCGGTAAAATGCTGAGAAATCCAAAAAATCCCGTAAATGCACCTAATGCATCGATGCTTGTGAAAGTGTAATACGTTGCTATAGCTCCAATAATAACAAGTATAAATCCAAAGAATTTTTCTGCAAGCGTTAATCCGAAACCGCCTTCTTCGCTGCTCATATCTGCTTCTTCCTTGAATGTATTTTCTATAGAAATAACCGTCCAAGATTTAAAGCATTTCCTTCTCAAATACTATGCACGTTTCTTCCGATACTTGTAATAGTAAACAGTCCCGCCTATCACTAAAGCAATTATCGCAATTATCAACAGAAGCCAGTTTAATGGAAAACCAGAAACCGCACCGGCACCGCCGCCTTCCACCTTAACAGTGTAAGCGTTTTCTTGCGTTGCTGCAAAATTCCCAGCATTATCATAACATTCAACAAAGAACGTGACTGTAACATTTTCCTCTTGCCCAAGAATCACACCAGTCCAATTACCACTCTGCAAGGTCATAGCCAAACCGTTCCATTCGCCTTCGCCAATTTTGAACCACAAAGTGACATTCTGAATTCCGCTTCCTTCTTCAAACACTTCTACAGAAACATTAACTTGTTCATCAACCATGGGCTCCAATGGGTTCCAAACAAGATTGCTAATCAACGGCGCCGTGTTGTCCACAGTAACTGATACGCTGGTTTCAGCTTCGTTTCCTGCCTTGTCACGCGTCGACAAAACAATTGTGTGGATGCCATCATCATATTCCGTGGTTTCCCAAATGTAAGTTTGACTTCCACCAGCATTCCAAACATGAACAGATTCGTCAATCTTAAGCTCCATTTCTTCAAAGTTTACGTCTTCAGCACTAATCTCAACAATAACCATACCTCTAACATAGCTTCCGTTCAGCGGCCACGCAATTTCCACCGTTGGCGCTGTGTTATCCACCGTTACTGTGCATTCTGTTTCAGCAATGTTTTCCGCTTGGTCATGTGCTTCAAGCTTTAATGTGTAGATGCCGTCAAGTAGCGTTGTGGTGTTCCATAAATAGGTATGATATCCCACTTCACTCCACGACGTTAAGACTGTTCCATTAACCGTTAAGTTTGCTCCTGCAAAATTGTCATCGTAAACGTAAACTTCGACGCTAACCATTCCTGTTAAATAGCTTCCACAAGCTGGAGCGTCGATTCTGGCAACAGGCAAGAACCGGTCTTGTACGAAGTAAGAGTAAACATCCATAGCCATCCAGTTTCCAGCATTATCAAACGCGTAGACTCGGTATTGAACAAATGTTCCGTAGGGAAATTCTGGAATTGTTGCAACATATAATTCCTCTTGAACGCTCATTGTGCTGTTCATCCAAGCTGTTCCATTGTTATAAGTTAGGATTACTTCCTTGACGCCGCTGGCAAATTGCGGCTCGGTCGCATTTACGGAAACTAAAACAGTTTCATTGTAGTTTGGTTCTGCTGGTACTCGTTCAATGTATGTTATAGCTGGTGGGTGAAAATCTCCCACTTTATACGAGTAGGTTGATGATACGGCAACATTTCCGGCTTTATCCCATGCATAAACGAGGAAAGTAACATTCACATTGTATGGTTGAGGAGGAATCTCTGTTTCGTAGAATCCGTCAGTTTTGCCCATTGTTAGATTAACATTTTCGCCTAAATCTGTTGAATAGTTTAAGGTTACATTGGCAACTCCGCTTTTTGAATCAGTAACATATGCTACAACGGCTACGTAATCGTCATATTCAGGCGCGTCTGGATAATAGAAAACTCCATGAATCACTGGAGGCGCCAAATCATGCTGAGGACAGCAACATCCTTTAATGAGCTTGATGATTTCCCCGATTAAATTAAGCAGGTATTCCTTCCATGGGCTGGTAATCCATTTGGTAACCACATTTTCAAGGTCATTTCTTAACTTGTTTACTGCGCCATCATAAGCTCCAGCTTCAATCTGATTTATAATAGCGTTAATTTTATTGCAGAAAGTATTCTTTTCAATGCTTGTGTGTTTGGAATTTTCAAACGCTTCATTAGGCAACATTGAAATGTTGCCACAGAGTTGTTGCAGTAACGAAATAACAGATTGGCTTTGGCTGCGGTTTCGTCTTCCTGAAGCGTTTGTAACTAGCATTGGAGAGACAATGAGAAGTAATAAAATAATGTTAAGACTAGCGACTAAGAGTTTTCGCATTTCTCCTTTCTCCCACATGCTAACTCTAATTCTTGTATAAAAAGCATTATTTCTTAATGGTAATATGCGGTTTGCATATTATTTTGTTTCCTCAAGTTTCGCTGGTAAGTACTCATCAACAATGTATGTTAAGCCGTATCTACTGAAAGCTTCCTGTTCTGCCTTTCTTTTGATTTTAATGAATGTTTTGATCTCTCTTTGCCAAAGTGGGTCTTTGTAGCGTGGGTCTTTTTGCAATTCGTATAGCCTTTTCATGTCCACGTCGTCTAATGGGTCTGTTGGCAACTTGTAATTAACTATATCTGTTGCCCAGACACCGCTCCATTTTGCATCAGGGGTATTCAATTCTCTTAGGTGTGCAGCGTTTGCCGAACCCGAGATTATCACCATGGCTATATGCATTCCCCATGGGTCGCCGTCCGTGAAAACATAGACTGGAATGTTTAGTTCTTCATTGAGTCTCCTAATGAAGTGTCTTGTTGCTCTTGGTGCTTGCCCTGCTGTTAAAACGAGTAACGCATTGAATTTTTTGTGCACATTTTCCTCTATGAAGCGTGTGAACAGACCGCCTTTCTCTATGGCTATGACCTTATCAGCTGACGTTTTGACGAACTCGGATGAGGTCAAAGCTGGCCCGATGAGGACACCGTCAGGGTGTGAACTCAAGTTTAATGTTCTTCCTTCGTAGCCTGGCACAGTGTATTCTATTGTTAGGTCGCCGAAGACTGCTGAGCGTTCTTCTGGAAAAATGTTAAAGTCTTCTCTTGATAACCCAAGAACCGTTTCCAAATCTGTTATAATATTGTTTGATTCTTGCTGGTCTGTGAAGGTCATCTCGTATGCTTGCGCGGAATAGTAAACATCCCTTAAAGTTGAAGTCTTGCGTTGCGAGGTTAATTCATGAGAAAATGCTGAAGCCCATGTGAGCTGAGTGAAAGGTTTAAGGTGGCGGATGTTACGGGCGCTTCTGCGAACTTTTCGGTCTCCTAAAACAAATTGTCTAAATTGTGCGTCATAATAGATGTTCTCTGTTGATCTGCTTGGCATTTCTATTGAGGGAAAATAGCCTCTATCAAGTTGGTCGTAAATTTTGAGTCCGAGATTTTCCAGATTTGCTAAAACTTCCTTTTTTCTTTCTATCATGCTGATTTTATGTTTCTTCTGTTCCAAATTTTTTCACACTCTTCAAAAGTTTTTCTATATCTGGGAGTTTTTCTTTACCAGCCAGTTGAGTTGAAAATTGGGCTATTTTAGGCAAATATTTGCTGAAAGCGCTAAGGCGTCTCTTTTCTCTGTCCACATGTTCTATTCTTGTCATGAAATGTTGGATTTGGCGGGCGACTTCTCGCAGTCCGTTGGCGATTTCTCTTCTGACTTCTGGACGGTCAGCGATAAATTCTTTTCCGACGGTTTTGTATGGAACTTTTGTGCTGCAGATATGCGTTAAAATTGCTATCGGCATGTCCGGTGTGACTTTGTATCTGCGCCAGTTCATTGCGTTTATGACTTTTACTGAGACATCGCTTGCTTCATCGTAGAGCAGTGGGATTCTGTTTGCAAAACGGTAAACTATGAAGGCTCCTTTCTTCGGAATTTCTCCTCCATAGGCGATGCCCACTTCAATTATGAAGGGGTGACCAGCGTATGTTGAGGGTTTACGTTGATGAACAGTTACGAATTCTGGTTTTAGTTCTTTCATTATTCCTGCTTTTAATAACTCTTCGTCTAATGGTGAAAGGCAACTAGCATCCGGTGGCAAGAAATCCTTGAATTTTTTGAGCATGTGCATTAATCTGACAATTTCTTCGTGTGTAAGTTTCTTCGGATTCTTTGATGGACTTATATTGCTGAATTCCAAAAACTTTTGGGCTGTAATTTCGCCGACTCTGTGGAAATGATTTTTCAGAAATTCAAGCATGTTCTTATAGGGCGTTACTTGGATTAGCCGTTGAAGAAGTTCCACATCCACACCATAGGGGTGCGGTAACGTTTGTTTTGGTGGCTCAGGCATTTCTTTGGTTACTCTGATGAACCTGTATAGTCTGCCTTTCGGGTCTACAAAGGTCAAGTTTGCATAGGGGTTAACCATGGCTGTCTGCTTAAAGTAATCCAAAATTTTGGGCATAGCCCTCAAATAGTCGCCTTCTAAACAGAATTCGACTATTGTTCCTCGCCATTGTTCCTTGTTTATTAGCACTTTTCGGTCGAGTATGATTGGGCGGTTTCTTTGGATGTCAATCATAAGTTTATAACTGTAGATTTTGGACATTGTACCTGTGCTCGAAATTATCGTGGCTGGTTGGTGAGTGGTGATTTGCCCGTATAGAATGGCCATTTTTCCGCCAAGACCAAACGTTCCCCTCTGTTGTTTCAGTTTGTATTTTGAACCGAAAAGCACTTGCCCGAAGGCTGATGGTATGTGTCTTGGTGGGACGCCTATACCATTGTCTTCAACTCTTAATTTGTAAATTTGGGTTTCTTTGCTGGCTTCTCCCTCAAATGAGAGTCGAACGTAGATGTCTGGTGGTATCTTGAGGTTTTCGGCAGCATCCAACGAGTTTTCAACGAGTTCTCTTATTGCTGCAAAAATGGCTCTTGATGGATTTGTGAAGCCGGCGATGTCGCGGTTGCGGTAGAAGAAGTCTGAAGCGCTTATTTCTTCGAAGGTTATCTGAGCCACTTTAAGCCTCCACCAACTCTCTCCCGAAAGTGAATACCCTACGATATACTTTGCTCATTCTTTAATTTAACTACACTTTTCAGTGTAAAAAGTTCATTTTCGGAAAGGAAATGGCAGCAAATCCCTAATACTCTTTACTTCAACCGTTTCAAACACGATTCTACCCTTTTCTGCTTTTGCCATGACAATTTTAATTGCGGGATTTTCTGCGAAATCGTTAATATATTGCAAGCATGCTCCGCATGGTGTGGGCTCCTTATTTGTGTCAGCATTCATAACAATAGCTATCATTTTGATTTTGCGATTTCCATGCAACACAGCGTGATTAATTGCGCATCTTTCTGCACAGATACCAAGTCCAGAAACCCAACTTTCCACGTTGCAGCCTTCATATATTTTTTCGTCTTCTGCGAGAACAGCGGCGCCAACCTTGAAGCCCCAAAGAACATGAGCATTACCCATAGCCTTAAGAGCAATTTTCAGTAACTTCTCTTCATTTTCTCCAATTATCTCCATACATGTTCCCTGCTGCTCACTTTTCCAATTCACGCATGTAATAATGCTCTCCGATTTGCTTTTGAAACTTGTCAAGCTTTGAACCTTCCTTGTTAACTCTTGGCCTTTTCGTAGTCGGGTCCCTTCGAAAAGTCACTTCCATCTCCTTCAGGAACATGTTCATTCCATCCCTCAGGCTCGTGGGCGGGTTCGCCGTGCCCTTTACTCCGGGCTCTCCGGTAAAAACCATTAAGCGGTCGGCTACGAAATCTTGAGCGACCACATCATGCTCAACAACAAAAGCTGTCACGTTGTGTGTTTCAACCACTCTTCGAATTGTTCGTGCCATATTTAGCCGTTCTTCAACATCCAAGTAAGCACTCGGTTCGTCAAGCAGGTACAATTCAGCTTTGCGGGATAAACAGGCAGTAATTGCGACTTTTTGCAGTTCACCACCGCTGAGTTCAGTCAGATTCCTGTCCAAAATAGATTCTATCCTTAGAGGTTGAAGAATTTCTGTTTTGTACCAGCTTGAAGTGAAGTTTTCTTTGGCAACACGTCTTAGGAGTTCTTGAACTGTGCCATCATACTCTGCGGAAATGTATTGCGGCTTGTAACTTACTTCCAGCTCTCCAAATTTGATTCCGCCGTCTGCCTCTTCGATTCCAGCTAGAATCTTTACAAAAGTTGTTTTTCCAATTCCGTTGGGTCCGAGAATTCCGATTATTTCCCCTCGTTTTGTTTCTCCTGAACTTGCAACAAGCTTAAACTCTTCATAGGTTTTCTTAATTTGTCCCCATTTTAGCAGTGTTTCGCCCACATCGAAGCTCGTTCGAGGAGGCTTTTCATGAAATGTTATGGCTTCTTTTCTGAATCTGACGTTCTCGTCTGGGATGTAACCTTCTAAGTAAATGTTTATTCCAGTTCTAACGCCATGAACGTTGGAAACTACGCCGTAGACGCCGGGTTCTCCGTAAAAAATGCATATTTGATCTGACAAATAATCTATTATTGCTAGGTCGTGTTCTGCGACGATAACTGTTTTTTCCTCGTTTTTCAGGTTTCTTATAGCCCTAGCTACTTCCAGTCTTTGTTTTACGTCTAAATAGCTTGATGGCTCATCGAAAAGGTACACGTCAGCTTCGCGGCATATTGCAGCAGTCACTGCCACGCGTTGTAGCTCGCCTCCGCTTAGAACGTCTAATGGACGGTTCCAGAGTTGTTTGAGTTCAAGTTGCTCTGAGATTTCTCTGAGTTTTTTTCTTTCGTTTACTTTTTCAAGAAGTTCTCCGACTTTTCCCGACATGGCTTTTGGAATTTTATCTACATACTGTGGTTTATGCGAAACTTTGAGTTTATATTCGCTCATTTTTTGGAAATAGTCTTGCAGTGTTGAGCCTCTATAATGTGTGATTATTTCGTTCCATTCGGGCAGCTTTTCATAGTTTCCAAGGTTTAGTTTGATTTCTCCGGAGAGTATTTTGAGTGTTGTCGTTTTGCCTATTCCGTTTTGTCCAAGTAAACCTACCACCACGCTTGGAGAGGGTGTTGGCAGTCTGTAGAGTTTGAATGTGTTTTCTCCGAAACGGTGACTGCAATCTTTTTCCAACTCATCTGGGAGATTGACGATTGAGATTGCCTTGAAAGGACATTTTTTTACGCATATTCCACATCCAGTGCAGAGAGATTCAACGATTACGGCTTTGTCGTCTTCAAATCGTATGGCTTCTATGCTACTTCGCACTATTGGACAAAAACGATGGCATAACCTACCGCATCGTTTCGGTTTACACTTATCAATGTCCAACACTGCGACTCTCGTCATGTTTAGCCCTGTAGTGAATGTTAACTAGTAGATTATAAGCATAACAACAAAAAACATATAAGCGTTCAATAATGCTCACATAAAAGAAAAATACAAAAATTCTCTAACGGATGTTAAGCTTTCACCATTCTTCCTCTTCCCATTCTTCCTCTTCCCATTCTTCTTCTTCCCATTCTTCTTCCTCACGCATTCTTTTCACCTCCGTTCCTTTTTGTTTAGGGATGCAAGAGAAACCTACCACTGCTTTAAGCATTTTTGTACGTCAGTTGTCGAGAATAACAATCGAAGGATTCATCTGTTCAGGTGATTTTTGGCGTTTTATTTCACGATTTTAGCCGTTAGAGAAGCGACGGGCTCTTTTGTTTCTGGAGTGAGGTACGCCCAGCACAGGTTTGGCGAGTTGTGAGCTGCGCCGATTCTTCCGTTAACGTCAACTGCAATTAATCCCATAAAATTGTAGGTTGCTGTTATTCTTTTGTTAACAAGGCTTACGGCTGTTTCAACAGCTTCTTGTGCACTTTTTCCTCCTTCCATATGATTGCAGACAGTCTTTGCCAAAACAAGCCGTATGGCTATTTCGCCAACGCCTGTAGCTGAACATGCTCCAGCTCGATTGTCTGCGTATGTGCCACACCCGATTAACGGCGAATCGCCAATTCTTCCAGGGAGTTTTAATGGAAAACCGCCTGTTGAAGTTGCTGCCGCTACGTTTCCATCCTTATCTAGGGCAACTGCGCCTACGGTTTCAAGTTCAAAAAATTCTGGATGACTTTTGACCAAATCGTATAGCTTTGGTAGTTCAAACTTACCTTCGAGTAGGACTTTTTTCTGTTGTTCATGGTACTTCAACCTGAGTTCTGTTACTGGACTTCCTCTTCCAAGATGGAAAATCTTAGCGAGTTTTTCTGCGCTTTCGCCAGCAACAAGAACGTGGTCTGTTTTTTCCATAATTATTCTTGCCAAACGGACAGGGTTTTTAACATCTTTCAGAAGGCTTGCAGCGCCGGCTTGCAGTGTTTTTCCATCCATGATTGACGCTTCCATTTCCACTTGCTTTTCTATGTTAAGGGTCGAACCGTAGCCTGCATTAAATGTGCCATCATCTTCCATGACTGCGACGGCTTCCATGACGCTGTCAACAGCGTTGCTCCCGTTTTTCAAGATGCCAAAACCAGTTTTTGCGGCTCTTCTAACTCCT
Source organism: uncultured Candidatus Bathyarchaeia archaeon (assembly GCA_964457175.1). Taxonomy (GTDB): domain Archaea; phylum Thermoproteota; class Bathyarchaeia; order Bathyarchaeales; family Bathycorpusculaceae; genus CAYWII01. The sequence continues at coordinate 54,521 of CAYWII010000003.1, forward strand.
TCTAGTCCGTGTTGGCTGCGTTCTGGTTGCCACGTTCCTGCTCCGCCGTGAACCACAATTACAGGCTTTTGTTCCTTCAATGTTGATTCCTTCTGTTTGGAGTTATAGAAATCGTTTGTACGGAAATTTAAGCCTAATGTTTGCGGCGCATCAAAATGGATAAATCTTTGTGGTGGTATGTTAACTGTGGGATGATGTGAGGCGACGGCTTAGAGCCAAAAGCTGTGAGATGGCCACTAACCTGCACTGACCCTTACACTCTTCTGGAACGATTAAATGTTAAATCTAATCGTCAACTAAACTAATAGTGAGGATGCCTTATGCTCAGAGACTTCAACCTCTTTGCTACAACTTGTCGAGGAAACGAAGGTGAAGCTTGTTCTGAATTGATGTATCTCCTTGGGAAGATTGGGGATTCCGCTGCAAAGGTTGACAGAACTGGTGTTTCCGGTTTGATTGCTGCTAAGACGGCATTCAACCCTTTTGAAGCTATAGAGCTGTTTCGCAAAATCCTGCATGAACGCCCCTACGAATTCCGCTACACACTTAGAGTAATCCCGATAGAGAAAGTTGTCCGCACAGATCTTGGCGAAATCCAGCGTGCCGCTACTGACTTGAGCACAAAAATAGAGGAAAACGAAACGTTCCGCGTGACTGTTGAAAAACGCTTCACAGAAACATCAACAAGAGACATAATCGAATCCGCCGCGGCAAACATAGAAAGAAAAGTTGATTTGAACAAGCCCGATAAGATTCTCTTGATTGAAGTTGTCGGTGGGCTGACTGGAGTGTCCGTGATAAAGCCGGGTGAAATTTTAGCCATCCTGAAGGAAAAAGTTCTGTAAGTCATCGGTAAGTAGGCAATAATGCCATCCGTTCGATGACAAGGTCGACTAGAGCGTTCTTTGCATTGTGTTTTCTTTTGACCGTTTCGAGCTCCACGTCTGATATTCTTAAAGTCTCGCGAATTGTTGCTACCTTTTCTTTAGAGAGCTCCAGAACTTTGTCATCAGACTGCACATCAACATGTTTTGAAATTGTCAGCAGAGTTTTCTCTATTTCTTCTGTCTTGTCCCCCACCACAAGCACTGCTATGTCAGTCGATCTGGGTTCGATTCCCATGACTTCCATAGCCTTTCGAATCTGACGTTGTGCAGAAGCGTAAAGCATAGTTTCCACTTCGAAGCTTTTTGAAATATTGTACTTGTTCTTGAAAGCTGTTAGGGCGTTCAAGGCAGCGAAATACAAATGTTGCCATGTGGCTACAAGTTTTGCATCAAAAAACTGGATTTCCACTTTTGATGTTTTTTCTTTTCGGACCTTTTCTAGAAATTTTTCAACATCTATAATTTTTGCGTTTTTAAAACCAGTTATGGCTACGTACTTTCCAAACTCTTCGACGTATCTTATCAAGTTTCTTCCTCGGAAACTTCCTTCAAGAATTTGTTGACAAGGTCTGTGGCTATTCCGGATTTTACAAGTTTCGAGATTTCTTTTTCAACGGGTGTTCCTTTTTCTCTGCATTTTTCAACTATTTTTCGGATGGTTTCTTTAATCTCCCATGGGAAAACTATCCATTCGCTTGTTTCTTTTTCGTAGTAATCTGGTTTTATGATGCTCCATGGTTTGTAGTAGACCGTGGCTATTTTGACTTCGGTTGCGCCTTGCTCGATAATATGCTCTTTAACCAACTTCAGACTCTTGCCGGTGTCCGCAACTTCATCCACAACAAGCACGTTCTTGCCCGCTACCAGCACCGAAACAGGCTGCGTTAAAACAGGTTCACCTTTTGTTTCTGCAACTCCAACATAAAACTCGGCTCTAACATTTGCCAAGTTAGGATTGCCTAGTAAGTCGGAGAGTACTCTGGCAGGGGGCCATCCTCCTCTGGAGACGCCCACAATTATGTCTGGCTTGAATCTGTTTTTGCGTATTCTTTCTGCTAGGTTCAGAAGCATGCGGTATATTTGGTTCCATGTTGGAACTTCAAATGTAATTTCATTCGTCAACGTGTTTCCTCTTTACTAGAGAGTTTGCTGAAACCTTATAAATTTAATAAAAAAAGATGGATTTTTGGATATTAGCTAGGTGGAGGAGCAGCTTTTGATCTTCTGGCGCCATACACTAGTATGCCGAGACCGATGAATACCCAGCCTAATCCGAACAGTAGCCAACCGTAAGCGTTTGTTTTTGAGGCTTCTCCGAGGGCGTTGTAGTAGACTCCTTGGCCATTGTAGTAGTTAGCTTGTGCATTTGCATTTGCTAGGTTTGCGTCTTCCATTGCTGATCCTTTCTCGTTCCACGCGTCCAATGCATCGTCAACGTATTGGTCTGCTGCTTCAAGATGAGCGCTTGCTTCACTGAAGTCTCCTCCCTCGTAAATTGCCCCGCCTAGTTCGAACTCGTACCATGCTTTTCCTGCTAGTACTTGTACTTCTGTTATGTTCGAGAAAAAGAACAACTCCACGAGTTCCTCTTTAAGCATATAGTTCAAGCAGTCAAGATGGTCTTGGGAAAGTGCAACAAAGTCGAACCCCCATGAGAAGTAGATTGGACTTAGCTCTCCATAAGGCTGTGTTGTATCGTTAACATGGTCAATCCAGATGTCATAGTAGTGTGGTCCCCACCGTTCCGGTGCTTCTTCAACAGGTGGTGTCATGTTGTAGATGTTGAAAATTTGAGTGATTCCTGGCATTATTTGCATAGGTGAGGCAAAGCTGTAAGTGTAGTTTTTGCCCCAGTCAAACCATAGTCGTATCGCTGAGATATTTATTGGATCTCCGCCCCAGTTTGTCCAACTTAATGTTAGGTCCCAGTTAGTTTCTTCTAAGTATCCGGTTATCTCGGCATCATAGTATGGGTCGTAGCCGACGTAGTCTGGGTCAACCCATGCGTAATGATTTCCATTTGGCGCATTTACTGGATGGGTTAGTGCGAGTAGAATTGGCGAAAGCATCATGAGACAGAGTATTGCAGTTATTTTTCCTTTCATAATAATTCCTCGACAGCCTAGCATTTTTTACATGAAAGGTATATATCTCTTTTGATATCTGTGTGGTAATCTTAATTACTTTGAAAGGTTGGTAGGTTTAGACTGGTGGGGAATTAATGGAAATCGTTGAATGTGTGCCTAACTTCAGCACTTCAGACCCAAATGTTGTTGAATCAATCTTAAACGAAATTAAAAAGACGCGAAACACATTTTTGCTTGACCACACCTTCGACAGTTATTATAATAGGCTTGTTGTTTCAATAGTTGGAAACAAAAAATCCGTGCTTGATGCTGCCTTAAATGTTTCTTTTAAGGCTGTTGAATTGATTGATATGCGCAAGCATAAGGGGCAACATCCTCGAATGGGAGCTGTTGATGTTGTGCCGTTCATACCAATCAAAAACACAACATTAGAGGATTGCGTTGAGCTTGCGAAGAAATTCGGCAAAACTTTAGCGGAGAAGTGTGGCGTACCCGTTTATCTTTATGGAGAGGCACAAGCGAAGCCTGAGCGAAAAGATTTGGACTGGATTCGTGAAGGTGAATACGAAAAACTCGCTGAGAACATTGTCAAGCCTGAACGTAAACCTGATTTTGGTTCAGCCACGTTTAATCCCAAAGTTGGCGCAACAATAACTGGTGCGCGTAAACTCATGGCTGGCTTTAACGTTAATTTAGGCACTTCTGACTTAGCAATTGCTAAGAAAATTGCGAAGGCTTTACATACGAAGAAAGGTGGCTTTTCAAATGTTAAGGCGATGGCTGCCTTTATTCCCGAAAAGAACATTACACAGATAGGCATGAGCATAAACGATTTTGAAAAAACACCGCTTTATCGTGTTTTTGAATTGTTAAAGATTGAATGTGCACGATACAACGTGCCAATAATCGGTTCGGAATTCTGCGGCATGGCTCCTTTAAAGGCTCTTATTGACGTGGCTACATATTACTTAAAAGTTGACAATTTAACTGAAGACCGCATTTTAGAAATAGCCATACACAATGTCTTGGAGAAAGGCGGTGCCTTTGAATAAACCCGTAAAACCGAGAGCCAGAGAAAAAGTAAACTTGCTCATTGTCAATGCTGATGAACTTGTCACACTTGGCGGCGGCAACCAGAAGCCACGTGTTGGCAAGCAAATGGGGGAGCTTGGAATAATACGCAATGGCGGTCTAGCGATTAAAGACGGCGTAATTGTTGCTGTTGGAAAAACTCCAGAAGTCACGAAGGTTTACAGGGCAGAAACCATACTAAGCGCTAACGGAAAAACTGTTTTGCCTGGCTTTGTTGACCCGCACACGCATTTAGTTTTTGCGGGTTCGAGAGAGGACGAGTTTCAAATGCGAGTTGAAGGCGCTTCTTACATGGAGATTCTCAGTGCTGGTGGCGGCATACTGAAGACTGTTAAGGAGACAAGGAAGGCAAGTGCTGAAAAACTTGCAGATTTAGGTATCAAAACACTTGACATTATGTTGGAACACGGCACAACTACCGTTGAGGCTAAGAGCGGCTATGGCTTGACAACGAAGGATGAAATGAAAATTTTAGAAGCCACCAGACGCATGAATCAGCTGCATTGTGTGAATGTAGTTTCAACCTTCATGGGCGCCCATACTGTTCCGTCAGAATTCAAGGACAACCCGAATGGATATGTTAGCCTAGTGGTTAATGATATGATTCCTAAAATAGCTGAGAAGGGGCTAGCTGAATTTTGCGACGTTTTTTGCGAAAGAAACGTTTTCAATCTGGAACAGACTAGGCGCATTTTAGTTGCTGGCAAGAATCATGGTTTGAAGCCTAAGGTTCACGCTGACGAAATGAGCATGCTGGGCGGTGCAGAGCTCGCAGCAGATGTCAGCGCCATTTCCGCAGAACATTTACTATTTTCGTCGATTGACGGCATCAGAGCCATGGCTAATAAGGGCGTGATTGCGGTTTTGCTTCCTGCCGCTGCCTTCAGTCTTATGATGGGACGGTATGCAGACGCTAGATTAATGATTGACTCTGGTGTTCCTATTGCATTGGCGACTGATTTTAACCCGAACTGTTTGGTTGAGAACATGCAATTAGTTATAGCTTTTGCCTGTCACTTTTTGAGGTTGACTTCTGCTGAAGCCATAACAGCCGCAACAATTAACGCTGCACATGCGGTCGGTCGGGCAGGTGAAATTGGCAGTTTGGAGGTTGGCAAAAAAGCAGACATTGTGATTTTAGATGCGCCAAATCACAAGTTTCTGGGATACCATTTCGGCGTGAATTTGGTTGATAAAGTGATTAAGAATGGTAGGTTAATTGTTGATAGAGAAAAACAAGGCGAACTGGTGCCCATCCAAGAGGCAGAATAACACAATTTTGCTTACTTTCTGGATTTTCTAACTTTTTCTTCAACTTTGAAGATTACCCAAGCTATTATGCCATAGATTACTCCGTTGAATATCGCTGATGTGAGTGTCCTAACTCTGAATCCGTTCCAGTCAACAGTTGGGTCTATGTTTATTGCGTCGCTAATCATATTGCCTGGTGGTATTTCAGCGTAAGCTAAGGTTGCGCCAAAGAAGGCGAAAAAGACTACGAGGAATATTATTGCTCCTTTCATGTCATCTCCTCCTTTGCGACTTATCCGTATGATGTGCTGTTAATAAATGTGATGGGCATGAGCAAAGAATTAAAATGGGTTTCTGTTATTTTGGTTCGGTGAGCTGGGGTGATTAAGATTAAGAAACCTGTCAAATGTTTGACTGGTTCCAAGCTTCATTGCAAAAACTGGCAGATTGAAGGCATCTTGCGCATGCTTTTCAATGTTGTTGACCCTGATGTGGCTAAAGACCCGGAAAAACTAGTTGTTTATGGCGGTACAGGTAAGGCTGCGCGGAATTGGGAATGTTTTGAAAAAATTGTTGAAACATTAACGGAGCTTGAACCGGACGAGACCATGCTTATTCAAAGCGGTAAGCCTGTTGCTGTTTTCAGAACTCATGAGTGGGCGCCTAGGGCTTTAATTGTGAATGCTATGCTTGTGCCAAAGTGGGCTACTTGGGACTATTTTTACGAGTTGGAGCAGAAAGGTTTAATCATGTTTGGGCAGATGACGGCTGGTTCTTGGTCTTACATTGGCACGCAGGGCATTTTGCAAGGCACTTATGAGACGCTTGCAACGGTTGCCAAGGAACACTTTGGCGGTTCACTACACAGAAGGCTTGTTTTAACTGCTGGTTTGGGCGAAATGGGCGGCGCCCAGCCTTTGGCGGTTACCATGAACGAAGGCGTTGCATTAGTTGTGGAGATTGATAAGCGGGCTATCGAGCGTAGATTAAAGCATGGCTATCTCGAGATGTGGACTGACGATTTAAACGAGGCCGTAAAATTGGCTTTGGAAGCCAAAAGAGATGGTGTTCCGCGAAGTATTGGCTTACTAGGAAACGCTGCAGAGGTGCATCCTGAACTACTGCGGAAAGGTGTAGTTCCAGACGTGTTGACTGACCAGACCTCGGCGCATGACCCATTGAATGGTTATTATCCTACTGGCTTGTCTAAGAAAGAAGCGGATGAGCTCAGAAAAAGTGACCCGAAGGAATATTTGCGAAGGGCAAACGAGAGCATGCGATTACATGTTGAGACGATGGTTAAGATGATGCGCAAGGGCACGGTCACTTTTGATTATGGCAATAATCTGCGGCAACAAGCTTACAACGCCGGATTCAAAGATGCTTTCATTTATCCAGGCTTCGTTCAACGCTACATCCGACCAATGTTCTGTGAGGGGCGTGGACCGTTTCGTTGGGCTTCACTTGTCGGCAGCAAAGAAGACATCTATGCATTGGATGATGTTATTTTGCGAGATTTTGCCTACGACCAAGGATTGTGCCGTTGGATAAGAAAGGCGAAGGAGCAAGTGAAGTTTCAGGGATTGCCCGCAAGGGTTTGTTGGCTCGGCTTCGGCGAAAGAGCAAGATTCGGCAAAATAATCAATGAGATGGTAGCTAAAAAAGAGGTTTCTGGGCCTGTTTGGATTGGACGAGACCATTTGGATGGTGGAAGTGTTGCTTCGCCTAACCGCGAAACAGAAGCCATGAAGGACGGAAGCGACGCAATTGCCGATTGGCCTATACTAAACGCGTTAATCAATGCTGTTGGTGGTGCGACTTGGGTTAGTGTGCATCATGGCGGAGGCGTAGGCATAGGCTATAGCATACATGCTGGCATGTGTCTTGTGGCGGACGGCACGAAAGAAGCAGAAAAGCGCATAGTTACTGTGTTGACAACAGACCCAGGAACAGCGATAGTTAGACATGCGGACGCGGGCTACGAAAAGGCACAAAAAATAGCAAAAGAGAAACAAATCAAAATGCCAATGCTAAGATAGCATTAATTTTTGACGTGAAAAAAAGATGAAATCAAAGAAAGATATGCAAATAGTGCCTGTTTTCTTACTAGGAAGCGGAAAAAGCTTCATTGGTGAAGATAAAGCCGAACAAGACGTTAAAAGTGATGCGATACTCAAGAAGTTTGGTTTAAGCAATGAACCGAAGGTTCTTGTGCGAAAAGATGATGAGTTGCTTAGAATAAGCATTCACAACGTGGATGGTTTTGTCATTTTCCCATATTGTTCAGAGAGGTTTTCTCCGCTTATTTATCTTGCAGAAACTAAACTACCCATGGTTATCGTCAGTGAGGAGGAAACTTTCTGTAACGCTCTCGACACGTACGAGTATCTGTCTGACCATGAAAATGTGCAAATAACTTTGAACCCAAAAGAGGTTAAAGAGAAGATTAGAGTTCTTGGTGCCTCTAAATGGTTAGAGAATGTGAAGGTTTGTCTCTTTGATGCGGGCGAGTGGAAACTAGACGAGATGGCGTGGTTAAGAAACCTCATAACTTCTGGTAAACTAAACGCGCAAAATGTTGACATGGAAAAGTTTCTTAATACTTACAAGAAGGCGGATAGAACAGAAGCGGAAACTCTTGCCAAGAAATGGATGGCGGAATCAAAAGTGCTGGAGCCTTCTTTTGAGGATGTTGTAAAGTCTGCTCGTGTTTATATTGCAATGAAAACCGTGATGAAGGAAATGAAAGCGAATGCGGCTTACGTTTTGTGGTGCGGACAATTCACCAACAAACTTAACACTAAAATGTGTTTTGCCTTAGCAAAACTTGCAGACGAAGGTTTTCCAGTAGGATGCTGGAGAGGAGAAAACCTTTTGTCTTTACTAATACTACACTCAGCATCCAACAAGCCTGTTTTCGTCTGCGAGATTTTCTCACATGAAGGCAACACGATCAGTGTTAGGCATTGCTTTGCGCCTAGCACCATCGCGTCATGTAGGTATCTTCTAAGAAGATGGAGAGACATGGAAGGCACCGTCACTGGATATTGCCAGCTGCCAGAGGGTGATGCGACTTTGGTTAATTGTGGGATTGGCGACAAAATAGTTGTGATGAAAGGGAAAGTGCTTGACTGCAAGGACTTAGGAGGCGACAACTGCAGAATGACCCTCTGGGTAGAGATAGAAGACAAGGAATCTATCCATAAGTTTGTAGGAAGAGAATGCGCAATGGTTTACGGAGATTATGAGAAAGAGGCTAAACAAATAGGGGAAAAACTAGGCCTGAAAGTTTTATAGCACACTCCATAATTAAATTAGTCTAAATTCACGCAAAAAATAGCGAAACAAAAAACATAAAAATGCCAATGCTAAAGTAAAGTGATACGCCTTGAAGTTTGTTGCTGCGTGTGGTATCTGCTGTGATGTTTGCGCTCTTCATGCTAAGCTAGGCTGTGTTTGCAGTTCCGGCATTGAAAAAGTAGCAAAAGAGAAAGTTGAAACTCAATGGGGCGGCAAGGGCATTTTATGTTTAGTCTTAGATTGTGCGGTGAAGCGCGGCGTTGCTTATTGTATGCGTGATTGCGAAGAATTTCCATGCCAGAAATATTTTGAATGGTGCTTCCCTTACGGCAAGGATTACTTAGAAATGCATATGAAAAGAAACCCAAAACAGAAAAACAAATAGCAGATCAGCGACCGTGAACCTTAACAAATCTTTCAATTGTTCGGTCGTATGTCTTCTCTATCTCTGATGGAAACAAGCAGCCTGGCAACTCTCCCTTTTCCCTATGGTACCGTATGCATTCACAACATTTTCCACGTTTTTCGCAACTACTATAACTGCATGTGCAATCCTGTAAGTTTACTTGAATATTTGGGCAAGCCTTTCGCTCAACCATCCTTTAGACCTTCCTTTCGCAACAATCAAAATATTACACGTTGAACCTATATATAGAGGGGCTATAATTATCAAAGAGCCAAAAATCTAGAGATTAACTATCCATATTGATTGATTTCCGCTCCGAACGCTTTTTACGACTCTAACTTTCGGCTGATTCCCTTAACAATTGCGGTTAACATAAAAACTACTGCAACCCAAAGTGCGATGTCAGCAAGCAAATTCCAAAAGTGATATTCAATTGAATAATCTTGGGTAATGCGCCAAACAATTGGATAACCGTAAAATTGATAATTCATGTGAAACCACTTTATTGGAGCGTTCTCAACAAACCCCAGACCAACAGCAACGCAAACACTTGCAATTAATAGAAAAGCAAGTTCCTTCCAACCAAATACAAACTCTAAACCTTTAGTCTTCGCTTTTTCATCCATCTGTAGACATCCATTAAACTCAACAAATGAATTCTAACCTAAGAAACTTAAAACTCTTACCGCACCAACGCATCAAACCTTAACTATATTGTACCCCGATGCCTTGCGCAGCCTATTCATGACAGCCAAACCGAGCCCTTCAGAAGGTACGCCTTCAGCAATGATGACATTGACGCCTTCTGAATCGAATTCCCTCAAAAGCCGAAACAAATTCTTAGCGATAACTGCTAAATCTGTTCTGCTTCCCAGCGACTTCACGACATCAACCCTGTAATAGCCTACAGTTTCATCCGTAGCCAAGACGCCAACCCTGCTGCCTTTCTGCACATAGAATTCCACAAGCTCTTTCACTTTGTCAATCATTGCTGAAATTTCACCTTCAACAACAATTACTTTTGCGTTTGGAGCATAATGTCTATACGTAACGCCTGGAGAACGCGCTTTCACAATTTGCAAAACTCTTTCTGCAACCGCAACCGGATGAAGTTGCACCTTCCCAAGAATTTTTTGCAATTCTTCATATGGTGTTCCCCCAGGACGCAAAATCTGCGGCGGCTCAACAGTCATGTCTAAAACAGTGGACTCCACTCCGATGCGTGTTGGTCCAGCATCTAAAACGGCGTCTATTCTTCCGTTTAGGTCTTCCAAAACATGTTCCGCTGTTGTTGGGCTTGGTTTGCCCGCTAGATTTGCGCTGGGAGCAGCGATTGGGCATTCACTTTTTCTAATTAAGGCCAAAGCAACATTATGTCTAGGCATTCTGATTGCTATAGTGTCTAAACCTGCGACAGTTATGTTTGGCACGATTTGCGAACGCCTAAAAATCAGTGTTAATGGTCCAGGCCAAAACGTTCTCATCAATTTCTCAGCTTCAGGTGTAACTGTTCTTGCAAGTCTGTGAACGTCTTTTATATCTCCCACATGCACTATTGGCGGATTGTCAAGCGGTCGTTTTTTAGCTTCAAAAAGAGATATGACTGCTTTAGAATCCAGCGCATTTGCTCCTAAGCCGTAGACAGTTTCTGTTGGAAACGCCACTAACCCTCCTTTTTTGATAAAATCTGCTGCTATCCGAATCTTTCCTATTTCCGGCTTTTGCGAATTGACCTTAAACACTAGAGTCTTAATCAATGGATATCGAATCCTTTCATCATCTAATTAGAGCAAAACCTAGACATTTAAACTTCGTCAAAGAAGAAACATGAAGGAATATTTGTACACTTAATCAAACAACGTAGTAGTCTATAACTTTCTTCATGCTTTTTGGAGCCGCTTGCCTGATTGCAAGCTGCTTTAATATTTTTATCATTTGAGGTTGAAAACGAGCTATGTCTGTAAGAGATACCAAACCTACAAGACGTTTTCCGTCAACAACTGGCAATTTCTTGATTTTCATCTGGAACATTAGTTTAACTGCTTCTTCCAGCTCCATGCTAGGTTCAACGACAACAAGTGGGCTCGACATGACATCTTTCACTTTAGTTTTGTTAGCCTCTCTTGCATCTGCGACAACTCTTTTCAAAAGGTCTCTTTCAGTTATTATACCCATGGCTTTTCCTTTTCTAACAGCGATTAAACAGCCTATCTCAAACTTGTTCATAATTTCAGCCGCTTCCTTAACTGTTGCATGTTCATCTATAGTTACTACTTCTCTAACCATGACATCCTCAACTTTCAACGAAACGCCGCTTTCCTCTTTCTTCTCTTTAGACAACGGAACCACCAACTTCTCTATTTCTCTTATCATCCTCTATATAAATAGGTGTGCAGAAGTTTTCTTTCACAAGCCACGCAACTTATTAACTAGAATTTCAGCGCGCTTGCTTGCTGGAATCTTTGCTCGCTGAAACTTCTCCTTAGGCTTAGTCAAAGGTCTACTAGCATCCAAACCCATTTTAGTCGTCAAACCCGTTTCTTGATCAGCAGAAGAGTCTAACGTCGAACCACGCGCATGGCTTATGATGACGAGGTCTTCGTTGGCTTGGAAACGTGTCGCTACAGCCCACTCTACATCGGAAACGTCACATACATCGATGTCGGAATCAACAACCACAGCATGCTTCAAGCTCGGATGCGCAGCAAAAGCGGCTAGTAAGGCGTTTTTTCCGTCTCCGTCGAGCTGTTTTTCAATCGATATTATTGCGTGAAGCCATCCGCTTCCACCAGCAGAAAGGTTGACGGCGTAGACTTTGGGCACAACTTTTGAAACAGCTTCCCAAATCAAAACTTCATGTGGCAAGCCCATGAGAAGCCTATGTTCGGCTCCAGATGGCAAAAGCCCTTGATACACATAATCTTTGCGATGCATGACTCCAACAATTTCCACGATTGGTTGTTTCCTAACTATGTCGTAAGTCCCTGTTACATCCACAAACGGACCTTCTTCAACCTCCTTCTTTGCGGAGATTTTGCCCTCCAAAACTAACTCGGCGTCAGCAGGGGCATAAGCCTCTACATGCTGGCACTCAACTAACCGAAGGTTACCCCCCAACAAAGTATTTGCAACTTCAAACTCGTTGACTCCAAAAGGAACAGGAGAGGAGGCTGCAAGCATAACTGCCGGATGAGTGCCAATGGAAATTGACACATCTAAGTCTTCACCAGCTTTTTTCGCAATCTGCCACAGTTTAAAGAGATGCCGTGGAACCAAACGAATTGCCAGATGCTTTTTGTCCAAAACTTGAAGGCGGTGCACCGACACATTCTCAACGTTCCCATTCGTGCTTCGTGCATACACAACTGCCGAAGTAATGTATGGACCAGCATCCTTTTCAAAATGCGTCAGAAACGGAATCTTTGACAAGTCGTTTTCAACCGTCTCCTTCACTGTGCCGTCTCTCATGATTTTTGGTTTTTTCGCGAAGTGCCAAGCTTCTGTCAACTTTTTATAGAGTTCATTTTGCTTGATATCAAGTGCCTCGCAGATTCTGTTTCTACTTCCGCAAACGTTGGTGACAACTTTGGTTTGGTAGTTTTTTACCTTTTCAAATAGGAGGATTGGACCTTGATTATCAAAGCTTTTCGTTATATGTGAAATCTCAAATTTGGTGAATGTTTCGCCCTTAATATGTAAAACTTGTTTTTTTGACTCCATTTGCCTAAGAAAATCCCTAAGGCTCATGTAGTAGCTCCCTCTTTCTCGACTTCTAAGCGGACAACTTTTTCGATTAACCTCTTCAAGATTGATTGTGCTTGCATTTCGTTGATTGTCTCCAGATAGATGGAAACTAGTGCTATCTTCTTTTTTGTAGAAGCTATGTACTCAGCGAACATGCGGGCTGAAATTGAATTTCTATCGCCTAAAAGCACGGATGAGGATGGCGGTCCAAGTAAATCTTTTGGTTTAGGAACTGCTATCGCGAGTGTTCCAAGTTTATCTTCCTTTTCGCTCAATAGGATTAGGCATGCGTTTTTAGTTTCCAAATACACCGCAAGAAAGTGCATGTTTTGCTCAATTATTTCGTCTTTAACGATTTTTGCGCGTTCCATCGACAAATCTCCATTGCTTATTTATAGCTTCACGCATTCACTATTTATTGTTTTCAAAGGCGATTCAACAAATGACTGAAAACCCTGCGGAAAAAATTTTGAGGATATTAGGAAAAACTTTCACGATGCCAAGATGGGCATCAGCTAACAGAGAACCATTTGAAACATTAATCGTAACAATAATTTCACAAAACACTTCTAGCAGAAACACCGCAAAAGCGTTCGAAAATCTCTCGAAGCGGTTCGAAATAACACCCGAAGTACTATCGAATGCAGAAACACTCCAAATTGAAGAATGCTTGAAAGTGGCGGGTTTATACCGAAATAAAGCCAAGACAATAAAACAAATCGCACGAATAATCCTTGAAAAATTCCACGGAACCCTAAAGCCAATTCTATCAATGCCCTTCGAGGAAGCAAGAAAAACACTATTGCAGCTTCCCGGAGTCGGACCAAAAACAGCCGATGTGGTATTGCTCTTTTGTTCAGAGAAACCGACAATTCCTGTTGACACCCATGTTAACCGTGTTTCAAAACGTTTAGATCTGACGCCTGAGGATGGAAACTATGAAGCCGTGCGAAAATCTCTTCAATCACTTTATAAGCCCAAAGACTATTTAGCAGTTCATGTTTTGCTGATTTTGCTCGGTAGAAAATATTGTGGAGCCAGAAACCCTTTATGTATACAGTGTCCGCTAAATATGCTTTGTCCATCAAGTCGATTGTTGAAGCAACGATTTTGAGGTTGAACCATACTTTCAGAAGAGTTTTCTAAACGTAGTAAACTCGGACTGATTTTCTTCTTCCAAAAATGGAATTTCTTTTAGGTTTTTGTTAAGTTTGACTTTTCCAAGAGCAACTGTTGAAATTTCTTCAGAGACTGGAGTTAAAATCTTCAAAGTTTTTCTGATGTAATCAATTTCTTGTAAGACGCCTATACCAAGAAATTTTCTGTTTGCATTGTATAAGGCCGAGAGTAACCCTTCTTCGTCGCCTTTTCGTGTTATCACAACTTTCTTGCTTGCGAATTCTTCAGCTTTCTTTAAATTTTCTCCATCAATCCAGCGTCTTCTACCTATAAGTATCAAAATCCTATCTTCCAATTCCGCAGAGTGTAATGGTCTCATCCCCAAGATGTCGTATATTTTCTCTGCTTTTCTGACATTTCTTCGTGTCTTGCCCAAATCAAACAGCTCGTTTCCTTCAATTTTTAGCCAGTTTAGCAGGAAGGATTGTACCTTCGCGTTTCTTAGGTATTTTATGTATCCTAACTCTCGTAGGTTTTTGCGTCTTTCTCTGCTTCTTTGTTTTATAGCTAGTGGAGAATCAACAGTGATTTTTCTGAATTTTTCGGGGGCATTTAACAGTAGGTTTGGTTCATCTTTTTGTTGAATGCAAAAAATAAAATCTGGGTTAAGTTCGCTGATGAGCTGCATCTTATAGTTAACAGCGTCTTCTCCTTCAACCCATCCATCAGTATTTGCTATGACAAAGTCGGGGTCTTCGCTAATGATTTCCTTCTTCAACATGGTCAATCCTTCAATTATTTTCTTAACTGCTCTGCTTGGTGAAGTTATACCGACAAAGAAAGCGTTTTTTGCTTCTAAACTAAACAAATCTGTTATGGGTTTCGTAGCGAAAGCATAAGCAACTGTACATGGCGGTCCAATGTCAGACTGACCCAGATCACCATCTAAAATTGCACATTTTTGCTTTGCATTCAATATCTTGTTTATTAAATATGTGCAGAAACTTGATTTTCCAGAGTCAACTGCACCAAGAACCACTACGGTTGTAGGCTTTGCTTGGAAATTCAAGAGTTCCTCGCTTGCTTTAATCCATGAAGACGGGATAGTGTTTCCTTCAACTTCTTCAACACTTGCACTTTCCCCTAGCGAAATTTCAAAGGTTGCTGTCTCCTCAACCACTAAAGGCAACCGTTTTCCTTCACGTATCACAACCTTCTTTGCACTACTCAGAGAGGAGCCAAATATCTCCACCTTGCCCGAAGTGACCGTGACAGAAGCTGGGCCGTCAACCAATAGAGTCTTGCCCCTTTCAACTGTTCGATTCACTTGTTTTCCTCCGTGGAAATCTATACCCATTTCTTCCAGCTATTCTTATGGCAGAGGCAATGTCTCTTAATCCTCTTCTATGTTTAGTGTTGCTTTGATGGCGGTTTGTTCCAGCTTCGCTCACGCTTTCCAGAATTACGTTTGAAGGTAAGATGTCATCTAATTTGTGTAGCACTTTTTCTCTATAAGCTGGAACTCCATCGCCAATTTTTACCGAAATCGTTGCCACTGAAGTTTTTTCAAGATTTTTAAGAATGCTTGCTATTTTATCTAGAGTCTCATTAACGCCAGAGCAGTTACTTGTCTCAATGACTTTTCCGTCTGCTAAGACTGCTAATCCAAAGACTTCACCTGGATCTACGCCTATGACGATTTTTTCGTAGAATTCTTTTCCTTGAGCAATTTGCAATGCTTCATTTATTAGTGGCTCCAACTCTTCTTCACCATGGTAGACTAAGATTTTTTCATGTTTTATTAGATGTTGTTCTTCCTTCGTGGTTATAACAACCTTAATGTCTATTGGGATAGGTTCGTTTGGAGTTAAACTTACAAACGGTATGTTCCTTCTTTTCAGTTCATTAACAATTAGAAAGTAAGCTTTTCCCGAAACTGTTGAAACGACAATATTTGCTTTCATACAGCTTTCCGTTTTTTGCGTATATGCAAGCGCAAGACAAATTATTAATTTGCTGGTTTATATTCGTTGATGTGCGTGAAGGTGTTAGAGAAGATTCCAACTGGTTGCGGAACGTTTGATAAGATTCTGGAAGGAGGCATCCACTCTAAAACAATCAGTCTAATCTATGGAGATGCAGAAACTGGAAAAACCACCCTTGCTATGCAGTGTGCTGTAAACTGTGCGAAAAAGGGGCACAAGACATTATTTATTGATTGCGATGGCACGTTCTCTGCACGACGGTTATCCCAACTTGCTTCTGAGAGTTTCAAAGAAATTGCTGAGTTGATTATTTTGGCAAAGCCAACTAGTTTTCGTGAACAGACACAGATCATAGACCAGCTAACAGAATTCATAGCTAAAAACTTTGGATTAGTCGTCATAGACACAATCACGTCGCTCTATCGAACGAAAGTTGCAGAATCTCCAGAAAAAACATTTGATCTGAACCGCGAACTAAACAGGCAGATAGCGCTATTAGCACAGAACGCTAAAACCCAGAAAGTCGCTGTTATATTAACCAGTCAAGTACGAAGCGTCTTAAACAACACCTATGTTAGTGTGGAACCAGTTGCTACAAGAGTTTTGAAATTCTGGGCCGAAACAATAATTGCCATGAAACCCACCGAAACGCCCCAAAAAATCAAGGCAGTTTTGGAAAAAAGTCCAATAAAGGATAAAAAGACTCAACCAGCAACTTGTTATTTAAGAATAGAGAAAACAGGGATATACGAGTATCCGCTACATTGATGGTTGTGGAAATGGACTTAGCAAAACTGATTATTGAAGCATTGAAGTTCATATTTCCAGCATACTGCGCAAACGCAATACCCGTAATTGCTGGTGGAGGCTATCCTCTAGATTTTGGAAAAAAATTCTTTGATAAAAAGCCAATTTTTGGAAGAAACAAGACTTTTTTAGGTTTCTTTGTTGGTCTTGCAGTTGGAACATCCATCGGCTTGATTGAGACTGCGCTTTTTCCAGAATATCCCGCTTTGTTTGGTTTTATGCTGTCTTTGGGAGCACTACTGGGAGACTTGGCTGGAGCTTTCTTGAAAAGAAGGCTTGGACTTGCTCCTGGAGAAATGTTACTGGTTGTTGACCAAGTCGACTTCGTTTTGGGAGCGATTTTGTTTTCGTTTTTTGTTCCTTCGCCTTCGATGTCTTTAGAGCTTTTTATTGTGGTGTTGATTATAACACCGCCTATACATTTGCTTACAAATTTTGTAGCATACAAACTAGGTTTGAAAACTAATCCTTGGTAGATTCTAGGAAAGTTTTATGCGTATCGTGGCTTCTAGAAATATGTAAGCAACGAACAGAAGAATTACTCCAGTTAGAAACATCATGTATGCTTGTCTCGGCTTATAGGCATACTTTGTGCTCTGATACATGATTAGCAACCCAATTATGCCCAGAGAGTATAGAGAAACCGCGATAACACTGTCTGTTATAAATTGTTCTGACAAGCGTGGGTAAAGGAAGATAAAGCCTTGGTCTCCCGAGTAGTATGATGGAATAGGTCTAACAATAATGTTGTATATGCCGCCTCCAAACAAAAACACGGCGAAGGCTATTACAATTACAGAGGTGATAAGAGTTGACGGTCTTACAGTTGATATTCTTCTGTACAGTCTATTCATCGAAAAGGACATTGATGAAACTTTTTTCTTAACATTTTTTGACATTGTTTCTTTCTCCGCTTTTGCTTAAGTATTCTGCTACTTCTTTAGCCCATTCTCCTGTTAACGGATTCTTAGCAATCTCACTTAAATACTCTTTCCATGAAATCTCTAGAGCTTTCTTCCATTGATCGTATTTCTTCATTATGCTTTCATAGGCCTTCAAATGTAACTCGCAATAATCTTTTTCGATAGCTTCTCTACTGCATATTACGCATTTCAATTCTTTTCTTCCTCTCCTCTATTAAGGGACATTTCGGATTAAAGCACAATGTCCACGGGCGTCTTCCCTTAATTCGAACCTGAACTGTGGGCCAACCACATCCTCGACAGTTTCTTCCTAGTGGCCTCACTGTGCCTCTCTGCGGCAGTGGGAATGATGTCTTGCATAATCCTTTGAAGTAATTTGTGCAGCCGATGAAACGCTTGCCGGTTTTTCTTGAATATAGTATCATTAGTTTTCCAGTATTGCAGACTGGACACATGCCGATTGTTCTTTCTTCTAACCTTGATTTCTTTATTGCATTGCTTAGTTGTTCACCGATTATTTTGTCTTTGGTTTTTAGTTCTTTAACTGCTGGTTTGAGGATTTCGACCGCATCTATGAGAACGTTTTCTCTTTTCTCATTGTTAACCTGTATCTCATTCATTCTTTCCTCAAGTTCCTTTGTCAGCTTTATTGAGACGACTGTTGGACAATATTTTTCCAGAACTTCGAGAACGTCGAAACCCAAGTCCGTCACGACAATTCTTTCGTCTCGAACATATTTTCTATCGTAGAGTGTCTGTATAATGTCTGCTCTTGTTGCTTTTGTTCCAATATCTACTTCCTCCATTCTCTTGAGAAGGCTACCCGGGTTATATCTTGGCGGTGGTTTAACGAACTTGTCCTCCACAACAACTTTTCTGATTTTAATTGGCTGCGCCTCTTTTACGGGCGGCAAGAGAACTTCTTCCGACCTGACGTAGGGTCCATAGAATCGCAGCCAGCCTTCCTTTAGAATATGTCTTCCTCTCAAGTAGAAGTGATGTTCATTGACGCTGATGCTGACTCTCATGCTTTGTCTTATGGCTGGTTCGTCGAAAACTGCCATAAACCTTCGGACTACGAGATCCCATATGTTTCTTTCAGAGTCGTCAAGCTCTCTTTCTGGCAGTTTTCCTGTTGGATAAATAGCTGGATGTGCGGGATCCTCTTTTTTTCCTTCTTTTGGTTTGAGTTCCGGTTTTGCAAGCAGTTCTGCTGTAAGCTTCTTGTATTGAGGAGCTTTGTTTAGGTCTTTCAGTATCGCTTCGTAGCCTATTGCTGGTGGAAGTTTTTGGCTGCTTGTTCTCGGATAAGAGATTAAAGCGTCTAAGTATAGGCGTTGGGCGATGTTGGATGTGCGTCTGGGTGTATATCCAAATAAGCCGTACGCTTCGCTTTGTAAAGCGCCTAAATCAAATGGTAGCGGTGGTGATTGCTGAAATTGTTTGACGTCGATTTTTTCAACTGTTCCGCTTTTTCCTTTGCAAGCATTTAAGACAGTATTTGCCTCTTTCTTTGCTTCAATTGTTTTCTTTTCATATTCAGCTTCGAAGGGTTTCCCATCTATTTCAAGTTCAGCTTTGATTTCCCAATATGGAGTCGGCACATAGCTTCTGATGGATTTTTCTCTTGCTGCAAGAAACTTTAATGCGGGTCCTTGCACTCTTCCTGTGCTTAATGTCGCGTATTTCCCACTCCAATCCCTTGCCGCTATAGTCAACGCACGGGAAAGATTAACGCCGTAAAGCCAGTCAACCTCATGTCTCGTGCGTCCAGCTTCTATAAGGGCAAAATCCAGCTTTGATAACGGTTTTGCATATGATTCTTCGAGTTCTTCTTTGGTCAGAGTGGAGTATTTCATTCGTTTGGAGACACCTTCTTTGTCGCCGCATGCGTATTTTAATATGCAGTATCCGATGATACTTCCTTCAATGTCGTAGTCGCAAGCGTCAATAAATAAGTCGGCGTCGTTTGCCAATTTTGAAATGGTTTCTACCCATGTGCGAATCTGTTTTGTGCCTCTTTCGGCGACGTATCTCGGTACCCATTTGAAACCGAAGACTGGATAATAGTTTCTTCCACGTCTTTCTTCGGCGACTGTGTATAAATGTCCAAGAGCCGGAACAACAACTATCTCTCTGTCCCTCTTTGCCACGTAGTATGGGACTCCGTTGTCCTCCATTTTCTTTGCTTTCCCCTTTGAATCAAGGGCTAAAGCTATTCTCTGGGCAGCATCTGGCTTCTCTGTTATAATTAGAGTGTACTTTCCCATGGTAACACGAACCACGCAGTCTATTGGAAATGGTTTCCCAGAATTAAGTGTTATCTGAAATTAAAAGTTTCTGCGTCAGACTGTTAAGGTTGCAAGCAAATAGACTAGCAATCAATAAATATGCCGTAGAACTTATCCTTTGTTGTTGAAAGGAGAGTGTTATCCTGCCCCAGCGAGTTATGTGCCAACAGTGCGGTTGCGTTTTGTATGAAGGTGCTGAACTTAAACCTCCTGACGAAATATTACATCAACATAACGGAAAATGCCCAGGCTGTGGAAAGAAACTTTTGCTCGTGCCCATCAATGTGGAAGTTAAGCCGATAAAGTGAGAACTGCTGGGATATAAATGACAGAGAAGATTCGTAGGACACAGTTATACGAAGTACATAAACGGGCAGCAAAGATGACGGTTTTTGCAGGGTTTGAAATGCCCTTATGGTATACTGATGTAATACCTGAGCATTTGGCTGTGCGAAATAGCGTTGGCATCTTCGACATTTCCCACATGGGACGAGTGACAGTCGCAGGTCATGATTCAGAGCGCTTCCTAAATTACGTGATAACAAACGATGTCTCCAAACTATCGCCAAACAGCGCTCAATACTCAGTCATGTGTAATGAAAAAGGTGGTATAATAGACGATTTCGTCGTGTATCGGTTAGAGATGGAAAAGTTCTTGGTAGTTTTCAACGCGAGTAACCGAGAAAAAGACTATAATTGGCTAGTCAAAAACTCTAAGGAGTTTAACGTGAAAATCGAAGAAATCTCCGACAACGTAGCAATGTTCGCAGTTCAAGGCCCTAAAGCCGAAAGAACCTTGCAGAAAATTTCTACCGGGGACCTAAGCAAAATTGAAAGATTCAAATGCGGACACACCCGCTTAGCAGATGCGGAAGTATTTCTTTCCAGAACCGGTTACACGGGCGAAGACGGATTCGAAATCTTTGTATGGAATACCTCGTTAACCAAACCAGACAACGCGGTGAAACTGTGGGATTCTATTCTAGATGCTGGCAGAGCTTTCGGAATGGAACCATGTGGCTTAGGAGCCAGAGACACTCTAAGGTTAGAGACTGGGCTGTGCCTCTATGAAAATGATATAGACGAAAACACAACACCCTTAGAAGCGACATTAAGCTTTGTGGTGAAACTTCAAAAAGAAGCCTTCATAGGGAAAGAGCCGTTGCTGAGACAGAAAACAGAAGGAATCAAACGCAAACGGGTAGGCATACAAATGATAGACCAAGGAATACCGAGACCAAGTTTCGAAATCTACGATGGCAGTGGCGAAAAAATTGGACACGTAACCAGTGGAACTTTCTCTCCATTGCTAAGATATGGTATAGGAATAGGGTACGTGCAACTATCCCAAGCACATGAAGGAAACATTGTAAACGTGAAGATACGCGACAGACTGGCACATGCAAAGATAGTGTCCTTTCCATTTTATGATGCTGAAAAATACGGGTATAAACGAAAGACCACAATATGAAAGTCAGCGCTTAACCGCAAGGGAAATAAAACACCTCATCCATCTGTGTAAAAGAGATGAATCCAAACATGAAGCTCCCATCGAAAGAACGCTTCGTCAATGCCCTAAAAAATCTGGGAAAACTGCGGGTCAAGACAAGTCACAGTTCAATAGCGACTATTTCAGCCTTATCCCTCATACTTTTCATAGCTTTTACTGTTCGTATTTTTCCGTTGCGTTGGGAAATACAATTAGGCGCATTGCATCTTTCGGAGTTTGACCCTTACTACCAATTTAGCTTGACGAGCTACATGGTTAAAAATGGCTTACTTTCACCTTATTGGCCAACCCAATGGGTTGACACGCAACGTTGGTATCCTGGCGGAATCAACATGGGTATGTCCTATCCAGCGTTACCGATGACTGCTGCTTTTCTCTATAACGTAATTACGGCGTTAGGCATAAACATTGACTTGATGGGCTTTTGTGCATTATTTCCAGCAATAATGGGTGCACTAGCTATCTTGCTAATTTATTTCTTCGGTAAAGACATTGGAGGACCACCTGTTGGTCTGCTTGCGGCTCTCTTTCTGGCTTTAAGTCCTTCTTTCATTCAAAGAACCTCACTCGGCTTCTTTGACGATGAAACAATAGGAATAGTTGCTCTCTTACTTTTTGCCTTGATGTTTCTACGAGCAATCGAAACAGAAAGACCTGTCAGTTCGACCGTAAAATATTCATTTGGCTCAGCGTTAGCCTTGGCATATTTCATTTCCGGATGGGGTGCTGCGTTCTATCCGATTGCTCTCACTACTCTTTTCGTCTTCTTGCTAATTCTGTTAAAAAGGTATACTTCGCGACTCTTATTATCGTACAGTCTGACTTTTGGGCTAGGTTTATTCATAGCCATAAACGTTCCTTATATTTCTCCATTATACCTTACGGCCTTCGTTATCTTGCCGGTTGCAGGAGTTTTCGTTCTACTTTGTATTTGTGAAATTCTTCGCACTCTGACATCAACAAGATCAAAGACGATATTCACTGCATCACTTCTAACACTATTAGTTGGCGGTTTCGCTGCACTTTGGCAGTTCGGCTACATGAGAACCATAGCAGGAAAATTCTTTTCAGTTATCGATCCGCTCGCACGGGCAGATTCTCCTCTCATAGAATCTGTTGCTGAACACAGAATTTCAGCTTGGGGCTCCATTTACTATGAATTAGGCATTGGAATAATCTTCTTCGTCGTTGGCTTCTACTTCCTTATTAAAAACCTCAACAGCAAAAACCTGTTTCTGTTACTTTTCGGTATCACATCGCTTTACTTCGCCAGCTCCATGGTGCGTCTACTTGTTCTTTTGGCACCCGCCTTCGCTCTTTTAGCTTCTGTCGGAATTATAGGCGTCTTGAAACCCTTTACCGCCCTGCTAAGAGAACCTCCGAAGATTATTACGAAGAAAAAGCTCGGTTTGGAGCATGTTGGAAAAGAATTCAGCGGAGTTGCTGTCTTCCTCATATTCGTCATTCTAATGACAAACTTCGCTTTTTCACCGCAATCCGGCGGTATGCCAAAAGTCTACAGCCAAGCTTATGCTCCAATCACTATTACAGCAGGCAGTATTCCGATAGTTCCCAACCAACCAGTACGAGAGTGGCTTGACATGCTGGACCGGTTGAAGAGCGACATTGGATCTCTTCCTATAGAAGAGAAAGTTGTTTGCAGCTGGTGGGACTATGGATATTGGTTAACCATGCTTGGAAATGTGACGTCACTTGCTGATAACGCAACAATAAACGGCACTCAGATAGAGAACATAGGTTTCATATTCATGGCTAATGAAACACAAGCAGTGGAAATGTTGAAACGTTATAACGCAAAATACATTCTTGTGTTCATAACTCTAGTTTCAGGACAGCAATCCGATCAAGAGTATGCGACTTGGGCTGGCTATGGTGACGAAGGAAAATGGATGTGGATGGCGCGGATCTCTGGTAAGGCAAAAGATCGATTCATAAGTGAAGGCATTCTTGATCAGAACTCTGCGTGGACTGATGAAACAACATTCGGAGCATATGATGATAATCAAAGATGGCAATGGAATAATGTAGGAAATAGCACAACAATCTATAAGTTAATGCTCTATGGAAAACAGAGATGGTGTAGCGTAAACAACGCATATTCTATCAGTGAGCAAGGGTTAACAGAAACTCCTATAACACTGCAGTACTTCAAAGAAGCCTATATTTCCGGCAAGAGTTTAACTCCAAGCGACGCCAGAAGCAAATACGGCAATCTCGTTCCTCTCGTATGCCTTTACGAGATCATCTATCCAAGCTAATAAGGGAGAGATAGCTTGTTTCCGAAGGTTCCAGACTATCATAAGCCAAACAAACCCTGGGTTCCAAACGGTTTAGGCGTTGTCTACGTAATAGTCAGTGCAACATACCTTTTCTTACTAGAATATTTTACGCCACCTTCCAACAACGTTCCTTCCGCTTTAACTTTGGCCGTCTGCATCTTGTTTGGTGGTTTCATGGGGTTGCTTGATGATTGGATGGATCTGCGGTGGCGCTATAAAGCTTTCTTTCCGCTTATCGCTGCCATACCACTTATTTCGCTAGCTCTCAGATTTCAACCTCCGTTGCGCACATCTATCGCGATTCCTTTTTTAGGAACAATCAATTTTTTTGAGTATTATTACTTCATAATTATTCCGCTTATTGTGACAATAACTACTAATACTGTGAATCAGCTCGGAGGGTTGAATGGTCTGGAAACAATCTGTCCAGCAATCATTTTAACAGGATTAATGGTTATTTCAGGAACTCATGCAATCATGCTATACGTTCCCTTAGCCGTGTGGCTCTTGCTTGCCATTCTCAACTTTCAAGGAAAGATTTTTGTTGGCAATGCGGGGTCTTTTGCAATTGGAATAACGTTGGCTGCGTTTGCAATCATTTCAGACATAAAATCTGTTTTGCTTGTTTCAATCTTGCCATATGTTTTCAATTCAGTGTTGATTTTGTTAACTTATTTCTTTTATAAATCGAAAGCACAGGTCTTATTTGACGGTAAAAAACTGTCGTCGAATCACAGACGCAGTTTAGTCACTCTGGTTACTTATCGTCGTTCTTTGACTGAGCGACAAGTAGTCATCATAATCTCACTTTTAGTGACAGCGTCAACTCTTATTGCTTTACTAGTTTAGCAGGTTTAGCATGTGTTTGTTCTGTATAAGATTGTATGTATCGTCATGTTACACACAAAAGGCAAAAATTAGTTTTAGATGAGGCTTAATTGCAAAACATCAGAGGACTAGCTCACTGCATGATTGATTAATAAGAGGAATCGATTATTTGCCCAGCCTTGTATGTTCCAAACGTTTCAGTTAAAGTCGAAATCACCAGTTTAATAGGCACCCGTTTAGCTACCAAAGGCGGCGGAGTTGAAACTGTCAATTTTGACGTTAAAGCAAAGTTGGAGGAAAAAGAACGCAAAAGCCAGATGGTTGTTGTGGGTTTCGATTTATTTTTGAACACCAAGCCAAACGTGGTAAAATTCGAAATTGAAGGCACAGCAACCATAACCGGGAAGGACACGGAGATTAAAAAAATGTTGGAAGTTGATCCCGAAACAAAGGTGCCTTATGTTTTCCAGAACATTTACCAGTATGCGTTCACTGCAATGTACCTCATGTCAACAATTTTGAATGCTCCTCCTCCTCCACAGAATTTGCTTTTCCCTCAAAAGCAAGGAGTTCCGGTTGAAGATATAAGCGTTGAAGTTGAAGCAGAAACAACGAACGGCGTAACTGTTCAAGCTGCACCAGAAGAAACAAGCGAGATTAGCGCTTCTCCCAAATGATTTTCAGCAACATTTAAGAGTCTAAAACTCTGTGCATAAGGATTATTGGCGGGTGAGTGGACCTCCACCCGTTCCGCCACTATAAACCCCGGAGTAGGAGGTGAAAAAGTGAAATTTGACACTAGAGATTTGGCTTTAGCTGCGGTCTTCGCTGCACTATATGCTGCGGGAGTTATTTTTCTGGCGCCTATAAGCTTTGGAGTATATCAGGTTAGAATTGCTGATGCTTTGCTGCCTTTAGCAATGATTTTTGGAGTGCCTGTTGCTATCGGATCTGGTCTGGGTTGTTTAGTTGCAAATGTTTATGGCGGCTTAGGCATAGTCGATATCATAGGCGGGACAGTTGCAAACTTTGTGGCGTGCACTTTGGCATGGTATATTGGCAGAGACGGGTTTGCTCGGAGGTTTCTGGGAAGTTTTGTTGAAACAGCAGTGATAACGGCGATTGTTGGAGGTTATCTCGCACTCATATTTGAAGTGCCAGTTGAGGTTGGATTACTTGGCATCTTCGTTGGTTCCATAGTAGCAATAAACATCCTAGGCTTTGCGCTTCTAGAGGGTATATGCCGAAGCGGTGTAGCGAAAAAATACACTGAAAAGCATGTATAGTAAAGAAACGTATAATGCGGTTTACATGAAACGCTCCAGTTTCGTCAATCCAATTATTTCATCAAAGTCTAAGCCTAACGCATCTAGTACCTGGTCGAATGTTGAATGCACGTAGGCGATGTACTTGTCAACATCAATTTCATTGTTTGTAGCTAGCTCCACGGGCTTAACATGAGGTTCCTTAACGACTTTCACAAAGCTTATCAGATCGCCAGCTCTCAGCTCCGCTCCATTATCTTTCAGTATTTTTGCAGCTTTGACATGCTGCGGTGTCGTTTTTGTGTAGCGGTCCAGTTCTTCGCCTAAAACCACGTTGAATGCCAAATCGTTTAGGTTTTCCCATTCTCTGCGTTTCAGTTGCATGTAGCAGTCGCGGACGACTTGGCTTATGTCTTTTTTGGCATTTTCAAAATCTGCTGGTGTCTTAACTGTGGCTAAGCGTTGTTTCATTCTGTCAAAGGCTTTCTTGATAAATAGCGGGATATGTCTCTTCTTGCCTGTTAACCCTTTTACATCCACGCTTCCGTCTTCAAAAACTCCTAGATAGTTCTTTTTGCGTGAGCTAAAAACGGCGTATCTGTAGACTTTGTCCACGTCCAAACTCATTTTCAACTCATGCTCTGTCCAATGGGCTAACTTCTCAATCTGTTCCTTTGAAGGGTTCTTTAGAAATATGCTGTCTGTGTCGCCGTAAAGAACTTGAATGCCAAGTTGCTCGGCTTTGTTTAGTATTTGGGTTAGTGAGTGTCTTGCGATTGCCGCGGTTGCTTCTGCTACTGGGGGGCAATAAAGGTCGAAGGTTTCAGCTCCGAAAACTCCGTAACTGGCATTCAAAATTACTTTGAGAGCTCCCTGAATTAGGTTATACCAGCTTCGAAGTTCTACAGGCAACGTTTTGTCTTTTGTTTTTGGCTTATACCACTGCACTCGCAAATCTCTAAGTGAGCCGATTAGGAGGCTTTCTAATGCTCGTTTTTTTGTGCAGACCCAGTGTGGAGTGTCTGGGATGAGATTAGTGCGGCATTCTGGGTGCTGGCAAAGTATAGATTGATAGCCGAGGTTCCAAACCTTTATTATTGATGGATATAGGCTTGGAAAGTCCATGACTGCGACGTTGAAGTGAACGCCGGGTGTGGGCTCAACAACTATTGCGCCTTTGTATTTTTTGCCTTTGATTATGGCTTTGGTTACTGTTTTGCCCTTAACTGTAAGGATGTCTTCTATGTTTGGGATGAGCATGTTTTTCCGGCGATGTTCATGGTGCATGAAGTTTCTTATCCAGCGTGAAACGCCTTGGCGGCTTACATCTTCCATTGGCATGCTGCTGATTCTAGCTAGAACCAGAATGAGTTTCATAACTAATTCGTCTTCGAAACTTGTTAGTTTAAAGGTGATTTCTGCATCTCTAAGGCAGTATCGGGCGAGTTCCGTGTAAGATAGTTCGCCTAAATTCTTTTCCAGTTTAATCTTTTCAATTCCGATTAGGGCTTTGCCCACGTCGTCAAGCGTTACATCGCGATAACGATTGTTGAAGGCGTAAATCTGGATTGAACGGTTGAAGAAAAACTTGTACAAATCTACGTGCACGCCATACTTCAGCAGGCAAACGCGTCTGCCGACTTCTATTGGGATTTCGCTTCTTCTAAAACCAAAATTGAGGGCTCTATGAGCTAGGTATCGCAGGTCGAAATCGTCGCCATTGAAGGTTAATGCGAAAGGATAATTCCACAAAGCATCAAAAACATTCTTGATGAGTTTTTCTTCTGAATCAAAATATTCAATGCTTACGTCAGTTGGCAGTCGCTCTGCTCCCTCTCGGACTCCCTCTCGCCTTAAGAGAAAGACTTTTTTCTGTCCATCTGAACCGTAAAGCGAAACGCAGACGACTGGATAGGCTGCCTCTCTGGGGTCTGGCATTCTTGTTGGGACCGGCGTGTAAACTTCTATGTCGAGGGCTACGCGGTGAAACTTTGGAGC
Organism: uncultured Candidatus Bathyarchaeia archaeon; assembly: GCA_964457175.1. Lineage (GTDB taxonomy): Archaea > Thermoproteota > Bathyarchaeia > Bathyarchaeales > Bathycorpusculaceae > CAYWII01. The sequence goes on from CAYWII010000003.1 coordinate 82,314, forward strand.
TGAATATTCCAGCAATCTAGCCCATTGCTCAATAAATTGTAGTTCTTCGTCGGTGGCTTCCTTGAAGATTTCACGTATGTTCTGAACCATTTTTTCGGCTTCTTCCAAATTTTTAGGAACTAACTCACCGTTTTTGACTTCATAGAGCATTCCGGGCTGAAGATTTCTGTCGTAAATGTATGATTGGTAGTACTTTATTTTTGATTCCCAAACTCTGATTTTTTCCGGTTGGATTGGGGTTTCTGAGACTTTTGGGAAATCTTCTGGAATTATGTCTCTTATGCATCCTGTTGGGCGTCCGCCGATTGCCAGCGGATCTTTTGCGACAATTTTTGTCACTGTAACATTCCGCTCTGATAATGGGTCAAATTTTTCAACGATTTCGAAATGGTCAAAGCCTTCATGTTGTGTTAGGCGAGTAATTTTCTCCAGTTCGTATTGTGAAAGGTTGGTCAGACAATAGGGTTTATGCCCAGTATTATCGTACCAGAAGTAGATTTCGCCTGAGTTTGGTTCGTAGAGTTTGATTAGGGCTTTTCCAGTTTTTCCGTCGTAGGTGGCTGAAACAAAATAAGATGGTGGCAAGTTTTCCGGCGCTAACGGTGGAAAAGAGCGTTTCTTCTTTTCCCTTGTCGCAGTTTCTGTGGGTGGTGAGGCTTCCGCTACCTTTTCTTTTGGCGGTTTCGTTTCAACTTTTGAGAAGTCCTCTAACCGTCTCTGCATCATTTTAGTCCTTTGCCCGTTTAACTTTATGAGCAGTATAGACTAAAATCTCTTACTACCTTTCTGTTTGATTTTTTGTTTGTCTTTCTTTTATTATTGTAAAGAGTTGGAAGCATTGCAGAAAGGAAGTTAAGCTTAGTAAATACGCACTGAATGGTGCATAGAAAAGTCTTTAATCTTATTTATAACATGTTGCTGTTTTAACGATTGTCCGATTCGTGTGAGTTGAGAACGTTTGCTTAGAGATGCTTGGACGCTTGCCATTGAAGCTTTAAGCTGGATGGAAATGCAAAAACTAAGTGAGCGTCTAGCCCTAGCGAAAACTGTCAAACAATTGGGCATAAGGGATGCTGATGCTCTGCGGCTGGCTCACATGCTCGTGTGCGAAACTGCTAGAAGACGAAACTTCATAGACGCATTCATAAACAAAACACTAAAATCTGAAACAATAGGCG
>CAYWII010000004.1:0-9483 GCA_964457175.1 uncultured Candidatus Bathyarchaeia archaeon
TAAACAAGACTCAACAATAATGTGGGAGAGACAAAAGTTTGGATATTGTTGTTTGTGTTAAGCATGTTCCGGAAACAGCAGAAGCGGAACTGAAAATTGATGCTAGCGGCAAGACAATAGACAAGGCTGGTTTAGTCTTTGACATTAACGAATGGGACGACTACGCCTTGGAAGAAGCAGTGCGCATTAAAGAGAAACTTGGCGGAACCGTAACCGCCATAACCATCGATCCACAAGACAGCGAATCCACCCTAAGAAAGTGCCTAGCCCGCGGCGCAGACAAAGCCATACGCCTAACAGACCCAAAATTCGAAAACTCAGACGCATACGCAACCGCAAAAATCTTGCACAGCTTAATCAAAACCTTACACTACGACCTAATCCTCTTAGGCGCGCAAGCCGGCGACACAGGCAACGCCGCAACAGGACCAATCCTCGCCGAACTATTAGGCATACCACACGCAACCATGGTCAAAAAAATCGAACTCGCACAAAGCACAGCCAAAATCAACCGTGAACTCGAAGGGGGCTTAGAAGAACAATTAGAAATCCACTTACCCGCACTCTTCGCTGTATCTACTGGCATAAACGAGCCCCGCTACGTCAGCATAATGGGCATCCGCAAAGCCATGCAAAAAGAAATCAAAGTCCTAAGCTTAGCGGACACAGGTTTGACAGAAAACAATATTGGCATCGCAGGCTCATGGCTAAACATTGAAAAACTCTACGTGCCACCAGTCGAAAAACAAGCCGAATTCCTCAAAGGCACGCCAGACGAAATCGCAGCTAAAATTTTGGAAATCATCAAGTCAAAGGGGCTGATATAAAATGGCAAAAATCTTCGTTTTAGCAGAACACCGCCAAGGCATAATCCGCGACATAACATTTGAAATGCTCACCAAAGCCCGCGAACTAGCAGAAAAAACAAACGCCGAATTATACGCAGTAATACTTGGCAAAGATATAGCGGAACACGCTAAGGCATTAGCAGAATACGCAAAAACCATCATGACAGTTGAAGACCCAAAACTTGAAAACTTCAACTCTGAAGCCTACAAAAAAATCCTCACAAAACTAATCGCAGAACACAAGCCTTCACTTGTCATGTTGGGACACACAAGCTACGGCGTCGAACTTGCCCCACGCCTAGCCACAGCACTAAACACGCCACTTGCAACAGACTGCATAGACATAGCATTCGAAGGCGACACACTCGCGGTAACACGCCAAATGTACGGCGGCAAAGTAAACGTCAAAGCAACCCTACGCAAAGCAGAAACGTACATGGTCACTGTCCGCCAAGCAACCTTCACACCAAAGAAGCCAGAGCCACCAGCAAACGGACAAATAACAGCCATGCCATCGCCATTAACAGAAGAAATCGCTGAAAAACGCTTCCTACAATACGTTTTGCCACCGCCCGGTGGAGTAGACATAACCGCAGCCGAAAAACTCGTAGGCGTAGGGCGCGGCATAAAAGACCAAGCAAACATGCCCCTCATGGAAGACCTCGCAAAAACATTAGGCGCTGTTCTCGCTTGTTCGCGTCCAATCGTTGACAAAGGCTGGCTCCCAAACGACAGACAAGTAGGCAGTTCAGGAAAGACAGTCAAACCAAAATTTTACCTTGCCATCGGCATAAGCGGCGCCTTCCAACACGTTCTCGGCATGAAAAGCTCCGACTTGATAATCGCAGTAAACAAGGACCCCAAAGCGCCCATCTTCAGCTTCGCAGACTACGGCGTAGTAGAAGACCTGTTCAAAATTGTGCCTTCTTTGAAAAACAAAGTTAATGAGGTTAAAGCGCAGAAAACATAAGCTCTAAAGGAGAAGTGCAAAATGGAATTCAAACTAAACGAGGAACAGTTGGAAATCAAGCGTGCGGCTCGCGAGTTTGCAGAAAAAGAACTCACGCCAGAACTCGCCCTAGAATTTGACCAGAAAGAAGAGTTTCCAATGGCTCTCTACAAGAAAGCCGCCCAGTTAGGCTTCACGAGCATGCGCATACCAACACAATATGACGGACAAGGCTACGGCGTACTAGAAGACTGCATCGTAGTTGAGGAACTATGCCGCGTGGACCCAGGCTTGGGTGTTGCAATATCGCTTGGAAACCTCATGATACCCGACGTGCTGCTAAAGCATGGCAGCGAAGAGCAAAAGGCGAAGGTTATTCCGCCTTTGGCGAGAGGCGACAAAATCGCCGCTGCAGCGTTCACCGAGCCAGAACACGGAAGCGACATCACACGCATGAACTCAACAGCCGTCAAAGCCGGAAGCGAATGGGTAATCAACGGCGCAAAAGAATTCATAACCAACGCTCCAATCGCCGACTACTTCATACTCCTATGCCAAACGGACCCCAACGCGCAGCCTTCGCATCGTGGACAAAGCCTATTCCTAGCCGAGAAAGGCATGCCAGGACTGGAAGCCACTAAACTGCATGGTAAGATGGGGATAAAACCCGCAGTGACCGGCTCATTATCGATGAGTGACTTGAAAGTGCCAGAGGCAAATCTTGTTGGCGAGCAGAACAAGGGCTTCTATTACACGCTGGAGCTTTTCGACGGCACCCGCATAACGGTTGCAGCGCAAGCGGTTGGCATGGCACAAGGCGCTTTCGAGAAGGCGTTGGCTTACGCGAAAACGCGGAAACAGTTTGGACAACCAATATTCAACTTTCAAGGAGTTTCGTTCAAGCTGGCGGAGATGGCAATCAAAATTGAAGCGGCGAGGCTGATGACGTATAAGGCAGCGTGGCTGTATGACAAGGAAAAGCCGAATCCAGTCGCAACCAGCATGGCTAAAGCGTACGCGAGCCGAGTGGCAATGGAAGTCACAGACGACGCCATACAAATTTTCGGCGGATACGGCTACTTAGCAGACTATCACGTTGAACGCTTTCACCGTTGCGCAAAAATCACGGAAATCTACGAAGGAACAAGCGAAATCCAAAAACTAACAATAACCAACTACCTACAAAAACAACCCTAACCCTTTTCTTTCCTTGTCAGCATACCCTGATTTCTGATTGTGAGCAAACAATTTTAAGTCTATTGAAACCTATCTATTTAGATGGGTTATTTAATTGCAGTGCTAAAAGAATTTGGTGCAGATGAAGAGCTTAAAACCCTTTACAGACTGTATCTTGCATTTGTGCTGTTTCTTGTTTTTCTGTGGTGGTTGATTCCCGTAGTTGCCATTGTTGCATTTATGCCTGAATTGCAGATTGACATAATCCTTTCTCTTGTAGTTATTGCTTCTTTTTTCGTAGTCGCAGGGTTTGCCCTTTATTGGATTCAAAGATTTCATTCCTCAATAAACTATGTTCTTGATGATTACGAAATAATAGTCACCAAGGGAGTATGGTGGAAAACAAAAAACATTGTCCCCTACAATCGCATAACTAACATTCATGTGCACCAAGGTCCAATATCGAGATATCTTGGCTTAGCTAGTTGGCAATTCAGACTGCTGGTTTTTCCAGCGCAGGCGGTGGTAATGTCCAAACAGCAGAAGCTGTAATTCTTGGAATAAAGGATTATGAAGAAATAAAAGATTTTATAATGGAGTTTGTTCGGGAAAGAAAGCCTAAAGCAATAGAAGCAGAAACTGAAGTTAGTCCATCAAGAGATATGAACCAGCAAATCCTTTCAGAATTGCAGAAAATAAGAAAAGCCTTAGAGAAATAACAAATCAAAATCAGAATTAACCCTTCAAAAGTTTTATTATATTTAGTCAGGTCATTAATTGATGCTAGGAGAGTAAATATTTTGGTTGCTGAAAAATTGAAAAAAGCGGCAGTTGTGGGTTCTGGAACGATGGGTCACGGAATCGCCGAGCTTCTAGCCATGGCTGGATACGAAGTCACAATGATAGATATCAGCGACGAATTCCTAACGAAAGCAATGGAAAGAATCAAGTGGAGCCTCGACAAATTCGTGGAGAAAAAGCGAATCAGACGCGAAGACGCCGACGCAACATTAGCGCGAATACACACAACAACCAGTTACGAGCAAGCAGCAAAAGACATAGACTTAGCCATAGAAGCCGTGCCCGAAAACATGGAATTAAAAAAGAAAGTGTTCACAACTCTCGATTCTCTTGCTCCACCACACGCCATACTAGCCTCAAACACTTCAACCCTAAGCATCACGGAAATGGGCAAAGCCACAAAACGCCCAGACAAAGTCGCAGGAATGCACTTCTTCAACCCGCCACATTCAATGGCACTTGTAGAAGTAATCAAAGGCGAAAACACAAACCAAGAAACAATCAACACACTCGCAGACCTCGCCAAAAAGCTTGGGAAAACACCCGTAATCGTACGCAAAGACGTGCGAGGCTTCATAGTAAACCGCATACTAGGCGCAGTTTTCAACGAAGCGTTTTGGGCTTTCAAACGCGGTGAAGCCACAAAAGAAGGCATAGATGCTTCGGTAAAGTACACGGGCGGCTTTCCAATGGGCTGGTTTGAACTGGCTGATTTTGTTGGACTCGACATCGCCTACGAGGTTGGAAAAATACTGTACGAGGCTTATGGAGAACGGATGAAACCATGCGCGGAAGTAATCGACCCGTTCATTAACGAAAAGAAGTTTGGACAAAAAACAGGCATCGGCTTTTACGACTGGACAAAAGGCAGACCACGAATACCGTTCAATCTGCTTGACGAATACGACGTTGAAAGGTCATGGGCTGTAGCAGTAAACGAAGCCGCATGGCTCATCCACGACGACGCAGCAAACCCCGCAGACATCGACACGGGAATGAAACTTGGCACTTACTGGCCTTCAGGACCATGCGAATACGCAGATAGGACAGGCTTGGACGTAGTGCTTAACAAGCTTAAGGAGCTTTACGCCAAGTATAACATGGAAATGTACAAGCCATGCCCACTGCTTGAAGAGTACGTGAACAGTGGAAGACTGGGAAAGAAAACTGGAAGGGGGTTTTACTAAATGAATTTTGAACTGACACCCGAACAATGTGCAATCCTAAACGCTGTTAGAGAATTCTGCCAGAAAGAGTTCAAACCTGAACTCGCCTTAGAACTCGACAAGAAAGAAGAATACCCAATGGAACTTTACAAGAAAGCCGCCAAACTCGGCTTCACGAGCATGTTCTTCCCGCAAGAATACGGTGGACAAGGATGCGGGCTGCTTGAAACGTGCTTGGTCATTGAGGAAATGTGTCGGGCGGACTCTTCCTTAGGCGTAGCCATATCCAGCGCAAACTTCGGTAGCGAATTCATTCTTGTCCACGGCACTAAGGAGCAGAAAGAAAAATATCTGCCGCCAATCTGTAAAGGCGACTTCATTTCCGCCGCAGCCTTCACAGAGCCAAATGTCAGCGGAAGCGACATAACAAAAATGGAAACCACAGCCACAAAATACGGCAACGAGTGGTGGATAAACGGCACAAAAACTTTCATAACAAACGCCACATTAGCCGACTTTATTGTCGTTTTAACACAAACCGACACAAAAGTCAGACCAACATACAGAGGCGAAACCCTATTTGTAGTCGACAAAGGCACGCCTGGGCTCGAAACAACAAAATTACACAACAAAATGGGAATTCGCTGCTCAGTAACTGGCGAAGTAAAATTTGAAAATGTTAAGGTCACCGACTGGAACATAATCGGAGAACTCAACAAAGGCTTCTACTATTCAATGGAATTTTTCGACAAGACACGCGTAGGCGTCGCAGCCCAAGCCTTAGGCATGGCGCAGGGCGCATGGGAAATCGCCTTCAAATACTCCAAGCAGAGAGAGGCATTCGGACAACCAATATTGCAGCATGAGTTGATAGGCTGTGGATTAGCAGAAGCCATGACAAAAATCGAAGCTGCAAGAGGCCTGACCTATCGTGCTGCGTGGCTTGTTGACGCTGGAAAAATGGACCCGATGGCCACTGCGATGGCAAAACAGTATGCAAGCAGAGTAGCTATGGAAGTCACAGACTTCGCCATACAAGTCTTAGGCGGATATGGTTACTTGGGCGATTACCGCGTTGAAAGATATCACCGTGACGCGAAAATCACGGAAATCTACGAGGGAACAAGTGAAATACAGAAGTTAACAGTACTCAAGTATCTTCTCCGAAAGTTCTAGGAATCCATGAAAAACGATATAGGGACATAAGGGGATAAGCATAGGCAGAAGGTGATGTTGAATGAGTAAGGCGTACGAAACCTTGAAAATAGAGAGAGAACAAAGCGTATTGTGGATTATACTGAACAGACCGCACAGACTAAATGCCTTCAACGACGTTCTACTGGAAGAGTTGGCAGACGCTTTAGACACAGCCGAAAAAGACCCTTCAATAAGATGCTTAGTGGTAACTGGCGAAGGCGACAGAGCCTTCAGTGCAGGCGCAGACGTAACAATGTTTCCTAAAGCAACACCAGCCAAAGCCGAAGAATTCTCAAGATTCGGACAAAAAACGTTTGGCAAAATCGAGGAAATGTCCAAGCCAGTCATAGCCGCCATAAACGGGTTCGCGCTCGGCGGCGGGCTAGAATTAGCCCTAGCATGCGACTTCAGAATCGCCGCTGAACACGCAGAGCTTGGAAGCCCAGAAATAATGTTAGGCTTAATTCCAGGCTGGGGTGGAACTCAACGACTTGTGAGAATTGTTGGTTTGGCGAAAGCAAAGGAAATGGTGATGCTCGGCGTCAGATTAAAGGCTGATGAAGCTTTAAAGTCGGGCTTGGTTCACAAGATAGTTCATTACGAGAAACTAAAAGATGAAGTGCGCGCAATGGCTCAAAAACTTGCTGAAGGACCGCCAGTGGCGTTGAAATATGCAAAACACGCGTTAAACTTTGGAACACAAGTGCCATTGGATGTGGGACTGCGACTTGAGTCTGGACTTATGGGGCTTTCGTTTTCAACAGAAGACCTCAAAGAAGGCGTAGAGGCTTTCATGTCCAGAAGAAAGGCAGAGTTCAAAGGCAAATAACACAGTAGCTTTTTCTTTTCCTTCTCTTTTCTACATTCAAATAACAAAGGTGTGAGAGCCGTGAGAAAAGTAGCAATAATAGGTGTGGGCAACTCCAAATTTGGAGTAAGAAACGACGTAAACATTGCAGAACTCACCTTCGAAGCCGTTAAGCCCTCACTAGAAGACGCGGGAATAACCGCAAAAGACATTGAATTCGTCGCTTTAGGCTCTACAGGCGCAGGAGCATGGTACGAGGAACTTCTCCCGGCGGTCGTTTCCGCTGAATACTGCGGATTAACAAAGGCTGGCTTAACTCGCTGCGAAGCAGCATGCGCAAGCGGCAGCGCCGCATTTTTCACTGCCTATGCAGCAGTAGCAAGTGGTCAAGCTGAAATTGCCATGGCTCTTGGAGTTGAGAAAATGAGAGAAATCGATTCTCCAACGGCTATGGAGTGGATTGGAAGGGCTGGCTATTACTTTTGGGAGTTCCATAATTTCGGCTTAACTTTTCCCGCTTATTATGCGTTGTACGCGAATGCGCACATGGCTAAGTATGGCACAACAGAGGAAGATTTGGCACTTGTCGCTGTTAAAAATCACAAATACGCGACGATGAACCCGATTGCGCACTTGCAAAACAAAATATCGGTTGACGATGTGCTCTCTTCCATGGTTATAGCTTCGCCGCTGAAACTTTTTGATTGCTGTCCCATGACGGACGGTTCCGCTTCTGTTATTGTGGCGTCTGAAGAAAAAGTTAAGGAACTAAAAATTGACACGCCAGTTTGGGTTGCTGGCATAGGCTATGCTTCTGGAACAGTGAATATGAGCAAACGAAAAGATTACGTGGGACTCGAAGCCAGCGTTTTAGCTTCTCAAATGGCATATAAAACCGCAAAAGTAACGCCAAACCAGATTGATGTAGCAGAAGTTCACGATTGCTTTACCATAGCTGAAATACTTGCCTACGAAGACATTGGACTATGCAGCAAAGGCGAAGGCGCCAAGCTAATTCGCGAAGGACAAACCGAAATTGGCGGAAAAATCCCGGTGAACGTTGACGGCGGCTTAAAAGCCAAGGGGCACCCAATAGGCACGACTGGTTGCTCAATGATTTACGAGATAACAAGACAGCTTAGAGAAGAAGCCATCGAGAAGTCAAGACAGGTTCCACTGAAAAATTATGTTGCTTTAGCCCATAACGTGGGCGGAACGGGACATTACTGTTACGTGACGATTTTGAGGAGATGAATTGTATGGCGTCCATGCCTTCAATAAAATCAAGAGAAATCAAAATTGTGCAAGACATGCCCATAAGCAAAACTTTGAAGTTTTGGGAAGGCTTAAAAGAAGGAAAAGTTTACGCGACCAAGTGTCGCAAGTGTGGAAGATTGTATTTTCCGCCTTCCGCCGATTGTTCAGAATGCTTGTGTTCTGATATGGATTGGGTTGAGCTGAGTAACGAAGCTGAAATAGAAACTTTCACACATGTAGTGTTTAGACCCACTTCTTTCTGCGAGTACAAGCCCTACACTGTGGCTATTGGAAAGTTGAAAGAAGGCGTCAGAGTGCTTGCGTGGCTTACTGGGTTTAAGCTGTCGCAGATTAAAGTTGGCATGAAAGTCAAACTTGTGGCCAAGATTTCGCAAGAAGGAAATCCAACATACGAGTTTGTTCCGCTCTAAGCAGAATAAACCCTTTATTGTCTCAATTTTTTCATCCAATCAACTGTTTTGGCGATTAATTCTCGCTCTTTTCCTTTGTAAATGTGGTCTGCACCATTTATTATCAACAAGCTTTTTGGTTCGTTAGCTGAACGGTAAATTTCTTCTGCTTCGTCCGCGCCTACAATAATGTCGTTTTCGCCTATTACCACGAGCAACGGAATATTACGGAGCTTTGAAGCGGCTTCGCACTCGTTCAATTTCATGAGCTTCTCTCGGACATCTCTTGGACGCAGCTTAACCCCGTAAACCTCCAGCTTCAGCAATCTTGAAATGTCTAAAAACTTGTCTATTCGTGAAAGAATCAGAAAGGCGTACAAACCCAGTTTTCCTCGTGTGCGTCTGATGAATTTCCTAACGTTGTAGTTGTGATTTTTGGGTGTTGACCAAAGCACTAGCCCCTTAACCCTGGTTTCGTTTTGCAATGCATAAATAGAGACAGCGCCGCCCAAACTGTGTCCAACAACAAAAATATTGTTTAGAGCGACTTCTGGTCTTGAAGCTAGATAGTTTAATGCGCATTGAACGTCTTGTTGCTCGCCTATGCCATAGTCAAATTTTCCAGTGCTCTTTCCAACTCCACGAAAATCAAAAACTAAAACAACAAATCCTTCTCTGCAAGCAACTTCTGCCAATCTAGAGTAAAGCCTCAAACCGTGAGAACCCTGAGCGTTCATGCCATGACAAATGAGCAAGGCTGGCGCTGGCAAGGCGTCTGAAATGTAAAGTTTGCCGTAAAGCTTCGCCTCGTCGCATTCTATCCATGCTGTTTCGGTTTTCACTGAAGGGTCATCTGTGGAAAAATGTTATT
>CAYWII010000004.1:9583-80812 GCA_964457175.1 uncultured Candidatus Bathyarchaeia archaeon
TCTATCCATGCTGTTTCGGTTTTCACTGAAGGGTCATCTGTGGAAAAATGTTATTACTTCCTTATTTCGTTTATATTTAAAAATAGGGTTTCTTATGCCTAGAAAAAAAGCTAAGAAAGTAGAAGAGCCGGAAAAACTGGAAAAACCTTGGTTCAAATTTTGGCCAGAGAAAGTCCGCAAACACATAGATTATCCTGAGATTCCCCTTTTCGAGTTCCTCCGGAAAACCGCGGAAAAATATCCTTTCAAAACTGCGTTGGTTTACTTTCACAAGGAAATCACCTACAAAGAATTAGATTTGTTGACCGACAAGTTTGCAACAGCCATCGCCAGTTTGGGCGTGAAAAAGGGTGACAAAGTGGCTATTTTCTTGCCGAATGTTCCCCAGTTCATAATAGCCTATTATGGCGCGATTAAAACTGGCGCGATTGCGACAGCCATAAGCCCGCTATATAAAGAGCGTGAAGTGGAGCATCAACTGAACGATTCGGAAGCCGAAACTATAGTTGTCTTGGACTTGCTTTATCCGGTTGTGGAGAAGGTTTGGAGCAAAACCAAACTGAAGCATGTGATAGTGACGGGCTTAAAGGATTACATGCCAAAGGCTACGGCAGTGTTAGGTTCTTTGCTTAAGAAGATACCTCAACAGAAAGTTGAACGCAAACCTAACGTTTACTTCTTCACAGAATTAATAAACAAGTATGAGGCAAAACCGCCACAAGTGGAGATTAACCCGAAAGAGGATTTGGTGGCGCTTCAATACACCGGCGGCACAACGGGTACTTCGAAAGGCGCAATGCTAACACATATGAATTTGGTTTCTAACGCTGTCATGTGCGCGGAGTGGCTTCAAGGCGATGAAGGCGGTGAGACTTTTCTTGCTGTTTTGCCGCTCTTTCACATTTACGGAATGACAACTGGCATGAATGCGCCGATTTACTTGGCTGGGAGAACAGTTTTGCTTCCACGCTTCGACCCTGTAAGCACTTTTAAGGCTATTCAAAGTTATCGTGTCACAGTGTTTTGTGGGGCGCCAACAATGTACGCCATGCTTTTGGCTCATCCAGACCTGCGCAAATACAACTGCACTTCTATACGTTTCTGCATTTCAGGCTCAGCTCCGCTTCCGCCCGAAGTTCAAAAGAAGTTTATGGAAGTGACGGGCGGCGTTTTGGTTGAAGGTTATGGCTTAACAGAATCCTCACCAGTCACGCATTGCAATCCACTGGATAAGTCGATGAAAACCGTGAAGATAGGCTCCATCGGCATTCCATGGCCTGACACAGACGCGAAGATTATGGATTTGGAAACTGGAGAGAAAGAGCTTGCGCCTGGCGAGATTGGCGAAGTTGTGGTTAAAGGGCCGCAGGTGATGAAGGGCTACTGGAAGATGCTTGAAGAGACGGCTGAAGTTCTTCGGGATGGGTGGCTGTACACTGGTGACATTGGAAAGATGGATGAGGATGGTTACTTTTACATTACCGACCGAAAGAAGGACTTAATCAAGTACAAGGGATACAGCGTTTACCCAAGAGAGCTTGAGGATGTGCTTTATGAGCATCCTGCCGTGAAATTGTGCGGAGTAATAGGCAAACCGGACCCAGTCGCAGGCGAAATTCCAAAGGCTTTCGTTGTGTTAAAAGAGGGAAAGACGGCTACAGAGAAGGAGATTATAGATTTTGTGAATGAGAAGGTGGCGCCTTACAAGGCGATAAGAGAGGTGGAATTTCGAACGGAACTACCGATGACGCTAGTGGGCAAGGTTCTCAGAAGAGTGCTACAAGAGGAAGAAAGACAAAAAGCAACAAAAACTTAACATTCATTTCTTTTTTTAGGCTGGTTCGTTGATTTTTTTGCCTGTTTTCTTTGTCCATTCGCTGATTGGTATTGCGAATTGTTTTTCCACGTTTGGTCTGTGTATACTGTTGTACGTGCAGAATGAGCGTATCTTGCCGTCTGGCGTGGCATAGTGAATTGCGCATTTCTGAACACGGTCCAAGTCCAAGTTCCAGACGTCTTGGAAGTGCATTATGCCTATCATGACAATTCTGCGCATGAAATCGCCCAAAGCCTCATAGCTTCCCTTGGTTATTACGTCTTTGATTAGTCCTCCGACAAGGCTTGATTTCGCCATTGGTAGAAGCTTAAGCATTTTCATTTTGGCGATTGTCTTTTTGCCCTTAACGCCCGAATAATAAACGCTCCAGAATACGTCGGCAAACTTGTCAACGTCCACGTAATCCATGATAGGCTTGAAAGAGCCATCCTTCTTCACAACAAGAAATGTTGCTGCACCACACATAGGATGCATCGTAAACTCCGGATAAGCCTTATCTTTTATCGCACTTATACCCTTAGAAACCGGCACAGGCCAATTCACCGGTCGCCAATCCCAACGTGAAACAACGCCGTTAGTCTGCTCTTCAATCAGCTTCATGGTGTCTGGTATGGTTATGCGCATTTTTCTAAGCTCGTCTTTTCTTGCTCTGCCAGCCATGGAAATCGGCTGAATGTTAATGCACCGTACAACATCATGGTTTTTGATTGCATAATTTACTATGTCGCCCAAGTCCTTGTCATTCACGCCTTTTGCCAATGTGACGACCAGAACCACTGAGTCTAAGCCTATTGTTCTTGCGTTTTCTATAACTTTCTGCTTGACTGGAACGAGGTCAGCTCTTGCACGTGTTTTCTTGTAGATGTCTTCTCTTAAACCGTCAAATTGCAGGTAAAGCGTGCTCAACCCAGCATCAAGCAATTTTTTGAAGTAATCAATGTCTTCTGCAATGCGCAACCCGTTAGTGTTAACCTCAACGTGACTTATCCCCGCTTTTTTGGCTTCCCTAATCAAATCTGGCAAGTCATTCCTAACTGTTGGTTCTCCACCGCTAAATTGTAGTGCGTTGCAAGCCCATGGACGGTTCGCTCTCAAAAGCTTCATCATGTCAACAATCTGCTCGTAAGAAGGTTCATACACGTAATTTGCGGCTCCAGCATAAGCGAAGCAGACTGGACAAGCCATGTTACACCTATTCGTAATGTCGATTATGCCTAAAATTGTAGCAGTTCTATGTTTTGGGCAGATTCCGCAGTCGAATGGGCACTCATTAACTGTTTTGGTGTGTGGATTCTCTAAACCGCTACCAACATATCGCTCGTTGTACCATTTGTCATAAAACCACTTGTAAAGTTCAGCGTCTCCCCAGTAAATATCATCGAACTTTCCATGTTCAGGGCAAGTTTTCTCCAAGTAGATTACGCCGTTTTCCTCGTAAATCCTCATGGGGATTCTTTTGAGGCATTCTGGACATATGCTTGTGGAGTGGGTTTCGAATTTGCCGGTTGCTTGTTGGGTTGACATTTAATTGTCACGCTCTGGATGGAACATTCATTATTTTATACACCAGATTTAAAAATTAAACTTAATAAATCTTGTAGTAACCTTTCACACACTAGGTGTGTATACGTGAACCGCAAAGCAGTTTTAAGCGACGAACTTCGCAATTTCGTAGAATCACGATTAAAAGTAAACCTTGAAGGAATAGAAGAAACTCTTCGCCAAATCTTCCAGATGCAAGAGTTAAGCGTTGAAGACTTGAAAGAGACAATGCAAAGCCTCGAAGAAAGTTTCAATCTGTTATCGCAGAAGTGGAACCTTCAAATTCTCTACATACTCTTCCTCAGAAAAGCCGCAAACTTCGGCGAGCTGAAAAGAATTTTAGGCGTCAACTCACGCACTTTATCGGATAAGCTGAAGATTCTGGTGCAAACCCGCTGCGTCCAAAGAACAGTGGAGGAGGGACCACCATTAAAGGTGAGATATTCGCTTACGAAACATGGATACAATACAATTTTGCTTGCCCTTCCATTCCTTTACTACGCCAGCGGGCATCTAACATAAAAATAACGTATCAAGTATGCCTCAAGTAGCTTAACACTTATGTAAATCACTTATATCGTTTCTAACTTCAGGGGTCACACAGCAGTGCGTTTGAAAATCAAAATAGTCGGCATAATTCAAGGAGTAGGTTTCAGACCCTTCATTTACCGCACTGCTGTGAAAAACAACCTTAAAGGTTACGTCAAAAATAGAGGCGATGCCGGAGTAGAAATTCTCCTAGAAGGTAAAGAAAGCAACGTACAAAACTTCATGAGAAATTTAAAAGAAAAGAAACCGCCGCTTGCTCAAATCTACGAGATTATCACCACAGAACTCAAAGGAAAAAACGAGTACGCCACGTTCTCAATTCATAAAAGCTCAAAGGAAACGGAGCTTTCCGGCTCAGTTATCCCGCCTGACATAGCCATATGCGACGACTGCCTAAAAGAGCTTAGAAACCCCAAAGACCCAAGACACGAATATTTCTTTATCACCTGCACGAATTGCGGTCCAAGATTCACAATCATCGATAGACTTCCGTACGACCGCGAAAACACGACGATGCGAGACTTTCCAATGTGCAGTTTCTGCCTAAAAGAATACAAGGACCCGATGAACAGACGCTTTCATGCCCAGACAGTGGCATGCCCAAAATGTGGACCAAAAGTGTATTTGACAACCCGCAAAGGCGAATTGGTTGAGCACAAAGACCCTATTCGAGAGGCGGGTAAACTTCTCGCTGAAGGCTTTATAGTGGCAATCAAAGGTTACGGTGGCTTTCACGTGGCGGCATCTACAACTAAGGATAAACCGTTAATTAGGTTGAGAGAAGTCAAGCACCGTAGCCAGAAGCCTTTTGCCATCATGGCTCGGAGCCTAGAAGCCATTAAAACTTTTGCGGAAATAAGTAAGGAAGAGGCGGCGCTTCTTACTTCCTACACTCGTCCTATTGTCTTGCTGAACAAAAACAGCGCATATTACCTTTCTGATTTGGTTGCTCCGGGATTACACAATGTTGGCGTCATGCTACCTTACACGGGCTTGCATTACATGCTTTTTGACAAAGTAGACGAGCCAGCCTTTGTTATGACGAGCGCAAACCCGCCGAACCAACCTATAATAAAGGACAACGACGAAGCTTTACAGGCTTTAGGCGGCACGGTTGACTATTTCCTTTTTCATGATAGACAAATAGCTTATAGATGCGACGATTCGGTAGTCCGCATGCATGGGAAAAACTTTGTCTTCCTTAGACGTTCTAGGGGGTATGCTCCTGCACCGATAATGTTGAAGGAAAAGGCGAAACGCTGCGTTGTGGGTTTGGGCGGAGAACTCAACAATACCGCGTGTGTTTTGCTTGGAAACAAAGCCTTCATTTCCCAGCACATAGGCGACGTAGAAAACGTTGAAACCCGAGAGTTTCTGGAAAACGCAACAAGACACCTAATCCGCTTAACAAACAGCAAAGTAGACGCTGTTGCTTGCGATTTGCATCCTAAATTTACAACAACAAAGCTTGCCCGTGATTTGGCTGAGGAGAACGGCTGGCAACTGTTTCAAGTGCAACATCATTATGCGCACATTGCTGCGTTAATGATTGAACATAGCGTGGAAGAGATTGTGGGCGTCTGCTGCGACGGATACGGGTATGGACTGGATGGAGAAGCATGGGGCGGCGAGATTCTGCTTTGCACTCGTGAATCTTCTGATTTTAAACGAGTAGCCCATCTCGAGAAACAACCTTTAATCGGTGGTGACTTAGCAACACGGTTCCCGTTGAGAATGGCTACAGGAATACTTCACAAACGGGTAGATGTGGCAAGCTGGCTTTTACAAAACAAAACGCATTTTCCGCACGGCGAAAGCGAAATTCAACTAATCTTAAATCAACTTGAAAAAAGCAACAACATTATTGAGACAACAAGCTGTGGAAGAGTTCTAGACGCTACAGCGGCTGTTTTAGGCGTTTGTTATGAACGCACTTATGAAGGCGAGCCAGCAATGAAACTTGAGTCTGCAGCGTTAAAGGGCAAAGACGTGATTAAGCTAGAGCCTATAATAAAGAGCAACACGTTGGACACAACACAAATGCTGCTGGAAATTTTTGAAAACAGAGAAAAGTATTCCAAAGCAGATTTAGCTTATTCTATGCACTCATACTTAGCCAGGGTATTAGCAGAATTAGCCATAGAAAACGCTGAGGATAACGGTATTAGAACTGTTGGGTTTACCGGCGGAGCGGCATGCAACGAAATATTAACTTCAATAATGCGGAAAGCGGTGGAAGCTGCAGGTCTACGGTTTCTAGTTCACGAAGCCATTCCACCCGGTGACGGCGGCGTATCTTTTGGTCAAGCAGTTGTAGGTGGATTTTTCCAAGTTTAAACCATAACCATTTTATTACCGTCTATTCGGGTTTAATATTGATAATAATGTGTTTGGCGATTCCAGCAAAAATCATTAGCATTCAAGAGGATAAAGCCAAAGTGGATTTTGGCGAAGGCGTTTTAAGAGAAGTTAATGTGACACTTGTAAGCGCCAAAGTGGACGATTACGTGTTGGTGCACGCTGGCTACGCTATCCAAGTTTTGGACGAAAAAGAAGCAAAAGAAACACTACAATTATGGAACGAAATTCTCGAAGCAGAAACGCCGAAAAACTAGACAGTTGAGTTGAAATGACTGAAAAATTAAGGTTCCGCGACCCAGACCTCGCGAAACGTGTAGCAGAAAAAATTCATGATGTTGCGCCAAAAGAAGGGGTCGTCAAAATCTGCCATGTCTGCGGCACACACGAGTGGACCATCACGCATTTTGGCATACGCAGCTTATTACCGGCAAACGTGGAAGTCATCGCTGGACCTGGCTGTCCAGTGTGCATAGTGCCTGCGTCTGAAATTGACGAAGCTGTGCAACTAGCCCTAAAAGGTGTGACGGTCACGTGTTTTGGTGATGTTTTGCGTGTTCCCGGTTCGAAAATGTCTCTTTTAGATGCAAAAGCTGAAGGTGCTGATGTTCGTGTTGTTTACAGTGTCAGCGACGCTGTAAGATTAGCTGCAAAAGAGCCGAATCGAGAGTTTGCATTCTTCGCTGTCGGCTTTGAAACGACGGCGCCTTCAACAGCTGTGGAAATTCAAGGCAAACCACCAAAAAACCTCACTTTTCTTATTTCGCATCGCATAATCCCACCTGCCATGAAACTTTTAGCTGAAATGGAGGACTTAAACCTTAACGGATTCATTGCGCCGGGTCACGTGAGCACGATAATTGGATTAAAATCTTACGAGATTTTTCCGCAAAAATATGGTATGCCGACGGTTGTAGCTGGCTTCGAGCCACTTGATGTTTTGTTTGGCATTTACATGATTCTCAAGCAATTAAACCAAGGTAATCCACGTTTAGAGAATGAGTACAAGCGGGCGGTGAGTTGGGAAGGCAACACAAAAGCGCAAGAGTTGATGCAGAAAGTTTTCAGTGTTGTGGACGGTAACTGGAGAGGGCTTGGCACAATTTCCTCTTCAAAATACGTGCTTGACAGTGAACATGCTGTTTACGATGCGCATTTGAAACATGACGTGAAGGTTGAGCATGGCGCGGACATACAACATGGATGCAAATGTCACTTAGTCATAATCGGCAAAATTAAGCCTACGCAATGTCCACTATTCTTAAAAGCTTGCACTCCGCAAAAGCCGGTTGGCGCTTGCATGGTAAGCGTGGAAGGAACATGCAGAATATGGGCGAGAGAAGCGGCTGCTGAATCAGCGAGTTAGCATATTCTTGGTACGGGGTCTCCAACTGGTCTAGCGATTATTCTTTTTCCGCCGACGATTGTTTGCATGGCCACACCTTTGAAATCTGCTGTTGCCTTTCCAATAATTTCTGCCTCTTTTCCTTCTTTAGTAGTTTTTAAAAGTTCAAGAATTTCTTTAGCCTTCTCTTTCACAATGCCCATTATTATTTTTCCTTCATTTCCCACCTCAAATGGGTCTAATCCGAGCATTTCGCAAGCTGCCCGCACGTCTGCTCTTATTGGAATTTTGTCTTCCTGAATTAGTATGCCAACGGAGGATTTTTCGCTGAACTCATTTAATGCGTCGGCTAGTCCGCCTCTTGTTGGGTCTTTCATAGCTACTATGCCGCCGACATCGCTGAGCAAGCGCTGAATCAAGCGGTTTAAGGGTTTAACGTCAGACTCTATGCCGCTTCCGAAGCTCAGTCCTTCTTGTGCAGACAAAACAGCCAAACCATGGTCGCCAATTGTTCCAGACAATATTATTTTGTCTCCAACTTTGAGGTTTGAATCGAGAATCCACCGCGCTTCAAAATTGCTTCTAAATTGTTTAACAACTTTGAGGTTTTTTTCTAAAGCGTTGGTTCTTCTGCCGATTCCTGAAGTGTTTATTATGCAGCCGCCTAGGCTTCCCTTTTCAACGACTTTGGTGTCGCCAGTTACAATGTTTACGCCGGCTTCGTTACATGTTTCTCGCATACTTATTAAAATTCTCTCAAAATCAGTTACGGCTAAGCCCTCTTCTAAAACGAAACCGCAAGTTAACGCGTAAGGTTCTGCGCCTAAAACCGCGATGTCGTTGACTGTGCCAGAAACCGCAAGTCGACCGATGTCCCCACCTGGAAAGAATATAGGTTTAACAGCGTGGGAGTCACTTTTCAAAACTACGTCGCCTATGACCGCCGCGTCGTCCAGAGCTTCAAGCGGGACATCAATGTTGCTTGCACCGCCAAAATATTTTACAATGTAGTTTTTGACTAGGTCATGCATGACTGTTCCGCCAGCACCATGCAACATGGTAATGTGTCCATTTTTAGCCGTCAATTGCTTTTCACTCTCGCTTTAAGCTATGACTACTTTACAATACAAGTTGAACATAAACACATCGTAAATGCGCCTAAAATGTCACCATTCAATTTTTAAAGTGGAAAAAACTTTTCTAATAGATCATGCAACAAATAAAAGGATATCTTCTGATAGCCGCAGCGTCAATCATATGGGGAACCATGGGAATTTTTGGAAAACTCGCCTTTGAGTATGGAATTAACCCGGTGACGTTAACTGCTCTGAGAATCGTAATTTCCTCCTCAACAATGCTGTTTGCGCTAGTTTTGTTTAGTAGAAATCTTCTCAAAATCGAAAAGAAATACCTTCCACAGCTAATAGTTTTTGGCGTATTGGCTGTCGCCCTTCAAAGAGTCGCCTATTTCTACACTGTTGATTTGACAACCGCGACGATAGCAGCAGTAATGTTTTACACATATCCTGTTTTCGTCACAGTCTACGCATCAATATTTCTCAAAGAAAAGATAACTTCCACGGTAATACTTGCGATAGTTCTGGCATTCTCGGGCGTTGCGCTTGTTGTTAAAGCCTACGAAACCGCATGGTTAAACACGAATTTTCTGGGCTTAACCTTTGGCATAATTACCAGCTTACTATTTGCTCTCTACTTTCTGATGGCTAAAAAATTGAGAAACCGCTACACCAACTGGACCCTGCTGCTATACGGCGACGGAATAGGCGCAATCGCTTTACTCCCAACGCTTTTCTTTTCTTCCTCCCAAATCATCAATTATCCCCCGCAACTTTGGACGTTAATACTTGTAATAGGACTTTTTCCTTCTCTCACTGCTTACCTTCTTTTTTCCCACGCTTTAAAATACGTCGAATCCGCAAAAGGAAGCATACTATCCGTCATAGAGCCTCTCTCAGCAGCCGCCTTCTCAATAACAATTCTCAGAGAAAAATTTGAAATATGGCAAGCGGCAGGCGTGGCACTCGCATTAACTGGAATAATCCTACTCTTCTACAAGCCAAAACCCAAAAATTGAATATGTCCATCCTTCTATACCATCAAAGGCGTCACCTCTTGCAAGCCAAAATTATTGATATAACCAGAAATAAAAACTACGAAAATTATCTTTACAGATGTCTGGCACCAATGCCGTTCAGGAAATACAAGTCAAGAAACGAATACTTGGAGAAAGCAATTGACAAGGGATTTCATAAGAAACTCCTGATTTTCAACAACGAAGTGGTTGGGCAGATAGAATATGCACCACCAGAAGCATCTGGTTACCCAATAATAGGCGATAACATAATAGTGTTGAATTGCATCTGGGTTCTGAGAAAAGCGAAAGGACACGCTTTTGGAAAAATCCTGTTAGAAGACATGATAAACAGCGAAATAGGCACTGTAGGCTTCGCCACCATAGGCTTAGAAAACCATTGGAGCCCATGGTTCAAGAAACAACAAATGGAAAAACTAGGCTTTGCATCAATCGATTCAATAAAAGTATCGCATAAAACAAAGTGCAAGGAGCAAATTTTCAGCGTACACCTTATGTGGATGCCCATGAAAGAAAAAGTGGAACTCCCTAAATGGGATAAACAAGAACTTCTACGAGGAGAAACTTTTTGCCTTGCTCATCCACTTTATCGCCCGCAAACGTTTAAAGAAAGCATATTTGAAGAAAAAGGCATGTTTTAGAAAGCGTAAGTCAGTCTGAAAATCGTTTACGTTAAAGGAAAACCATATAAATCGCCATGTAGCTGTTCAATTGCACAGTTGGAGAGAGTACAAATTGCCAAAATGGGGATACTCCATAACAGCAGAAGCATTAGACCCCGAAAAAACCGCAAAAGCAAGCGGACGAGAGGTTAGAGTATCCCCTAAATCAGCACGCGAAATCTGCAGAACAATCAAAGGAATGATGCTCACAAAGGCAAAACAATATCTCAAAGACGTCATGACCAAAAAACAGGCAGTACCATTTAAAAGGTTCAAAAAGAAAGCTGGACACCGACACGGACTAACAAAGGCCTACGCAGGCAAATACCCAGTAAAAGCTGCAAAATACACACTGAAAATACTTGAAGGAGCAGAGGCAAACGCCGAATACAAAGGCTTAGACATTGACAGACTACGCATAATTCACGCTTCTGCTTATCCAGGAATGACAGTTAAACGCTTCATGCCACGATCTTCTGGTAGGGCAACACCAGACTTCGAAACTCTATGTCACATTGAAATAGTTCTAGAAGAGCAACCAGAAACAGGAGTAGAGACGTAATGGCGGTCGTCAGGCATTTTGTAACAGAATCCGTGAAGAAAACGGAAATCGACGAGTTTTTACAAAAAAAACTTGAAAGAGCCGGATACGGTGGAGTAACAATTTCGAAAACCCCGCTGGGAACACATATAGTAATTTATGTGATGCGTCCAGGAATAGTTATAGGACGCGGTGGAGAAACAATAAGAGAGCTCGCAACTATTTTGGAAGAGAAATTTAAAGTTTCAAACCCGCAAATTTCAGTTTCTGAAATTGAAATTCCAGAATTAAACGCTTACGTTGTTGCTTCTCGTGTGGCTTCCGCCTTACAAAGAGGCATACACTTCAGACGAGCCGGATTCTGGGCACTAAACCAAGTCATGGACGCTGGTGCCCTAGGCGCGGAAATAATCATAAGCGGCAAATTAAGAACAGAAAGGGCGCGATTCGAAAAATTCCGAACCGGATACTTGCCTAAAACTGGAGACGCCGCACTAAAATACATGCGAAAAGCCGAAGGTTATATTCAACTAAAACCCGGCATATTTGGCATAAGAGTACGAATAATGCCGCCAGATGCAAAGTTTCCGGACAAGATTCAGATAACTGAAGAGACCCCACCACCAGAAGAGGCAATGGAAGCTACCACTGAAGAAAAAACAGAAGAGCCGATGGAAACTGCAGCAGAAGAAGAAAACACAGAAGAAGCAGGCGAGGAGAAGAAGGAGACGGAGTAAGATGCCAATACTACGAATCAAAGAAATACGAGAAATGTCTAGTGACGATCGACTGGGAAAACTTGACGAGCTCAGAACAGAGCTTCTCAGGCTTAAAATCATGGTTAGAGCAGGCGGCACAATAGAAAATCCTTCAAGAATCAAAGAGTTACGCAGAACAATTGCACAGATACTGACAATAGAGAACGAGCAAAAACTCGGACTTAACAGAGAGAAGGCTGAGGAGAAAAAGAAGAAATGAAAGTGACACCTAACATAATCCGCTGCGAGTTTATAGGAAATGAAGCCAAAGTTGCCAAAAGCAAGCATCAGGGCTATTTGGGAATTTCTGGAAAAATAATAGACGAGACGCGAAACACCTTCACAATTCTACATGAGGGTGAAAAGAAAAAAATCATCAAAAACTCAAGTGTTTTTCATTTCAGATTTCCAGACGGCACAGTGGTGGAGATTGACGGAAAGATTCTCTCTGGAAGACCCGAAGACCGCCTTAAGCGGCACATAAGGAGGCTATGGTGATGTCACTAGCCTTCAAAAAACCCAAGAAAACATGTACGGACAGAAATTGTCCTTTCCACGGAGAACTTTCCGTGAGAGGTCGTGTGTTAGACGGTGTTGTTATTAGCGCAAAAATGGATAAAACCGTTGTAGTTAAACGCGAATATCTTCAGCACATTCCCAAGTTTATGAGATACGAAAGAAGACACAGTCGCATTCCATCCCACGCCCCTCCATGCATGGACGTGAAAGAAGGCGACCGGGTAATAATAGCTGAATGTCGCCCAATAAGCAAAACAGTCTCATTTGTCGTTGTTGAAAAAATGGAGGAGAAATAAAAATGGCGGCAAAAGCAAAGCAAAGAGCATTAGTCGCGAAAGGAATGCTCGGACATGGTCCAAAAATCTCAAGAGGACTGCAACCACCATCAATATTAAGATGCGCTGACAACAGTGGAGCCAGAGAACTGCGACTAGTCCAAGTCATGGGCTATAAGGGAAGGTTGCGACGCTATCCAAAAGCTGCAGTAGGCGATAGAATAACAATCTCTGTCAGACATGGAACGCCTGACATGAGAAAGAAAATCTTCCAAGCAGTTATTGTCAGACAAAGAAAACCGTACAGAAGAGCCGACGGCCTCTGGGTTCAATTCGAAGACAACGCAGCGGTAATAATAACCCCTGACGGAGAAATGAAAGGCTCCGAAATTCGCGGTCCAGTGGCAAAAGAAGCGGCAGAAAGATGGCCGAGAATAGCAAGCGCCGCCAGCATAATAGTGTAGAGGAGATGCAGATGCAAGCAACAAAACCAGTAACGAAACCAACTAAACAAAGAAAAATGCTTTACCAAGCTCCACAACACGTACGCTACAGACTCTTCGCTGCACCTCTTTCACCAGAATTAAGAGCCTCACGAAAAGTGAAAACCCTACCCGTTAGAAGTGGCGACACCGTCCGCGTAATTCGAGGAGACCACAAAGGATTCGAAGGAAAAATCTCTGATGTGGACCGGAAAAAGTATAGAATCTACGTTGAAGGTTTAACAAGGGAAAAAGTTGACGGAACAACTGTATTCGTTCCTGTGCATCCTTCAAAAGTCATGATTACCAACTTGAATCTTGACGACAAGTGGCGAAAGAAAATTTTGGAAAGGAAAAAGGGAATTCGCGAGAAAATTGAAGTGGTCGCAGAGAAACCTCCAAAAAAAGTCGTAGAAGTAAAGGAAGAGGTCGGTGAAGAAAAACCGCAAGAAAAGAAGCCGAGAAGAAGAAAGAAAAAAGCAATCGAGAAACCAGAAGAGAAAAAAGCCGAAGAAAAATCGGAAGAAACCAAGAAAAGAAAGCCAAAAGCAAAGAAACCAAGAGTAAAACGCAAGACTGCAGAAAAAACTGAAGGAGGAGAGTAAGTTTGGGAAGAAAAGGAGAATCCACAGGATTAAAGCGTAAACCGGCGCCAAGATTCTGGCCAATTCACAGAAAGGAAGACGTGTGGGTTGTAAAACCTTCTTCTGGGCCTCATTCCCTCGAAAACTGCGTGCCTCTAGTCGTAGCTTTGCGTGACATCTTGGGGTTCGCTCAGACTAGGAGAGAAGCTAAAACAATAGTTTCGCAAGGAAAAATGCTTGTTGATGGGAAAATAAGGCGAGAAGATGACTTTCCAGTGGGTTTGATGGACATCGTTTCTTTACCGGATGCTGGTAAAGACTTCCTTATTCTGCCATCTAAAAAAGGTTTGATTCTCCATCCAATAAGCAAGGATGAGGCAAATTTCAAGTTATGTAGAATAGAAAACAAGACAGTTGTCAAGAATGGAAATGTACAAATAAACCTTCATGATGGTTCAAACATTCTTGTTAAGGTTGCCGACTCCAAAAACCCGCAAGAAGACGTTTACGAAACATTTGATACTTTGAAAATAGGCTTACCAGAAAAGCAGGTTCTTGCGCATCTAAAAATGAAAGAGCAGGTTCTTGCCATCATAACTGGTGGAAAAAACATTGGAAAATGTGGCAAGATAATCGAAATTGAAAAGACGAAGGGTAAGAAGCGCAGAAACGCTCTTGTAGCAATCGAGGATGAGAAAGGCAACCGCTACCAAACGACTCTGAACTTTGTCTTTGCAGTAGGTGAAACCCAACCATTCATATCACTACCGGAGGCAACGTAGGTTGTCGGAGGATGAAATTCGCAAAACATGGAAAGAGCATCCTGCTCTCAAACCAAAAATAGAAAAGGTCGTCGTCAACATAAGCGTTGGAAAATCTGGCGAACCACTAGAAAAAGCCACAAAAGTTTTGAAGGAATTAACCGGTCAAACTCCGTGCAAAAGAAAAGCCAAGAAGACCATAAGGGATTTTGGAATTCGAAAAGGAGAACCCATAGCCTGCTCTGTAACACTAAGGAAAGAAAAAGCAATAGGATTTTTGAAGAAAGTCTTCCCCGTAATTGACAACAAAATCTCCAAAGGATGTTTTGACCAGCATGGCAACTTCTCATTTGGCATAAAAGAACACATTGAAATTCCCGGTGTAAAATATGACCCAGAAATAGGCATATACGGTATGGATGTATGCGTGTCTCTTATACGTCCTGGATATCGCGTGAAGAATCGACGTAGAGGAAAAGTGAAGATCGATTCGAAACATATTTTGAAACCAGAAGAGGCCATTGTTTTCGTCAAAGATGCTTTAGGAGTCGAAATCGTATAGGTGGAGAATGCAAATGGGCAAACAGAAACCTAAGAAGGAGAGGAAATATGGCAAAGGAACAAGACCCTGCAGCAGATGCGGATCTTATGGACCTGTTATTCGACGTTACAATTTATATTTGTGTCGGCATTGCTTTAGGGAAGTAGCTAAAAAGCTTGGATTCAAAAAGTATGAGTGACGAGGAAAAATGCGATGGATACATTGACAAACGGTTTAATAACAATCATGAACAACGAGATGCGTAACAAACGCGAATGTGTAATTAGCCCCGCATCTAAACTTTTGGGTAGAGTTTTAAGAATTATACAGTTAAATGGTTACATCGGAGAATTCGAATTCGTAGATGACGGCCGTTCTGGAAAATTCAGAGTTCAGCTTCTGGGAAGAATAAACAAGTGTGGAGCCATCAGACCACGTTTCTCTGTTAAAGTGGACGAATTTGAAGATTGGGAGAAAAAGTTTCTTCCTTCTCGAGGAGTTGGCGTATTAATAGTGTCAACACCGAGAGGCGTTCTTTCCCACGCGGAGGCAAAGGAAAAAAGTATAGGAGGCAAACTGATAGCATTCGCTTATTAGAAAGGTGTCTTTAAATGCGGATGGTAGAAGTCTCAAGAACTATGCAAATTCCGGACGATGTGAAGGCTACAGTAGAAGGTAGGAAAATCACACTCAAAGGCGCAAAAGGAACTTTAACTCGCGAATTTTCGCATGCGCCCGTATCAATTGAACTTAATGGCAAAACCATCCGTGTTTGGGCTGAATGGCCACGCAAAAAGGAGACAGCCCTCGTAGGCACCGTCTATTCTCATATCCAAAACATGATTAAAGGAGTCACGAAAGGCTTTACCTACAAGCTCAAGATAGTTTTTTCGCATTTTCCTATATCAGTCAAGGTTCAGGGGAAAACAGTTCTGATCGAGAATTTCACAGGTGAGCGAGGCTCGAGAAGGGTCAAAATTGTAGGCGATGCCCAAGTCAAAATCCAGAGCGAAGACATAATTGTTCAAGGCACAAACTTGGAAGATGTAAGCCAGACAGCAGCAAACATTGAACAAGCAACCAAAGTGAGAAGAAAAGACCCACGCGTTTTCTTAGACGGCATATACGTGTATGAACAAACCGAGGGAATGCAAGGATGACAACTACAGAAAAAGCGTTGAAACTTAGAGAACGCGTAAAAAAGAAGAAACCCGCTTTTGTAAGACAAGAGAGCTGGCGGTATATACGCTTAAAGAAAAACTGGCGCAAACCAAAAGGCATCGATAATAAGATGCGAAAAAAAGTCAAAGGGTGGCCAGCAAACGTAAGTGTTGGATATAGGGGACCAAAAATTGCCAGAGGGCTTCACCCATCGGGCTACAAGGAAGCCCTCGTTTACAATGTCGCAGAACTTAAAAAAATTGACCCCAAAACTCAAGCTATACGAATTGCGCACACAGTTGGTAAAAGAAAACGTGCAAGAATCCTTGTTGAAGCAAGAAAAAAGAAAATAACAATCTTGAACCTCAAAGAAGCAAAAGAAAGGATTAAAGAAGAAAAAGTGACAGAAGAAAAGGAAGAAATGGAAAAAGAGGAGACTCACGAGGAAAAGGAAGAAGCAGAAGAAAAAGAAAAAGCTGAGAAACCAAAACGTAAGCGAGACAAGGCACACATAAGCAAAAGGACGGTGGAAAAACAATGAGTCTCAAAAGTCAGAGGCGTCTAGCTGCACAGATACTGAAAATCGGACAAAACCGCGTTTGGATAGAGCCAGAAAGAATAGATGACGTTGAAGCCGCAATAACACGCGATGAAATCAGAAAACTAGTCCATGAAGGCGTCATCAAATCTTTACCAGAAAAAGGGGTAAGTCGCGCAAGGGCGCGAATTCTTCATGAAAAGAAAAAGAAAGGACGACGTCGTGGACCCGGTAGTATGACGGGGGCAGCCCACGCAAAGATTTCTAGAAAAGAAGCGTGGATGAGCAAGATTCGAGCTTTGAGAAAGAGGCTTCGTGAATTGAAGATGAACAAAATTATCATTGAGAGCACTTATTGGAAAATGTACAAAATGGCGAGCAGCGGAAGATTTGAATCGGTTGCTGATTTAGAACGATATTTAAAGACGCATGAGCTTTGGAGGAAACGGTAATGGCTGAAAATTCGCGCTATTGTGTTCCTTTTCGGCGAAGAAGAGAAGGAAAAACCGAATATAAGACAAGAAAGGCTTTAGTTCTCTCTGGGAAGCCTCGCCTAGTAGCTCGTGGCACTCTAAAGAATGTAGTTGCTCAAATAATCATTGCTAAACCAAACGGCGACGAGGTTCTAGTTTCAGCTCATAGCAAAGAATTAAGCAAACAGTATGGATGGACGGCTTCTAGAGGAAACGTTCCAGCAGCCTATTTAACTGGGCTTCTATGTGGACTGAAAGCCAAAGCTCAAGGCATAGAAGAAGCGATATTAGATGTGGGGTTACACGCCCCTTCTAAAGGTGCAAGGGTTTTTGCTGTTCTAAAGGGAGTTCTTGACGCTGGGGTAACAATACCACATGACGAGGAAAAATTGCCAGAAGAAGAAAGAATAAAAGGCGAATCTATTGCAGAATATGCAGAAAGCTTGACATCAAATTCCGAAGCCTATCAAGCCAAATTTTCAAAATATCTAGAGCAGAAAGGTTCTCCTGAAAAACTCCCTGAACATTTTGCGAAAGTAAAAGCAGAAATAATTGCCGCGTTTAAAAGTGGAGGTAAGAAAACTTGAAATCCAGAGGAAAATCATCAGAAAGTTTAGAGCAGTGGGTTCCAAGAACCCGCCTTGGAAAGATGATTCAAGAAGGCAGAATAGTGTCTATTGAAGAAGTTTTCATGGGTGGCTTACAGATTCGTGAACCACAAATAGTTGATGCGTTACTTCCAGACTTGCAGGAAGAAGTCATAAACATAAACTTGGTTCAAAAACAAACGGATGCCGGCGAAAAGTCAAGGTTCAAAGCGATAGTTGCGGTTGGAAACAGAGACGGTTACATAGGCTTGGGCTCTGGAAAAGCAAGCCAAGTTCGAACAGCAATAGAAAAAGCTGCTGCCGATGCTCGCTTAAAAATCATTCCAGTTAGAAGAGGATGCGGAAGCTGGGAATGTGGCTGCGGAAAACCTCACTCCATACCGTTTCAAGTTGAAGGAAAAACTGGTGCCGTAACAATCGTTGTTGTTCCAGGACCACGAGGGTTAGGTCTAGTGGCAAGTGAAGTGACAAAAATAATTCTCGGTCTTGCAGGCATAAAAGACTGCTGGACCAGAAGCTATGGCTCAACAAGAACGATTCCTTCTTTTGCATACGCCGTTTTTGACGCGCTAAAGAAAACCTACAGTCTTATAACTCCAACAGATTGGGTGAGATAGGTGGCAGAAGAAAAGAAGGAACGGAAATGCATCGCAGTCGTGAGAATCCGCGGGACAATCAGCGCTCAACGAGAAGTTAGAGAGACTCTACAGATGCTACGTTTAACAAGGAATAATTATGCGGTCTTAATTGATGATCGTCCATCCTTTCTTGGAATGTTAAAGACTGCACGAGACTTCATTACGTGGGGTGAAGCCTCAAAAGAAACTGTTGACATGCTGATGAAGAAAAAAGGAAAACTTGTGGGTAACAAGAAGTTGACAGAAGAATATGTGCAGAAAGTCGGTCACAAATCGCTGGAAGAACTTGTAGAAGCGGTTTTCAGCAGTCGTGTTGAATATTGGAAGTTGCTAAACATACAACCAGTGTTTAAGCTGCACCCACCAACAAAGGGCTTCAAAGGAAAAATAAAAAGAGGCTATGGCTTTAGTGGCGAACTTGGTTATCGCGGAGAAAAAATCAACGAGCTAATAAAGCGGATGATATAAGCCTTTTGCGATACATTTTATAGATACTTTAGAGCTACTTTTGGGATGCGTTCCGTTGAGGAGAAAGTGAGATTGAGCGCAAAATGGCGAAGGAATAAAAAAGGTTCAAGATGGTTCGATATTTTTGGAACTACCAACAAGATTAAGGGTAAGAAAATGCCTCTGGCATTTCAAGTCAAAAATCTGAAGATCAAGAAACGGACACGTCCTTACACCTATACTGTTCCAAAAATTCTCAGAGAAAAAAGATGGAAAGAACCCAGACCTCTAATTGATGTCCTTGAAGAAAAAGACGAAATAATAGTCATCGCTGAGTTCGCAGGATTCAACAGAGAAAATCTACGGATTGGCGTAAAAAACCAAAGGTTAACTTTATCTGCGGAAGCCTCAGAACGCAAATACTATAAAAGCTTAAATCTTCCTGAAAGAGTGATTCCAGACATAATACGTACAAAATACAAGAACGGAGTGCTCGAAATTCGGTTAAAAAAAGATGTTGAAGAAAAAACAATAGACAAGCTGGCTGGTTAAGAGAATGCCGCATAAACTCAGAAAAATTAGAAAGAAACGCGGTTCAAGAACTCAAGGCTACGGCAGAGTAGGTCAACATAGAAAATCTGGGTCTAAAGGTTACCGCAAGGCTGGACGACATAAACACGGATGGAGTTATGTTATAAGATACGAACCTGATTATTTTGAGAAAAAGGGATTCACTTCTCCTAAAAGTCTTAGACAAAAAGAAAATACAATAAACGTTGGAAAACTAGACGAAATAGCCGA
Source organism: uncultured Candidatus Bathyarchaeia archaeon (assembly GCA_964457175.1). Taxonomy (GTDB): domain Archaea; phylum Thermoproteota; class Bathyarchaeia; order Bathyarchaeales; family Bathycorpusculaceae; genus CAYWII01. Next base: position 29,117 of record CAYWII010000004.1, read on the forward strand.
AAAAATCTCAACCGAAAAAGAAAAGAATAAAATTTCAATAGATCTAGAAAAACTAGGTTATACTAAACTTCTAGGCACAGGCAAAGTCACAAAACCGCTAATCGTGAAAGTAGCATCTTGTTCAAAATCTGCGGCTGAAAAAATAAAAGAATCTGGCGGGCAAATCCTAATGGAGGCTGAAGAACAACAGGAGTAGTTGTTAGTACATGGCTGGCAGATTTCTAAACCTGTTTAAACCAATTGCAAGAATCATCCCGGAAATCAAAGCCCCAGAGCGTAGAGTACGGTTTAACGAGAAAATCTTCTGGACCGCGCTAGTGCTCATAGTTTACTTAGTAATGTCAGAAGTTCCACTTTATGGTGTTGAAACAACAGCTTTAGGAGAGCTTGCTGCTCTTCGAGTAATTTTTGCCTCCCACAGTGGCACTCTTATGGAGCTTGGCATAGGTCCAATAGTCACGGCTGGTCTAATATTGCAGCTTCTGGTCGGTTCTGCAATGATAGACTGCGACATGTCAAATCCTGATGACAGAGGCTTGTTCACCACAGCTAGCAAAGTGTTTTCGATAATTCTGACTGGGGTTCAAGCTTCTGCCTATATAATCGGTGGAATGTATGGTTTTTTAGGAGGACCCGTAGCTACAGTGGTTTTTCTGCAGCTTATAGCAGCAGGAATCATTGTTATGCTTCTAGATGAACTTGTCCAAAAAGGCTGGGGATTTGGCAGCGGAATAAGTCTTTTCATCATGGCTGGAGTGGCTCAAGTAATATTCTGGGACAGTTTTGCGCTGGTACCCATGGATGAGTTTGGTGCTCGTGGCTTCTTCATAGCGTTAACACAGACTTTAACGAGTGGAAAATCTGCGTCTGGTCTTCTAATTAGAAGCGGAAATCCTTCTATAGTTGGTTTTATAGCCACGATTGCAGCCTTTCTAATCATAATTTACATGGAAGGAGTAAGGGTTGAGTTGCCATTGTCCTACGCTGGTTACCGTGGCTTCCGCAGCCGATATCCAATAAAACTTCTCTACGTATCCAACCTTCCAGTAATCTTTGCCTCAGCCCTCTTTGCAAACATATACTTGTTTTCGCAGATCTTTTGGAGCATGTTTAATCCAACTAACACAAACCCATGGCTTAACCTTCTGGGAATATATAAGGAGGTCAATGGCAGACCTCAACCTGTCGGAGGTCTAGTATATTATGTGACTTCACCGCGTAGTCTGGAACAAGTTGCAGTAGACCCCATTAGAGCTGTGGGTTATCTTGGAATTCTTGTTGTATTTTGTATCGTTTTCTCACTTACTTGGCTCGAAGTTGGGGGGCTGGGGCCGGCAACGGTGTCTAAGCAGCTTGTTGACGCTGGCATGCAGATTCCTGGGTATAGGCGTTCTGGAAAGGCTGTGGAGTCTGTTCTCAAACGTTATATTCCCACTGTAACAGTGCTTGGTGGAATAGTTGTAGCTTTGATTGCTGGCATAACGGATTTCTTCGGCGTCTTTGGTTCAGGCATGGGCATTCTACTTTCTGTGGGTATAATTTACCAGTATTATGAGATATTAATGCAGGAAAGAGCTTCAGAGATGTATCCAGCTTTCAGACGAATATTTGGTGAATAAACTCGTGGCTGGAATGGTCGCCCTTGATAATCCCTATGATATTCCAACAAAAATAGTTATTAATGAAGAAGATAAACAAGGGAAGTAAATAGAGTCCAAATGTGGAGGATTGCTGATGAGCTTCATTGAATGGTTATTTGCACCAGAGTTGCCTGGAGCCACTATCATAATCATGCTTATTTGTATAAGTATTTCACTTATCAACTCATCCATTAACCGACTTCTCATAGCAAAACTTGTCGGCTGGGAACAATACAAGGTGATGCAGAGAGAAATTGCGGAACATCGAAGCCTCAGCACCCAAGCAATGCGTACAAAGGATAAGAAATTGATGGAGAAAGTGAAAAAGAAGGAATCAGAAATCCTAAACATGCAGAAAAAAATGGCTAGACCACAACTCGTCCTGTTTGTGCTTTCTTTCTCATACATCTTTGTCTGGTGGTTTGTATTAGGACCTACATACTTGGGAAATGCTGTCGCAATCATTCCGGGTATCGGAAAAATAGACGTCTTTTGGTGGTATTTCATCAGCTCCTTTGCGTTTGGAACAGTTGCATCACGTTTCTTGGGCATAATGCCCATAGAATAGGGAAGTGTAATACATGCCACAGCCTCATTTGCGCACTAGAAGCAAAAAACGGTTTAAAGTCACATTGCCAAGTGGGGAAGGTGGAACCCGCTACAAAAAAGAAGTCCCTTCCACAATTTTATGTTCCTTGTGTAGTCAACCTCTAGGCGGAGTGCCGCACGCTACAACGGCAGAGATACGTAAACTCAACCGAAGCAAAAGAAGAGTCTGGCGACCTTACGGCGGACAAATATGCTCTAACTGCCTAAAAAAAGCTTTAAGACAAGCCGCAAGAGCCGTTTAAACAGTAATCTTGGAGAAAGACGATGTCTCCAGAAAAAACGAGAGAGAAGAAAATTAAAGAACCCTTGGTTCTCTGTATTTGTGGAATGGCTGGAAGCGGAAAAAGTGCACTAGCAGAGAAACTCGCCGAAAAATACGGGCTAAAGTACTACTCAGGTGGAGACGCGCTGAAAGCCTTAGCTGAAGAAGAAGGCTATCACCCCCTTGATCGTGGATGGTGGGAGAGCACAGAAGGGATACGCTTTTTAGAAAAAAGGGAGAGAAATTCCAGATTTGACAAAGCGGTTGACGAAAAACTTTTAGAATTGGCAAAGCAAGGAAACGTAGTTTTTGATAGCTGGACGATGCCATGGCTCATTAAGAAAGGTTTTAAAGTATGGTTGGAGGCTTCTGCAAAAAAGAGAGCAGCACGAATTGCTAAAAGAGATGGGATAAGCGTCAAAGAAGCCTTAAAGGCTTTGCGAACTAAAGAAAAAGGAACAAAAGCTATTTATAAGAAACTTTATGGTTTCAATCTAGGGGAGGATTTCAAACCTTTCCACCTAATTTTGGATACTGATTATTTGGAAGCGGAGGAAGTATTCCAAGTCCTATGCATGGTAATCGACAGTGTCCTTCAACACTCTTGGAACTACTAGAAACTTTAGATGACAGAATCTTCTCTCAGAAGAGTTTTTGTTATTTTTCTTTTCGTGACGGATTTTTGCGCAAATCTTAAAAAAGCTTCAAGAACTATCTTCTAGATTGCGTTTCTATAATTAACCTATAGAAGACTCATGCATAAGAGAGGGTTAAGGATGAAGAAAAACACGTCAAGACTTGACCATCTGATTTTCGGAATTTCAGCAGGAGCAATAGCCTCATGCTTGCTTTTTTATTTTGCCAACATTAACAGTGAATCAACCGTTGTGTTAACAGTTTTTAATTTCCTCTTCGTTTCCTTAATTTTTCCCTTGACTGGAACATTGAAAAGGAAACTGTGCATGTTGGCAGTTGGTAACTTTATCGGCCTTGTTTGGAACCATATTTTCTTTTTGTTTGTCACAGTCGCTGTTAGTAATTTTGGAGATCTTTTTGAAGTTTTATACTTGATCTTGAATCCTTTCCTAAACCTAATCTGGATTGTTTCATTCTGGTCGTTGAGTCTAACGTTCTTAAATACTTCAAAGAGAGGGTTTAACCTTTGATAATTGTAATACTAGAATCGTTGTTTCTCTTTTTGACCGCTTTGATTCTAACCTATCTCATTCGGCACTATATTTTCACATGTACAGTTCTCAAAAATGCTCAGAAAACTAAAAAACCTGCTGTGATGGGAAACGCGACTTACCAGCCTGATGTGTCAATTCTGATTCCAGCACACAATGAAGAGAAAGTGATTGGACGGCTGCTTCAAAGACTAACTGAACTAACCTATCCAAAGAACAAAGTCCAGACAATAGTCATCAATGATGCTTCTGTAGATAAAACTGGGGAAATAGCGGAAGAATACTCAAAGATATGCAATTATGTTAAAGTTATACATCGAAACAATGATGAAGGAGGACAAGGAAAAGCTTCAGCCCTAAACGCTGGACTTGAGCACATGAAAGGCGAAATTATCATTTGTTTCGACGCAGACTATTACCCACAAAGGGACATTCTAGAAAAACTCCTCAAGGAATTTTCTGACCCAAATGTTGGAGCGGTGCAAGGCCGAGTCACAGTGTTAAATGAGCCTCTGAATATTGTAACCAGACTTGTGGCATTAGAAAGAATAGGCGGATACCGCATAGATCAACAAGCCCGAGACAATCTTGGATTAATACCTCAATTTGGGGGTACGGTTGGAGGGTTCAGACGTAACCTCCTAGAGCATTTAGGAGGATGGGACGAATCCATCTTAGCGGAAGATACTGATTTGACTTTTCGTGTTTATCTCGCAGGTTACAAGGTTCGATACGTAAATGACGCTGAATGCTATGAAGAAGCTGTTGAAAACTGGCGCGATTACTGGAAGCAGAGGTATAGATGGTCAAAAGGACATATGCAGTGCTTTTTTAGGCATTGGTTCAGCGTTCTGAAAAGCAATAAATTAAGGCTTAGAGAAAAAATTGATGGTCTACTTTTGCTTAACTTATATTTCATGCCCGTTTGGACCTTGCTTTCTTGGATTGTAGGCATTCCACTTTTTTTCATTAAATATTCCCAATGGGTTAGCGTACAATGGACTCTTGCACCTATCGTATTATACAGTTTTGTTGGAAATTTTGCACCGTTTTTTGAGGTAGGTGCTGGTGTATACTTGGATGGCAGAACGAGAGCTAGCAGATTGATTCCTTTACTAATATTCACTTTCCTATACAACATTCTCATATGTACAAAAGCCCTCTTCGACCTGTTAATATCAAAGATCACTGGAAAAAACGGTAACCACTGGGATAAAACAAACCACACAGGGAATGGAGACCATTACATCATGAAATAACCATTCTTCAGAGACAAGGAATGGTAACCAAAAATCTTTCTTCCACGAAAATTGTGTATTCTCAAATTCTACTCCTTTCTTATGTTCCACAACTCTTTTAAGTTGAACGTATGTAACAACATCATCAGCATGGAAATTTTCAACATCGAAGATGACAGCAAGGATGAAAGGCAGGTTTCTGAAGCGTTGATGCTCTTGTGGAAAGAATGTCTTTTAGAGGACATCGAAGTGTCTTCTTAAGCGTATTGCATGTGTCACAATGTTATCAGTGATTTTTGAAAAGATTTTAATACAGATTAAGATAATCATTTCAAAGATGCGAATGATTCTGAATCCGACTCCAACAACTCTTATCGCACTATTTTTCGGAGTTTCAACTTTCATAATCATTATGCTTTTGCCTGCACTTTTTGAGCTGAAAAGACCAAAGGACGCTGGTCCAAGAATAATAATGGATGACATAATCCTTGCGCAGTATTTTCAAGGAAGAAAAACTTTCCCATTACAGAGCATAGAAGAAGAAAAGTTTGGATTTGATAAAGCGATTGTCAAGAAGATAGCGGATATTATTGCGGCTTTGCCAAATATAGAGGCATAGGCTTGTTTTTCTTAAGAAATTGACTTGCGTTTTTCCATTGTTCTTTAACGACTTGAAGATTGCCAATGACACTTCCATGGATGGAATAGAAAACGTAGCACATGTACGTGCAGCTGGTGCAACTATTGTATGTTTTGCGTAATTCCTCAAACTTTGGACTGTTCCACGCTTCAGGCAAGTCAAATATTGATGCTACAGGGTTATGCAAATGACATCCAGCAACTCTGCCAAGATGGTCCACAGTAAAGAAGTTTTGGAGTGCACGACATTTCCATGTTCTCTTGCCCGTCAAGTAAAGATTCTTGATCGCTGCCAGCAAATTTGTTGTCATGAAAATTTTGCTGTTTTTTTTCTTTAATTTTGAAAGTGAATCACAGAGATCTGCAACCGCTTTGTTGTCGGTTATTGCAAATTCATCGTTCTTCTTACCAATTTTGAAAAGTTGGCTTGGATCACTAGAAAAATCGTAAGAGTATAGGCAATACCAAACTGGGATATTTTTGCTAAGAAAGTAATTTGTGAAATCTACAATCTCGTATAGGTTGAACTGTGAGATTGTGGGCGACACGCTAACAGAGATGCCTTCCCGGCGAAGTTTTTCGACGGCATTCATTGCGTTTTTCCATGCATTTCTAACGCCTCTCACATAGTCATTTTTCTCTGGGTTTAAGCTATCAATTGATATTGCAACAAAGTCGGCATGTCGTAAAGCATCGATTTTTTTAGCAGCCATACTGCCATTATCGTAAACTGTCGTGATGAAAAATCGAGAAGCATACTCTATGATTTCACCTATGTCGTCCCTTAGAAGGGGATTTCCTCCAGACAATACTACTTCCATTACTCCCAGTTCGTGAAGAATGTCTAAACCCCTTTTCACTTTTTCAGTTGACAATTCTCTCTCCTCTTGTTCCTGCCAAACGTTACATCCTTTACAACGGAAGTTACATTTTCGTGTGAGCATCCATTGGACATGATATGGTCTGTTGGGAGTCAGCGAGCGGATAGCAATTCCGACGGCTTTTTCTAAAGACATGGCTCCCAAAGCTTGCACCTTTTTGTTTGCTCTTGCGTAATTGTAAATAATACAAGATAAATATAAACCGTTACTGTGAGAGATTTCGTCTCTAAAATTGAAAAGGTTTTTATGAAAACTAGGAAGAGGATATCTAATTGGGTAAAACTTCAGCGACATCGTGCAGATTTGGGACCGTGAATGTTGATTGACTGAATTGAATACGCATAGAGCATACGGCAAAGAATACTTTGACTATTTAAAATATTCAGAGAAAGGACAATTGATCAAGGAACATCTTTTGGAGCTACTGAAATGGGGTTCCAAAACTTTACATATTAATCTGCTGAACGGAAAAGGAAAAAGTGCTTTGGATGTTGGATGCGCCTTTGGATACGCGGTGGAAATTTTGAGTTCACTTGGCTATGACGCTTTAGGCGTCGACATATCAGTTTATGGTATCAGTCAAACCACAAGAAACATGGGCAAAAATGATTTTGTGGTTTGTGATGTTCAGAAAAATCTTCCCTTTACCCAAAAGTTTGATTTGATAACTTGTTTTGAAGTACTAGAACATCTTGAAAATCCTCTGGTCGCATTGCAGCACATGTACGATAATAGCAATAGCATAATACTTTGCACAACGCCAAACAAGACAATTGAAAGTATTTTCAAGAGAATGGTGAAGAATTTTGATAAGACGCACATTAACGCGAAGACTCCGCGGGAATGGGAGCATCAGATTCGCAATACTTTGAAATGCGACTTTGTCAGAATTGAATCGTTCTTAAGCATGAATTTTGAAATAGCTCACAAACCGTTCTTCAAATCGTTTAGGCTACCATTCGGAATGGACACGCGAATATTGATCAAAAAATAGGTGTGCATAAACGAATGGATATGGAGCAGGTTGATGTCGTCGTACTCACAAAGAATAGCGAGCAAGTTTTGGAGAAATGTTTAAACTCAGTTTTCAGAAATGTGCCTGTCAATCGCTTGATAGTTGTGGATGGATATTCAACCGATTCTACCACGAAAATAATTGAGAAGTTCAAAGAGAAGTACGGGAATGTAGTTTTGATTCAAGATCGTGGCACGCGTGGCAGCGCAAGATTGAAGGGAATAAAGGAAGTTGAGACAGAATGGTTCATGTTCGTTGACAGCGATGTTACCTTGTCTGATGATTGGTACAACAAAGCTAAGATTTTTGTAAAAAACGGCGTAGGTGCAGTGTGGGGTATGGAAGTGTGGGCAGGTATGCGAAACCCTATTGTTTTGAAGCTTTTTTTGAAGATAACGAGGAAAATTTTTGAGATAAGAGGTGGAACACACGATTTATTAGTACGCTGTGAAGCCATCAAGGATATAGACATTCCAGAGGACTTGCATGTGTTTGAGGACACTTATATTAAAGAATGGGTGGCTAAAAAGGGTTACAAGCTTGTGGCGGCTTACGACCCATATTGCATACATTATCGACCTTCATTTGTGTGGACAATTAAAGGAAGCATAAACCTCATTACGGATACCATACGGTATGGACCGCTTCGGAAGATGCCGAAACTGATTCTTGCATATGGGTTTTACACGTGCTATGTCATTTATCGAAGTCTCTTGCAAAAACTGAAAGTTGGAGAAGCGTAAAATTTGAAGATTTCAATTGTTGTTCGGACGAGAGATAAAGAAAAGTATTTTGACTGCTTACTGGAAGATTTGGCGTTGCAGACAATTCAAGCTTCTGAAATAGTTGTTGTAGACAACTATTCTACGGAAGAAGAACTGCGCGCTTTAGAAAGCAATCTGCATGAGATCGTCAGAAAATGTTTCAGACATGGAAGAACAAAATTTATATTGGTCGCGCTTTCTGATGATGAATTTTCTCATGCATACTCCACCAATCTGGGAGTGCACATGACGGAAAATGAGTTAGTTTGTATAACAAACGCTCATTCTCTTCCCTTATCGCTTCATTGGCTGCAAGATGGAATTAGCCATTTCGAAGATGACAAGGTTGCCGGTGTAAGTGGGTTTTTCATTCCTCATCGAGAAAGAGTTGCTGGAAAGAAAATAAACGACGTATTATATTATCTTTCTCAAAAAATGGTTTTGCGTCAGGACTGGTGTTCCACCATAAACTGCATAATTAGAAAGTCTCTATGGGAGAGATATCCTTTCGACGAGAATCTACCTAAGATTATTCCTGAAACAAAAAAATACGGGTTGGAAGACTATGATTGGAGCAAAGAAATGATTGCCAGAGGCTTCAAAATAGTAGTGGACCCAGCGTTCAGCGTTTTTCATTCGCACGGCGAAACCTTTAAAGAGATGAAAAGAAACGTGAAGGGTTATTTCATTTACAGACGAATTCAGCAAAAAATCAATCTACTTAAGAGACCTAGGAAATCGTTCAGCAAAGTTTTTCAGACAAAAACATTATTCAAAGAAATGGTTGTTTGACTATGTCTTTTCAAGAGCAACCCAAAGATGGTCACACACTGGTCTGGCTAATTCATTCTCACTGCCGTCTTTGCACTTGATGGTTCGTTTCTCTGGAGATGGCAACAGTTCGCCAATAACATTTGCTTGTACTCGATTTTCCTTTAAGGTTTCCACAATTTCATCTGCCCACTTTTTCTTCGTTGCAATTAACATGCTTCCAGAAGCAATCAAATAGAGCGGATCAATTTCAAAGAATCTGCATATTTCCATCGTTTCTTTGCATATAGGAATTTTTTCTTCAAAAATTCTGAAACCTAGATTTGAAGCGTCTGCTATTTCATGCACCCCTCCAGCCACACCGCCTTCGGTTGGGTCATGCATGGCGTTGACTCCACCCGTTTTGAAGGCTGTTACGGCTTCTTTGACGACGCTTATTTGATCAAAAAACTGTTTAGCTTTATTCAACAGTGACATGCTAACGGCTCTTTTTAACTGCTTCTCTTTGTCTGAAGCAAGTATAGCTGTGCCTTCAATGCCCACAGTTTTTGTTAATATCAGCTTGTCTCCAGCTTTAGCTCCGCCTGCAGTCACGTAGTTTCCTTTCCCTGTTATACCCATTGCACAACCTACAACTATTGGATGCGCCAGCTCGGGCGTTACTTCACAATGTCCTCCAGCTATTGCCATCCCAAGTTTTTTAGCGGCTCTATCCATCTGGACGCATATGGTTTCGACAGTCTTTCTGTCTGCGTTTTCTGGAAGTAGTATACATGATAAAAAAAATGCTGGTTCGACACCGAAAGTTGCGATGTCGTTTGCGTTAATGTTCACTGCAAGCCAGCCAATTCTTTCTATAGCTCCAGTAATTGGATCTGTGGAAACAATCAAAGATTTATCGCCAACATCTATCACGGCGCCATCAAACCCAGCTGAAGGACCCAAAACAACCTCTTTACGTTTAACGCCCAAATTTTTGTAAACAACTTCTTTCAAGATGTCTATAGGAATTTTTCCGAACGGCAGTTTCATTACAAGTCCTCTTAAAAGATAATTGTGGTTTTAGCTTTTAAGCTGTGGAAGGCTACGAAGGACAATTTTCACGGTAGGGATTGCGACAATCAATCCAACAAGCATCTGTCCAATGTTCACTGGAATTTCCACAATAGCCGCAGGCTTGCTTAGCACAAGTTGTTCGTAAAGGAAATATCCACCGACCATTTCCAAACCTCCAACCATAATGGAGAAAACAGAACGACCAAACTCTGGCTCGATTCTGAAACCCACAAAGACAATGAGTAAGGCAACAATGCCGCCAAGGAAATACCAAAGTTCAGCGGGAACAAATCCACTGAATGTGGGGCTTTGAGGTTGGGGATAACCTATGTATAAGTCTACACTTCCACTATAATATACTGAGCCAGTTATTGCAAGTAACACGCCCACGATAATCCCTAACAGAATCGTAAAGATTTTCCATCTTGATATTGAAGTTTGCGTGAAGAGTCTTTTGCCTAAGAAACCAACTATGGCTCCTTCGAAACTTTTTATCACCAACGTGCCTGGAGCAAATTGTGGAGCTACTAACATGTCTGCTATGGCGGCACCTACCCCACCAGCAAAGGCTCCTACATAAGGTCCGAAGAGTAATGCAGCTACATAAATTACTGTTTCACCAATGTTAAAGTATCCAGTTGTTGCTGGAACGCTCACTGTGAATGCTATTGTTGCAATGCATACTAAGGCAGTGAAAACTGCTGCAATTGTGAGTCGCATAGTTATTTTTGCAGAGTTGACTGATGACTTCATATACATCACCCAGAATAGTATAGTTACAACTATACTATATTTTACTTTTTCGCATCACATTATTATTTTCAGATCATCAATCGCTCGAAGAACCTTTTTTCCACGTTCGGTTATTTTGAAGAATTTTCTTCCACTTTTGTCGTAGCTTACTATTAATCCCTTTTCTGAGAGTGCATTTAAGTGTTGGTATATTGCTGCTCTTGTTATCGTTTTTCCTAGTTTTTTCCACAAGTCATAGCCGTACGTATGGTTTTTATTGAGAAGCCGCAGTATCTTTTCCTTTGTGCTTAGTTCCAAGCCGAGAACCGCTGTTTTTTGTTTTTTGGTCAATGCGTGGAGCACATCTGTGGCTTTAAGTCCACTTCCAGTAATTAAGCACACAGCGTTGTCATTTTTGCCTATTTTTCCTTCTTCAACGAGTTTTCTCAATGCCACGATTGTGGCGGAGCTTGCTGGCTCTGAGAAAATTCCTTCCAATTTAGCTATTTGAAGCTCTGCTGCGAAAATTTCTGCGTCAGAAACGATCAAAGCTAAGCCCTCTGATTCCTTTAAGGCTTTTATTGCTAATTCGCCTTGCAGAGGTTCTGCCACCAAGATAGCTAGTGCACGAGTGGATGGATTTCGTGTTTTCTCTGCTTTGGTACGATTTTCTGTTAATGCTTTAACTATAGACGCGCAACCTTCTGGTTGGACGCCGACCATTTTCGGTAGCGATTTTATTATTCCAAGTTGTTTAAGCTCCTTAAATCCTTTCCAAAGCGAATAGATTGTTCCACCGCTTCCCATAGACACTATGAGCCAATCTGGAACGCCCAACTGCTCCCATATTTCATAAGAAATCGTTTTCTGAGCTTCAATTGCAAGAGGATTCAGCTCCGCGGTTGCTTGATACCAGCCTGTTTCCTTTGCTAAAGCTTCGGCTTTGAGTATGGAATCATCAAGAACTTCTCCAAACTCTTCAATAACTGCGTCGTAAGCAAGCATCTGGGCTAGTTTTCCCACGTCAACAAGCTTTGGCACTATCACGTGACACGTTAACCCTTCCTTTGCAGAGTAGGCAGCCAGCGAAGCACCCATGTTTCCGTTGGACGCACAAATTAATGTGTTGTGGTGTGTGTCAATGGCGTTTGATGTTAAAAGAGCTGCTGCGCGATCTCTGTAAGAGTTTGTCGGATTGCGGGTCTCATCTTTCAGATGTAGCTCTTTTAATCCGATGCTTTTAGCGAGTCTTTCAGCCTTGTGCAGCGGTGTCCCTCCTTCACCGAGACTTACAACGTGTTTTATTGGTGGAAGCAGAAGTCTGTATCTCCAAAAACGCAATTGCCCAGAAAATTTGACTTTATTATTTTCAGACAAGCCGCCATCATATTCTAGTTGTCCTTTACATTTTTCGCACTTGGTTTTGAAAGGATAAAGCGGAAACTTTGAACCGCATTGGGCACATCGGAGAATCATGATTTTGCTCCACTAAATCGGTTGTCAATAGTTATTCTGGGCTGATTGCTTTTTAATGTTTACAATTTTTTCATATACGACTATAAAATGGGAAAACCTAAATGCAAGTGTTATGCTGATAAATAGCAACTTGCGAGTTGACCATTATGACTGAAGGAAAAGTGAAAGAAGATCCCGTTAAAATGCACAAAGACGCAAACATGCTTTACGAGGCTGGCAAATACAAAGAGGCTATGGAGCTTTTTCTACAAACTGCCGAGCTTTATCATAAGGGTCAAAACTATTTTGATTCGACTTCAATGCTTTACAAGGCTGGTGAATGTGCATACGCATTAAAAGATTACGAAGTAGCCGTCGAACATTTTCTTAAATCCGTCGACTTGTCTTTTCAAAAGGGATTTGACAGGTTTGGAGTAAGCGCATTGGAATATGTTCAAGACTGTTACACAGCATTGAACAAGAAAGCGAAAGTCAAAGAAATTGAGAAGAAAATAAAAGAAGTGAAAGCAAGGTTAGAGGCGGCGTTCTAGAAAGAGAGAGTAACCGTCACTTTCTTTTTCCACAGCATATCTAAAACAACATTTATCTTTTAAGTCGTAATTGAAAAGTTAGATATGTTCTAAAGGTAAAGAATTATGCCCACACCCTTCAGAGCTCTGGCTGAACTTGGCGAAAAATTAGAGGCAACAACTAAACGACTAGCTATGATAGACTTTGTTGCCGACTTTCTTAAAAATTTGGAACTGCGAGAAGTTGAGCCAGCAATATCCATGCTTATGGGTAGGGCTTTCCCAAAATGGAGTTCACGAACTCTCGAAATTAGCTGGGCAACTTTGAGCGATATAATAAAGCGCATAACTGGAGTCGAATGGACCATTTTCTCAGAAGCGTTCCGCAAGACTGGCGACGTAGGTTCAGCCACAAAAATTATCTTTGAAGAGAGTAATGTTAAGAGGCAAGCGACTCTTTTTGAAAGAACCTTAACCATCATAGAGGTTAGGCGCAGTTTAGAATCTATTGCTGAAATCTCCGGGCACGGCTCAAGAGAGAAGAAAGAGCGTTTAATAGAATCGTTATTGAGTTTGGCAACGCCTTTGGAAGCCAAATATCTGATTAGAATCTTCATAAGTGGAATGCGGACTGGCTTTTGCGAAGGATTAATGGAGCAAGCTGTTTCAAAGGCTTTTCAAATTCCACTGGAAGCCGTGCAGAAAGCAAGCATGACATTAGGTGACATAGGGGAAGTTGCTGCAATAGCCAAGGTTGAAGGCAGAGAAGGCTTAGGAAAAGTCGGCTTTAAAGTCTTTAGACCCGTAAGCCTCATGCTGGCACAGACAGCAAATGATATTGCGGAAGCCTTGAAGGAGCATAATGGTAGGACCGCATTCGAGTACAAGTTAGACGGAGCCAGAGTCCAAATTCACAAACTTGACGATGATGTGAAAGTCTTTAGTCGCAGATTAACAGACGTAACCGAAAGCTTGCCTGAAATAGTTGAAATTGCGAGAAAAAATGTTGGCGCAAAAGAGGCGATATTGGAGGGTGAAGTGATAGCTGTTGACAGAAATGGCAATCCAGTTCCTTTCCAACATTTGATGCGGAGATTCAAAAGGGTTCACGCGATAGAGGGCATGACTGAAAAGCTCCCGGTCAAACTCTACCTTTTCGACATTCTATATCTCAATAGAGAAAGCATCATTGCCCTTCCATACTTACAGCGAAGACAAATCTTAGCAGAAAACGCTGATGAAATACCATTAACAAAACAGTTAGTCACAGACAAGTCCGAAGAGGCTGAACGGTTTCTTAAAGAGGCAATTGACGCTGGACACGAAGGATTGATGGTAAAGAGACTTGACAGCCCTTACACGCCGGGGGTTCGTGGAAAACGGTGGTTGAAGATAAAACCTGTTCTTGAACCTTTAGATTTGGCTATTGTTGCGGCTGAGTACGGTTATGGTAGAAGACACGAGTGGCTTTCGGATTATTATTTGGCGGCGCGGGACGCTGAAACTGGCGGGTTCTTGACGGTTGGTAAAACGTTTAAGGGCTTGACTGACGCGGAGTTTGTCGAAATAACTAGGCGACTTAAGGAGTTAGCCGTGAAGAAAGAACATGGTAGAGTGGTTGTTGTTCCAAAGATAGTTGTTGAAGTAATGTATAATGAGATTCAGAAGAGTCCAAAGTATGAATGTGGTATGGCTTTGCGTTTTGCGCGGATAAACCGTATAAGATATGATAAGGCTCCAGAAGAAGCGGACACCATACAGAAAGTTAGAGAAATTTATGAGAGGCAGTTTTTGAAAAAAGGCAGATATAAGTCTGAATAATGCAATAATAAGCGAGGCGAGCAAAACAGATGCCCAAGGCTCGAAAGATACCAAAGTTTGACGAATTCTACAGCCGCCAAATAATATTGAAAGAATTTGGCAAGAAAGGGCAAGAGACGCTTGCGCGGTCAAAAGTTGCAGTTGTCGGGCTTGGCGGTTTAGGCACTGCTTCATCGCTTTATTTAGCTCTCGCTGGCGTTGGGCGCCTGCGTTTAATCGACCAAGACACTGTGGAATTACATAATCTGCACAGGCAGGTCTTGTATAGTGTTGATGATTTGAGTTATCCTAAGGTTGAGGTTTCGGCTAAAAGGTTGAAGAAGATTAATCCGCTGGTGAATGTGGAAGCGGTTCCGGAGAACTTGAACGCAAGCAATGTTGAGAGTCTTCTTTCTGGCATGGATTGTGTTGTTGACGGCTTGGACAACATGCGAACGCGATATTTGGTTAATCGTGCATGCGCAAAGTTTAAAATTCCTTATGTTTTTGGAGCCGCGATTGGAGTTGAAGGAAATCTTTCGGTTTTTTCTCCGCCCGAAACGCCATGTTTAGAATGTGTTTTTCCCAACGTTAGCGATGAAGATTTGTTAACATGCGACGTACGTGGCGTACTCGGCGCGACGCCTGGAATCATTGGAACGATGCAAGCCATGGAAACCATAAAAGTCTTGACTGGGATGGGTTCTCCTTTGAAGGGCAAGTTCATGATTTGCGATTTCAATGACATGTACTTCACTGCCATTGACATTTTTAAGAGGGATGGTTGTCCAGCATGTCAAGGCTTTACAGCTCCGGAAATGAAGGAAAAGCTTGTTTGGCTGTGCGGACGAGAGACAGTTAACGTGAATCCAGAAGAACCGTTAAAACTAAACCTTAACCAAGTCTACGAAACAGTTAAGCGGCATTTCCGGGTTCGCATAAAATCTCATCTCGCAATAATTTTCGATTACAAAAATCTTGAAATCAGCATGTTCAATGGCGGACGCATGCTAATAAAGAACGTTAATGATGAGAAATCGGCTTTGGAAGTTTATAGGGAAGTCTGCAAGAAGCTTGGGATAGGCTAAACAAACATTTATTAAGTTTTAATTTGAGGTTTATGTTGCCGGGGTGGCCGAACGGTTCAGGCGGCGGCCTGCAGAGCCGCTATATGTGGGTTCAACTCCCATCCCCGGCTTTCTGAGGCGCATTTTTATAGGTTAGTCCAAATGAGCGAAAGTGTTATTTTAGAATTGAACTACTTATGCACTGGGAGGAGGAATGCTAAAGTGAAAATACATAAGGCGACTGCATTCTTGTCTGTAGATAAAATTTTGTTGCTTTCGTTTCTCTTTGCAACGGTGTTATGCCTAACAATCTGCATTTCACAGAGTGATGCACAACCGCTTGATTCTCACCCAGTAGCTTCTTTTACTTATTCGCCGAGCCGACCGCAAGTTAACGAGACCGTAACCTTCTATGGTAACGCAAGCTACGATCCCGACGGATACATTGTATCTTACTATTGGGATTTTGGAGACAATTCCTACTTTCCGTATTATTATCCAACCGTTTCGCATGTTTATAGGACTGCAGGCAGATACACTATTACTCTTGTTGTTATAGATAACACCGGATTGAATGGAACTCATGTAGAAATTGTTGTTGTTGGTGAATTTTTACGAGAACCTCGACCCTTATATATTGTTGCCGTAGTTGGAACAGGACTAACCGCTATAACGTCTCTATTAACAAATTTCAGTGAACTAAGTCAATCATTCAATTCAACGGTTTCAAGACTGCCAATACCCGAACAGCTCAAAGAGTTTCTAAAATTTTACAGTGAAAAACTTTTTGAGACCATCGACAGAGTAGAACTTGAAGCGCTCAGGAAAATGCCACTTTACACAGTAAATGAGCTAGCAACATTTGGCATATCAACTTTGATTGTAACAATTGTTTATGGTTTTGTTGAAACAAACGGCTTTCCCAGCTTCCTAGACCCCGCTATTCTTGCTGTTGTTATTCCATCAACGCTACTTTCCGTATGCTTAGTCTTCATTATGAACGAGTTTTTCGAGGCTGTTTGCGCATGAGCTTTTGGAGTTTATCGGCAATTTAAGCTTTGGCTGTTTGGACTTGCCGCTTTTCTGGTTTCCGGTTTCCTATTTTTGTTTCCGTTCGCATCTCCCGGCATAACAAGATACCGAAGCGGAGCAATCTCAAACAAAACTAAAGCGCTAATAGTATTATCTAAAATGCTTTTGTTGCTAACGTTGATGATTCCTTTCACTGTCCTTTCGATGACAGGTTTCCAGATGATTGGCGACGCTGGTTTACTGCTTACTCTGATGATGGTTTGTTACTCTCTTGTGCCACTGAAACCGCTACCTGGAGCAGCAGTTTTCGATTATAGGAAAGAAGTTTCTTTAGCTGCGTTTGGTTCAGCAGCATTCCTTTTCCTAGGTCATACGTTCTATTTTCTTCCACAAATAACATACCTAATAATAGGAGCTGTGTCAGCACTTCTGGCGATCATCGCAATTGGTCAAATAGTATACACGCGAAAGACAGAGGGTGAAGAACTTCCTCCGCCACCTCCTCCAGAAGATCTTCAACTACCCCCTCCGCCTCCACCACCCTAGCTTATCACAGTTTGAAAGTTAACTATACAATTCAGTCGTTCTTGTAGTCTGCTGCGATTTCCTTAAAAGGAGGAGCCGAGAGATAGCTTTAGCCCTAAGGCGATTCTGCATGGTTGTTAAAGTTGCTGTAGTCGAACTTGGTTCAGATGTTAGACAATCTTTTGATCACGCAATCCAACTGATTGGAGGAATAAACGACTTAAACACGCCGCAAAGATCTGTTGTCATTAAGGTCGGCGTTTTTGACCATAGAACATACCATCACACAAGCGTCGGTGTTGCCGACGCGATTATCAACAGTTTTAACAAAACTCCCGAAATATTCTTGGCAGAATCAGAAAACTACAAAGGAAAAGCCCTCGAAAGGCTTCAAAAATGGAACACGCTCTTCACTGAACGCGTTGCTCCTTTCGACCTTTCAGGAGACATAGACACCGAGCAGGTCAAGGTTGCAGACGAAACAATAGGCTTATCACACATACTTTTCAAGCCCAATGTATTCGTTAGCACTCACATTTTACGTACCTACGAAAGAGGAAGTATTCTAAAAAATCTGTTAGGCTTGATTCCAGACAAGAAAAAGGTGAGGTTTCACAAGAAGTTGGAAGCCACGCTTCTCGACTTATATGAGGCGGTGGACGGAGTAGACCTTGCAGTTTTGGATGGCACATATCTATGCAGTGGTGTAGCACCGAGTTCTAGCAGCACAAATGCAAACGTTGTCATAGTTGGCAGAAATGCCGTTGCAGTCGAAGCGGTCGGTTATGTCCTCGTTGGTTTAGACCCGGAGAAAGTACCAATTATAAATGAAGCCATGAACAGAGGCATCGGAGAAGGGCGAATAGACAAAATCCAAGTGCTAGGGGCATCAATTGAAAGCTTAAAAGAAAGGATTGCTCAACTACTGAAAACTTCTAAGAAGCAAACCAAAACATCTAAAGTTAAGAAAAAAGATAACTAACTTAGCGACTTTATTGACAGTAAGGCGATAATTGGTGTCAAAAATCCTAGTATTCTATTATAGTCGTACCGGAAACACCGAGAAGATGGCTAAAGCAGTGGTTGATGGTGCCAAAACAGTTGCGGGAGTCTATGTAGAAATAGCCTATCATGTTACGCCCGAAACCTTGAGCGAATTTGACGCTGTAATTGTTGGTACGCCAACTTACCATCACGACATGACCATTGACATGAAAATGCTCTTTGAAGAAGCAGCGGTGAAAGGCATAAATCTAAAAGGCAAAATCGGTGCAGCCTTCGGGTCTTATGGATGGAGCGGCGAAGCTCCAAAATTGATTATTGAAATCATGAAAAACAAATTTGAAATGCAAGTACCTGAACCGCCACTTTTAATCAGATACACGCCAGACCAAACTGGTCTAGAAAAATGTAAAGAATTTGGGAAAAAGATTGCCGAAAGACTTATGCACAAAACCTAACATGGTTAATGGATGGAGGCAAACTCTTTGAAATCAAAAAACGAATTAATAAGTTTTCTTAAGGCACAGATTAAGGTTGAGAACGAAATTGTGGACTCATTAAACACTGGTTTGGTTGAAATAAAAAATCCACCAGTCAAAGGTGTTTTGAAAGGAATATCACTTGACTCTGTTAAACACGCAGAAATGTATGCCGCAGCCACTGAACTTCTTACTGGCATAGCACAAGCTTTGACGCAAGAACACCTTGATAAACAAAAAGCCCTTGTGGAAAAACATATACGCATGGAAGCTGAACTAATCAAGAAAATTGGAAGAGTGCTGCCCAGCGTTGAAGATGAGAAAGTTAAGCTTTTGTTGAACGCGATTTTAGAAGACGAAAAACGACATCATGAACTCTTGAAGATGGTTCTGGAAATTTTGGTTGGTGGAGAAACAATAACCGAAGGGGATTGGTGGGAACTTCTCTGGAAGAACGTTCCATTCCATGGAGCCCCCGGAGGATAAAGCAGTAAGAAGTAAGCTGAATGCTATTATTTTGTGCTTATGACTTCGACTGGACAAGAGGTTTTGGCGCTTTCAACACATGCACTTAAGCTGTCTTCAACTTCTCCTTCGCTTGGGTCACGTTTTCTATATTTTTCAACTATGCCTGACTTTCCGTCTTCTAATAATTTGAAAACTTCGGAGCACAATGCTTCGCATACTCCGCATCCAATGCACCCTTCTCGATCTATGATTACTTTCATTTTGTCACCGATAAGTTTTTATGACATATGGCATATTTAAGATTTAAGCCAAAAAACCATAAAAACCAACAAGGTTCTAATATCAAAAGAAGAGTAGGAAAATGTCTAACCGTCAACACCACACTCATCATATGCAAGAATTCAAAAAAGGGTTCAGCGTGCTATATTCTTCCGTCCTATTTTATTTAATAGAGCGTGTTCGCTCTAAGATAACAGTGAGTTCTGTAAGGTGAGATGTTTGGCTAAAGATCCTGTTTGCGGAATGTACGTGGATGAGAAGACGGCGCAGTACAAGGTGACGGTAAGGGGAACCACTTATTATTTTTGCAGTCAGACATGCATGAAGGAGTTCATGGCTCCCGAAATAGAGATTAAACGGCTCAAAATCTACGTTGCTGTGGGAGTCGCTCTCACTATTCCGATAATCATCTTAACTTATGTGAGTCTTTCGCCAATGACCCTTAACAATTATGTCTTGTTGATTCTTGACACGCCAATTCAATTCATTCTCGGTTGGCGATTCTACAGAGGAACCTACGATGCCCTTCGAAACAGAATGGGAAACATGGATGTTCTCATAGCCTTGGGCACAAGTGCAGCTTGGATATACAGCACTGTCGTAACCCTATTTCCATCATTCTTCAACTATAGTGGAGTCTACTTTGACACTGCCGCAGCAATAGTGACGCTAGTGCTTACCGGTAGGTTTCTTGAACACTTAAGCAAGGGTAGAGCGTCTGAAGCCGTCAGAAGGCTTCTGGATCTGCAGCCTAAGCTTGCCCATGTAGAGAGAGATGGAAAAGAAATTGAAGTTCCTGTAGAACAGATTAGTGTAGGCGACGTTTTCGTAGTTCGACCGGGAGAAAAAGTTCCTGTGGATGGCAGGATAATCGAAGGGCACTCGTCTCTGGATCAATCTATGATCACGGGAGAAAGTATTCCTGTTGAGAAAAACCCTGGCGATGAAGTCATAGGGGCCACGATCAACAAGACTGGTTTGCTTCGGGTTGAGGCTACGAAAGTAGGTCAGGACACGGCTTTAGCGCAGATAGTCAAGCTGGTCGAGGAAGCTCAAATTGGAAGAGCGCCGATACAGAAGCTTGCCGATCGGGTTGCGACTTACTTTGTTCCTTTAGTACTGGTTATTGCTTCAGCATCAAGCCTAACTTGGTATTTAATTGGGAACATAGGGTTGCAATTTTCATTGCTGGCGTTTGTGTCGGTGACAGTTATTGCTTGTCCTTGCGCACTGGGAATTGCGACTCCCGCAGCGCTTTTGGTAGGTACGAGTAAAGGTGCTGAAAATGGCATTCTGATTAAGGGAGGCGATTATTTGGAGATCGCCCGCAAGGTGACAGCGGTGGTGTTTGATAAGACAGGCACGTTGACCGTGGGAAAACCTTCTGTAACGGATGTGTTGCCTTATGGCGAATATGATGCCGATACTGTTTTGATGCTTGCTGCTTCGGTTGAGAAAGGCTCGGAGCATCCTTTGGCTGAAGCGATTGAGAAAGAAGCTTCCGCGCGTTCCCTGAAGACATTGAACCCGTCTGATTTCGAAGCAATTGCAGGGAAAGGTGTCAAAGCGAGGATTCAAGGCAAGAAGATTGTTCTAGGCAACAGAACGCTTATGGCTGAAATGTCTGTAAACGTTTCGAATATCGAGGCGAAGACGAGGGAACTGGAGGAGGGCGGTAAGACAGTTATGTTTTTGGTGGTTGACGATGTGCTTGCGGGAGTGATAGGAGCGGCAGATACGCTTAAAGAACATGCTAAAGAGGCCATAGAGGAGTTGAAGAAGATGAACATTGAAGTGATTATGCTTACTGGCGATAATGAGCGGACAGCTAAAGCCATCGCGAAGAAGCTGAGCGTGGAAAGGATTTTCGCTGAAGTTTTGCCGCAACAGAAAGAGGCGATGATAGAGAAGTTGCAACTGGAAGGAAAGATTGTGGCGATGGTTGGAGATGGTATCAATGATGCACCGGCTTTGGCGAAGGCGAATGTGGGAGTTGCTATTGGCAGCGGAACAGATGTAGCCAAGGAGACCGGCGGAATAGTTTTGGTTAAAGAGGACTTACGGGATGTTGTCATTGCCATAAAACTAAGCAAAAGTACCGTGAGCAAAATCAAACAGAACCTGTTTTGGGCTTTTGCTTACAACGCGGCTCTCATTCCAATCGCTGCAGGAGCGTTGGTTCCGTTTTTTGGGGCAGAAGTGTACAATGTGCTTCCTTTTCTCGCTGCAGGGGCGATGGCTTTCAGTTCAGTGACCGTAGTAGGCAATTCACTTTTGTTGGGAAGGTTTAAACCTTCTTTCTGAAATGGGGAGACTGGTGAGATTTTGAGTTCTGAGGATGATAACGAAAAGACTGCTTCGGCTGAGGGTGAGGCGAAAGGCGAAAAAGGTGAAAAGTCGCGCATGGTTGTGTCTGTTAGAAACATAAGTTGTGTCACGTGTGGACTCGCCATAGAGAAACAAGTAAAAAAGATTAAGGGAGTAGAGGACGTTAAGACTGCTGTTATGCTGAACAAGGTGTTCATAGATTATGATTCGAAGCTTGTGGATTCAGGCACCATCAGAAAAGCAATAGATAAGACAGGGTACAAAAGCTACGTGAATATCGAGGAAAAAAAGCGATAGAGTAGTAGAGAACCGCGTCGCTCATTAAGCAGTATCCAGTTTAATGTGCTAACGCCAGTTAGTCCTACATGGTTCTGTTCATGCGTATTTCTTTGGTTTTTTGTCAAACTCGTTCTTGCATTGGGTTGAACAGAAATAATA
The DNA here is from genome assembly GCA_964457175.1 of uncultured Candidatus Bathyarchaeia archaeon. Classification (GTDB taxonomy): domain Archaea; phylum Thermoproteota; class Bathyarchaeia; order Bathyarchaeales; family Bathycorpusculaceae; genus CAYWII01. The sequence goes on from CAYWII010000004.1 coordinate 51,314, forward strand.
TGTTTTTCCTTGGTACTCGCTCTTGAATTTAGCCTTTTTTTCATCCACTTTCATCTTGCATATAGGGTCGATTGCCATAACAACACCCTTAGACAACATCTTATTTGAAACACAAATGTTTTTCGGCGTAGTAAAAATGTCGCTTAACACGGTCATAGCTGCTTTTCACGTGCAGACTTTGACAAAATATGAATTGAAAGGAGTGCAGTTTATGGAAAAAAGTTGGTTACTGACCCAATATGCGGAATGAAATAGGATCCGAAATAGCTAATAGCAAAAATGAGCATGAAGGATGCACTGTTTACTTCTGTTCAAAACACTGTGAAGAAGAATTCAAGAAAAACCCTAAAAAGTACATGTCCAAAGTGAAAAAGTAGAAACTGAAAACGTCATTTTGCAGTGTCTTTCAATGTTAAGCTTTTGGGTTTTCTTCTCAACATTAAAATTATGAACATGAGGATTAACAAACTCAGAGTCGTTGCAAGAAGCACTCTCAAAATTAAGGGAATATATTGTGGTTGTTTCTGTACAGTCACGATTAACACTTTAGAACTGCTAAGGTCGTCATTGTCAGTAACATTTAACACTATTTGGTACATTCCTTCTTCGGAATATGAATGAGTGACTATTGGTCCAGTTCCACTTGAACCGTCACCAAAATCCCATGCATATGACATTATTTGGCCGTCATCCACAGATTGGCGTGCATCAAAAGTTACAGTCTCATCAACGATGATTGTTTGGTCATACTCTACCACAATATCAGGGATTGCCCCGAAAAATTCTGTTCCAACTATTTTTAATGTATACGAACCTTCTGGAAAAATTAAGTATAGCAATGAAAGCCCACTTGCATCGCCTTCAATGGAGTCTATTATATCTCCATCTAATAGAATCGAGTATGGTCCTTTCAGGAAATTCTGTGGCATAATAAAGTTGGAAAAACCCGTTGTTCCCGCAGGAACGGTGACGTTTAAGTCCATCTCTTTTCGTGAATAGTTGAAGCTAGATGCAGTAATTGTAGCATTCGTAAACGTCCTGACTTGAAATGTTCTCATTCCGAATGATAGGTTAAATTCTTCAAGTGGCGGATTTATAGGAGGCGGTGCACAGTCAGGTATTTTTGCTTGTTCCTCTGTGTAGCCGAAAAAGCCCTCTGGCGGAGGAGTCTCGTAAGTTCCGTTGTAATCGTAGTCTACAACTTCGATTTCCTTTACATAAGTAACCCATTTGAAACCATACTTGCATGGAACAACCATTCTGTAGCCTCCTTGCACGTTTTCAGCAATCCACTCCACTTCTGATAAGAGCGTACCATTTGCCCTCAAAGCTAAAATCACATATGGTTCTAAAGCGTCTCCTATGAAGAGGCTTGACGAAAACCCGTCTGAGGCTCGAAAAACAACTTCAAGCGCTTCTGGTTTTACTTGAGCGAGAGTCAAAAGATGAAAGAGCGGTATCCCTGTCCAGTTGAAAGTCGCTGTTGGAGTGCCGAAGACGCATTTCAAAGTTGCGATTTCTGATACCATCGGCAAAGAAAACAATTCAGCTCGTGTTAGGTCTAACGGATTGTTGACCAGTCCGAATATTCTAATTTCGACCGACCCTTGTGCTTTAAGGAGCAAGCTTGAGCTTTGTGTGAGAGCCAATAAAGCAATGATGGCTGTCAACACGAAAGGTCTAGTCAATTTTCTCCGCATGATTTTAGCCTCTAAGCAACGTAGCATCCATCAGTAGAATCAGGACGATAGAAAACACTCCGAGCATCATAATGAAAGCGTTCAACAGAACCCCATCCTTCACGCGCCAGCGAATTAAGGCAAATCTCAGCTGAACCAAAACATGAAACGTCAACACAACCAATACTGGCACATCCAATGTTCTGTGAAGATGCAGAGAAAGAGAGCGTGTTAAGATTCCTCCTGTCAGTTCACTAATCAGCTGTGGATTGACGCTGCCATAGCCGGTGATGACATGGATTATGAGCAAAGGGAGTGAGGCCCATATAAGTATTCGGTCGAATTTTTGCAGGTAGTAGTTGTGCGTTTTGGGCATTTCTTGTCCCGTATGACATATGTCATTTATACTCTTTCGAACATATTTAAGCCTTTCCAGATAGATACGCAGCCTTTACAACTCGGATAAGAAAGTTTAATAGCTTCGAAAAGTCTACCCAAAAAAAAGGCGAAACGAATGATCAAAATAGTTATCGATTATTCAAAATGCATTGAGAATACCGATAAAATCTGTGTCGAAATATGTCCTGTATCTGTTTTCCGTAACGAAAAATCGAAAAAACCAAAGGTCGTAAACGAAGAAAATTGCATTTTGTGCAGAACATGTCAAGTGAACTGCCCGGGTCAAGCCATCAAAATTTCAACCTAAAACCTTCAACAATTTGCCCTTACTATTTCTTATTTCCACGTTCACACTGTCGCCTGCTCTCCGAGTGACGCATTTTATGCATGGGTCATAAGCTCTCACTACCATTTCTATTCTGTTCAGAAGCCCAGGCTTAACTTCGCCATGTCGTATGAATTTCATTGCAGCGTCCTTGACGTTAAGGTTTATAGCCGCGCTGTTCACTTGAGTAGGTATTATCAGCTTCATGTTTTTCAATCGTCCATTTCTGCTTAGTGTGTAGTCGTGGGTGAGTGTTCCTCTTGGGGCTTCAACAACACTTATGCCTCTTCCTCCTCTAGGTTTAACTTTGACTCTGGTGTCGCTTCGTGTTATGCTCTTGTCCTCCAAAAGTTCTCTGGTTTTTTCGCATGCGTAAAGAAGGTCTATGAGGCGGGCATAATCAAAAAGCAAGGTAGCATGCGTTGGGCTTCCGAATTTGCGCTTAAACTCCTTCAGTTCTTTGTTGGCAAGCTCTGTCTGTGCTTTTTTGTTTACGTTCATTCTAGCTGTTGGTCCGACCTGAACTATTCCTTCTTGACATCCCAATGCTTTTAAACAAGCAAATTTTGCATAGGTCCATTCATAACGCTTTTCTTCTATGTGTTTCATGTAATCTTGCGCTGTGAATTCAGATAGAATATTGCCTTCTGGGTTTATTATGCGGATTCTGCTGTCATAGAATTCGATTGCATCGTCTTTCGTCAGTGCCATGTAGTATGTCTTGTAATCTCCGGCTTTTCGGAACTCTTCCCAATTTTTCTCAAAAAGTTCCTTTCCCAAGGCGACAGCTTCTTGCGTGATTGTGCAAGCGTTTTCTGCCGCTTTTAGCAACTCTTCTCGTTCTTTTTCTTTGAGTGAATTTATCAATCCGCCCGGTATTGCAGATACTATATGAACTTCACGTTTTCCAATGGTGTCTAAGATTCTGGTTGCAAAACTTCTTAGAGTTATGGCTTTTCTGCCTATTTCCGGATTTTCGCGCATTATTTGGAAAGCATTTCTTTTTGATGGGTCTTCTTCGGTTGAAAACCAGAAGTCTGGCAATATCAAGAAAAAGAAGACTAGGGAGTGATTGCTGATTATCTGTCCCATAAGCAAGAGTTCCCGAAGTTTTTTGGCGGTTTCCGTTATTTCTGTTCCATAGATGCTTTCTATTGTTTTAACAGATGCAAGCACATGAGCAGTTGAGCAAACGCCGCATATTCTTGAAATTATGAAAGGAAGTCTATCCGCCTCCATGCCTCTTAGGAAATAGTCAAAACCGCGGATTTCCGTGGCGTAGAAATAGACATCTGAAACATTCCCCTTATCGTCGAGGAATATTGTGACTTTTCCATGTCCCTCAATCCTCGTAGTAGGAGAAATAGTTATTTCTCTTTGATTGTTCAAATAACTCTCTCCCTCGCTTTAGAGCGTTCAAATTTCGAGAAAATGAAAGTGTGGAAGATGAAGGGATTGCGGTATAACTCTTTCTTCACTTCTTCTTCAGAAATACCTGTTCTTCTCGACGTTACCTTAACAAGGAAAGAATACAAGTCCCGCGAACGATACAACAAGGAATCAGTAGGTCCTCTGCATCCAAAACATGTGAAGCCGGCTCTGGGACATGGTGCACCGCAACCTTCACGAGTTAAAGACCCGAGACACACGAAGCCTTGACTGACTAGGCATAAGTTTGGGTCTGCTTCTTTCTCGTATATTCCGTAGAGACGGTCAAGTTTTGCAGCAATTATCTTTCTGTTGCATTCTATGCAGACTACACTTTGGTGGCGGATTGGTGGTTTTCCGCTTACTATGCTTTTTAGACTGTGAACTATGAGGAAAGGCATGGGTGGGCATCCTGGAATGTAATAGTCAACATCAACGAAGTTGCATATTGGATACATCAAATCCTCAAGTTCTGGGAGCTTACTTGTTTCTAAAACGAAGTATTCTTTTTCCAAGAGCTTCTTGACAGAGGTTATATTGCCCAAACTTGTTATTCCGCCATGGGTTGCACAGATTCCCAAGGCAACAAGAACGCGTGATTTAGCCCGCACTTCTCTGATTAACTTCTCGTCTGCTTCAGTTCTAACCCCGCCCTCGACTATAGACAAATTAACTTCTGGAACCTCTTTCAAATCAGCAAATGTGGGCGAATAAACTATGTCGAAGTCTTGGGAAAGTATTTCTAGCAAGGCGTCGCCTGCGTTTAGAAAGGAGGATACACATCCAGCACAGCATGTCAGAGAAACTAAGTTGACTTTCACGAGTCACTGCCTCACTCTAGACTCTTTAGAAATGTTATGTTTTTATGGGTTATGCATTCTATAATGCATTATAGAATGTGAGGCTATCAGAGAACTTATTTTTTGAGCTTGTCAGTTTGAGCAACGTAGGAAGCGTCCGGCATCGTTAGGAAAGAAGATTCCTTACTGTTGACGAATTGCTCTGCAACCGCTGATGCTTCTGCTGTCAATTTGTTTACTCCCTCTAAAACTGATGCAATCTGGACGCCCTTTGCAGTTAACGAGTAAGATTTCGGCTTCTTCCTACTGAAAACCATCTTTTTACCCTTAAGTCTACGCAAATATTTGTACGTTCTTCTCTGAGAAATCTTGGCTTTCTCTGCAAGTTTCTGTGTGGATATACCTTCTTCTGCAATGCTTTCGTAGACTTTTCTTTCTGCTGGAGAAAATTTAGCCTTGCTTGATTCTCTTTTTGTTTTAAAATAGAAGACATAGTCCTTATCTTTAGTTGTCTCTATTAATCCAGTTCGATGCAGACGATTTAAAACTCGGGCGACACTTTTTGATGGTATCATGGTTTTGAAATCGTCGAAAGTTTTCGCCGTGCTCAGCAGCATGTGTAAGACTGTTTCTTCATAGCATTTGGAGTGAGGCGGCAGAGCATCTTCAATGCTGCTGTTGAAATTCTTCATTACTTCGGTGAGTCGACGCCCGAATGTCGTAGGGTAGTAACGGTTGTTTTTTTCCTCAACTAATCCAACCTTTAGAATTGGAGTTACGTATTCATCAAGTATTGTCTGTTGGCTGTGATTGTATCCGTTCTTCTTCAGTTCCTGTTGAAGATTAACTATTGAATGATGTCCTTTTGAGATTAATTCCAGAATATGAATTCGTCTCTTATTTTTCAGAGTGTTCAACAATTCTTGAGTAAAATCTGGATTGTTTATTATTTTGTGTAGTTTTCTCAACTCGTTCTTTGAATTCCAAATTCTGCAGTTTGCCATGCAAACTATTGGAGTTAGTGGATGGCACTTTATGCAAGTTTCCTCCCATTCTCTCATCTTGTCTGCTAAGCTTGCTTGGGTTTCTGCCCGTTCAAGCGGGTTTGGATAGCTCTCGTCTTTCATGGCTGACCGGACACTTCTAACGTATGTCACGGCGTTCTTGAGGGAGAAAGGAGGTTTTGTTAGAAGTTAGTTTTGCTTCAGTTTCGTCATGACATACGTCATAAATAATATGACATACGTCATCCTTATATACCTTTCTCTAAAGATAGAGTAAATGGTGCAAAGTCATTGATACTTCCATGCGAAGTCGCCGTAAAATCAATTGTGCCCGCAGTAAGAGCACTATTAGCAAAAGAACTCGTCGAAAAACATAACCTCAAACAAGACGAGGTAGCTGAAATCTTAGGAATATCCCAATCTGCTGTAAGCAAGTACACCCGAAACGTCAGAGGTCATGTGATAGAAATCGATGGAATACAAGAAATAGAGTATCTAGTAAACAGAATGATTGGCCTCCTCTTGGACAGAACATGCCAAAGAGAAGAGTTTCTAAGACATTTCTGCCAAACTTGCACAATCATACGAAAAAGAGGTTTGATGTGCCAATACTGCAAGAAAGCAGACCCAAAAATCAAAATAGAAGAATGCCGTTTCTGTGTCAACAGTATTTATCAACCAAAATAGAGGCGAAGCACTTTGTCCTCATACGATGAAAAGGCAGTTCTTGATATTCTCGAGAAAGTGAGCAAAAGCGTTGTTAACATAAGCACAGTCAAACTTGTCCACCACATATTTTATCAAGTTGTGCCAGTAAAAGGAATGGGTTCTGGAACAATAATTGACTCAAAAGGCTACATATTGACCAACAATCACGTAGTCGGTGGAGCAGAAAAAATAGCAGTAACATTATGGAACGGCGAAATATTAGAAGGAACCCTAGTAGGCTCGTGCGTGGTGCATGACATGGCAGTAGTTAAAGTTGACAAAGGAAATCTTACTGCATCTGAGCTCGGAGACTCAGATACACTGAGAGTTGGACAAAGAGTCTATGCAATTGGAAATCCATTTGGCTTATCTGGCGGTCCATCCATAACCTCAGGCGTCATAAGCGCTGTAAACAGAACCATAGAATCTCAAAATGAAATGCTAGAAAATCTTGTACAAACCGATGCTGCCATAAACCCTGGAAACAGTGGCGGACCGCTTGTAAATCTCGAAGGAAAGGTTGTTGCAATAAACACGGCAATAGTACCCTTTGCTCATGGAATAGGATTTGCCATCCCGATAAACTCGGCAAAGAATTGCACAAACGAAATAATAAAAGGCAGAGTTTACGCAAGACCATGGTTGGGCATAATAGGTTTAAGCATCACTGACGAAATAGCACGTTACTACGATTTGCCCATTGAACGTGGTGTTTTAGTAACCAGAGTCTCGGAAGGAAGCCCGGCGGAAAGCGTGGGAATAGTTGCGGGCGACATAATCTTCAGAATGAACAACACTGAAATTAATAGAATAGAAGATTTAGTCAGGGAAATTCACAATAAAAAAGTTGGAGAAAAAGTTGAGATTCTTGCCCTTCGCAGAGGTAGAGAGCATTACTTTGAAGTTGCTCTGAACAAAATGCCCTAAAACAAAAATGGAGAATGTGAACTAACGCAGCATGGTTCATTTTCGGAACTTTGGGTCAGGGTTTCCGCCTTTCGCTTTTTCTTCTAACCATGCTTTAGTTCCGATCTTTCTCCTGTAAACAAGTTGCCCAGCTCTGTAGAAGATGCGCCATTGTCCTTCGTTTGGGTCATACGTGGAAAGGTAGTAATTGCAAGGGAAATCTCCGCACAAACCGCAGTGTTCCACACCTTTTTCTCTCACGCATGAATAAAAACGGCATTCGCCCCAGAAGGGTTTGCCTTTCACGTAGCCGCATCCTGCGCAGCCATTCTTGTAATATCGGCACTCACCGCAATACAAGCCACATGGAGACACAAGGTTAGGGTCATTTGGTATACTCATATTTAGCTACCTCATCTTTTTCATTTCTAAACTCTAATAAAAGTATAAAACTCTATAGAACATTTTTTTTGTAAACTTGCAAATCGAAATAATAAATAAGGTTTAAACGAATTTGAAACTCAACTTGAAAATTGGGAGCGCGACGGAGATATCTTCAGAAGAAAAGATAAAGACAAAACCTAACCTTTCATTAGTTGCTTTAACTTCTTTCATAGCTTCCTTTCTAATAGCCAGAGCGTTCACTAGCTTTTACCCAAAGGTTGTTTGGGAAATCAGCGGTTTTCATATTCACCATTTCTGGTATGGTTTAATAATGCTTGCAGTAGGCGGCTGGCTTGGAATCAGCGTGGAAGATGAAAGGCTTGGCCGAGTTGCAGCGATTTTTTATGGCGCTGGAGGCGGACTAATAGTAGATGAGATTGGGTTACTGCTTACGCTTAGTGCGCAAGCTTATTGGGCTGATTTCACATACACGTTTGTGATTGTTTTCTTAGCTGTTGTGTCTATGGTTGCCTTGGTAAGCAAGTATAATAAGGTAATACGTGCTGAAGTCGCTCAGTTCTTAAGTAGTAACGGGGGTCTCTATTTTGGAGTTTTTCTTGCAGCAATTTCTGTGGCATTTACTTTGGAAACTGACAACCCAATAATTATCGCCGTCTCAAGCGTACTGACTTTTGTGGCGGTCGTTATTATTTTAGCTTATTTTGTTCAGAAAATCAGAAAAAGATGTTAGATGCTTATAGCATCATTCATCATTCTTCTTTAAGTCGTCTAACCCAGTCAACCAGCCTCTCTAACAATTGTCTTATTTTCTTCTTCGTTTTATCATCTCTTAAGTTGCCTTTTTCATCAATTTTTTCGTCAACAGACGCCACTATGACTTCTGGTCTGTTTACTGCGTGCATGTTAAGAGCTACAAGAACCTGGCGCAAATGGTATTGTGCTCTTGCTCCACCCAAAGTTCCTGTAGAAGCGCTTATTATAGCCACTGGCTTGTCTTAAAAAGAGTTGTCTCCTGGCGGTCTTGAAGCCCAATCGATCGCGTTTTTGAGAACGCCGGGCACTGAATAGTTATGTTCTGGCGTCGCAATAAGTAGCGCATTTGCCGCTTTGATTTTTGCTTTAAACTCTTTAACTATTTTGGGCATGCAGTTCTCTAAGTCTTGATTGAAAGGCGGAATTCCTTCTAGGTCGAGGATTTCGAGTTTTACGTTTTTTGGTAACAGCTCCAAGGCTGCACGTAAAAGTGCCTTGTTGAAAGAGCCTTTTCGTAAGCTTCCGGCAAAACCTAAAATGGTTATTGGTTTATCCATGGATGCGTTATTCTGTAGTTGTTGTTTAAATTTATTTTTATAACGGATGAAATCTACATGGTTTTTCTTAGAGTTGCTATGCTTTTGCTGGAATTATCAAGACTGAACATTTCGCTTTGTGGCTTACATCGTCGCTTATGCTTCCAAGCAAAAACCGCCTTATAGTTCCTAAACCTCTGCTTCCCAGAATAATTAGGTCGTAGTTGCCTTGCTCAGCAACCTCAACTATCTTGTCCGATGGAACACCAAATTCTAGTCTCTTATCAATTTTTATTTTTGTTTTACCAGCCTCTACAAGGCTTCTCGAGAGAATTTTGTCACCTAATTCCCTAGCGGTTTTTGGCGACGCTTTGTATAGCTTTTGGTCTTGGACATTTAACAAAGTAACCTTCGCACACAATTTTTCCGCTAGCCCAAGTGCGTATTTTAAGGCTTTGATTGAATTTTTTGACCCGTCAACGCACGCGAGTAAATTTGATAGTGGACTGAGTTTTTTAACGATTAATGTGGGGCAAACCGCGTACATTATGACTTTTTTGGTTACGCTGCCTAGGGCATATGGGTCTTTCTCATTTTCTCCGTGAGCCCCAATCACAAGTAGATCGTAATATTCCTTGGAGAATTCTAATATGCTGTTTGCTAGGTCGCCGCTAAAAATTTCCGTTTCTACCTTAACTTTCTCTTCCACGAATAATGCGCGTGCACTGTTTATTATTGAGTCTGCACGCTGCTGTACACTGCCCAAAAGTTCGTCCTGTATGTTTATTGGAAGTCTATAACCAATTCTCATTTCTGGCATTACATGCAAAACTGTTACGGATGCGCCAGTCTTCTTGGCGATTGTTGCTGCTGTTTCTTCAGCCATGACGCTTGCGGCAGAACCGTCTATAGGGACGAGAATTTTGTTCAAAAAATCACCTCTTATAATTTTCTCGTTGATTTCATTTTAGATTGCTAACTATATAATGTTTGTGTCAATATGCTATATTACATGTAGCTAGATTCAGTCAAATGTAAAAGCTGATGGACAAAGTTTGTTTAATACGCATTTTCTGCATTCTGGTTTCTTTGCCATGCACACTCTTCTGCCGTGAAATATTAGTAGGTCCGTAAATCGCATCCACTTGTCTTTTGGAACTATCTGCATCAAATCTTCCTCTATTTTGGTTGCGTCTTCATTTTCGGTCAGTCCAAGTCTTTTTGCGAGTCTGCGGACATGCGTGTCCACGGCTATTCCCTCAACTATGCCATAAGCGTTTGAAAGAACAATGTTGGCAGTTTTTCTTGCAACGCCCGGCAGTTCCAATATTTCTTTCATTGTTTTTGGAACTTGCGAGTTGTATTCTTCAACTAACATTTGACAGCATTTCTTAAGGTTTCGAGCTTTATTTCTGTAAAATCCCGTGCTCTTTATATCTTGTTCAAGCTCTTTTAAATCTGCATTAGCGTAGTCTTCGGCTTTTCTGTATTTCTTGAACAGTTGTTTTGTGACTATGTTTACTCTTTCGTCGGTGCATTGGGCTGAAAGAATTGTGGCTACCAGAAGTTCGAGGGGATTCGAATAGTGAAGTGCTATTTTTGCGTCGGGATGTTCCTTCTCAAGTAACTTAATTATTTTTGCAACTTTATTTTTATCTTTAAGACTTACATTTGAAGGAATTTTTTTCAAAGAGTCGCCTCTCAACATTAACACTTTTGTTTAGAGGTGACAGAAAACTTTTACTTTTCTATAATCATTAATAATTCGAGGTGATGTGTTTGGATACTAAGCTTTTGGTTGACGGAGAAGAAATAGACCTTAACGAGTTTGTTGCAAAGATTTTAGGCGGGACCGTGGTGGGAGCAGTGACTTCGTTGCGAGGAATAAAGAAGGACTGGAAAACAATCGAGATAAAAGTGACAAGGTAAAACAAAGTTATCCTTGCATACTTATGCTTATTGTTATTTCAGCAAACATCTCTCTTTTTGCCTTACAAATCGGGCAGATGTAGGGTGGTTCTTCTCGGAAAACTACGTAACCGCATTGTTTACAATACCACATTTTCTGTTTAACCGTTGAAGGCGCCTTAGTTGCTACAGAAACGGTTTCAGCTTTCTTTTCTGCAGAAACCGAAACTGTTTCATACGCTCTGACTTGTTTTTCCAGAGGTCTGCGTTCGGGAACTGGCTGCAGAGGAGTTTTTCCTTCAAAAACATCCTTTCTCACATATAAGGCGCAGTAGCAAGCACCAAATTCTTGAACATCCGGGTCTCGGTAATCGCAAGGACATATGATGTCTCTGTCAAAGTCAAAATTTCCTGAAGCAAGTCTACAAGGGCATGATGGATACCCGTAACGTTCTTCATTACGTTTCAGTCCCTCAAGAAGGTCATTTAGGAAATTTTGGTCTGGGCTCAGATAATACCCGTACGTTTTTGCGTCTGATTCTGCTCTTTGGCGCACTTTCTCAAGGGTTATCAAATTTTCAGAATCTCCTTTAACTTGTCCTTGCGAAAACCTGTTATCAAAATCTTATCGTCAACTATTATTATAGGGTAGCTGAGGTTTCCGCCTCGGTTCAGAATTTCTCTTTTGATTTTTTCTTTATCTTCTCCGTCACACAAGTCAACATCAACATATTCATATTCAATGTTGTTATCTTTCAGAAATTGCTTTGTCATTTTGCACCATGCGCATGTGCTTAATGCGTAGACGAGAACTTTGTGTTTATTCTTTTTGCCTGGGATTTTTACAATTTTCATTTTTTCACTTCCATGAATAGTTGTGTATTTGTGTAATAAATTAAAAAAGGGTTTGGTGAAAGAACGTTTGAACTTTTATTCTTTCTATTTGAGCAGTTCTTGGATTCTACTGTTTACTTCGTCCCAGTTGACAATGTTCCAGAAGGCTTCGACGAATTTGGCTCTGTCATTCTTGTAGTCAATGTAATACGCATGCTCAAAGACATCCAGAACCATTAGGATTCTGAACATAGGGTAAACATTAGTGTTATGTTTCTCAATCTGCATTATTATAGGCCTATGGGTCTGCCTACAATATGACAACGCTGCCCAGCCGGAACCTTCGACGCTGACAGCAGTTTGCGTAAATTCTTTTTTGAACCTTTCAAAACTTCCAAATTCTTTCTCTAATGCGTCGCCCAACATTCCACGGGGTTTTCCGCCGCCTGTGCTTGGTGGCGCCAAGTTTTCCCAGAACAGTGAGTGTAGAAGATGCCCTCCTATGTTCCATGAGAGTTCTTTCAAGGTGGATTTAACGTCTATGTCTGTGTTTTCTTTTCGTGCTTTATCGAGCTTTTGAAGGATTGCGTTTGCAGCGTTGACGTATGCTTGATGATGTTTGCTGTGGTGTATCCTTAATTGTTCCTCAGACATGTGCGGTGCTAGCTCCTTGTAATCGTATGGCAGTTTTGGCAGTACATAAAACTTGGTTGCTTCCATATTCAACACACCCAAATCATTTATTTACTCATAAACCGTTATTATCATTTTTGATTCATCAGGAGGCTCAAAACTGGATAAATGGGAATGCACAGTTTGCGGCTACATATACGACCCAGAACAAGGAGACCCAGACCACGGCATAAAACCCGGAACGCCCTTCGAAAAGTTACCAGATGATTGGCTTTGTCCAGTTTGTGGCGCGCCTAAAGATCAGTTCGTTAAAAAAGAAGGGTAAACATCGACTTTTTCTATTCTTCTATAGTTTTTAGATTGTAGCTTATTTTGACCCCCGCTTTTTCAAAGAGCTTTCCAACTGGGCAGTTCTGCAGCGTTACCTCATGGATTCTCTGTATTCTGTTTTCTGGAACACCCTTTATCACGATGTCAAATTTTACTTCAGTAACCGTGCCTCTCTCTTCAGATTTGGTGGCTTCTACTTTAACTTCCAAATCTTTCAGGGAGATTCTCATTTTCTTTGCGGTTAAGACGAAAATACTGGCGTAACAACCCGCATGGCTCATTACTCAGAGTTCTAGAGCCGATGGTCCCATGTCAGTTCCAGTATCTCTTGGCAAATCGAGGCATACTGCGTGGTTTCTGCCGTCATCAACGTCTATTCTGTAGTCTTTAACGAGCTTTGCGTTTGCGAAAAGTTTAGTCAACATTCGTCGCCTTCTAGTGATGGTTGGTTGAGTTTTCTTCGCATTCTTTCCTTTATTCTTTTTCAATTTAGGAAAACAAATAAGCCGTGGAGCACAAAAATGAATAACTTGTTACATTAATAATTTGAGATGGTGATGAAATGAGTCTGATACCCGACGAGCATAAGGAGCATCTCAAAGAGGAACTTAATGGGAAACTGGAGAATTCAGTAAAAATTGTAATGTTTACTCAAGCGGTTGAATGCCAGTTTTGCTTGCAGACGCGGCAACTAATTAACGAGGTTGCAGCCTTAAATGATAAGATTAAAGTTGAAATTTACGATTTTGTTGCAGACGCGGAGAAGGCTAAACAATACGGCGTTGATAAGGTTCCAGCGTTAATCGTTATGGGCGAAAAAGATTATGGAATAAGGTTTTACGGGTTACCGTTCGGCTATGAACTGCAGACACTTCTGGAAGCCGTAATAAACGTTTCAAGAAGAAGAACAGACCTATCCGAAGAAACAAAAAACAAGCTTAGAGAAATCAAAACGCCAGTTCATATTCAAGTTTTTGTAACCTTAACATGCCCTTACTGCCCAATAGTTGCAAGCATCGCGCACAAGTTTGCAATCGAAAACGACCTGATAAAGACTGACGTGATTGATTCTGGCGAATTTCCTCAGCTAGCTCTCAAATATGGAGTCATGGGCGTTCCAAAAACAGTCATAAATGAGAAAGTGGATTTCATGGGACCTGTTCCTGAGGAACTTTTCGTACAACACGTGTTGTTTGCTTCCGGGCAAGCTCCAGAGTATATACGATAGTCTTTCAATTACATTTGAAGAAGACACAGTTCATGTAAGAAAAGACAAATAGAATTGACGATAGATTCAACTTGAAATAAGAGTCTTGGAGTTTACTCTTCGAGTTTAAAGTTCAGCGCAAGCAGACCCGTTTAGCAAAATCAATTAAAGCAACCGTAGTAAGTAGCGAATTGAAAGTGACTCGGATTGAACAAAACCAGCAAAGAAGAAATGTTATCACTCGTTTTCATTTACAGTGGAGAATTCGCGGAGCGAGTCATAAGAAACTTGATCAATGACCCCAGTTTCTGCAAGTCCTGCGGTCTATACTGTGACTCATGCAAATACAATGTTTACAGCTACGTTCGAAACATTCGAGCCGCGATGCAGCTGCCAAGTCCATCCGAGCTTCCGGCTTTTGTCGATAATCCAGAAAAGTACATGCCTAAAATCATGCCGAAGGCTGACCTGTGCATAACCTCGGGACTTCATAAAGACTTGTTGTTGGAACTGCCGCATCACTTGCAAAAAGTTGGAATAAAAGGATTAATTGTGCCGATTGAAGATTTTTCTGAAGTGCCATCTGGCTTGAGGAAGCAAACAGAAGAGAAATGTCAAGAACTGGGGTTGGAAAATGCGTTTCCGAAACCCTTCTGTTCGCTTGAACCAACAAAGGACAAACCAGTAATTTCAAGATTTGTGAATGAACTCAAAATTGGAAGGCCTTCTTTAGAAATTCAGATTGCGAAAAGGGGCAAACATGAAATCATAGAGTCTGTGATTGTTAGACGAAGTGCTCCATGCGGCTCCACATGGTACGTCGCAAGAAAACTCCCAAGAGTTGAAATAGAAAAAGAAGTTCTTTATGATGCGATAGCAAAAGCCCACCACAGCTATCCATGCACGGCAACAATGAATGTAGATCCAGAAGCTAAAGAGCCTATTCTTCACATGGGAGGCTACATAATACGGGAAGAAGTCGAGAAGGCGTTGAAGCAAGCTTCGATGTAAATGTTGGTTTATTGTTACTCCAATCTTTTTATTATGTGGTATCCAAACTTTGTTTTCACTATAGGCGAGATTTCTCCCTTGTTAAGTTTAAAAGCAGTGTTTTCGAATTCTTTGACCATTTTCCCTCTACCGAAGGTTCCGAGGTCTCCGCCGCGCTTTCCAGAGGGACATAATGAAACTTCTCTTGCTATGTTGGCAAATTTTTCGCCTTTGCTTAGGCGTTCCATTGCCGCTTTGGCTTCTTGCTCTGTTCTAACGAGAATGTGTGCACAATGAACTTTGTCTGGCATGACAAATATTTTCTTCATTTAGTTTATAATGTTTAACCTTTTTTGCAATATTTTTAAATGGTGCTGACGCGTTAGGCTTTTTATGCATGAGTGGGCTTTGGCTGAAGCAGTGATTGCTGCAGCTTCTGAGATTGCTGAAAAAGAAGGGTTACAGACAGTTCGGGAAGTCATGATAAAGGTTGGGGAACTGCAACAGTTGGAACTTGACATATTTGAATTCGCCTTGGCACAGCTTAAACCAGCCAAATTCAAAAATGCAAAGTTCAAAGTAGAAATTGCGAAAGCTGAGCTTAAATGCAGAGTCTGCGGGCACGAATGGTTTTTCAAAAAGAAAGAACTGAATGAGAATGCTTCGGAAGCCATTCATTTTATTCCAGAAATCGCTCATACATACATTAAATGTCCAAAATGCGGAAGCCCCGATTTCGAGATGCTGCAAGGACGCGGTGTCTGGCTTGAAAGCATAAAAGGAGTGAAAAAGAGCGATGATTGACCCGCGCACAAGCATCATAGACGAGAGGATGCGTGGAATAGGCAATATAATAGCGGTTTCAAGCGGTAAGGGAGGCGTGGGCAAAAGTCTTGTGGCGTCGACGCTTGCGTTGATTTTGGCGAAGAAAGGCTACAAGGTTGGATTGTTTGACTTAGACTTCACAAGTCCCTCAACACATCTGATTTTGGGTATTGAAGGCGTGCAGCCGAAGGAAGAGAAAGGCATTGTTCCGCCAATTGTTCACGGCTTAAAGTACATGTCAATAATTTATTATTCGGGCGAACGTGCTGCTCCATTGCGCGGTGCGGACGTTTCAAACGCTTTGATAGAATTGCTTTCAATCACGAAATGGGAAAAGCTGGATTTCCTCGTAGTAGACATGCCGCCAGGAATAGGTGACGCAACACTCGACCTTATCCGTTTGATTCGAGGCATCAATTTTCTTATTGTGACGACGCCTTCACAACTTGCCTTCGAAACAGTTCGAAAACTCGTAGGCTTACTTAAGGAACTGAAAATCCCCGTGATAGGCGTTATTGAAAACATGAAAATGGGCAATTCAAACACTATTCAAAAGCAAACCCAAACGTTAGGTGTAAGGTTTCTCAGCGAAATTTCATACGACCCAAAAGTTGAAGAAGCTATAGGCAACATAGATAAACTCCTAAACACGAAACTCGCCCAAAAAGTGAGAGAAATAGCTAATTCCATGTCAACTGAGATCAATAGTAACGTAAAAACCCAGAGAATGCCTTTTAGTCCGTAAAACTTCAAAATGAGTAATGTTACATCAAAGGTGAAAGTAAAGTTCAATTTACATATAGAAGGGTTAACTCATAATAGAGTACATCAAAATCAGGACGTCCAATGAAATTGCCGCAGACAACTCCAAAAATCACGCGTTTCTAAAGTATTCCTATTTTGATTTGTACCTTTCAAGGTAGGTTTCTGGTTTTGGAAAAACATCATTGATTCTTTCAAAACGTTTTCTTGTACAAATGTCATGTTGAAGTGTTATAAAATTCTTTGGTTTGCTGAAGCGTTCAGTTTGTCCATTTTGCCTTTTTCTCATAATTCTTATGCAATCGTCAACTATACAGTTTAAGACACATGCACCACAGTAGATGCATAAATCTTCTGTTATTCCGACTTCTCCAGTTTTCCAGAAAAGAGCGTTTGTTGGGCAAGCTTTTATGCAGAGTTTGCACTCAACGCCTTTGCACGTTCGCTTGTTAATAGTTATGCTTCCTTTGACAAAGAACTCTTTTACGCCCAGCGGCGCCAGAAGCTCCTCTCTTCTCTTCTTTTTGTCTTTTTCAGCCGTTTCCGTTAGAATTTGGAATATGTTTACGCTTGGGGGCTTGCTGGGCTTTCTTTTCTTGGGCATTTCTTTCATCTTGTAACATTTTAAAGGAATATTAAAACTATAATGTTCGTGAATTAATACTACTTATCTCAAATACGCAAATAAAAGCGGTTTCGAAGGGAGGTTTATAACTGAGCATGTTTTATCTGTTGTTGGGTGCGATGTGAATGTGCGAATTTACTGTTATACTCAACGGAAAAGCAGTGTTCAAGGAAGTTGTTTACGCAAAAGTGGAAGGTAATAACGTTCTCGTTAAGAGTGTACTTGGAGAATCTAAAGAATTCAAGAACTGCAAAATAACAGAGGTTGATGTGAACTCCACGCGGATGTTGCTGTCAAGCATTTAGAGGAAAGGAAACGTATCACTGCTTCTTTAAACAATGGATTAACTGCTGCAATTTCCTACATCGCTATGCTTACACTAAAAACCATCACGTCTGTAGCGTTCGTGTTTCCTGCATCGTCGAAGAAATAGATTCTCCATGCAACGACGGCAGAGGTAATCGTATTATTACTCCAGACAAACTTTGCAGCAACCCAAACATTCGGAAGATAAGGGAAACTCTTCGGTTCTCTCAATGGATATTGCACATATTCCACCCCATGTTCCGAGACGCTCTGATGCAGTTCGTTTGAACAAAACATACGCCAATCACCAGCACCAGGTCCTATCCTGAAAGCGTAAAGTGCAAAGTCATTCGTGATAAACACGCTGCCGTTCCCGATGCTTGGGCTTCCAAAACCATATCCCTCTAAATCGTAGGACCAAAGAATGCTTCCATCCGCTTCATCTATCACGTAAAAAGTTCCGTTTAATGCTTGATAATAAATTGCTCCGCCAGACGCAGCTGGACTGCAGTAGCTGTAATCTTGTAGAGTTCCATCGTGGAGTCCTACTGTATGCCACAATTCAGCTCCCGTCACCAAGTCAAAAGCCCAAATTCTCCAGTCGTTACTTGGGATGAATATTTTGTCTTCGTACAATAAAGGTGTACTGCAGCTTCCCTTTCCCTGAAATTTCCGTATGAGTGCTCCACTAGTCTCGTTTAGCACATGAGTAGACCACACTCCAGCCGTGTTGCGCGTAACTTGAACAATCATTCCCTCATGGATTATAGGCGAGGAATCCCATGAAGCCCCATAGTTTACATGCCATATCACCCCTCCAGTTGTTGCGTTGAAGGCGTATTGGCCCGCAGGATTGTGGGTTGAAACGAAAACCCTTCCATTGTGGTATGCAACAGAACAGACTATTTCTCCGATGTCTTGCTGCCAGATAGGAGTTCCACTCGTTTTGTTTAGAGCATAAACTCCGGAGCCATACGTTGTAAAGTACACGTAATCGCCATGGACAACTGGTGAGCCAACCCATGTTGAGTTATGTGGCTCGATAAACTCCCACACTACTTCACCATTAGTTTTGTTCAACGCAATAGCCCTTGGAAATGGTGTAGGTTCGTTGTAAGGACCCATACATTCACCAACATAGATAACATCACCGTCTATGTATGGGGAAGCATCACATTGTCTGACTGCAGTTTTCCACATGACATCACCAGTTGATGCATTTATCGCGTAAACGTTATTGTCTCCCTTCGAAGGTGCATAAAGCACTCCATCCTCATACGTCGCTGTGCCAAAGTTGTCAAAACCAAAAACAGCCTTCTGTCTCCAAATGAACGCGTATTCTGTCTCGTTTCTCCAAACTCCAGTTTCATTTGTTGAAAGAACAGCTTTGCGAAGCAAAATATTATCCATACCCTCTGCTTGAAGAGAAACGTGTTCACCTTGCAGAATCCATGAAGCACTCTGCATCTGATTCCTCCACAGTGGAGCAACATCGTCAGCAACAAAATAATAATGACTAATGAAAAAGTATAAGGCAATAGATGACACAGTCACAATACACAAGACAAGCAGCAATTTTTTAACATAGCTTTTTAACATATTTTCCTCACACTACACGCTAATAATTAATCATCTTTGCCAACTTATGTCTTTAATCATTTTTGTCAAAGAAAAAATGAAACAATTAAAGGTATCAAGCCTAACGCTGTTGGAAAAGGCAACCCAGGAAACATTCCCTTCTTCTCTAACATCTTAAAAGCAAGAAAAACACCTATCAATACGCCCATTACTGAAGCCAAACAGAAAAGCGGACCTGAACCAAAAAGTACTCGACTAATCATCATTGAATAAAATGTCAAATCACCCAATCCCATTTGAATATCCATAAAAGAGAAGCTCAAACCCCGAAGCTGTTCAAGCCCACTGTGGGCTATTTTTCCAACAGGTCCATAATAAACTGCGAATGCATCATAAATCGCAAGACACCCCAGAATCAATATTGCACTGAAAGTTGGAATTGCAAACCCCAAAAAAGCGCCTAACGCTCCTCCTAAACAGAGCACAGCAAGATGGCATGCCCTGTTTCGAGCTCGAAAAATCGCAAAATACGCTAATCCTGTTAAGAGCAACGATATTACCAAAACTAACATTTCTGTGTTTGCAGCAGTAAATCTTGAAAACACTGCAAAAAGATAAACAATTGAAAGCATAAAAACTGCAGTCGTCAAAGCAAAACTTGTAATCAAACTGATTAACCTGCGATTTTTCCTTTTCAGAAGCATATATAGCACTGACGCCCCAACCCCAACTAGAACAACAAAATATAAAGCGTTTCCAAAAGACCCGATGCCTTCCGGGAAGGGTGTAATTTCATAAATTTCCATCGAAGATGTTAGAAGCAGAAAGGCACAAAACATTCCGAACAGTAAGCTCGCTAAAATAGGCACTAGATGTATAAGCTTGACTTTAAACTTCTCGTTCAAGATGCTTACCCATGTTTTTGATGGTTGCTTCAGCTTTCAAGTAGCATTTATTGCAGAATAAACTTTGTTTCCTATCGGTTTCGAATATGGAATTTGAAAAATACATAACACAAAATGGGTTAGAACAATGCCGCAAACCCAACGTGTGCCCAACCTCGTGCACTGCTTCCTTTGTGCTTCTCTCCACAAAAAGCTCTACGTTTGCAGGTTTGCCATGAAATTCCGGTCTTAACCTCCACAATGATATCAAGGCTGCTTTTCCGGGGGATTCCGCTTCTCCGAAAACGAAGTTCAGTTGTGGAACGAAGATGTCAACATCCACAATTCCCAAAATTCTCTCCAAGGTTTCTTCTTTCTCAGCGTAAACGCGAATTCTATTCAAGATAATGTCTGAGCTATATTGGTTTCTTGCCTCATCTAAGGCTTCTTTAGGGATTGAAATCTTCTCATCTATGACCATACATGTTGCTTCTGAAAAAATCATTTTCAAGTTTCCTTGAACTCTATCCACTATGTAAGAATCCACTTGTCCAATCTGCAGAATCCCAATTTTCATAGTTTCACTCGTTAAAGCTTAACTATGTCACCAGTTTTTGGAGCAGAAGCTTCCAATCCTAAATCGTTCCTTATCCATTTTGCAAAAAGCTCACAGTTTCCTTCCGCGCCATGAACCACAAAAACCTTCGGGTTTCCCCCAAGCTCTTTAACTGCTTCTTTAAGCTGGCTTGCTCCGCAGTGGGATGAAAAGTCGAAATGTTGAACTCGAGCTTTGACTTTTCTCATTTTTCCGTCAATTAAGCACACGCCTTTTTCCATTAATTCTTTTCCCGGCGTGCCCGGAATTTGATAACTGACTAGAAAGATTGCATTATGCGCTTTTTTTCCTATTTTTGAAGTGTAAAATACTGCTGGGCCGCCTTTGAGCATTCCTGCTGGTGAGATTATTGCGCATGGTGTTTTTGTGGCTTTTCGGCGGTCTCTCCAACCTTCTATCCATTCGACAGTGTGCATTGTGTCGTTGAAGAGTTTGGGGTCTCTGAGGAACTCTTTGTAGTTGAGTATTATGCGGCTTGCTTCTCGTGCCATTCCGTCCATGAAGATTGGATATTCA
Organism: uncultured Candidatus Bathyarchaeia archaeon; assembly: GCA_964457175.1. Classification (GTDB taxonomy): domain Archaea; phylum Thermoproteota; class Bathyarchaeia; order Bathyarchaeales; family Bathycorpusculaceae; genus CAYWII01. The sequence continues at coordinate 72,271 of CAYWII010000004.1, forward strand.
AAATGATGCGCTGCTAACACGCATGCGATTTCTTGTGATCTGCCAACGCCGAAGGCTGGTACAAGAACTGTGCCTCCTCTTTCTACGACATCTGTGGTTTCGCCTACGAAGTTTTTTTCTAGTTCTTTGCGTTCTGTGTGGTCTTCGTTTGCGTAGGTGCTTTCTATCATTACTGCGTCGAGATCTCCGTATTGCATTTTTGCGCCTTCTAGGAGTTTTGTGTCTGTGGTGTTGAAGTCGCTTGTGTAGAGTATTCGTTTTCCTTCCGCTTCAACTAGTATTGAGGCGCTTCCTGGGGTGTGTCCGGAGTTTACGAGTTGGAAGTTGATGTCTCCGATTTGTTCTTTTACGTTGTAGTCTATGTGTTTGTTGTTGCGTGTCATGGTTTTTAGTTCTAGGTATTCGAATGGTAGGTAGTAGCTTGATAGGTGGATGAAGTCTGCGATTAGTATTTGGGTTAGTTCTAGGTTAAGTTTGTTTGTGTAGAGTGGTTTTTTGTCTTGGATGTAGAATATGGGTACTGCGCCTGAGTGGTCGAGGTGGCTGTGGGTTAGGATTACTGCGTTGACTTCTTTTGGTGGTATGTGCATTGGGAATCCGGGTTTGTGGTTTAGCATTACGCCGTAGTCGAGTAGGATTTGTGTTTTTTCGGTTTTTACTGTTATGGCGATTCTGCCGACTTCGCGGGTTCCACCTAGGAATCCTATTTGTAATGGACTCATCTGTTTTCTTCCGTTAATGCACTATTGTTGTTGTTTGGTGTTTTAAAAATGTATTGACTTTGGCGAGTATGCAGTTTTGACTTTACCGTTTTTTATGGCTTTTAGGATTTCGTTTGTGTTTAGTGATGCTTGGATTTCTGTGAAGACTGTCCATAACTCGTCAATGTTATGTGCGTCACTGCCTGCAACGCCGGGTAGGTTCATTGCTTTGGCGAGGTTTTCTGCCATTCTGTTTGTTTGTGGTGTGGAGGCACCGTTTAGGGTTTCTATGGCGTCTATTTGGTAGTTTTTGGCGTTGTCGCCTAGTCCATATGTGCGGTATGGGTGGGCTGCGATTGTTATGGCGTTGTTTTGTTTTGCGTGGTCCGTGATGTTTTGCGTGGTCCATGGTTTTGGTGGAAGTTCTGCTGTGCCGAGGATTATTATGTCGCCTTGTGTTGTGGTTATTTCAGTTGCTGGGATTATTAGGATGTCTGGGTAGGCTTGTGCGAGTTGTTTTGCGTGGTGGTAGCCTTCGGTTGTGTTGTGGTCTGTTATGGCTATGGCTTTGATTGTTGGGTGCGTGTATAGTTGGTCTATTAGGGTTTTTGGGTTGATTGTGGCGTCTGCCGAATAGTTTGTGTGGATGTGTAGGTCTGCGCGTATCAAGGGTTTTCTGCTCTTTCGTTTGTTTTTTCTGTTGCTTGGTGTGGAGTTGTAGCCCTCTATATAGATTGAACTTTTAGTTTGATTGTGAACATTAAAAATTACGTTTGTGTTTGCCATTTTTCTTGCAAGAATTTTGGAATGTCTGACGAATCCCGCGGTCCAACGAGTACTTGCCATCCGCTGAGTTCTTCAATTTCACCGCTAAGGCGTGCAGATTTTCCGGGGATTATGAGTTTTCTGTGTTTAACTTTGTTTTCTACTCCAGACGCCTTAATGGCGTCAGCAACTTTTTCCGCTGTAAGTTTTCTTCCGGCTACTGCGCTGTCTACGGCTATGCCTTCAGTGTCAACAACCAGCAGATACGCGTTCACCTTTGCATTCTCAATATCGGAGGCAACGGTGTAATATGTCAAGGCGAAGTTGGTCGTAAACATCACCGGCGAATTCTCATCTGGAGCGCCAAACACCTTCAAGCCGGGTTCAACAGCAACAGGCTTGCGTGGGTCAGTGTAAATGTTCTGCCGCAACACGACTGGCGGAAGAAGCGACCAACCATCAACACTATGCATCATCATAACGTCAGCAAAGCGAACAACAAGTAATCCAGCCAAATACGCTTCGCGCCACTTCACAACCTCTTCAGGCGCTTCACCACGCTTCGTCCAAGCCACCATAGGCACACCCATCAACGGAAAACCAAAAAGCTCATCACCTCGCTTGCAAGCAGCTCTACGAATCATCGTGAAATTGTTTAGTGCATCAGCCAACCCATCGTCTGGGAAGGTGCCCGGGTCCAACACTATGTCTTCAACACCATATTCGAGTAAAGTCTTCGTTAAAGACCGCAACAACTTCAAATTGTTTGGTGCAAAAACCGTTAATGGACAATTGTACATTAACGCAAGTTCAGCCATGTCCTTCCAGTTATCCTTCGTTGCCGCATACAAAAGCGGACGCGCTTTCGGCGCAGCCATCAATCCAGCTTCCAGAACATTCGGGTTCAACGAGCACAAAATCAGCGGCAAACCAGTGTTTTCAACAACTTTCTTAACTGTTGCCTTGAATTTTTCGGGGTCGTTTGATGTGGAGCGAATGGCAATCATGTCAAGCTTTAACGTTTGTCCAATGTATTCGAAATTGAACTGCTCAGTTCTTTTTATCCTACTTAATATTTCTTCGTCAGATATCTCGTCAGTAACGTCAATGGCGATTGCAGTTGGGTTGAAATACGCGAACTCGTGGCGATACATTACGAGTTTTCCGCCAATCTTTACTGCTTTATCGCCGACGCCGACAACAACCTCTTTTATGGCGGGTTTCAGCATTTCCTTCAATTGTTTGTAGGCTTTCTCGTGCTCTTTAGTCAACAATGGAGGACACTTCTCAATGGCGACTTCGCGGTTCACAACTTTCGTCGCAAAAGCCATGCAGTTCTCTTCGCCACATTCCTTGCAGTTAGTTTTGGGAAGAAGCTTATAAACGTCAATTGGGCTTAGTTCTTTTACGCCAACTTTTCCCTTTCCTTCCTTATCACTCATATGCACACGCTCCATTTCTAAATCTTTACAGAAACCCATTCAACAAGTCTATCAGCATCGCCAGAGCCGCCGTTTGTCAACTGTTTCGTTATGTCCTTGAGAGTTTTCACAGCAGCCGGATGCATCATCATAAACAAGTCCACACCAGCAAGCAGCAAAGTTAACGCAGTAGTCACTTCCCACAAGGGTCCTCGCAACTCGCGCGGTTCCCATTCCGGCGCCATCTTCAACCACGCTTCTCTAGCTGCCCAAGCGTTTGTTGTCCCAGAAGACATTGGATGCGCAAGTTCCGGGTCACCCATCAAACCAGCAAGTCTAGCCCGTTCCATATTGGTAAAGGCGTAGTCAAGACCATAACCTAAGGCGGCAGTCGTCAAGTCCATAACAATATCTTCTTTCGGCAGAAAATCATATAATCTGCGATTAAGCTCTCGGGCTAAGTTCAAATCCATAGGTGTAAAGGATAAGGCAACATGCCCATTCTTCTTAACAAATTTCGCGCAACGCTCAACATCCATATCCCGCGTTATCGAACTAATCAGAAAACGCTCACCAGCAAAAGTTTCGGTGATTTCAGCAAAAACATCTGCGTCTTTAACTGGGTCGCCACATCCGCCAATCACGAGCGGCACGTCCACAGCCTGTGCGACAGCCTCAACCGTTTTAACCGCATCTTTCGGCGACGCATCCTTAACCAGTGGGTCAATGGTAATCAAGTGAATAGTCACCATGTCAGCCCCAAACTTTTCAACCGCAAGCTTAGCCCAAGCCGCGGGGTCATCCAAAACCTCTTTCACATGCATTTTCACAGCCTTAGCAAGCGGCACTTCCATGTCAAAAACATCCAACGTCACAACGGGAGGATGCAAAGTCGAACGCTCAAAAGTGTAGAAGGCCGGCGTGGTTTCACCTCCGATAACAAGGGATTTGCCACGGGTTCCTCCTTCGCTTTTTGTAGCACCAAGTTTCACCTCAACAACCTTGCCAGGATAAGTTTCAACTGGCGGAACAAAGTCGGTCTCAATTATTGTGGTGGGTTTAGCCTTTACTGGAGGAGCAACTTTTGGCAAGGCAACCGCGGGAGCAGCCACAGCGCCGGGCTGAAGCCATATCTCCAAGTCGCCTACGTTCATCTCAAAATCTTCAAGTTCTATTTCCTGAAGTTTCGCAAGAAGCTCTATCAAGCGTGAGCTAAGCTTAAGCCCGAACGTTTCTTCTTCCTTCTTTTTCTCTGGCAAATCTTTTTCACCTTTTCTCAGACTTTTCGCCCTTCATTGAACGAATAATGACCTTTTTTGCGTAGATTTTCGCGTCTTTCAAAATTATTTTGAAACCGCCAGCAGTTATCGGCAAGGTTGTGGCAGTGGCAACAGAAATCATGGGCGCTTCTTCCTTCGCTTCGGCAGGCGCCGCTTCCTCTACAGCCACAGCTTCTTCCTTCCAGCTTTCCACAACTGGATGGTTGCGTTCTTTCAAGAAAGCCTTCAACTCGTCAATTGTTTTAGCTTGTTCTTCTGTGGCGATTTTGTCGGCAATCTCAGCCGGAATGAAATCCTTAACCCTTTCCTTAACTTCTTTGGGCATCCAAACTACTCGTTTCCATCCGCCGTCTGCTTGCAAAAACTTCGGTGAACGCATGTACTCGATGGATATTCCGTGGAAACCGTCAACTTGACGCCCACCAGCTGTTGAGTCTGCCAAAGTTGAGAATGGCAACCCGTTCACGGTTACGTCCTTATAGCCTCTGTGAACTATGCCGAAGCCGTCAGCTTCTGGAATGTAGAAAGCTACACCTTCAAAGCATCCGCAGGAAGTGTGTGGATAACCGAAAGCGGTGTAAAGCCACACTTTCGTTATTTCGCCAAGAGTTCTCTTCTTCACCGCTTCATCCACGCCAGAGTATTCTCCCTTAACCTGGTCCAACAGTTCGCCTCTCTCAATTGTGAATACTGGTCCTTTGGGGTCTATGCTTGCTGCGGCTCTGCCGTCAAACCAGCTTATGGCTCCACAGTTTGAATATCGCTGAGGCGTGATTACGCAACAGTGAGTCGGAGCAAAAGATTGGCATAAGACGCATCCATAAAACTTGTCAACTTCCTCGTCCTTTAAACCTCTAGCCCTTGCGTCTCTCGCATCGTAAATTTGTAAGGCTTCATCATAAAGTCCTTTCACTTTTTCAGCGTCCGTAATGAAAGTTACTTGCATTTTCTCGATTATTGGCAATTCGCTCTTGAAGAGTCTGTGCAAAACTTTGCCAATGAACTCGAAGGAAGTCAAGCCTTTCTCAAACGATTTCTTGCTCAGTCTCAGCCAAATGTCATAGCGTTGATTTAGGTGCATAAAGCCCTCGATGAAGTTGCAGTAGGCGTGTATTCGCCTTTCGATTACGCCTTCAAGTTCGGGCTCAAGTTTGGCGCCAGCTACTTCGATAAGAATGCCGAGAGGGTAGGTTTTGCCTTCTTCCATGTCCTTTATGTCCGATCCGATAATGGTTACTTTTCCATCTTCGATTTCTTCTGGCTTCTTAACTCTTGCAAGTTCAAATTTTTCTTTGATGTCTGGTCCACCGAGTTCCACGTACATGTCTTTTCTTCGGATTCTTTCGCCTTCGTAGATTACGCCTACATCGACTGGTATGTCTTCAAACATGGACATTTTCAGTTTCCCCCAAATTTGCTTAAAATTATTTCGAAACTTTCTTTCCAATCCTTAACATTAAGGTTTGGAAATGACCAAGTTGCGTGAGGATTATAGAATCGGTCCAAACTTATAGTTTTAAGGTTTTTGGAAAAGTGTTTTAGTGCAGCTAGTATAATAAACTCCATGTAGTAGGGAAAGCCCATGAATAATGCGAGATCATATGGACCTTTTCCATCTAAACCCTTCCATTCTTGATCCGCAAGCCTATTACCGATGTCCATCGCAGACATGTGAGCATCAGGTTTAAAATCTCTTTTGATAAATTCACCTACTACATGTGCTGTAGCAACCACTGGAATTCCAATAGTCTTACTCATGCGGATTGCGTAATCAATCATCTGAGCATCATCTGAATAATTTTCAATGGCTAAGTGTCCAACAATGAGAATTGGACGCTTAGCCCTTTTCACCATTGAAGACACCACCTCTGGTTTCAAGATAAGTAGAGCTTTCGTTGGTCCGGCGATCTCGGCCTTTTGCCATGGTTCTGCTTGTGCGCTCATGTCACTCACCTTGCCTTTTTCTGATGAGTCTCGGTAGGAGAGTTGGGTCTGGGATTTTCATCTCCTTCCACTCTCTTTCTTCTAGAATCTTAAGGATTTCATCCTTCATCGTGATTGGTACGTCGGTTTTATTTCGGATGAAAAGATTTATGTCGTCAGGCATCACGCTGTACAGGCGTTTGTGAAGGTCAATGTAATGTGTTAGCTTTATGGCACGACCTTTGCTTGTGTCGTTTGGTCTCATACAAAGCTTTGCTATTAGAACCATAGCCTCTTCTTTGGTTTCAGCCACTGTGAAGAGGTGTTCAGGAGCTGGACCCACATAGACTTTATCACCAGTTCTCGCATCATACACATACCAATCTTCCTCTTTGTCCTTTCTTCCAAGCAGCATACGCCGATATTTAGATCCATGAGGACCAACAATCACGGGCACTCCAAGCCTCCAGAATCCAGAAGCTATTGAGGCAGCTTTTTGAGACATAGCTCCCCAAGCAACTCCTACTGCCCCTACTCGGTTGAGAACATAATCAGCGATTTCCTCATAATTTGCCCTCAGTTTTCTCTTTGCGAAAATGCTTGCAATCTTAATGGCTGCTCCTGCTATGTGAGGGTTGGACACACACGACCCTACATTTAGAATGCCTCCGGCATCAAAATCACCTGAATATTTCTCATAAAGAGTCTTTCCCTCCTCATCCTTCACCATAGCCATAGACATGGCTGCACATCCTGAGGTGACAACTATAAACCTACGTTTAGCGAACTCCTCCGCAATATCTGCAACATCTTTTCCGCCGCTTGGGTAGTTAGCACATCCTACAAGCGCCACTACTCCTGGAATCTCGCCTAGAACTATTGGTCCGCCGACATTTCTTATCTCGACATCTTGAATTGCCCCCCTTCCGACACGCATCTTGAATTTTTCATTTAACAGCGATTTTTCTCCAGCTTTAATAATGAAGCTATGTAGAGGAAAGTCGTTTGGGCAAGCACTATCACAGCGAGCGCAGCCAATACAAGTTTCTAGGATTTCAGCGAGCGGGTTGAGATTACCTTTTGCCGCCGCCTTGATGGCCTCAGGGATTGGTTGATCGTTGGGGCACGCTCGTCTGCACTCGTTGCATTCAGTGCATTTTTGAGCTGCTGCAACAATTTCCTCTGTTTCAGGGATTATTTTGAATTTGTTCCGTTTAGGGGCAACCTTCAGCACTGTTTCAACCGCAACTTCTCCAACTTTATCTGGGTCTAGAATCAGCACTCCGGGAACTTTTCCTTCCACTAAATCTGATATTGCTTCTTCTGATGGACTTTTTGTTCTGTTTTCGAGTCCTAGACAGTTTTTCGGACTGGAGGCGATGACTGGTGCTTTCACTTTTTGAGCTTCAACTAAGGTATCTGCACGGATACATTGTTCGTCCACTACTATTAGGTCTGCTAATCCACTTCTGATGTAGCGCAGTTGCCAGGATATTGGACCGACTATCTTAGCCATGGAGCTATACCTAGTGATGTCGTGGGCTGTACAGCATATGCCTACAACTTCAACTTTTTCCGATAGCCCTTTATCTTTTAGGTAGTCGATTATTCCGACAGAAGAGGGCACATTATGACCGATAACTAATATCGTCGGTTTCGAAATGTCTGCTATGGCGAATCCTAAATCTGTAAGTGGAGCTTCGGGATCAGCCTTCGGAAAACCAAGCACTGAAATCTGCGCCAAATCTGCGATTTCCATGCCAACTTGATCTACCATTCCTGCATGGAGAACTTTGGACTCAAAGTCTAGGTTGCTTCCTTCTTGCCCAGTATGAGTTGCAGAAAGAAGATGTGTAACTTGCTGCTCGCAATAGTCAAGAGCCTCTTCCAAATCATTTAGCCTTTCGGGTTTAATACCGCAAACCAAACGGGTCACTGGAGCCTCTATGTCTATGTTTAACCCTCCTACATCAATTGGACTATTTTGACCATATCTCTCTATAAGATGTTCCACCAGATGTCTTGCATGCGCAATATGAGTAGCGGCTCCGATGCAGCAAGCGAGAAGCACTATACGTGACTGTTGAGATGCCATATTCAACCCGCAAGCTCCGCGCTTGTCTTGTGATAGATCGCATTTACCAAAAGTGCAGAGGCAGCATACGTCACAGAATGGCAAGTAGAATGGCTTGTAACGTTGAATAAGCTTCATGTCCCAATCTCGCAAAGTTGTTATTTCAGGAAAGGGCGTCGGCCCCATCGGTTCGGTCCACGTTTCCTCTACAAGTTTACCAATTGAAAGTTGAAGATTCTTAATGAATCCAACATCAGTTTTCAATTCGTCAATCTTTATGTTAACGCCTTTTTTACTCACTTAAGGACACAACCTAAAGGTTCAGAAGATGTATCCTTATCGCTGCGTTATTTTAAGTTTTTCTAGAACCTTTTTCCA
>CAYWII010000005.1:0-73980 GCA_964457175.1 uncultured Candidatus Bathyarchaeia archaeon
TTCCAAGACATAATTTTCTCGATTTTCTCTCTTTTCGTAACTCTTCTAAGGGACACGTCAATGTGTCCTTTTTCTATATCAACTCGCAAAACTTTCAAAACGACTTTCTGTCCTTCTCGGACAAAATCTCGGATGTTCCGAATCCAAGAAGAAGATACTTCAGAAATGTGTAATAACCCCTTTTTATCGTATTCATCCAATTTTACATAAGCACCGTAATCAGTAACAGCCTCCACCGTGGCTATCACTAAGTCGCCCACTTCAGGCCATTCTTGTTTTCTGAAAGCCATGTTAATATTCATCCTTTTTCAAAAGCTGCGACTATTTCACCCTTAATTATTGCCTTTCCGCCGGATGGTGACGCAAGCTCTGTTCCGCAGACGTTACAGTTGACCTTGTTTACGGTGCTACTGAAAACTAGTTGGTCGTTTCCGCATTTTGGGCATTTGACTCGCAGGAAACTGCTCCTAGGTCTTGGAATCAGTTTTTCCCATTCAGCCATATTTGTCACCTCACAATTATGCAATCACTAATTTTCTCAACCGTATACCGTCTTTATGTCTTGTGTAACCACAAACCTTGCACTTCAACTTTAAAGTTTGCTTTTTTGTTGTTTTCGAGAATTCTCTTTGCAGAGGATACTTCTGTCCGCCATAGCCTTTTTTTTCTCGTTTGTGGTGGCGCTCGCCTTTGGCTAAGGCTCTCCGCTTTCCAGCCTTGTAAAGGGATACTGTGTGAATTTGATGTTTTTTGCATTTAGGACAGTACGTCCTGATTTCTTTGGGAACGTTCACGCTAACACGACCAGCTTTCCATAAAGAAAACAAACACGTTCTTATACTTTTTCACTATGTCCTCAAAATAAATATTTAACTAATCGGCGTGCTTTAAACATTAGTTAGATGGGTATAGCAAAACTTCGAAGATACGTGTGGAATCGTTCATGCTAATCCAAACTCTTAAGGAATACAGCACAATTATATTGATACTATTGCCTTTATTCTCGATAATAGCTCCATTCACAATATTATATTTCTATCAAGACATTGCATATCCACCTTATCCATATTACTATAATACGTACACAAACACATTCGAAGTGACATGGAAAGGCAGAACATTTTACCTCTTCTTTGTCTGGCTGTTCTCTCTGGAAATGATACTTGGTTGGGAAGAAATCAGAACAATAAAACACAGGCTGAAATCAATAAGAACTATTATTCTTATTTTAGCCTTCTTACTTCCAACCATCTATGTTGTTGCTGCTAATTTTTGCGGGATAAATAGAACGATAGTTGACCTTGCATATTACAATGGTATGCGAGGCCCACTAGAAGGACGGCCTTCTCCCGATTGGGTGCCGCTCTCAACAGAATATCTGGTTTTCACGGTGTTTTTTGCGTTGACAGTTCTCGTTGGATATGGAGTTAACGGTTTAATGAATTATTCGATTTCCTTAATTTTTCTTGGCACCATCGGGTTGATATATACTACAGACACTTTGTATCCAAACGGACAATTCACGCCATTTCAATTCCTTGTTCCAGCCACAGCGATGTTTGCAGCATATTTCCTAAATCTAATGGGTTACCAGACCACGTTTCTAACCTCAAAAGAAGGAATGCCGCACTTGGTAGTCAGCAACTCAATTAGAAGTTGGGATGCATTGATAGCTTGGGGATGCTCAGGCATAGACAGCCTAATCATCTATTCAGTCACAATTCTTCTATTCTTAAAGAAAAGCACTATCCCATTGAAACAACGCATAATCTATTTTGTAGTAGGAGCCATAGTCACCTACTTCATCAACATCCTAAGAATAGCAACAATCTTCATTATTGGACTAAACGGCGGTGATTTCAACACTTTCCACAACTTTTATGGGCAGCTATATTCAATCACATGGATTGTGTCATATCCATTAATAATAATTGGAAGCCGCACCCTTTGGAGTAAAATCAGAAACTGGAAAGTAGACTCAAAAGACCATGTTGGTCCTCCCTATAACATGAAACCTTCAAAGTAGAGCATGATTGTCGTATCTAGCTAATCTCAACTTTTTCGGCTAAACCTTGTTTAACCAATATTTTTGCATTCTCCACAGGCAAAGATGCAACATCCTCAACTTTGAAGGGACCATAAGCTTTTATGTCTGTGCCGATTATGGCGGGAACATCTTTTAGAAAACGCAAAACTGCCCTCTTACGTTCCTTTTCAAGACCAGCTTTTGGCACATGACCACGAAGAACTTCTTCAGCGAACTTTCTAAACGCTTCAGCGAGTGGCGAAACTTCCTTGTAAAACTTTTCTTCCTCTGCGGTCAAGAAGTCAGAAGGAATCTTATCGCCTTTGGCAATCTTGCCGACTAACTTTCTGTAGCGCGCGCGAATCACTCCGCGAATCATGCGTTTAGCATTTTGCATTTCTTTGTCGAGAAGTTTTGCCTTTGCGGTTTTCTTGTCAAGCATGCGGCTTTCTTCTCTGAGTGTTCTCAAGTAATTGGTTATTCTAGCGTAAAAGTCAAGGGGGAGTTTTTCCAATTCAGCGTTTTCAAGTTCTCTTTTCCAAATTGCGTATAACTCATTGTACATATTTACCAAATCCTAAATGCAAGTTTTCGGCTTTTACAATTCTCGCCATGTCTTATATCCATCGCGCAATCCTCTCAGCACGTTTAACATTGACAGCGGCTCCATTTTAATTTTGACTCCGGATTTTAAGACGTACTCTCTTGGTGGAAAAAAGGTGTAATGCAAGAATTGTGGAAAGCTAGTTTTTGATTGAACGAAAATGTTTTTGAAGTAGAAGTAGGTTTGGTTGCGAACGTACCAGTATAACCATTCGCTGCCCACTTGTTTACCTTTAAACTTGTGCCAAACCAGTGCTTTTGGATGGTACATTAACTTGTATCCGAATCTCTTGAGGTGCATGCAGGTGTCAGTTTCGTCCCTGTAGCTTGTTCCCTTATAGTTTTCATCAAATCCGCCCATCCTCAGAAGTATGCCCCGCCGGAACGACATGTTGCAGCCAATGAAGGAATCAACCTCCACAATATTCTCTAACGGAAAGTCAAAGTTTCCGACGACAAAACCGCTGTTGAAAACTTTCCCTACTTCATTCTTGCCCATTTTTATGTAAAACTTATCAGATTTTCCATATGGGATTACTCTTCCTCCAACTCCTCCAACGTTATTATCTGAATAGGGTTCAGTGATACACTTCAGCCAGTCTCTATGAACGACAACATCATCATCCAAAAAAGCAACTACGTCGCCGCTTGCGACAGAAATGCCGACGTTTCGAGCGTGCACCATGCTTCTTTCGCTGATGGAGACGTACTTTATTGGAAAATAATCTTTTAATTTTTTAGTACCGTCGGCAGAGTTGCTATCTACCACTATGACTTCATGCAGTTCATCTTTCAAGTTAAAAATTGAGGTTAAGCATTCTTTCAAATCTGAACATCTGTTGTAAGTGACGATTACAATTGACACCTTAATTGTCAAATAAGCTCAACCTCAAACAACACTTAACCTATAACCTCTGCCCGGTTCTTACAGACGAGTAATACTGCAGCCGCTGTAGGTAGCTCAACCTCCAGATTCTTGTAAGGACCAAACGCTTCATCACCGATTCTGAAAGAAGGCGCGTCAGAAACACGAACTTTTAAGGTTCCGTTTTTAAAGGCTACGCCTTCCTTGAACGGGTCGAAGTCGTCAATAGCTGACACTGGAAGAACGACTTTCTTGAAACCAGTCTTGCCATGTAAAGCGCCAACCAAGCGAATTAGTCTATGCACATCCGTCGTAACAACCGTGTCAATTTTCGCAGATTGCAGCTTCACAACTTGTTCCATTATTTTTCGCCAAGTTTCAACGCCAACGCCTCTGACGCTGCTCAGCGGTGGTGTGTCTGACAAATTCTTCAGAATCAGCTCTTTATTCTTCAGTATCGCTTCGGCAACATTTCTCGTGAGCCCAATTTTTCTAAAGTCATCCTCTCCAGCATTTGTGATGAAACTTCGCAGTCCAAATGTTAGACGCCTTCGCCAACCAAGATCACTTAATCGGGAAACATGAGGAAAACGTGCTTCTTCCCGATGTTTTTCCTTCAACCCGTAAAAGGGTATAGTTAATCCTAAACCAGAAAAGTAGTCAACGATTTCCTTACGTGCAGCGGTGTCCAGCGATTGGATTGTTTCGTTTTCCACATGAACGTGATAGCCTCGATGACCAGAGAAAAATACGTGCGCCTCTTTTTCGGAAAAACCAAAATCATGCATCAACATGTCCAAGACTTTAACGGTTTCTTCCTTAGCAGACTCTAAACAAACCTCACAAGGCCACGTGCTGTTCTCAAACTTTTCCTTACCACAAACTGGACATTTATCAGGCGAAACGCCTTTTCCAGTAAACCCGCAAGCGCCACAAGTCCACTCATCATGCACTTTGTCGCATTGAGTGGGTATGTGATCAGCGTCGATGTCAAAAATCAAGTCGGCGCCAAGCCAGCCTTTCCTGTCCATTTCAGCTCTGGGGTCATCATAGTAAGCACAGGAGTAATATGCATCAGAAGGAACAAAATCTTTCAGAAAACTCCGTAATTCGCTCTCATTTACGAAAGCTCTATGACGGATCATAACTCCATCAAATGAGATGAAGCCAAACTCTCTCTTTTCGATCATAAGTGGAGCCGTAACTTTACAACCTTCACTAGCATAGTATTTGCGGAATAATTTGTTGATGAATTGGCTTGATTGCACTGGACATCCTCTTACTATAGTAGGCTAGTACTCATATGTATCAATATTCGATGAACATCACAGATAAACACTTCGCGGAATGTGTTAGGGAAAATTTTCAAAAATAAGTTTCCCAGGGGGAAGCCACATAACGTTGAGGGATGCGTCGCCTTCAAGCGCGGCGTAAAAAATGGAAATCTTATGCTTGCCACTGTCTAATTTTATGTTAAATAAACTTGAATTTGAGATGTATGAGTTGTAGACGAGAACATCATCAACATACATTAGAGTACAGTTGTCTGCAACTACTCTGAATGTGTACGTAACAGATGTTTCTACGTTAAAGTATCCATTAATGAAGGAAGAAAAATAGTTTCTGTTTATTGTAGGAAATGGTGACATGCATCCAAAACTAAACGACGGAATAGAAACCATAGATGAAACGGTTGGAATGTTGTTTGGATATAGGAAGTCTGAACTGAGAATTTTAGGCACCGTTTCCCAAGGAGGTTTCCAGAATAGGAATAGAGGCTCGTTGTCTTCTGTTATGTTGTACTCGAATTTTATGGCGTGAAAACCATTTTCTAACATGCGTCTTGACGAGCTGTCTTGAGAATTTAGGATTACTTCGTTGTCAATGGACAGCTGCCGGTAGTTACTGGAGTTAGACAAGACGTAAAAACTGTACTCTCCATTCATGGGAACAAACAGCCAGCCTTTCCACACGGCGGTTAGTTCAGAACCATTTCGGTAGGGATTCAATTCTTCAAATAAGCCGTAAGAAGCGGTGACGTTCAGCACAGTTTCGTTGAAAAGCGGAACACCATCAGTCAGTGAACCATTGTAGACAGACATCAATAAACCTTGATTATATAAGCCAACAATAAAATCATCATCAAAAAGATTAACGGGATTGCCTGTGTATCCTTTTTCAAGCAACCAAACATAATCTACAGATGCATATATGCCATAGCTTCCATTCTTAATCAGTTCCAAAGTATATCTCTCAAGATTGTCGCGATACCATTCCGATGTAGTGTCGATTAAGACGTAATCTGGGGAAACATTTTGGAGGAAAAACTCCACTGCGCTAACGTTGCCTGCGCTTGATGATGCGTTCCATTCCCACATGGCATAAGCGTACATTCGTTGACTCACATGAGGATGTATGTCATTTTGGGTCATGATCGAAGCGTCTTGTGGCACTAGTCCTAAGATTTTGTTCAATGCGGCGAGATGTTGAAGGGAACGCCCGCTGACTCTGCCAGCGAGAAAACCAATATTGGACTGATAAAAGAGTACAACGTAAGAAACCACTAAAACAGATATGTAGAATAAAGCTAACATTTTCTTGCCCAAATCTCCGATTGAAACATTGAATTGACACAGTCGATTGAATCTGCTTTTTAGAACTGGAAGCTTTTTGCTCCCACGCATAGCGGATATGAATACGAATGGGGTGGCAAACGCGATGTACTGATAACCAACGACTGTGTAATATGGAGGATAATTGGACAAAAACACTGCAATAAACCACGGAGCACCAATTAAAAGAGATGGAACATCCAGAAGCGACAACAAGCCCACTGGAGCCAGCAGTCCAAATATGTAAAGAAGCTTTTCTCCTATAGAAGGCAATATTAATTGTAAAGTTCGTAACGGGTTACTCACAACATTCCACAACAGCCCCAACGGATTATACACTGGGTCTCCAAATTGTACCCAATTTCTGTTAGGAAGTACCATGGGGTTGCAAATGAAAATCACTGTCCTCGCTATTATGTACCAAGAGATTCCAAGAATAACTGTCAAAATGGAGCTGGCTATGACTTTGTTGAATAGAAACTTGTAGTTGAGAGTTCTCATGGAATGTGTGATTTCCTTTCTTTTGATCCAAAAGCCATACAAGCCAAAAAATATGACAATAAACGGAACAAACTCTACAACTGACAATGCTAAAATTATGAACAAGAAATACCTGAGAAATTTTTTGCTGCTGAAATAATAAAACGCAAAAAACAAGAAAACCGGCAAAAACGCTTGCGTGTGAAAGTCAAAGAGGTTTAGACCTAAGAGGGGCGGATAAATCAAATACAAGAAGGAAAAGAGAAAAGCATATTTCGGATTCTCTGTTTCTTTCAAACCGATGAGATAAAGTGGAACAGCACCTAAGGCAACCACAAATGACTGCAAAACTAGCAGAGATGCCGTGCTCTGAAAAACCTTGTACACAGGAAGAACTAGAAAGAGCACCGGAGAAAAATGTATCCCAAAGAAACATCCACCCGGGTTTATAGGCAGCTCAACGGTATACCAGAAAAATCTACCGCTATTCACCGTCGACCAGATACCTTGTTCGTAAATGCCAAGGTCCCATGCAGTAGTCAAGAAAAGATTATGTTTTAGTATGGAAATATAAGAAAGCAACATGGTGTATGTCAGGATGGAAATAACTAGTAATACGGGGAATTTGTGGTGGCGAACGTAGTTTTTAACCTTCTCCAACAACTCAGAGTGCATGCATTTTTCAGCCGAAGTACGTATATCCAGAGCTTATTCTTATTTCTTATCTAAATCATCAAAAGGATATGCTGAGGAAAATGTAAAATAGGCTCTGATGACAAAACTTCTCAAGGATCATCATTGAAAATAATGGCGGCAGTTACCTCGCTGATTCAGCTTAAAAAAAACTATAGCAGCAACGAGAAGTGATCGCTGTTGAACGAAAAAATAGCAATAATTTGCGACCCCCTACTCAGCGAGTATGGTCCCACGCGCCCCCCATTGTTAATATCAAAGGAACTTAGAAAACATGGCTATGAAGTGACTTTGATATCCACCTTCGCGAACGAGAAAATAAAGCAAAATCTGGAGACAAACGGTATCAGCGTTATCGCAATTAGCCGTAGAACGCCTCTAAAAAGTGAATCATTAACGTGGTTTTACTTTTGGCTGTTAGAAGGACTCCTCTATGTAAACTCAAAAAAATTGAAAATGCTGGAATTACCGCTGGAAGGAACGGTTCTAAATTTTTCCAACACAATAATTTTTCCATGCAAAATCTGGTACGCCCAAGGTCCACCAACCGTTTTGCTTGACAAAACCAAGGAGTACTTGGCGCTACATTATAGGACTGCCTACTTTTTTTCATCACAGATTCTAAGAATGATAGATAAAAAAATGACCAGTAGATTTTCTGATTTATCAAAGAAAGTATTCGCCAATTCCAACTATTTAGCCAAAGTTTACGAACAATGGAAAATAAAAATCAGGAAGGTCATTTATCCACCAATTGATTGTCAAACATTTAAGCCGACAACTAATACGCCGACTGGAAACTACGCAATAGCATACTTTGGTAAAGAAACGAATTTCAGAATCATCCAAAAAGTTTTGGATAACGGAATCAAAATAAAGGCTTTTGGAGGAAAAATAGCGACAGCGCCAAAGGAAACTTTGAAACACCCCAATTTAGAATTTTTAGGAAGAATCAGCGACCCCTCGCTTATTGACCTCTATTCAAACGCCACATTCACGCTTTTTCCGTATACTGATGAACCATTTGGATATATTCCGGTAGAAAGCATGGCGTGCGGTACACCAGTCATAACTTTCGGTAGTCAAGGACCCGGAGAAACGGTTATTGATGGAGTAACGGGGTGGGTTGCAAATGAAGAAGACGAAATCGTTAATCTAACTTTAAAAATATGGAAAGAAGGATACCCCGAAAGTGTTAGAGATGCATGCAGAAAAAGATCTTTAGCATTTAACATCAAATCAATTGCAAAACAATGGCTTAATGAAATTCGCAACACAAAATAGGTGAAAGGCTGTTTTATGTTTCTCTCAACCGTGCACGAACGCGCGCATTAAAGAACTCGATGAAAACTTCATTTGACGATTCTGTACTGGCATGATAGATGTATCTGGGAATCCCAAAATAATCTTCAAACTTCGCCTTTCCTATATAAGACACAAATTGTCTGATCTCATTTAGAGTTAGCTTGGACTTTCCTAATTTCCTGTTGGCAAATATTATCGGCATTTCGCTTATGCGACACCCTTTCTTAACGGCTTGCCTTACAGTTTCTATTTGTATTTCATATGTTTGACTGTGAAGTTCACTTATCACCTTTCTCAATAATGTTAAAGAGTAACATCGCAATCCGCTCGTGCAATCTCTTATTTTCAGTCCGATTATCACTGATGCGAACTTGTTCGCCACCTTGCTAATCATCATCCTTACAGGGCTCCATTCTATGATTTTCCCACCCGGAAGATATCGACTACCTATCACTAGGTCATAGCCTTCATCGGCAACATTCACAAGTTTAGGTATATCTTTTGGATCATGCGAGTAATCTGCATCCATTGTAATAACATATTTGGGAGGATTTGTCATTGAAAGAAATATCTTCATTCCATCAGTGATTGCTGTCCCGAGACCAGACTTTTCAGATCTCACCAGCAGCAAAATGTTATCGTATTTCTTTTGAAGCCGCCGGACAATGTTTGATGTTCCATCAGGACTGGAGTCGTCAATAACCATTATTGAAACATTAAGGCGTAGGTTCTCGATTTCGTTTATTATTTGTTCAATGTTTGCCGCTTCACAGTAAGTCGGAAGGATTACTCCAATATCAGAATTCAGCTCAAAGTTTCCTTCAAGGATTTTGGGGAAACTTGCTTCGAGAATGGAGTCTCCTACATGTCGCCACTTTTCCACGCTTGTATTGAAGGAAACTTGGGAATTCATTTTCACGGTTCAACCTTTCAATCTCTCATATTCAAGAGAAAGTTACCACTTCAACTGCACAGAGCATACCTTCCCATAATTAACTTATAAGCTTATTTCACAGTCTTTGCCTTTCTGCGGTAATATGCCAGTGGGTGACGTATCTTTCCGCATACTTCATCTGGACTTGCGCATACGCTGTGCGTTTGCAGTGTCTCACATTTCGGTGAAGTATACTGCGTTCTTGAACCTCTTTCTCCAGCAATGTGCTCAACTTGATAGCGCGTTAGCCTCTCGTTAAAGTCGGAAAAGTTCCTGAAAAGCTCAATCACGCTTTCAGAAGACATTCCTATGTTAACAAGGAAGGATGTCAGAGCGAATCTACCCACGTGGGATAGGTGATGCCCAGAAGAAACTGCCTTATACAGAGCCTTTATACAAGGCGGAAAAGCTTCTTGGATAACGGTTTTCGGGAAGCCTTCCATTTCCATTTTACCTATTCTTTCCAAAGTAAGTTTCTTCAATTTTTCAGCAATCGCCAATATCTCTGGAGGAAACTTGGCTTCTTTCGCCTCTAGCCTTGCCTCGATGTATTTTTGAACCTCTTCCTTCATCAACCTTGCAACCTTGTTTCTGTTTAAGTAAACCTTTCCGCCGGTTAGTAAGCAGTTTACGAGTTTCCATTGTTTCTCTCGCAAATGTGTTGTGTTCTTAAGATAGTCTGCAAAATGTAACGCAAATTCATAAGGTATCTCAGCAGTACTGTTTAATTCAAGTCTCCATCCGAAATTCTGTGCAATTGCCAAGATTCTTTCTTTGGTTTCAGCTTGCATATCGTTGAAAACCTGTTCGGCTTCTGCAAGGGCGTATCTCTTTTTGATGAAGGAGTTTTCTGTCGCAAGAGTTATCATTACGGCAACGGGGAATGACGAGATTTCAACTTCTGGCTTTAGCAGATCTCGGCTCACTAAGGTAAACAGAATCGCTTCTTCGACCCTCGCCTCTGCTCGTTTCAGAATTTCCACAAATTCCGGGTTTGTTAAATCTTGAATTTTCAAATCTAATTTCCTTACATATTCTGTGGTTTCTTTGAGAAAAGGGTACTTTGCTAAGTCGTTAAGGGTGAATTTGACCGTTGCAAGTTGCATCTTGTTTTTCACGTTATTCTGTTTCGATTCTCGGCGCCAAATAAAATGTTAATTTTCCTTCTTTCGTTTGTTGGAAGTCTAGTTTTATGGGCATGTCCGTTGAAAATTCCATAGTTGCTATGTCAGATGTTGCGGACGCTGTCTTTATAATTTCGGAAAGGTAGCTCAAGCTGAAGGTGGATTTTGACGGCTCTTTGGCTTCCAAGTCGAGAAGCGCGTCGCTTCCCTTCTGAAGAGTGATTGTTGCGCCCATAAGGTCGCCTGTGGCATTTAAAACTATCTTTTCAGCGTCCGCCTCAACTCGCACGTGGTCGCTTACAAGCTGAGCATCTTCGATTGCTTGGCTCAAGCCCTGAGTTGTGGCTTTAGCTCTAATATTGAATGTGAGTTTTGGCGTGGGCACCTCCTCTTCTGAGGCTTCGAGGGTTGGCATTGTGAAGTTTCTCGCGTATTTTCCAGTTATCTTCAATTGTAAACGTCCAGTCTTTTCATCCAGTGAGAGTTCGACTACTTCGTCTTTGCCTGCTCTTTTCAGCAGTTTCAACAGTTCGCTTATGTTTATGCATATTTTCGTTGGTTCTGTGCACACGTATTCTTCAAAAACTGTTTTGGGCCACTCGAAATCAACCATTGCGACGCGTGAGGGGTCCATCGCACGCAGTTTCACTCCTTCAGGGTCGAGTTTGAATGTGGCTTCATCTACAAGGATTGATATGGATGTAATCATATCTCGCAGAAGCTTAGCGTCGGCAACTTTGAGTTTGAACATGGCAGTCACCTTTTTATTGGATATTGTTAGCTGTGAATAAAGACTTTGCGCATTTAAGCGTGATGCCAGATTAGAGAGTCTACTATATGAACGAAAACGATTTGAAAACTAGTGAACAAGCCATGAACGGATTCAGCTGTATTCTCTAAACGTGTAGCTGCATTTTGTGCAGCGAAGGAACTGCGTTGAAGATTCGTCGGCTCCTCTCGTCTGCACTTGCCAAACATAAGCTGTGTTGTTTCCGCATTTTGGACATTCAATCCTGACAGTTGGCAAGGTTCGGAGCTTCTGCTCTTCCTTCCCTATAACCGCCACAAATTTTTGTGGATTGTGCTGTATGACCTTAGTCACTTTTGGCGTTATTTTCTTTTCTGGAAATCTCTTTTTGTAACCGCATTTGGGACAAACCATCATCAATGATGCTTCCTTGCCGGTTTTTCCCTTTTTGGGTACAAGACGAGAGCCACATTTTGGACAAAATTCCATTGGTTTTTACTCCGATGTCCGTTTGTTCTCCCTTATCATTGTCCCTTTTAAACTTTTTCTTATTGGAATAAATATTGAGGCTAAGTGGGGCTGATTCCAGACGCAATAAGATGCGCTACGCGTAATGCTTCTGGAATGTTACTTCTAGTAGAAGTTAATCGTAGGATTTTTTTCGCGTCTTCTTCAAGGATTCCTGAGATTTGCATGTAGACTTTCTCGTTTTTGTTTCGAGTGGAGACTTCGAATGTTTCTCCAGTGGTCTGGATTACTCTCCAACGTTTTTCACTTTTTGGCAAATTCTTCAAAGCCTTGTGAATGTCTGTAAGATTCGGTTTTTCGCGCGTAATGACTATGACCGGGAGTTTTGTCTTAGCGTTTAGCTCTTTGATGTCAACGATGTTGAAGCCCGCAACGGTCACGCCATTAAGCATGATAATCCTTAACTGTTTGTAATGTGGTGAATTAAGAATCATGGAAGCTATTTTTCTTGTAGCATCAAAGCCGTCAACTTTTACTTTCGTGTGCATCACGCCGTCAAGAAAATATCCACCACGAAAGACAACGCCAACCACCGGCACAAGACCTCTTGAACGAGGAGCGAAGACTCCATCATCTACTCCGAGAACGCGAATTTCAGGTTTAATGACGCGGAATTTTTTCGGAATCAAAACATTTCCTCGGATAGCAATCATGAAATATAGAGATAAAGATGTTATAAGTTTAGCGAAGAACCATAAAAAACAAGAAGTGTCTAACTATGGGTAAAAACATTAAAATGGCACTATTTATCAAAACCTGCAGCAATGTAACCGACGTGTTGACAGACCATGGACTTGCATCGCTGGGAGACACTTACGTAAACTTCGTGTATTCGCTAGCTTTATCCAAAAGGAAGCAAAAGCCTCTTGGCACGAAAGTAAAGGGAGATGTGCTTGCCGAAGCACTTAGGAAGGCGGGGTTAAGAGAGCAGTTGCCATCGGGGATGACTCGTCACTTGCTAGCTGACGCCTCAGAAGCATTGATAGTGTATGCTTGGCTTCACGACTATATAACATTAGGAGAAAGTGTTGCAATCTTGGAAAACGCTGATGACCCAGTCGAAGGCTTCAGCCAATTACTGGCGACGATAAGGAGAAGAGCTAAGTTTTCTTGAGAGCATTCTCAAATTCTTTGCCGAAATCTTTGTTTATACGACGCGCTTTTTCTAGAGCATTACGCAAAACACTTTCTGGTTTTACGCTGCCTTTTGTTCGAACATAAATTACTGAATTTGAAGCTAGAGGATGCGGCATGTCGTAGCCTGCCAAATCCACGTTTTCATCTTCCAAAAGCCTCTTCTGCACCAAGTTACAAATAGTATGTCCTATGCCTTCAACTTCTATTTTTAGCTCGTTTGGTGTTTTCGTCAATATTTTAACCTTCATTCGCGTGATTCTCCTTTACGTTATAGCATTCCTTTTCCATAATCTAAAGCTGTCTTGCGCTTTTCAATTTTCCCACATCTCGGACAATGCATAGCTTGCCGTTTTGGTTCCAACATGAAGCCGCATTGCGAACAGAAAGCGTAGACTACGCCCAGATTTTTTTCTTTGGTTGACAGATGGTAGACCTTGTTCTTTTCACTGATAATCTCAGCCCGAAGGATGTCGCAGGGTTTGCAAACATCAAACATCGAATCAACGTAGCGCATTTGCACGTCAGAAATGTGCAGAACCCCAGAGAAAATGCCGGAAAGCTGCTTGTCGCCTATCTTGAAGATTCGTGCACCCGCACTATCCGATTGAACGTTCGAAACCTGCCCCAAAATAACGTTTCCAACTTTCGGAACGAGTGCCTCTCTAATTAATGGAGAAACAGAAACACGCTTATTGATAAGGTCAAGAAAAGCGTGCCCAACAACCTTGGAATAGATTACCCCATCCGTCACGTAGGTTCCAGAGTCAGGAATAAACTCTTCAATAACTCCTAAGCGTTCACCAGGCAGCACAAATTGGCCGCTCTCTTGTTTAGAGGATTGTGGATTCATTTAAGCTCACTTTCTGCATGACTCGCTATAGATTTAGACGTAGCGAAGGATAAATGTTCGCCAAAGTGATATGTGTACTTTTCTGTGCCACTCAATAAACCTTTTGATTTGCAGACATAGCAAGGCACGCTGTAACTGCTTCACTACAAGCTCATCTTTTTCCTTCTATAACATATAGGTCAACTAGAAACTCGTGCTTTCTTTCCGTGTGAAAATTGAACATATGCGGAATTGTCATGAGCATAACATAAACAGCTTTGACTCGCCCACCATGTTTTTCAATGAACTTTTCTAGGAAAGGATTGGACGTTACCAACTCCAGATTTGTGTTGTGACGTTTCAGTTTTTTAATAAGCGCCTTGCTTTTTTGTAGGCTTTTATGCAACGAGTAGATAACTTTGCCTGTTTCCATGGCTTTTTCGAGAAATTTTCTGTCAGCTCTGCGCTTTTGTACACCGAAGGGTGGATTTTGCAGAAGAGTGTCGAAATTTCCTTGAACAGCGTCTATGTCCGCAATAATCCAATCCACTTTTCCATTTAAATTCGCTTGCCTTGAATTTCCGCGCGCCACTTTTATCGCAGTTTTATCTAAATCAACACCCACGACTTGTTTTGCGCCTAGGAATGCGGCGCCTAAAGCAAGTCTTCCAGTGCCGCATCCTAAATCCAAAACTGTCTTGTCAACAATGTTATCGTGCGTATACGCGGCTAAGTAGAGCATTGCAGCTCCAACGTCAACTGGAATAGCGTACTGCTCAAGGCTTGCTTTAGGAGACGGATGCGGTTTTACCTGAGAGAGCAGTATTTCCAAGTCTAATTTTCGAATAAGCCTTTTCTGCATAATTCTTCCCAAGATAACTTGCCAACAACAACCAAAGCCTCATTAACTGTCAACACTGGCTTTTGAAATTTTGAAGCGTCATCGAAAGAGATTCTTGGACAAGCAGTGTTCACATAAGCGTCTACTGTCGGAAATTCCATAATCACTTCCGGAGTGACTTCTCTAACAACGAAAAGAAACGCCGTTTTCCCGTTCTCTTCAAGTTGTCGTTTTATGCCTAAAGCTTCGTCGAATTTTCTCTGCCCAAGCTTCAACCCAACTAATACCCCGAAAACCTTCGCCTTTCCAGCCTCTTCCACACTCGCCCATTGTTGTTTAACAATTTTTTCTGCCTGCTCAACAATAGAGTAGGCTCTCCCTTCATACGGATCCGCGACTATTGTAGGTTTAGACGTTGAAAGAGCAACGCCTAACGCATGGAATCGTCCGCCACCAACAAAAAGAAAGGCTTCGACATCTTTGGCTATTGATTTAGCATTACTGTAATCGCATCCAATCACTTGCCCTGAATAATTCAAGCGTCCAGCGTCGCCAATAACAACTGTTTTTCCGGCACGAAGCAGAATTTCTCTGGCATTGTCAAGGGTTTGCACGTGCTGGACTGTCGTTGTTAAACCTATCTTGCACCATTTTTCCAGCAGAGGCAAGGCTTTCTTGACAGCTTCATCCACATTTATGGTTGCTCTTGCTTCGACATAAATTGTAGGAACCCGCTCATACCTTAACAGTTTTGAATGCCCATAATGAACTATCAAGTCCACGTCAAGGCTTTCAGCTTCAGCAGTAGCCAAGTCGCAAGCGCCATAACAAGGGTCGGCAGAAACTATCGGCAGAGCACCAAATTTTTCAATGATTTTGGCTAGCCGCGGTGCTTCAGGTTTCAAACCTTCAGGAAGTTGTATTAAAACGCGTTTCGCTCCAAACTTGAGTATTTCTTGCTTGATTCTTTCTTCTTCGAAATCAAATTGCTTCAATCTAGAACACACTCAAAACCAAAAGGAATACCTAATATTTAATAAAGATAGGGAAAAGTGATGGTTATTCTTCTGCTTCGTTCCATCTGGGCGCCCATTCCCAGTCCTGCTTTGGCTTTCGGTTCACATGCCCAAGGGCTCTTTCGCTTTGCTCAGCGAGTTTTTCAAGTATTATTTTGCGTTCTATGCTTGCAACGAGTTTCTTTGTGGATATCACCGCGTCATTGTTGACTGAGATACTGTCGATTCCAGCTCTAACAAGAAACTCTGCAAAGTCAGGCAGGTTTGATGGTCCTTCTCCGCATATGGAGACTGTGCATCCGTTTTCATGCGCCACTTTGATTAGGTGAGCGATTATCCTTTTCACGGCTGGGTATCTTTCATCAAAATATCCCATTTGTCCCAATCGTTCGGAATCTCTGTCAATCATAAGTATGCCCTGCGTCATGTCGTTTGAGCCTATGGAGAAGCCGTCGCAGAGTTTCGAAAATTCGTCGGCGAGTATAGCTATTGAGGGAGTTTCAGCCATGAACCACACTTGGAAATCACGAGAGCTTTCCAAACCTTCTTCCTTCATGATTTGAAGACATCTTTTAGCTTCCCACACTGTGCGTACTACCGGAAGCATCACCCAAACATTTTTCAAACCCCACTCCCTACGACATTTCTGTATCGCCTGACACTCGAGTCTGAAGGCTTTCTCGTACCATTGGCTTATGTAGCGACTGCACCCACGCCACCCAAGCATGGGGTTAGCTTCAACAATCTCGTATTTTTCGCCGCCCTTCAACTCTCTGTACTCGTTGGTTTTGAAATCACTGAATCGGACGACAACAGGACGTGGCTGAATGGCTCTCGCAACCGTGGATATTCCATCAGCCAGTTTATCCACGAACTTTTGTCCTTGTCCAGTTTCTACAAGATATAGTGGATGCTCTCCTATGTAGCTGGCTAAGATGAACTCTATTCGCATAAGCCCTATGCCCTCAAAGGGCAGGTTTTTATATTCCTCAATTTTTTCGGGAACGCCAAGGTTCATGTATATTTTTGTCGCAGTGACTGGTACGTATTGGAAAAAGCCACCTGCAACCGCCGGGGAAGGTGTAGAACCTCCAGAAGCAGATGAAAGCTGCTCCGTCAATGATGGCATTGTGCCTTCGTAAACAACGCCGCTTCTTGCGTCAACCGTGTATTCTTTGTCTGTTTCCATGAGTTTCGTAGCGTTTTCTGTTCCCACAATACAGGGTATGCCTAGTTCTCGGCTCACGATGGCTGCGTGGCACGTTACGCCGCCTTTGTCTGTGACTATGGCAGCTGCAAGTTTCATGAAGGGCACGTAGTCGGGGTTTGTCATGTCTGTTACGAGGATGTCGCCTTTTTGCATTACTTTGGCGGCTTCTTCTGGGTTTGAAACAACCTTCGCTTTGCCTATGCCATAACTTCTTTTGCCGGCTGCGATTCCTTTCACAATCACAGTCAACATTTCGGCAGGTTTTAATCTTTCAGCTTCAGGTTTTGCTGGCGTCTCAGCAGCTTTGAGTCCCCAGACCGTTTCGGGTCGCGATTGTACTATGAACATGTTCTCAGGAAAACGCATATCGCCGTCAATTGCCCATTCAATGTCTTGAGCCTTGCCATAGTGTTGTTCTATGCGGTTGGCTAATTCTGCGAGTTTGAGAATTTCCTCGTCGCTTATGCATGGTTTTTCTTGATGCTCTGTGTGGATTTGTAAGTGTACTGTTTTTCCAGTGTTTGGGTCACGAACGTATGCGATTGTTTTCTTGGCTATGCTTCGTTCGATTATTTTCATGGTTTTTTTGTCAACGACGAAATGGTCGGGGGTGACTGCTCCGGAGACAACTGCTTCGCCTAAGCCGTAATTGCCTTCGATGACTATTTGAGTTGGGTCTCCGGTTACGGGATTTATAGTGAACAGTACACCTGCAGCTCTAGAATTCACCATTTTTTGAACTCCGACGCTTATGAGAACTTTTTCATGGGCAAAGCCTTTTTCTGTGCGGTAGAAGATTGCGCGGGGCGTGAAGAGGCTGGACCAGCATTTTACGGTTTTTTCGAGAAGTTCGTCGGTGCCTCTGACGTTTAGGTATGTTTCCTGCTGTCCGGCGAAGGAGGCGTCTGGGAGGTCTTCGGCTGTTGCGCTTGAGCGTACTGCAACAAAGACGTCTTTTAGGTTGAGTCTTTTGCATAGTTCTTCATAAGCAGATTTTACTGCAGTTTCTACATCTTTTGGCATGGGTGTTGTTTCTATTAGTTCGCGGATTTTTGTGGAGGCTATTTCGTATTGTTTTGGGTCATTAGGGTTGGTGACTGTTTGTTTTATTATTTCGTAGATTTTTGTGGCTATTCCGGTTTCTTCGATGAATTTTTTGTAGGAGTAGGCGGTTATGG
Source organism: uncultured Candidatus Bathyarchaeia archaeon (assembly GCA_964457175.1). Classification (GTDB taxonomy): domain Archaea; phylum Thermoproteota; class Bathyarchaeia; order Bathyarchaeales; family Bathycorpusculaceae; genus CAYWII01. The sequence continues at coordinate 18,130 of CAYWII010000005.1, forward strand.
CGAATCCGTGTGGAACGGGTATTTTGGCGTTTATCATTTCGCCGAGATTTGCGTTTTTTCCGCCTACTAAGGGAATGTCGGTTCTTCTTAAGCTTTCAAACCATGCTACTAGGTCGTTTTTCATTTCATTCAACGACTTTTGCCTCCGCAGCTTGTATTTTTTCGATTTCTATTCGGCATGGTATGGGAAGTTTGGCGGCTCCGAGTTTTAGTGCTTTTTTGGCGGTTTCTACGCCGTCTGCGTTGACGTTGATTGTGATGAGTGTTTGGTTGGATTCTATGCGTGCGGCGGTTCCGATGGGTTTTCCGAAGGATCTGCGCATGCCGTCTTGGAGTCGGTCGGCGTGGGCGCCGAAAATCATTTTGTTTTCTCGGAGGATTATGTGTGGGTATGGGTGAATTTGTAAGCGGTAATTGTTTTGGAATTTATCCATTAAAGGACGGTTGGCTGCTACACGAGCGGCTTCTAGGGCGTTGTGGCGGATTTGGGCTCTTTCTAAAGCTATTAGTCTGGCTTCGTATTCAAATTTTAGTTTAGAATCTCCCATGGTGAATTTGTTTATTTTTGGGGGTGGAAAGCCTTTTACGAAGTCTCTTCTCGTGTAAGACTGCCCTTTAACGGCTCTGTAGTTTTTTGCGCGCATTGTGGATTCCCTTTTCAGCATACTTTAGCCGTGTATTTAAACGATTTGTTGAGTGTATCTTTTGATTAAGGTTATGAATTTAGAATCAGTTTTTAAAATGCAGAATGACGGTTTTTTTATGGTGGCAGCCGCTTGTTTTTGAGCCATGTTTTTGCGAGTTCTTCATAGTTTGGGAAGACGCTTTTGAGGATGGGAATGTACATTTGTATTTCGTCGTCGGTTAGGTATTGGAATTGGTATTCTCCCATGTAGGGTGATGCGTCGCCTTCGCGTTTTATAAATTCGATGTGCATGAAGGGGTCGCCGCGTTTGATGGTGATTGGGCGGCGGTCGTTGTTGAGGTTGACAAGTTCTAGGACTAGGCGTCCTATGAAGCCGCTGTGGGCTTTTGCGGCGTTTAGGAAGCTTAGGCCCATGCGTCCGTATTTGCTTTTGGCGGTCATGTGGGCGACATAGTTGGGTGGGGTGAAGACGATTTCGTAGGTTGTTAGGTTTTTGTGTTCGAGGTAGTTGAGGGTTGTTTCTTCTTTGACGGTTAGGATGTAGCCATCACCGTCGAGCAGGTTATAATCGTAGGGGTAGATGCACTTGTACTTATCAATAAGCTCCTTTAGTTTGTCTTTACCAAGTATGCACATTGTCATTCACGTCTCGAACTGTTTTCTAGCAATACTGAAACTTTCTTGTTATATAGCTTTTTAACACAAAGATGTGTGTGCAACAACAGAAGACCCCTCTATTAGGAACCAAATATGACTTGTTGTGTTGGTTTGGGTTGCTGGTGGAGAGGGGATAGTTCTATAAGTTTATTGGGCTACTATTTCATCGATTTGTGGGTTTGAGGTCTTTAGTTTGCGGGTTGAGTTTAGTGGTCATGCTTTGAAGAAAATGCGAAGGAGGGGCGTAAGCATGGGGCATGTGCGTGATACGTTGGAGGCTCCGAAAGAGCTTTTTGAGGATGTGGAGCATGATGTGATGATAGCGGTGAAGAAAGTTGACGGCAAATCCGTTATTGTTGTTTTTAGGGAAGAGGGTGATTTAGTTAAGGTTATTACGCTCTATTACACTACTAAATTTGAGAGACTTGTGAGGTCTAAGATGGTGAGAGGTGCATGGAAGAGAGTAAAGTGAGAGCATGGTACGATAAGTCAGTGGACATACTGTACATGCTGTTTGAGGAGGGTCCGAGTCACGAGGTTGTTGAGGTGGATCCTGATGTTCATTTGGAGCTTGATGAGAAGGGCAGAGTTATTGGCATAGAGATTTGGAATGCGGGAAAACGTGGTCTTATAAAACAAATAGCAAAAGCCACAACAGAAACAGCATAATAAATAGTTGATAGGATTCGTTGAATATTGCAGAATGTGAGTAGTTTATTAATTAGTTGTGAATGAGAATTCAGTGGACGGGTTATTCAATGAGTGAAGTGGTGGTAGAACTTATCACCCTCGGCGGCGGATTTGCGGGCTATGCGTCTATTGCTTATCTCCTATGGAAGAAATTCAAGAAGAATATCAGAGTATATGGTATATCAGGAACTTATGAAGTAGAAAAGGCAAAAAGCGAGGGATTTTATAATGTCACTGCAACAATTGAAGTCGGCTTTTTGAATGATAGCGATGAGACTATCGCAATCACGGATATTGGAGGCTCGTTGAAGTATAACAAAGAATTATATGATAAGATGCTTGCTTCTTCAGTCAATATTCCTAGAATTCCTGAAGTCTATTTTGGCAGACCAAAGAATTTTTATGAAGTGGCAAATTTCAGCATACAGCCACATGGAGCTGTCAAAAAGAGTATTATTATTGTTTTCCCCAACATGATAATTGACCTCATAGATAGAATAGGTTTCGCCCACTTTGTTGGTTTCTTAAATGGTAAAATCCCTTTCTTCCAAGTAGATGAAAGAGAATTGAAGGAAAACTGGAGTGTCCATCCTCTAGTTCTGCTACTTTCTGTTCATGTGGATGGAAGGAAAATACAGAATATCCAAGTCTCATTATTCAAAAAAAGTGAGGCAGAAATGTCTGGCACTTTGAATATTGTAGACATTGAAAAGATCAAGAAAAATTTTCGAGAAGGTCGCCATTAACCTATTTGACTCACGTGTTAGTGATTTAAAGGAGAAGTAGTCTCCGCAGAACAGTCAATCACACCATAACACCCGCAAAACGCCAAAAAATCTAGCGAGATCTACCAGTATTGAGTCGAAGCTCTCCTAACAAACAAAACAGGAGGAAACAAACAAACCCTGCACTCCAACCACAACTTCTAACCACGGTTTCAACCTATATATAAGGGGGCTATAACTTTTCCACAGCACAACAGCACCTCCCCCAACCGCAACATGCAAATTTAAGTAAAACTTCTCCACCAAACAATATCCACACAAGGAGAAACAAATCCAAATGAGCTGCAAATGCTGCAACAACCAACCAGCCTACACATGCACCGTCTGCGGAAAACCACTATGCCCACAACACACCAAACTCCAAACCATATGCCCAACATGCCAAACCAAAACCCCACAAACCACAAGCTACACAATCACAAAACCAACAACAAACAAAGAAACAAAAACAATCCAACAATTTGTACAACGCTTCTGGGGAGAACAACAACAGCTAACCTTCAACAAAACCTACACCGTCACACAACTCCCCACATACATCGCAAAAGCAAAAAACAACATTATCGGCTTCATCTCATACGCCCAAACAAAAAACGCCACCATAATCGTCGCCTTAGCCGTACTCCCACAACACCAAAACAGCGGAATCGGCAAAGCCCTAATCAAAAAAGTCGAAGCAGAAACCAAGCAACTACACAAGAAAAAACTGCTCGTTTCAACATCAAACGATGACCTACCCGCACTCGCCTTCTACCAATCTCTCGGCTTCCAAATCACCCAGGTAAAACCAAACATCATAGCCGAAAAACATGGCAAAATCACAAAAGGCATCGGTGGACTCCCAGTAAGAGACGAACTGAGACTACAAAAAACCCTCCACTAAACAACACCTCGCTCACGTCTAATTCCCTCTAAGGTCTCCTTCGCAACAGAATATTCAGCAAACAACTTCGAAACCCGCTCATACGGATATACCGCACAAAAACCGCAATTCTCAACTTTTCTTTCCCTACCACACTTCCTTATCTCACAAACATTACAGTACCGAAAAACCCGCGTGCTATCGCTTACGCAACCGTCACAATTGATATCCTCCGGCTTGTATTCTTTCCCATACTGCTTAGAGAAAATCTCAGCCACATGCTTCCTCTCTACATCATCATTATTCCGCGTAGCAACCAAAACCGGACAATCAGAACACACAATCCCACAATACCCAACAACCCTATCCAAACGAAATCCCCACTCCATAAGATTGGACATTTACATAGATTAACTTACCGTTCCGCCTTCACAAGCACCAACGCCTCAAAAAAGGGCAAATTACGCTCAGCAACAACACTCGCCCTCAACTCACCTTCCGCAAAACCCTCCAAGGTCTCTTCAACCCCAGCCAAAGTAGACTGCATCAACAATACTCGCCCATCACGCCCAAGATGACATGGCGCTTCCCGTATAAAACGGTCAATCACCCTTCTACCACGCGCTCCACCTGCCCAAGCGCGCTCAACCCAAGACGCCTGTTCACTAAGCTCGGCAGGCAAGTAAGGAGCATTGAAAAGAATCAAATCAAATTTCTCATCCGCTTTAAACGACGAAAACAAATCACTTCGTATAAAGAAAATTTTGTCTATAGCGCAAGTCTTTCTGGCGTTTTCTTTTGCACAACGCACAGCATAAGGGTTTATGTCAACCGCAACAACCACCGACGCCTTCTCAGCAGCAATTATACCCAACAAGCCACATCCAGTACCCACATCAAGAACAAAATCACCTTCTCTAACCATCAGATTTTCAGCAAAAAGAAAAGAATCCTCCGCAGGCTCGTAAACATCCTCCCAAACACCAAAAACATAATTCTTGAAAAACACCTTCTTACGTACAAAGCGCATTTGCTAACGCTCCAAAATCTTCAGGCGCCAATTCCCTCACACGCTCATCACAAAAAGGAACAACCATCTCAGAACGCTCGCTCTTCAAGAAACACGAAATAGCATTTCTAACTTTCCTATTACGCTGCGTAAACAGCGACCGCACCAACCGCTTGAATAACTCCTCGTTCTTTAATGTGAACGGTTGAGGCTTCTTTGGCTTCAAAAGCACGACAACCGAATTCACCGCAGGCTGCGGGTAAAACATCCACTTTGGAACATCATCTAACAGCTCAACATCCATATAATAATAGGCAAAAACCGCCAACCACCCATACTCATCACTGCCTACAGAAGCTACAAGCTTATCCGCAAACTCTTCTTGAAACACTAAAACTCCGTAATCAAAGTTTTTGTGAAAAAGCCAAAGAAGCAAACGAGAAGAAATATGGTAAGGCGGAATAGAAACAACTTTGTTAAACTCTGGAATTTTCACTCTAAGAATGTCGCCCTCCATTATTTGGACATTTGCCAAACCTCCAAGTTGTTCACGCAAAACTTTAGCAAGCCTTACGTCAAATTCAACAGCCAAAACACTCTTACATTTGCTTGCAAGAAATCGCGTCAAAAAACCCAAGCCAGCACCAATATCCAACACCACATCCCCATCGCATAGCTTTGCATGATTGACCATTTGCTGAAAAATCGAAGATTCGACCATAAAATTCTGCCCTAAAACCCTCTTCGGAAAAATTCGATGCCTTCGAAGTAAAAACTTCGTCTCTGCTAAAAGGCTCATTTTACCCCAGACAAACTATTGAGCTCTCGTGAACAATCGATACTTACTGTCGCCCGACAACTCCTCCAAAATCCTCTTAGTAATCAACTTAACAGGATTGGGCAACTCAGTGCGTTTCTGCAAATCATCGAAATTCTCAAAAGGCTTCTTTTCCCGCTCATTTATGACCTGCCACATGTACTTTTTCCCTATACCCGGAATCAACTCCAACGCATGCATCCGCGGCGTTATAGCACGCGCAGTATTGAAGAAGTTAATGAACCATTTTTCACGGTTCAAAACTATTCTGCTAATCACCGTTGGAAGCTCCATCTTAGCAGCAGCTGTCAGCTCTTCGTAGCTTACCCGTCCAATAATGTACGTAATCTCCTCACGCGCATCCTTTCCAACATAAACACAGTCATGAGGCTTAAGCATAATGCCTTCTTTAACCAATGCCTCTAGAAGCGTGAAAAACTCTTCGCCTATCAACTGAACCAGCGCTCCCGCTCGATAACCAGCCCTACCAGTAGGCCGTATCCCTGGACGCCCGTGCTGCAAGAAATCTAGGACGTAGGCGTGCTCTTCGTATCGTTTCTCCATCATGTTCGCCTTTATTTTATCCTCTTGTTGCTTAAAAAACAGTTGCTGAATTCGCTCATTCGAGTTTGCGATGTTCATCCAAAAGGTTAACTATGGCTTCCAACTTTGAAGTTTCAATAATCTTCCGCCCACCCGCAAGAAAAACCCTTAACTCTTCAACGCTTTTTGGCATGCAGTTGACTATTTGAACTGCTTCTTCTTCATCCAAACCAAACCCTGTTTCAAGTTTTTCAACAAGTTTCTCAGCTGCTTTTACGTCTGTCTTCGAAAATTTAGAAACATAATCAAACGTACGACGCTGAAACTGGTCTAGGTTTTCTTCACCCATAGACTCCAGTATTTTTTTAACTTGAGGAAGTGTGAGCTTCTTTTCCTTCTCACTTTTTTCCGCCATTTCAATCACGTCTTAAATGGTTCTAGATGCTCAGGTCTGACAATAATTTCCTTAACAGCGTCTCCCTGCGTAACACTTACCACGTAACTTCGCCCACGCTTATCAACTATCGTGCCAACCCTCCCATGATAACGTCTATGGGGCATGCCCTTTTGAACGCTTGAATCTATCTTGATGACTACATTGCTTCCAGAAGGATACTCATGCAGCAGCTTGCTCAGTCTTGTTTTACCACGCTCTCTAGGCTCTCTTTTGAGAAGTCGACGAGTTCCGGAACGATATCCTTTCGATTTTCTCATCTTTTCACCTCTTCAATTCTCCATAATCACGTTTAAAACATCGAGGTTTATAGGCTTCGCTTTGTTTTTGAGAATCTCTGAAACGCTGGGCGTTGTCCTTCCATCATCTCCACTCACCAATTCTTTAACGTAAAGCCCTCCCTGGCAACGTATTTTCATTTCAGACTTTTGAGGTGACAAAATCTTTACTTTCACGTCATATATGTACTTTTCCCGCGTCAAATCCGCCCGTCTATGCAAAACCCGCGTGGGAGTTTTTTGTTTGATGGTGGTATTCGTTAATTTATTTTCTAAAAGCTGAATGTCTTTTTTCGTAATTTCGTTTTCAAACTCTACTATTACGCGATACACTTTCTGTGTTGACTCCGCCTTCTTCAACTTTCGTATAGCGTCTTTGTTTGAGAACTTGAGATTTGAAATTTCAACCTTGCCTTTTGCATAGACATTTACGTCTTTCTCTAGCTTTTGGAGATTTAGAAATCTTTTTCTGGGCTTAGAGATTTCGATTACGAATGGTCTGCCTTTACCGAGCATGCGGGCGTCAATGTCTTCTCTTCCAGACGCATGAAAAGATGTTTTCAAGCCTTCGGTTGCTTCCAGAAACAGTTTTCCAATAATCTCCTCAACCGATTCCACGTACATTTTCCCAGTCCAATTGCATTTTTCGCAACCTTTGCCCCTGCAGTTTGAGCAGAACCATTTGGACTGTGGTATGCCCCTAACGAGTTTTTTGTATCTTCCTGAAATGAAAAGCGGATTCACTTGAAGCCTTACCTTGCTTGTGAATGGGTTAACAAGAACGACGACTTCTGGTTTCTTATGTTCTACAGCTTTCTCATTAAGCGCTGCAAGTTTCTTCCCAAGCACTCTTCCAAACTCGTTTCGCATACTCTCAGCATAACCAGCTTCAAACTCAGCTCTGAATTCGTCTTCTCGTTCCTCTGTCTCGAGGGGTAATTCCATACCTACCAAGAAATTATTGTATTCATAATCATTAAGCTGCTCTAATGCTTGTTTTGACAAATCTTCAGCAATTTCAAATTTATTTTCGCATAGAAAACATGTTTTTGGTAGATTTCTTTCTGTGATTCGCCTTTTCATCTTCTGCAGTATTTCTTTGGCTGTTTTGAAAAATCCGTTGGTTGCAAGAATTTTAAGGATTCTAATACCTTCTTCATTTTTTGAGAAGACTAATGCATGCGCTTCCAATGCCAAAACAGATTTTATTGCTCTTCCTCGTTCATCATTTTCTATGCCATATCCAAGTAGAGCAAATTGTCTTCCTAAGCAATGATCACATAGAGGATGTTTCTCAAGCATTTTTAACGCTTTTTCCAAAACATCAATATTCATTACATGGTCCTTTCCGGATGTTTGTCAAGATTATTTAAGACCAAGCGGCAACCCTTTTCCAAAGAAGGGTAGTTTCTTCTTTCTTCTAAGTGTCTTCAACATTCTACGCATCACTACATACTGCTTAAGAAGTTCTTTCACATCTTTTTCGCTTGTCCCAGAACCCCTCGCCACGCGCTTTATCCTTGAAGCATTGAAAATTTTTGGATTGTCCTTTTCTTCCGGCGTCATAGATTGAATCATTACACGCCATTTCTCTAGACGGCCTTCAGCAGTGTTCAACATATCCTCAGGTACGTCATAAGACATGCCTGGAATCATTTTCAAAAGTTTCCGGAAAGTTCCCACACCCTTCATGGCTTCGAACTGTTCGTACATGTCTGTCAACGAGAATTTACCGCTTAAGATAGCTTTGGCTTTCTTTTCGGGAATCTTTATTTCTGCTTCACGAACTTTCTCAAGTAAGGTTTCAAGGTCGCCCATACCCAGAAGTCTGCCAACGAAGCGAGAAGGAATGAACTGTTCTATGTCTTCTACTTTTTCGCCGGTGCTGATGAATTTTATTGGAGCGCCTGTGGCTGCAACTGCAGAAAGTGCTCCGCCCCCTCTGGCTGAACCGTCTAGTTTTGTTACGAGAATGGAGCCTATTGGTGTGGCTTCGTTGAAAGCCTTCGCTTGAACCGTTGCTTGTTGCCCAATTGTTCCATCGATCACGAGCACAATTTCGTTGGGTTTGAGGTTTTTCTCAAGCATTTTCATCTCTTTAATCAGTTCTTGTTCCTCTTTGTGGCGACCTGCGGTGTCAATTATCACGATTTCCTTGTCGCTGAACTGTTTCAAGCCCTCAACAGCTAATTTGACTGGGTTTTTTGCTTTTGGGTCCCCATATAATGGCACGTTTATTCTGTTTGCAAGTTGCTGTAATTGTGCGTGGGCTCCTGGTCTATATGTGTCTACACAGATTAACGCTGCTTTCAGCCCTCTTTTTTGGAAGTACCTTGCAAGTTTGGCTGCCGCTGTTGTTTTTCCTGAACCCTGAATTCCGACAAGCATTATTATATTGCGCTTTCCGGGTTCCACCTTTACTGGTACAGGTTTCTCTCCGAGAAAACGGGTTAATTCTTCATAAACAACTTTTATTATGTGTTCACGACGAGAAATGCCCGGTGGAACCTTTTCCTTCAAGGCTCTCTCTTCTATTCGCTTGGAAATGTCGAACACAAGTTTAACGTTCACGTCTGCTTGCAGCAAAGCCCTTTGTATGTCATGCACAAGCTCTTTGACAGTATCCTCATCTACTATAGAGGCTTTGAAAACCTTTTTGAGAGCATCGTAAAGCGTGGAACCCAAGCGTTCTAGTGCCATGGTACTTCTCCAAATGTTAAACAGTTTACGCCTTTAAATAGATATTCTGCTCTTTAAACTTAACTTGCACAACCTTTTTACGACTCACTCTCCAAAGAAGAGATTGAGGATTAAAATTTGAGCGAAGAAGTTAAGATTGTAGAGAAAAAAGAAGTTTCATCCAACACTACTATGCTCTTTGGTTTCCCAGACGTTGGATTGGTCGGTGTAATCGCAGCTTCGCACCTGCTAGAAGAGTTGAAAAATCTTGAAGAAGTTGCGTTTATGGATTCGAGATTATTGCCGCCGATAATTGTCTTACACGAAGGCTTGCCGCATTCTCCAATAAGGATTTTCGGAAATAACGAAGTCCTATTGGCCGTCTCTGAAACGCCCATATCAGCTGATATCATTTACCCAGTAATGAACACGTTAATCGATTGGGGAAAGAGTAAAAATGTTAAGATGATGGTTTCGCTTAGCGGTATCCCAATACAAGACAGGCAAGATGCCCAAGAATTGAAAGTTTTCGCCGCGGCATCAAGTTCGGATATACTACAAATGATTCAAGAAAAAGGTATAGAGGTATTGAAAGAAGGATACATGGTCGGTCCTCAAGCGCTAATGCTTCAGCGATGCGCAAACATGGGTTTACCAGCCATAACATTACTTGCACAATGTTTCCTCAACTACCCAGACCCCGAGGCAGCAGCAGAAGTGCTGAAAGGATTGGCGAACATTACTGGAATAAAAGTAGATACCACGAAACTTCTTGAGAAAGGCGAAGAGATTCGTTTGAAGGCAAGAGATGTGATGAGGCGAACCCAGCAGGAAATGGCGAAAATGAAGAAGACACAGGAATACGATATCCCATTATACGTTTCATAAGGAGGAATAAAATGCTGAGCAAAAGAAGACGCTCAATCTTCGACATAATTGACGAATACTTTGAAGATTTAGAAGAATTGTCTGAAAGATTTAGAGAACGATTATCAGAGAAACCAAGCTGGAACCAGAAAACCTGTGCGATAGAACCTCTCCGTGACATAATGGTGACTCCAACAGAAGTAATAGTGACCGTAGATTTACCCTACACTGAAGAAAACACAGTGCAAGTAAAAGCAGTTGATGAAGACGTTCTTGAGATATCAGCAAAGATGAAGCGAAAAATACGTTTCGAAGAGTTTGGCATAATACACTACAAAGGCGAATTCCAAACATTCCACTGCCAGACGCGCATCCCTGTGCCAGTGCAGATGAACAAAATGACAGAGCATTTTAGAAAAGGAATTTTAGAAGTGCACATACCGCGGAAGCATACAACAGAAATTCAGTAGAATAGATGCAGAAGCCTCAGCCCTTAAATGTCGTCACAAATCAGACGGCTCTTCTCGCAACATCGGCTCCAGAAACACCATATAAATACAGTAAGATAAGTGTTGATGGAAAGTTTTAACAATAAGATACGATAATTTCTAGAAACGATTTAGTGGTGGAATGGATGGCTACTGAGCGAGCGATTCAATTTGCCATGTTCGCGCTCCTGTTAGTGGGTCTCTGCGGAGTAAGCGCATGGGCAAGCTACAACTACCTAGACAATGTAGTGTTAAAGTTTGCTGGAATAGCATTAAGTTGGGGGGTAATCCTCCTAATCCTTTACTTAGGGTTTAGAAAACTCGATTGGACTTGGTGGAGTTAGCGAGAATCAAGCCCATCACAAGCTCATCATGATACTTCCCATCTTCGCCAACGTATGCGTCTTTCATAATTCCTTCAATTTTGAAGCCAAGCTTATGGTAGAGGTGAATGGCACCTTTGTTATCCGCTATGACATGCAAGCCTACTCGATGCAATCCTTCCTCTTTCGCAAGTTGTATGAGTCTAGTAAGCATTGCAGTTCCCAATCCTACATTATGAAAGTTTTGGTGAAAATAAATCACCAAATCGCCTGTTCCTATTCTCCGTGCATGGGGATTCTTGAAAATCTGTGCGTGACCGGCAACCTTGTCTCCGTGTAAAGCGATTATGGATATCATATTCTGAAGATTACTAAACCAGCCCCTCTCAAGTCTTTCCCGGTTGTAAGGAGGCATTCCCCACCGTACAGCATCGCCCGAAAGAGACGTGTACATCTCGATAAGTTTCTCTTTATCGCCCATCTGAAACTTTCTTATCAAGACGGCTCGGCCATCCTTTAACTTGACTTTTTCAGCCAGCAAGAAGGCACAACCTCCAGCAAAGGGATGAATGTAGAAGTTAACTTGTTTGATCAGACCCCAAAATTTCGGTTCTTCACTTATTTTGTTCGGATTATTTTGAGCTTGCCCATTATTCGCCAATACTCAATCTCAACGCCGGCAACGATTTTTGCTTTCAGCTCTTCTTCTTCTGGATAAGGAGCATCTAAATATTCATAAGTTTCTAAATCCATTATCTGAATGCTGGATGGCGCAACTGCAAAAACTTGACCGGTTCGCTTTTCGATTAGAGGAACTTCCGCATTAGCGTCCACGGGTTTAACGATGCTTCTTTTAACCCCATCAAAAACTCCTATAGCAACAATTCTCGCCTTGGCAGAGCCGTGCTTTCCAGGCTTTGATTTAGTTATGTCAACTATGCGACACGGTTCGTTGTCAACAAGCATGTACCCCCCCACACGTAAACTTCCAACATCAACAGGTTTGCTCATTCACCCACCAACTTATCATTCTACATACACAGCAATTTTAAACAACATCCATATATAGATTAAGGTGTCGCTAATACAAAAAGGTGAAACGATTGTTCAAAAGTGTCGGTCTGACAGCTCGCTTTGACAAAAAAGCAGCCATAAAACTTGTAGAAAACTTGGCTAAGTACTTGAAAGAAAAGGGGCTAAACGTGTACATTGAAGACACCTTAGCGAACAAAATGGGCACAAAAGAAAACAGTATTGCATTAGAGAAAATGAAAACCGATTTCATAGTCGCGATAGGCGGAGATGGAACAATCCTTAGAACATGTGCCTCAATTCCGAAGCCAGAACCGCCAATACTCGCTATAAACATGGGGGTTAGAGGTTTTCTAACAGAAGTTGAGCCAAAACAAGCCTTCCTAGCAATTGACAGATGCTTGAAAAAAGAATTCGAAATCGAAAAATGCATGAAACTCTCGACCACAGCAGACGACACAAAGTTTCCAGACGCTCTAAACGAAGTGTTAATCGTGGCCGACGAACCAGTAAAACTGCTTTACACCCGAATCTTAAAAGATAAAAAACCAATTCTAAACTCACAAGCTGACGGTTTAATGGTTTCCACACAAACAGGCTCTACAGGTTATTCGCTTTCAGCTGGAGGTCCAGTTTTGGACTCAGAGGTAGATGCCTTTGTTTTAACTTCTATATGTGCCTTAAGCGTTTTTCGATCGATTGTTTTTCCTGCAGATTCAAGTCTGACCGTTGAGGTTGCTAGACCGAGGAAAATCATGGTGATAATTGATGGACAGTTCCGTAAAATCGTAAGTTCCAAGCTTCCAAACATTACTGTTACACGTTCAAAGTATGAAACTTCTTTCATAAGATTTAAAGAGAACTTTTACCATCGTCTAAGAAGCAGACTTCTTTTCAAGGGAGTCTGATTGATACGTGAATAGAAAAGTTATAGTCTTAGATACGTCGGCTTTTGTGGCAGGTTTCGACCCATTTTCGGTAAGCGAAGAACAATACACCGCGTCCATGGTTAGAGAAGAAATACTAGGAGGTTCAATGTCTTGGGTCAGATTCAAAACCGCGGTGGAGAACGGAAAGGTAAAAGTCAAAACACCAGAAGACAGCTTTCTTAATAAGGTTAAAGCGTCCGCAAATGTTGTGGGAGATACATTTTTCCTTTCAGACGTAGACCTACAAGTTCTAGCATTAGCTCTTGAGCTTAAGTCGAAAGGGCATAATCCGTTAATTGTCACTGATGATTACTCAATACAAAATGTTGCGAACCAGATGGGCATACCTTTTGCTTCACTGTCTACCTTTGGCATTCGCTTCCGTTTACAATGGATAAGATATTGTCCAGCATGCCACAAGAAATATCCCGCTGATTACAAATCCAGAAAATGCGAAGTATGCGGCACGGAATTGAAAAGAAAACCCTTGAAAAAAAGCAGTTTAAGCCAATAACAATCATCACCAATATAAGAAAGTTATAGGCTCATTACTTGAAAATCATGGAGGTTTAGCCATGAGCACAGTTAAAAGGAAAACCATTTACTTTGAGAAAGTTGGAGTGCAAAATACTGATGCACTACTCAAGGTTGTCAAAGAATATACGGAAAAAGAAGACATAAAAGACATAGTAGTTGCATCAACAACAGGCGAAACAGGAGCAAAAGCATCCAAAATTTTTACAGACTGTAATGTTGTAATAGTCACCCACAACTTTGGTTTTCGCGAACCAGGAAAAACTGAGTTGCAAGAAGAATACAAAAGAGAAATTCTAGCAAATGGAGCAAGAATATTCACAGGTACCCACGCCTTAAGTAGCGTAGAGCGAGCAATTCGCAAAGACTTTGGTACAATACAACCTCTGGAACTGATTGCAAACGTGCTTAGGCTTATGGGAGAGGGAACAAAAGTATGTATAGAAATCACTTTAATGGCTGCAGATGCGGGCTTAATCCCAGTTGACAAGGACATTGTTGCTATTGCTGGAACAGGCAGAGGCGCAGACACCGCGTTGCGAATTCACCCTGCTAATACCGCGAGGTTCTTTGAATTGAAAATTAGAGAAGTAATAGCAAAACCGCATGAATTCTAAACAAATTGACACAGAAATCTCAATAATGTCTGCAGAAACAATTTGGTTAAGAGAAAAGACCTCTAAAGGATGCGCTAGACTGTGAATTTCGCAGAAAAGCTGAAGAAAGAGTTTTCCTTCTTCCGAGAAAATTACCTAACAGTCTTTATAGCCATGCCTCTTGTTGGATTCTCAATTTTATTAGGTTTTTCTTCTTACCAAACAATGTATGCGGATTTAGTTCCGCAAGCGCAACGAGGAAAGGTTACTGGTTCGGCGAACATTTTCGCTTACATATTCATGGCGTTAGGTGCGGGTATGGGCGGATTCTTGTATGACGCAATGTCTCCAATGCTTCCGTTTCTACTCATGGCTATTCTCGCAATTCCATCCACTGCTTTGGTATTATTTTTTGTACGTGAACCAAAACCAGAAGACATGCAAGCCTTATTTGTACAATTCTACTTGTACTAGTTCAGTTTGATTAAAAAGGCGGTATGAGAATATGGCAGTAGATGAAGACGAAGTAGAAGACATCGTCAAAAGATGGTTCACCGAAAAAGCTAGAGTGGAATGGCAACGTTTACAACGAGACCCATACCGCACGATCGAGTTCATTGTCACATTACATTTTCTTGAAAAGTATCTGCCAAAACGGGGGTTAGTTTTAGATGCTGGTGGAGGACCGGGAAGATACACGATTGAATTGGCGAAACACGGTTACGATGTAGTTTTAATGGATCTTGTGCCTGAAATGCTGAAACTCGCGAAAAAGAAAGTAAAGAAAGCGGGAGTTCTGGAAAAAGTCAAGCAGTTTACGGAGGGTTCCGTGGAAAATTTATCGCTGTTTGATGACGAAACTTTCGATGCAGTACTATGCTTAGGTGGACCCTTGTCTCACTTATTAAATATTGGACAAAGAGAAAGAGCGGCAGCCGAATTAGTTCGTGTTGCAAAAAGAGAAGCACCAATTTTTGTTTCAGTCATCAGCCGCATTGGATTGCTCAAAACAATACTCATTGGATTTCCCCATGAAATACAATACGCAAAGCATCACTTGGAAGTTGGGAACTATGTTCCTGGACAACAAGGACAAGGCTTCACGGCGGCACACTGGTTCCTACCAGAAGAATTACGCGCATTATTCGAAAAACAGGGGGTACAAGTTTTAGAGATGGCTGGTCTAGAAGGGCTTTCTTCGCATCATGAAAAAGAAACTAATAGGCTTTGCAAAGACAAAGAAAAATGGAAAATGTGGATTGACATTTTATTGAAAACTTGTACGCATCCCTCAGTTGTGGGAAGCGCAGAACATTTCTTGCTTGTTTGCAGAAAACCTAGTTAGACTTCGTCGCTGTCGCGTTTGCAAAAGTACAGTATGTCGTGATGTTCCACGTAGCCACATTCTTTAAACAGTTTTCTTGATGCAATGTTGTAATCTTCAATTAAGGCACAGAAAATTCTCAAACCGTGCTTTCTCAGAATTTTCTCAGATTCGGAAATCAAAGCCTTGGCAACGCCACGGTGCCTATAATCTGGATCAACTGCTAAACGGTTTATCCAACCTTTCCGCATGTCACTACTCAAAAGAGCAATACCCACAAGGCTGTTGTTTTCAAAGGCTCCGATAAAAAACTCTGGGTTCGCCTTCATTTGCGTCGCTATTGCCCCTTTGCTATCTCTTCCTCTAGGTTTAAAGGGCAACCCAGCTTTGACCCAAAGCCGTATTATTTCTTCATAGTCTCCTATTGTTAATGTCCGAATTTCCATGCAACCACACAGATTAGTAGGTAACTTACGCTTCCTTTTCAACCTCTTTGACAACATCTTCAATAATGTCCATTGCAGAATCGACAAGTTCCTTCGTAATGTTAAGTGGTGGCGCAACCCTGACTGTTGAAGCCCCACATGTAATCACGGCAACTCCTCGCTTCCAAGCACGCATCATGATTTCCGAAGCCTTTTTAGACTCTGGTTTCTTGCTTTCTTTATTCTCTACAATTTCCATGCCAATCATCAAGCCTTTGCCTCTAACATCTCCGACTATTTCGCTTTTCTCTTTCAACTCTCCAAGTCTTTTGAGAATGTATGCGCCTTGTTTAGTCGCGTTTTCTAGAAGCCTTTCTTCCTTAATTATTTCAATGACTGCGTTTGCCGCGACGCATGAGAGTGGGTTACCACCAAAAGTGCTTGCGTGAGAACCGCCAACCCAATCCATAATCTTTGCTTTTGCGATTGTTGCGCCTAATGGAAGACCAGAAGCCAGTGCTTTTGCACTACAGATGATGTCAGGTTCAACATCCCAATGTTCGATTGCAAACCATTTCCCGGTTCTGCCCATACCTGACTGAACCTCGTCGTCAATGAGCAAAATGCCATATTTGTCTGCAAGTTTCTTCAACCGCTGGAAATATTCGGGCGGTGGAACCACGTATCCTCCTTCACCTTGAATAGACTCGAAAATCATAGCAGCAACATCTTCTGGAGGCACATACTTCTGAAGGACGAACTCATCAATAAAGTCTACACACCAATAATGACACTCAGGATACGTTAGTTTGAAAGGACAGCGGTAACAATACGCATACGGCACATGAGTGACCCCAGGCATCAGTGGAAAGAAATAGCGTCTTTGCGCGGGCTTACTAGCAGTAAAAGACAAAGCTCCAATCGTGCGACCATGAAAAGCACTGATGAACCCGATGAACAGTTGTTTACGCGTGTGCCATTTTGCAAGTTTTACCGCTGCTTCGATAGCCTCGGTTCCGCTGTTACCGAAGTAAACTTTTTTGCCGCCTTTACCCGGCGCAACGGACGAAAGGTTTTCCGCTAGGTCAACTACTTCCTTGTAGAAGAAATCTGTGTTGGAATAGTGGAGAAAACGGTCGCATTGGTTCTTTATTGCGGCAATCACTTTGGGATGATTGTGACCAACGTTTAGGCATACTAAACCAGAATTAAAGTCTATGTATTCATTACCATCAACATCTTTCACGATGCAGCCTTTTCCAGACTCAACCGCGAGCGGATAAAACCGCACATAGGAAGGCGAAATCAGCTCCTCATCCTTTTTAACAAGTGCTCTAGCCTTGGGTCCTGGTGGAGTGACAACGATTTTTGGGTAGCCCATTTCAAATCACCGATATGAAAGGTAGGATTAGAAAAGAGGGTTTTATATAATTACCTACGCTTTTTTAGTAGAAGAAACATAATAACTAGGTTAACAATCTGAATAGCCTAGTCACGCTTTTGTCCGTATCTTGGAGGAAACATGTCAATTTATGAGCGAGTTACTGTAATCTCAACCGCTGAAACATTCGCTTTTTGACCTTCACTACGAGTCACTTCTTCAGTAGATATGTTGATGCTTTGCAGTTGCAGGTCCTTCAAAAAGGCTCGTCTTAACAACTCAACAGTATCAACGGCTCTACTAATCGACCGCCCTCTAGCCTTAACAATGACTTTCTTGGTGCCGGCGTTGAAGAATGTCAAGCATGCAACCACATAGTTCATTACTGGTTTCTTGCCGATAAACACAATGTTCTCGTTAGATTGTGCAGTCCGTGTAGCTTTTGTTGTTTTTTCGGCGGCTTCCTCCTTTCGTTTCTTTTCTGTCATACTATACCTCCTTATTCACTGATTTCAAATGGGTAGCATTGCAAAGTGAACTATAACATAAATTTTGAGCTTCTTATATTTTTCCGTGCAGTGCAGCGTCAGACATACTGTTTGATGCCAGTTTGCGGTAATGTTCCCAGTCCTCGTCCACCCACTGCTGGATTCGGTTTATGTCCTCGTCTGTTAAGCTGCGGAACCTGCCCTGTAATTGAAAATATTCCTTAATGGGCTTCCGTTTGGTCTCGTCATTCAATCGGTCGCTTGGAGGATTAAGGTTAAACTTTCCATACTCAATCTCGTACAAAGCCCACAACCCAGTTTGTACAGCCAGCCGTCCTAGCTCAACTGTTTTGTTTGCTTCATAACGCCATCCTGTCGGGCATGGAGCAAGAATGTGAATGTACTTTGTGCCCTCGATGCTCTTAGCCTTTCTAAGCTTGTTTACGAGGTCTAAGGGGTAAGACGGGCATGCTGTCGCAACATAAGGTATCCTATGAGCAGCCATGATTAGGGGCATGTCTTTCTTCCTTTCCCTCTTTCCAGAGGGCGTCGTGGTAGTCCACGCTCCATAAGGCGTTGCTCCGCTTCGCTGCATTCCTGTGTTGCCGTAAGCTTCGTTGTCATAGCAAATGTAGATGAAATTTGTTCCCCTTTCTGCAGCTCCGGACAAGGCTTGGATGCCTATATCGACTGTTCCACCGTCTCCAGCCCAACCCACAACCGTTAGGTCTTCCATTTTTCGTTGACGTAATGCTGCGACAACTCCAGATGCTGCTGCAGCGGTGGATTCGAATAATATGTTTTGGAGAGGAACAGCGACAGAAGTGAATGGATAAGGTCCTTGAATCACTGTTGTACAGCAAGCAGGAACAATCATTATGACTTTGTTTCCCAAAGCTTTGAAGAGCAGACGTATGGCGATAGAAGGACCGCAACCTGCACAAGCTGCATGACCCTTAAGCAAGTATTCTTCTTTAGGAAGTTCCTTTATTGTCACCATTTTTTCACTCTCTCAAATCAACCCAATCGGTTTCTTTTTCCACCTTTCCCGCGTGCATATATTTCAGCGATTTCCTAGCAATTCGTTTAATTGTTTGGGCAGTCACGTCTCTTCCGCCTAAGCCAGCAATAAAACCTGCAACTAACGGCGTGTCTTTCTTGTTGAAAAGAGATGCCTTAATCTCCGAGGCAAGAAAGCCTTCCATTCCAAAGGATATGTGACGATCTATTGCTGCAAACATTTGAGTTTTTTCTGCAAGTTTCATTATCTCTTCTGTTGGAAATGGGCGGAAAACACGAACTCTTGCAGACCCAACTTTTAAGCCGTCTTTGCGCAGATTGTCAACAGCTATCTTGGCATCGCTTCCCATCGTTCCCATACTAACAAGTATTAAATCTGCATCATCACACTTGTACTTCTCAACTAAACCACCATACTCAAACCCGAAGCGCCTGCTGTATTCCTTGTCAATTTTCGGAATAAGCTCTTTTGCGTTCTCCATAGCTTCTTGAATCATGTAACGAAACTCCATGTACCATTCCGGTGAAACCAAGTTGGAATGAGACAAGGGACGGTTAACATCCAAAATCCATCCAGACTTATAGGACGGCAGAAACTTGTCGATCTCCTTCTGTTCAGGGATTTTTACAGGCATGTAAGTGTGCGACAAAATGAAACCTTCAAGACATACCATGGCAGGCAGAAAGACTCGCTCATCTTCGCAGAGCTTGTAAGTCTGAATTATCGTGTCGAAGACCTCTTGGTTGTCAGCGCAATAGAACTGAATCCATCCAGTGTCGCGCTGAGAAAGAGAGTCACTGAAGTCTGGCCATATACTCCATGGAGCACCCATGGCACGATTAACAACAGCCATCACTACAGGTAGACGCGAGCCAGATGCCCAATGCAACGCTTCATGCATGAGAGCCAATCCATGAGAGGAGGTTGCTGTAAATGTTCTTACTCCCGTAGCGGCAGCAGCAATACAGGCTACCATGGCGCTGTGTTCAGACTCCACTCGAATATACTCGGCATCCATCTCTCCATTTTCGACAAAATCAGCTATCTTTTCCACTACTGTCGTTTGAGGAGTTATCGGGTATGCGGCAACCACTTTAACTCTTGCGGCCTTTGCGGCGTATCCTGCAATATGATTTGCCGTGTCAACTATCATTTGTGACATTTACTCTTCCTCCCGCTTCATGATTATGGCTTTAACTGGGCACTCGTTAGCGCATATTCCGCATCCTTTACAGTAATCATAATCTATCTTTGGAGAGTCATCTTCTTGGCGCGTTATTGCTGCATCTGGACAGTAAATCCAGCAAAGGGTGCAACGAGTACATTTGGAATAGTCAACTTCTGGGCGAAACGTTCTCCAAGTTCCCGTTTTTCCCATACTACCAACTGTTGGTTTAGACAAGGGTGTAAGAGGCATTTCCCTACGAGTTTTTGGAACACTGCTCACTTATTTTCACCATCCTTTTACTAAACGGTCATGCGCTAGTTCCGCTGCCTTAACGTTTTTTTCAGCTGCTGCGCCTGACCACGTTTCACTTATAGCTTTTAAAACACTTGCCAACTTGATTTCTCCTGTCGCTTTGGCAAAGGCTCCAATTATTGAAGTGTTAACAACAGGTGAACCGGTAACTAGAAGGTTTAGATCGAGGGCAATTCCAGTTGCGTCAACAGTGGCTACGCGGCAACCTCTTATTCCAATCTCATCTGGATTCTTTGTTGTGTTTATGACAAGTATTCCATTTTCTCTCAGCCCTTCTGTCACGTCTACCGTTTTGTAAATTGCAGGGTCAAGCACCATCACATAGTCAGGATTGTACACTTGACTGTGCACAAGTATGGATTCGTCGCTTATTCTTGCAAAAGCTTTGACTGGAGCACCTCGACGTTCCGCCCCGAAATATGGAAAAGCTTGAACCCACTTACCTTCGAGAAAAGCAGCATGAGCCAACAACTCAGCAGCAGTGACGCTTCCTTGTCCTCCGCGCCCATGAATTCTGATTTCTTTGAGCACTGCCCTTCCCTTCTATTGAGAAAAGAAGAGCTTTTTTCAGACTTATTAGTTTAGCTTAAACAAAACAGCAAAAATAACATTAAAACGAGACCGCTCGACACAAAAACGGGGACAACTATCCTTTTTGCTCTCCGTTTAGCCCTATCTATAAGAAGACATAACGTTTCTAGTGATTTTTCACCTATAACCTTAACATTTTTAATCTCCACTTTGCGGCAAGCAGCTTTAACAAGTTCCATATTGGAAATTGCGACTGATGTTGTCTCTTTAACGTAGTCGATTAGTTTTCCGTGGTTTATAGCCTCACCCACAGGGTGATATCCACGCTCAACTAGAACTAGTGCATTTACTAAGTGCGTATCTGTCGTAAAAACCTCACCTTCATTAATCCCTACGGAAGAGAGAGCGAAAAGGATTTTTTCACGCAAGCCTGTAACCATATTGTTGCCGTCGATAATTACATAAGCAGTTTTCTGTTCACCTACTTTAACAACAACCACGGTGATTCCTCCCGGTCCCATGCCATCTTTAAGGCTGAACTCTTTCGGTTGGATGCTGGCTACGCCAACTTCGAAAGGTGATTGTTCAAGGGAAACTGCCTTTTCTAAACAATCAATAACAACGGTTTTCAACGATCCTAAAGCTTCTTCTGTGTCCACTGTTCCATCAATGCTATTGTGGGCGTTAACAACCACATAGCATGTTATCCCATACCTTTCTGCTTTTTTACTGACAAATAGACCTAATTCTTGAGGGAAATCCTCAGTAGTTTTAGGTGCAAGACTGAAAGAAATGAAGGCTAATTTACCGAAAATTTGGCAGCAAGCAGTCGCTACACTATTGCTAACCTTAACAAACGGCGTTGCCTTTGTCTCTGAGGCATTGAAATTTAAGGAATCAATAACGCGGTCGACCACTTTTTGGTTTTGAGATTGAGAAGCCAAATCAAACTCATGACCGAACAAACCATGAGGAACACATGCAACACAATTCAACGTATTTTCTAATGATGTTTTAAGCATTGATGGCAAGGGACTGCTTCCAACGTTTTTGAAAGGCCCAGGGTGAATAGATGGCACGGCCATCACTGCCTTCGGCTTAGTGGAATCAAATTTTATGATGGAAACTTCCACATTTTGTTCTTCACCCAGTTTTTCAAGAAAACTTTCAAATGGAGCATTCAAGTCCACAACCCAGTTCAGTAAGAAAGCCTTTAAAAGAGACAAGGAAGGAACTTTAAGCGTTTTTTCACCTACACGATTCAAAGGAGAAAGGAAAAACCAGCTAGAGACGATGCTAACAGCAGATGAGAACACTAGAAACAAAAACAGGGAATAGTCGATTCTTACCCAAACCATCATCCAAACTGCAATCAATTGAAGTACGCAAGGAATGGGCTGAAGAAAAGAGGCTACAAGAAGCTTCTTGTAGCTCTTGAACGATGTCGCGTTAAGAACTGTTAACCGAAAAATCAGCACAGCAGAAAATCCCAAAAGGCATAACCTAATCCACCAAACTAAACCAAACCAGACAGCGACGACGACACCTACAAAAATGAAAAAAAGCCAGAAAACCCAGCTGAAAAGCGAAAGCCCTGTGGTTCTTCGCAAATCATAGATGGGATCGCCCTTCAAAACTAAAGCGCTTATGACATGATCCAGAACCAGATTTGTAAAAAACAGAGAAGTACCAAGAACTACTCCTACAATTAATCCGTAAAGAGAGGGAAAGAGGACAATTGCAGAAAGTAAACCACTGCCCATGCAAAGCAAGGCAAGAAGCGAGACCATTTTTTGATATGGCGGAAGCTTGAATAATGACGAATATTGTTTAACCGCCTTATCCATCGACAAGGTTAATGGGTCGCCGCTTGCCACATTCATCCGCTCGTTCAAATTTCCTATGAAAGACTATTAGGCATATTTTAAAGTGTCGCGAAGCTCCGTACAATCGCCACGAAGAGTTAAGACATCCTTAGGAATAATCTCCATGCTTGAAACTTAAACTTTTTACATAAACGCTGAAAAAAGAGGAAACTATAAGTCAACGGGTTATCATTGTAAAAACATAGAGGTAACATGGCTTCAGTAGGGGCAACTGTTTTATTTACCAAACGTCTATTATAGGATTTTGCGAACCTTATGCCAGAGCAAAATGTTCCCCCAACGATATTTCATATGCTCGAAAAAAACTTAAGTAAACAAATACGGGTGATTTTGGACCCTTCTTATGGTTTTGAAGGAACCTTGATGGCGATCACTCGCGAACCTGCTGGAATATGGCTTTCAGATGCTGAGGCCATTATACTACGTGCAACGATTGCCCAGCCTATACCTCAAGTTGCGGGGAGAGAAGAAAGAAGCGAGATATTTGTTCACCTTAATTCTGTTCAACGAATAGAAGTTTTGCATTCATCTTCTCGTCGCTGAAATACCGTTCTAGAAGAACACATTCGCTAAAACGCATATAACGATCAGCGCTATTGCCAAAGCCACGAGTAACTCAGGTCTGACCTTGATTCCTTCGGTTTCTTCCTCGAAGAATCTAAGCAATCCTGCGCTTGCAGCAGGCATTGGCGACGACTCTTTTTTCTTCTTTTTCTTGCTCATCTAAGAGCCTTCCTTTTCAAAGGTGATGAATATCTCTATCAGATTCTCTATTATTAATGTTATGTTGCCTCAAAGAGTTTTTATCTGCGAGTGAATGATACTGTGATGCAAAAAGGTGTTGACGATGGCAATTCCAAAAGACGAATACAACCATGTGATTAATCTTCTCCAGCAGCATCACATGTGGTTTCAAGAAAGCATCCCACTAATAGCAAGCGAAAATATTCCAAGCCCAGCCGTCCGCGAAACCCTCATGTCAGATTTTGGAAACCGTTACGCAGAAGGATGGCCAGGAGAACGCGTTTACGCAGGGTGCCGCTTCATAGACCAAGTAGAGTTCAAATGCATCGAGCTCATGAAAAAGCTTTTTGACGCTGAATTTGCGGATGTAAGACCTATTTCGGGCGTTGTGGCAAATCTGGTTGTTTACACTGCCTTCACAGAACCCGGCGATACCATGATGGCTCTGTCCATTCCATGCGGTGGGCACATCACAACAGGAAGGAAAGAATTGGGAGGGACAGCGGGTGCTGTTCGTGGTTTAGTGGTTGAATACTTACCTTTAGATTACAAAGAATTGAATGTAGATGTTGACAAGGCGAAAGAGAGAATCCAAAAACTAGCAGCGGAAGGAAGACCGCCTAAACTTGTCATCTTCGGCGCAAGCGTTTTTCCATTTCCACATCCAATCAAAGAACTAAAAGAGACCATTAATTCAGTAGGCGGAACAGTAGGATACGATGCAGCCCATGTAGCTGGGTTAATAGCCGGAAAACAATTTCAAGACCCCTTGAGAGAAGGCGCAGATGTTGTGAGCTTGAGCACTCACAAAACATTCTTTGGACCGCAGCATGGGGGAGTTCTTTCATGGAATAAATACGTCGACAAGATAAAACGTGCAACCTTTCCGGGAATGGTAAGTAATCACCATTTACATGCAGTTGCAGGTGTCACAATTGCTTGTGCAGAAATGCTTGAGTTCGGAAAGGACTATGCGAGTCAGATAGTGAAAAACGCCAAGGCACTAGGTCAAGCGCTTCACGAAAGAGGTTTCAATGTCTTAGCGGAACATAAAGGCTTCACGCAGTCACATGTGATTCTGGTTGACATAACGAAACATGGTGACGGTGGCATAATTGAAGAAACTTTGGAGAAAGCAAACATAATAATTAACAGAAATCTGTTACCATGGGATATCAAAGAAGGACGACATTTCATGCATCCCGGCGGCATAAGATTAGGCGTTTCGGAAGTTACAAGGCTAGGAATGAAAGAATCTGAGATGAGCGTGATAGCAGAGTTCATCAAGCGTGTGGTAATAGGCAAAGAACCTTTAGAAAAGGTAAAAGCAGACGTAGCCGAGTTCAGAAAAGATTACCAGAAAGTGCACTACTGCTTCGAAAACGCAACAGAAGCCTACAAATACATAAAAATTCGCTGAAACAACCTTTTCCTTTTCCATAATGCAAAGGCGGAACAAGAGACGCACGATATTATCAAAAGTTGAATTTGCATCCGAAAAGGCTGACTTCTTGTTTCCAAACATAGTCTGAGAAGTCCATGAACAGTTCGACGCATCCAAGGTTTTGAAGCCTTGCTTGTAAAGGAATTTTATTGTCTCGGTGTTTCGTGCAACAGGCTTTATGGATAAGAACCTAACCTTCATTTTACGAACTTCGGAAACAGCCTTTTCTATTAGTTTTCTTCCAATTCCTTTACCACGATAGTGTTTACTAACGATGAGTGGTTCGATTTCAGCCTCGTTCTCCTCAACAATCAATCCAACGAGCCCAACCACCTTGAAATCATGAACTGCCACCCAAAGTCGTTTGTGTCCAAACGTTACAAGATACTTGTCAAAATAACCTTCTGGATGTTCCCCTCCAATGGTTTGGTCTAGGTAAATTTCACGATGCTTTTCTGTCAGTTCACGCCATAAAGAACGGCACTGCTCTCTATCGACATCTCTATACTTTCGAATGACAAGAGACATTAGCATCCTCACCTAAATTAAAACAAAGACTACTTTTATCTATTAAGCTCATTATCTTTTGTAGGTATAACGCGTTTCTGCGTTACATGTGGTGAAAAACTTGCAAATATCAGAGTTTCAAAAAATGATGCGCCAAATATACTTTCACAGAGACTCTAAACGTGGAGTGAATGGAACATATAATTGGCTTGTAGATGAAGTAAAAGAATTAGGCGACGCGTTGAAAACAAACAACAAGAAAGCTCTTGAAGACGAGTTCGCTGATGTCATCGCATGGTTATCGTCACTCGCAAACGTTGCCGACGTAGACCTCGAAGCAGCAGCAATGAACAAGTATCCAAATAAGTGCCCCAAATGCAAGTACACGCCTTGTAATTGCACATTTTAACCCGAATTTTCCAAGCGTTTCTGCCCTAAACCAGTAAGAACCCAAACACATGGTTTACTGCCTTTTCGCTCAACTATTTCTTCCACTTCTAGTAGCTTTAGATGGTGCATAACAACTCCATAATGCATTCCTGTTTCTTTTGTAATGGTTCTGGCATCGAGGGAACGCTCCTCAAGAGTATTCAGTATCTGAGTTCTAGCCTTGAGACCGAGTTTGACGTTTCTTATATGTATTAAGTAAGCATTAGGATGATAAGTCTCTTTGAACATGCTCACCGCAGGTTAATTATGTCGTTAAAATAGAAAAAGTTTCTTAGGCAAAGTCCATTAGGGTTATCTGCTTTAGTTTTCGCCCCTCAAACAAAGCACTAATCTCCTCTCTCACAAGAGTAATTCTTTGAGAATAATACCGTGGCAATCTATATTTTTCAACAAGATGCTCTGCTGCCTCAAGATATTTTTCAATTCCACCACGATAGACAGTAAGGGTTAATTGCCCCCCACAAGATGGACACTTGCCACGCAGAGGCAAACGCCGAAAATGTTTGTTGCACGATTTGCACCTAAAACCTTGTGTTGAGTAGGCTCGCAAGTTTCCAGCGATGTCCCGAATGAAGTGCTTTGTCAAAACCTTCAGGGCTACCTTTCTAGCGTCCACAGCCTCAATTTTCTCAGCTAAATCAAGTTGACTGTTAAGTTTTTCAACCATTGTTTTGAATAGTTTGTATGCGCTCTCAGCGTTTCCCATGTTGATATTCGACACAGGAGTTGTGAAATTGAAGCCTTCAAACTGTGCCTCTGAACCAAGCCTGTACTCGATGAGGTCGATGAGGCGGCTTACCTGTTTAGCTTCTGTGCAATCCCATGTTTTCTCATAAAATTCCAACGGGTAAGCCTTAGCAACATCCACATCATGCGCCTGTCTTTGCACCTCTTGCGGATTAACAATTGGAATCAAAAGCAACGGGGCATCCATTATTCCACCTATCTGCGCAGGCAAGAATTCCTTGGAAAAATTGAGTAAAGTATCTAAGGCAAGCATTAGAGCGTCTTCGTCGCCGTCGCAGTCCCTTCGCTTGGCTGAATGCCAAATTGGATGTGCATAGCACACGTTTAAGTTGGTGAAGCCCACGATGCGCCCTATGATGCTTACAGAAGTGTGGGGTGCCAAACCAGCAACTAAATGCCCAACAAGGTCTTCCACCTGCTTAACGTTGTAATAGGGCGAAAGCCCATAGACTTTCGTTAGAAGCTCGTCAAGAAAGTTTGCAACACGTACAAAGTATTTCGCGCATTTCATAGGAATTATGATGTCTTGAAGTTTTAGCTCGCACATTTGGTTCGGTTTGGTTAATTCTTCACCATTAATGGTGTAAGTATAGCCCAGCTGCCTAATTCTTTCAACAGAAACTCCAATCTCGGAAGGTTTAAAATGCGTTAACGGAGCATTTGTAACATCAAAACGAATCGTTCCATCCTTATAAACTGACAAATCATGTCTTGAACGCAAAACACCCTTTTCGATAATTTCCGGAATCTTCTTCTCGTTCGTTAAACCTTTGACGCCTTTCAATATTTTTGGCGTGGAAACACCTAGACGACTACATGCACTTTCAAGCATTTCTCTAAAGTTAATAACTTGTTTTTGATAGAAATGTGCAGGGGTTTTACATGCTGGACATTCTTCTCCATTCAAAACTCTTCCGCAACGAGGACAACTTTTCTCAGGAACAGTTTCAGAACCGCACGCCGGACAAGTAATTCTAAACGTGAAGGCCTTGCAAACTGGACATTTACGCTTAACAACCTCCACAAATGCTGGCTCCTTTTTTGACGCCTCAACAATGTCTCTTTGAGAACCTCCAGACAAACCCACAGGAAAGAGAACGTGAACAAGAGGTTTCATCTCACGTCTTTTCGCTTTCTCAGGTCTTCCCATTCTAGCACCTACAAGGGTTGGAGCCTTCTCTCTAACCAGCACGCCAGAGAGCGTACCAATCATTTCGAGAACAGATGGGGCAGCAGAAGAAGAATTCTCATCGAAAGATTTTCCATAGCCAAGGCAAAATGCAAAGGCATGCGCATCTTCATTTTTTATGAGAATCTTACCGTCGGAAACTTCATGGGGCAGACAGATTGTTTCCAAAGCTTGCTTGACAGTTGTTTCAATCTCTCCAACAATTTCGTAACAAGTACCATCTTCAAATTGCACTTCTGCTCTCTGAAGCCAATTCCGTAACAATTTAAGATCTTCAGCTGAAGAAAGGTATGACCAGAAAAATGTAAAAGACGGATGTAAGGGCACATGCAGAGCTATCGATAAGGTAACAGCTTCCTTAACATTGGGCTTGTCAGTGAATGGATTTGCCAAAAAAATCTTTAATCTCTCAAGGGGAATCTTGGTGGCTTCCGTTACAGCCTCCAAGTTTCCTTTAAACCGCTCTGCAACCGCCTTTTGCAAATCCTCAACCCACCATTCTTCAACATACCCAGAAGGCACAAGGGACTTACTACTGTACAAAAAATCGCCATACCCAATCAAAATGTCCCCTAAGAACAGGATTTTTTCTATATCACCTTTTATGACATTAAAATTTTCAATGGTAACCCGAACAACTGACCCATTTTTTAACCGAACGATAGGCAGTTCCACAGTGTCCACTGGAACAGCGATTCCGCCTTTTCCAGGAAGCTCCAAACGTAATTGAGTGCCTGCAGCAAGAAAACCTTGAAGCACAAGCATTGTCGCAGGGTGAACCCCCACAGCAGATAACCCGGTGTTTCGTGCCCTACCATATCTTAAACGGAAACCGCCGCGTCTAGACGGAAAGGAGAAGATTGGACGCCCAGCTATAACATCATCCATAAATCCCGCAGATTTCTTCTCGGACTTTTTGCGAAATTCCTTAAGCCAATCCCATCCTTGAATTCCAAGTTTTTCGATTATTGTCAAAACTTTGAGAGAGCGCCCAACAACACCATCATTCACAACTCTTAATGCGCCACCCCTTACACGGTTAGTCTCTATCCGCGGAAGGTTCCGAAAAGAAGAAACTTCAACAGGGTCGGATTCTGTGCCTGTTACTTCAACAGGAAGCCATTGAAGCGCCTTGCGTAATTCATCATCTAGAACATGATATTGGAAGCGGCTTACGGAGCGTTCGTAAAGTCTTGCTTCCTCAATGAAACGTGAGATTTCTTCTTCGGCAGGCTTGTAACGGTCAAGTCCCAGCAGTCGTCGCACGAAGTCGCCAACAACTAACGTTAGAGCTTGGTCTGTTCCACCCGCTGACCTTATGGGTCCAGCAAAATAAATGGCGAGATACCGTGTTCGGTCACGGTTTGTTTTAATTTTTACTTTTGCTACGCCTTGAAGAGGTGCGGCTGTAAGCCCTTCTGTTAGAATCGCAAGAGCAGTGCGTATTGACTGCTCAGCCGCTGCCTCAGCTTCCATATGTCCAAACTTGCCATAAACAATTTCCTCAGCAATCTTGAAGGCTAACTCTTCTCGCGGTAACCTTTTGCTAAGTTCTCTTATACTTTCAGCGACGCTTGTCGGTCCTACGAGCCCCTCCACGAGATCTGCTAAGTCTTTCGCAACTATACATTCAGGTTTTAGTTTCGGGTCGAAACCTTTTGCTCTGGCTTTTTCGCTTACAGCATATAATTGGCTCAGCTTATTCTCTAGAGTTCCCACGTATTGCCGATAAGCTTCGCTCATTGGGCCGTTCAAACTTTCTCCCTTCCACAATTCTTTTTGGCATAATATATTTTGGTTTTGCAACATAAACAGCGCAAAAACGTTGTTACGGGATGCTTTTATTCCTTGCGAATTCTACACAAAAATACCGTAGGCCATTTTTCCTTTGCGCGTCCAGTTGCTTTGTAATAGGCGTCTCCTGCAAGTTTGCACCGTTTTTCAACACATTCTTTACAGCGTACATGCCTTAAATCAGACGGCCCATCACAAACGCCACAATTAAGTATTAAAACTTCACCCAATCCTCTTAGTGTAGCCCAGGCATATTCATATTCATCATATTGCGGCTCAAAATCAGGCCAGACATCATACACATTTTCGTTCCCAAGAATCTTCTTCAAGGCAGAAAAATAGTTTTCGAAAGCAGTCAAACACATTTCACGTCTTGCCTTGTCTTATGCCCTCTACGATCTCAGAAACTTTTTGCTTAACCTCATTGTTCTCAACAACATTACCAGTGACGATTATGTCCGCCCCAGCCGAGGCCGCTGTTAAAGCCTGCGCTCTGGATCTTATGCCACCTCCAACAATCAAAGGAACGTTGATGTAGCGTCTAACAGCGCGGATCATTTCAGGAGGAACTGGTTTTTTTGCGCCCGACCCTGCTTCCAAGTAAATGAATCGCATACCCAGATACTGACCAGCTAAGGCGTGTGCTGCAGCGAGTTCGGGCTTATTATACGGAACTGGAACTGCTCTGCCCACGATGCCAGCTGCGCCGCCCTCACCAACAATTATGTATCCCATGGGAATCGGTTCTAAACGATGTTTCTTGATCAAAGGAGCCCCTAAAACCTGAGCCCCCATCAAAAAGTAAGGGTCGACAGAGTTTAAAAGGGACATAAACCATATAGCGTCAGCGTAACGGCTTATGCCTGACACATTGTTTGGAAAAAGAATCACTGGAATTTTTACTGTACGCTTAACGGCCTTGACAACGTTATCTAGATGCGTATTGGAAGCGAATGTTGAGCCGCCAATCATTATGGCGGAGGTGCCACTCAAACTTGCCTTAGCGGCTATTCTGGAAGCTTGTGGGGGCGTCACTTTTTCAGGGTCTATAAGAGTTATATGAATCGACTCTTCAGATTTGATTTTTTCAAGTAAATATTTTTCAACGCGCCCTACCATAATGCACCAACCTGACTATGCACTCTTAATCTCAGATGTAGAGGTTCTCCTAGAACTTCCGTAGATTTTGTCGGTGAACATGCAGTAAATGTCAATTTCTCCTTGTGCGGGTTTAGCTGGGAATTCCTCTTTCAAGCCGCAACTGCCGCATCCTACAATAGCACGATCTTCGTCACGAAGAATTTCAACTCTGACAGCTTCTTTTCCACATTTTGGGCAAGAGAAAAATTTAGGTAAACGCTTCTTGGGAATGCGGACAACTTTTCTTCTTCTTCTCCCCATTTGCATTCGCCTATTTTGCGATGCGGACATTCTTTTCATATTTACGTCTGTCCTTAAATACTTGCCTATGAGCATAAAACAATGACTGAGGGCACCCGTTTGGAATTGACAGCTTCAATTCTGGAACTAAACTGGCAGGAAGTGGAGACGAAAATAACTAGATTCATTAAGGATTACTGTGAGAAAACAAAAGTAAAAGGTATAGTTGTGTCGTTGTCTGGCGGAATTGACAGCTCTACTGTGGCAGCACTTTCTTCTCTAGCTATAGGCAAAAGTAAAGTCTTGGGACTCATGCTACCAGAAAAAGAGACCCATAGTACCAAAGACATTGAACATGCAAAGCTTGTTGCAAGAAAATTCGGCGTTAAAACAGAAATGGTCAACATCACTTCAACTTTAAAAACATTCTACAACTCAATACCAATCTTCGATCCTTCAGATAACGTTTGCAAAGGAAACATAAAAGCACGAACTCGAATGATTTACGTTTATTATTACGCGAATAAGCTAAATAAGCTTGTTTGTGGAAGCTCAGACAAATCGGAAACAATGATGGGCTACTTCACAAAGTGGGGAGACGTAGCGGCAGACATATCACCGATAATGGATTTATATAAGACGCAAGTGCGAAAACTTGCACAACACATAGGTGTTCCGAAGGCTATTGTGGCAAAACCATCCTCACCAGCATTGTGGCCAGGACAACTCGCAGAAACGGAACTAGGAATAAAATACGAGCAACTGGACCTTATCCTTTACGGCCTTGAGCACTTTATGGAAACAGAAGAAATAGCAAATCAATTGAACATAAGAAAAAAATTTGTTGAGAAGATAAAGTGCAGATGGCTTGCCGCAGAACATAAAAGGCGAGCGCTATTAACAACAAAAATCGAATATAGAACGGTGGGAGCGGATTTCAGACTCCCACGCGAAACGCATTAACGGTCAAGAGAGGATTGCAGTGAAAGAGAAATTCAAAGTAGCTCTTGCGCAAATAGAATGTAAATGTGGAGGCAAAGTAGAAAACATAAAGAAAATGGAGAAAATGCTTGCTAAAGCCAAGAAACTTGCAGCTGACATTGTGATTTTTCCAGAACTTTCATTGACAGGCTATGTGGTCAGAGACCAAATCTATGAATTGGCAGAAACCATACCGGGTCCGTCAATAAAAATAGTTGAAGCTGCCGCCAGAAAAACGAAGATACATGTAGTTTTTGGTATGCCCGAACTAAGTGAAAAAACGCAAGCAACAATTTACAATGCTGCAGTTCTTGTTGGACCCGACGGCCTTATTGGAAAATACCGCAAGATGTATCTTCCAACCCACAGCGTTTTCGAAGAAAAAAGATATTTCAGACCTGGGTATCAAACTGCAGTGTTTAACACCATCCTGGGAAAAGTAGGCTTAATCATATGCTATGATATATTCTTTCCAGAAGTAAGCCGACTTACACGTGTCGAAGGGGCCCAACTGATAGTTTGCATTTCCGCTTCCCCTGCAGTTCGCAGAGCATTTTTTGAAGCATTAACGGTTGCGAGGGCAATAGAAAATACAGCTTTCTTGGCCTTTGTAAACTTAGTGGGCATAGAGGATGGGTTGCAATTTTGGGGAGGAAGCAGATTGATTGGACCTAATGGAAAAATTCTTGTTCAAGCAAAATATGATAAAGAAGACCTTGTGATGTGTGATGTAGATTATACAGACATAAGACCGGTGGAAACATTTGTCCCAACATTAAAGGACTTACGCCCAGAACTGTTTGACAAATTGAAGGAAAGCGCAGAAAAACTATAAACGGAAGACTATTTGAGTTTCTTCAAGCTCTTTTCTATTCGGTTTAACGCTTTCTCCAACTCTTCATAAGCTGCAGCATAAGAAATTCTAAGGTAACCTTCGCCATTATTGCCGAAAGCAGAACCCGGAACAGTGGCGACACAAGATTTCTTAAGCAGAAAATCTGCAAATTCTTCAGAATGCATTCCAAAATTCTTTATGTTTGGAAAAACGTAGAAGGCCCCCCTTGGAAGTGCGCAATTGAAGCCTTCAATCTCGTTGAGTCTGTCATGAACCAGATGCCGCCGTCTATCGAACTCGCGCACCATGTTCTTAACGAAATCTTGAGAATTCTTCAACGCAGCTAGCGCTGCATACTGTGCCGGACTATTCACACAAGCGACTGTGTACTGATGCGCCAGCCAGAGAGGAGCAACAAGTTCCTTCGGTCCATAGACGTACCCAACCCTAAGACCTGTCATAGCATAGGTTTTAGAGAAAGAATTAACAACCAGTGTACGCTCGCGCATTCCGGAAAAAGTTGCAAAACAATAGTGTTTGGTGCCGTCATAGATTATCTTCTCGTAAACCTCATCAGAAATCACAATCATGTCATGTTCAAGAGCGACTTTCGCCAAAGTAGTAGCCTCATCATACGAAAGAACCGCGCCGGTAGGGTTGTTTGGATAGTTTAGTATAATCACACGTGACTTGTCCGTGATTAGTGACATCACATCCTCAATTGATGGCTTAAACTTGTTGTCTTCCAGTAGAGGAACAGAAATGGGAACCCCACCCGCTAACAAGACACTAGGTTCATAACACACAAACCCTGGATCCGGAATCAACACTTCATCACCATGATTCACTAAACCAAAGAGCGCCAAAAAAATGGCCTCTGTTCCACCAACAGTAACCAATATCTCAAAATTTGGATCATAACGAAGACCGTACTCAGCGTAGGCTTTCTGTGCAAGTGCCTCTCGAAGTTCAGGGATTCCATTAGTCGGTGAATAATGTGTTTTTCCTTCCCTCGCCGCTTGCGCATATGCATCTAACACTTGCTTCGGAGGTGCAAAGTCGGGTTCGCCTACAGTTAAATTAACAATGTCAGGCGTTTTTTGAGCTAAAGCGAAAAAGCGACGTATTCCAGAGGTTTTTATGGATTTTAGGCGTTCTGCGGGTTTAAAGTTTGAAGCCAAGAGATAATCCTCACTATGCATTGTTTTCTTCAACATAAAATGTTTACGTTCATAAATGAGTCCTATAACGTTTAAACTTCGATAATCTTAAAAGTAGTACCTTGTATACAAAAATGTATCCGTTGACAGTAACGTCTAGAGGGAAGAAATTGAAGCTAAAAGAAAACATACAATCATGGCTCACAAGCTCTCTAAACGACCCTATTGCCAAAATACTTGCCAAAAATAGTCATTTAACCAAAACACAGCTTGAAACACTACTCATTGACATTTTATCCGAAAATATATCGAGTAAACAGTTAAAATACGACGAAAAAGCCAGATTACGACTAACAAAAGCAAAAATAAGCCGCGGCGCTTTCAATAGGACCCTAAAACAGGCAAAAGAAAACGTCATAAAAGCAATCTATACAGTGTTACTTTTAGGGTACTTAGGAATCTTTGAAACCACAACTCTAGATCAGTACGTAGAGGTAGCAAACAAATTACAGGAGTATGTCGAAGCATGCAAAACAATACCAAGCAAAGGCGAGAAACTAGACGAACAAGTAAAAGTCATAGAAATCATAAGAGAAGAGCTTGAAACATGCCTAAAACAGCTCTCAAATCCATCAGAAGGTATCGTGTGATGTCACAAATCACATGCCTATAGAAAACACAACAGGCAGCAAGTGTTGTCCGCACTTTTAAAGCACTGAAAAACGCTGGAAACCCAAAAATAACCAGAAAACGGAACTTTTCTCCAATGTCATGGAAACCGCTTCAGGTCAATATTATGCTATTTATGGCTGTGATATGTGACGTCATGTATACGTTGACGCTATGGAAATAACCATAATCCTTAAATCTTTTATGTTGAGAATGTGATGTGTGATGCAACATGAGTGAATCACGCATAATCACATTAGAATCACAGAGGGATGCATTTGAGTGAAATCCTATTAATTTTAATGGGCGTTTTGTCTGCGATTACTGTTAGCGCTGCAGTTGAATATTACAGACAGCTTCGCAGGGTTCAAAAGGAATATGAAAAAGCGAGAGAGTCTGTTGAAGACATCGTTTTAAGTTTTAATAGACAGCTTAAACAAGAAAGAGAAAAACTGGAGGTTGCAGCATACAAGATCCAAGTGATTTCCTCCAAAACTGATGGTGCCCTTAACAAGACAGGAGAAGTTGAGAACCAAGTACGTACATTAGAGGCGAAGCTTGACAGTATAGCGGAGGGTGGACAGAAGATCGTGACAAGGTTGGAAGATTTTGACAAAAAAGTGCGTGATGTCATTATATCACAAGAGAAATTGAGCGCGAAGATTTCCACTTTAGAGGAACAAGCTCAACGCATCACAGCAATTCCGGAGGCGAGAGTGGAGGCGGTGATACCAATAAAGAGGGACAAAGCAATGGCTCCATTGACTGACACTGAAGTAGCGGTGCTGGAAATGCTTGCCGCGGAAGGTTCGAAAACAGCTCCTGAGATTAAGGAGAGAGTTAAACTAAGCAGAGAGCATACTGCACGACTGATGAAAAAACTGTATGAAGAAGGATACTTGGAAAGAGACACAAACAAGATTCCATTCAGGTACAGCGTTAAGAAAGAAATGGAGAAACTTCTGAAAAAGGCGGAAAGCGAAACAACATAAGAATTACAAAGAGAGAGATTCCTGCTCACTCAGACGCTTAAGACGTTTCTCCATGTCCATAAGATTCTGCGATTCTGAAAGCCCATAGTCCTGCTTTCCTCTTCTATCGAGATATTCTGGGTAATGCGTGACTTTTATTGGTACGGCAAACCGGATTTTTGGTTCAGATATGAGCAGAGCCTCGCCAACATCCAGCATTTTAATTTCTGTATCGCTGTATTCTAGGTAAGGCGTATTTTCGGTCAGATATGCCCTGTCCTTTCGTAGTTCTGTCTTCATGATGACTTTTGTCCACAATTCAGCAAACACGTCAAAGTTGATTCTTGAGGGTCTTGGTGTTACAGCGTTAAGCCCAACACGGTATTTGCGATATGTCAGAGCGATGTCGGAAAATATGGTTTTCGGTTTGTTTGGGTCAAGAAATTCATGTGCTTCCTCAAGTGTTATCAGAAGCGTTGGAAGCTTCTGCCATTCTGCGTAGTTTTCTTCCCACAAGCGTTTATAGTGGTGTGCAACCGTTGATGCTGTGAGACATGTGATTTTGTTTTGGTCTTCAGAGCTTATTCCTGAGATGTCTATTAGGCAGGTTATTCCTTTGCATATGTTCTGAGTGACGCTGTCAACGAAACTGTAATCGGAGACTGGAAATAGATCTGGGGACAGAGAAGACAGCTTAAGCATCAACGCTTCAATTACATGTTTCATTTTATAATCTGCAACGCGTCCCAGTCCAGAATATCCCTCAGCGCCGTAAACCTCTCGGGATTCTTCAATCCAGCCCTTGCCAAGTTTTTTGTAAAGCTTCCGTGCAAGTCTGAACTGAGGTAACCCTATGTCTGGAAACAGCGTAAGAAGTTTTTCTGGACTTACCGTATACAAACCCACCGTCATTTTTCCGTCTCGCGCGGAGTAATATTGAACTTTATTGTGAAACAGCGGATGGTCTTTTAGCCCTTTTTGCGGTTTGATGCCTTTTCCATCAAGAAGTTGCCCAGCAAAGTCAAAAATTAGACCCACTGTTTTGGGGCTGTTCTCGATCATTTGAGCGTTCAGGATTAGTTCGGTGTTTGTTTTCCCTGAACCAGTCATTCCAAACATGCCCATCATTAGGGGTATTGCTTCAATGTTTATACCAGCAGACCCCAGCAATTGCTCGCCAGAACGAAGCAGCCCCACTTCTAACTCTCCTGACAGTTTGAGAATGGAGCAGTCCTCTTCGCTGGCAGTGTACACTTTGTCTCGGTAATTCGGATTGAATGTAGGAGATCGCGCCTTACCTGCTCTCTTCTCTAGGAAGAGTATTGCCTCGATGCAGCGATAGGCAGAATATGGTCCGAAGGCTTCCTTGCCTTCTGCTTCCCGCAACTGCTCGATAGTGTCAAGTGTAGAACTGCTCTCAGCGTTAACAACCCTTGCATAAAAGCTTCTCTCACCAGAGTCTATACGCACTATCTGTCCAAATGAAAGATTGATTCCTTTATTGAGGAAGAAGGACACAGAGTCTCCCTTTGTTCCACAAGTAAATCCTATGGGTTCAGAGTTGTCCATCCCACCACTCCCATTCATACGCGTGCTTTATTCCATGCATCTCGTCAGCAAAGCTGCACGAAAACTCTTCTCGTCGCAATGCTTCGAGTATGCCAGCATCACTCAACGTCTTCTCTATCTGATCGTGATAAGAAAGCAGCATAGAATCAGAAGGGGTAGAAAACTCATGCGCCAGCCAAAGAGTTATAGGATATCCAACACACCTTGGGTCCTCGGATATGCAAGTTAAGGGTGAAAGCAATTCGGTGATTTCGCGATCAGTCAGGTACTCCATAATGTCACAGCGAAATACCCGAAAATTCTCTCCGGATAATCTTAGAACGGAGATGTCTCCATAAAGATGCTTGTGTACATCAGCTTTCCTTACGGGGTAATAAACCCAAAGGTCATAAGGAGAAATAGCGTAGGCGGTAGCTATGAAATCTCTCCCCCCTTCATCATGTAGTGAAGGTGAATTTTTACTAATAGCGAGAAGGGTAATTCCTTCTTCTTTACACTTTTCATAAAGTGACACTCGGAATTTCCTCTCTCCGCCAAAATAACCGCCACCATCTAGCAAGAGGTATATAGGCACATTCTGATGTACGTCGCATATTTTGAATCCATTTTCTTCAAGAAGGTTCAAGGCGATTTGGCTTTCCATCTCGATTCTAACATCCTGTAATAAACTGCGACGTACATGTACGTCGCCAACAGCAGTATATACTCTTTCCAGATAACTCCAGCCAACTTTGCGCTCTTTAACTGAGGCGTATGCTGCTCTCATTAGGTAAACACCCCAGTTGTTTGCTCTTTTAAGCGTCCTCGTAGAACAGTCAACAGCAATGAACCTTCCAGGAAAATTACTCATTTTTTTCAGTGGTTTTATCAGAGACACATCTGGCTTGGCGGATATAACTGGCTCTTCCCCCGCCTCAATTGAACCTGTAACTCTTCCCTTGTTCACGTAAAGCTTGAGTTTCTTCTCCATTTCAGCAAAGTCTGATTTGATATCACTACTCATTCACGCTTTCTCCTATACGTCTGTTACGACACAAAATGCTTCACTTGATAGTTGTTCATCCTTGTTAATTACCTTTTTAAAAGGTAAACCCTTCTGCATTATGCATTAGGGCATCTGTTGTTTAAGTGTGACTTGCGGAGAACCTAGCACCAACTTATATTTCAGACTATTAGAAGGCCCTCTCTTTGTAAGTATTCCTTTACTTGCTAACCTAGTGAGGTAAGTTGCCACGGTGCTGAGACTCACAGGCTCTTTAAATTCCTGTTCATAAGCAGACTGGACCTCCTTAGAAGAGAACCATACGATTGGAAAATGTTTCTGAACTAGCATGCGAACCTTATCATACTTGGAGAACTCGTTGCTCCCTACACTGGGGATATAGCCAGGAGTATCTACTTCGCTGGGCATTCCACCTAACAGCTCAACTAAATCCAAAAGCCGGAGAGCCTTTTCTCTAGTTATCTGTCCCACGAAGGCTACAGCATATTTGTTGCCTTCACCATCAAATACTTCAACACGTATTCTTCTCGCTGGCATAGGATAACATACACCGTCAAGTGGTGTTCACAATTTTACAGTTCACAGGTTATAGGTGTTATGGTGAATAGGTGAAAAGTAAAGGCTCTACCTACGGGGCTAAAAAATAAAATAGAAGCAATATTGCACTTTTCTTGTCTTTTCAGGCTTCACAATATCTCAAAAAAGAAAAAGGAAAATGGGTGCCTAGTGAATTCTAATCTCCAGTGGAAGGTGAGGGGTGGTTTATTCACTGAAAAGAGACAAGAAAAAATAAATAATCTGGAAGGGAAGGTTGAAAATGAAGCATTCTCAAGTTAACTTCACAAGGTTTTCACAAAATGTGAATGACTTACGAGGTAGCACCTACCAAAATACCCCCTTTACACGACAAGACAGCATCCTAATGAATAGATTCTAAAGGGATAGTAAAGAAAATTTCGTTAAAAAATCGAGAAACAGCACAGGCACCCCTCTATTTCCTGTGGAACTCTGTAAAAAGTGAATTAAACTGGTGCTGTAGGCAAGTTTTTTTAGTATTTATCGAAAATGTTTAACAATAATAATTATAATTTAATTGAATGATTTTACTCTTTCAGAGTATATTTCTTAATAAAGGAAATCTGCATCACTTGTACCAACTTATTCAGAGTTCCACAGGAAACTCCAGGGTGGGGCTCTCTCATGCCTTCTTGCTTAATGGTAAAGCCGAAGTTTCTCTTTTAGAATTATAGTGCTGCAAATTCAGTTTTCTGTACGACAGAGCTTATTATCTCCACAAGAAAATGAGGTGTTACTTTAGAAGCACGAGGGGGAATACCAATGGATAGCATAGATGTACTTGACGACGTCTTTCAAAAATTTGTTGGAAACACAAAAATTTTCAAAGATCGAGAGGTCGTACGTCACGACTATCTACCCAACAAGTTGCCTCACAGAGAGGAGCAAATCAGACGGTTTGGAGAAACAGTAGCTCCCGTCCTCAAGGGAGCAAGAAGTTCTAACGTCTTTATATATGGAAAAACTGGGACAGGGAAAACAGCTGTAACAAAATATGTGCTCAGTCATCTTGAAATCAAAGCGAAGGAATTCAATGCACCTGCAAAGTTTTGCTATTTGAACTGCCGAATGGCAGGATCAGAATATCGTGTTTTTGCAGCGTTATGCCAAAGCATAGGCATACCTATTCCTTTTACTGGTCTCTCTGCAGGGGAGGTTCTTGATAGATTCAAGATTGGTTTAGATACGTCAGGGATCATTTTTATTATCGCTCTAGATGAAGTCGACACTTTGATAAAGGCGCGTGGTGATGGGCTTCTTTATGAACTGACACGAATAAATGAGACTTTGTCTAACAGCAAAGTGTCCCTTGTTGGCATATCTAACGACCTTAGATTAAAGGAGTACCTTGACCCTCGCGTCTTAAGCTCACTTAGTGAAGAAGAAATAGTTTTTAGACCGTACGACGCAAGCGAATTGCGGAACGTTCTCCTTGAACGTTCAAAATTAGCGTTTTGTGACGGCGCCATGTCCGATGCTGCATTGAGTTTGTGTGCAGCGTTGGCAGCCGCAGAACATGGCGATGCGCGACGTGCTTTGGATTTGTTGCGCGTTGCAGGGGAAATTGCAGAACGAAAAGGCGAAGGTATGGTGACGGAAGAACATGTACGGGAAGCTGAAAGAAACATTGAACACAACCGTGTTGTAGAAGCTCTTAAAAATCTGACTTTGCACTCAAAACTCGTGGTTTTAAGCGTTTACCATTTGAATAAGGCAGACACGCAACGTACAATAACGGGCGAGATCTACGAGGTATATGGCGAGCTTTGCGGAGAATTAGGTGTTGCGCCTTTGACGCAACGTCGTCTAGGGTCACTGGTTAACGAACTTGATTCTATGGGTTTGTTGAACACGAAGGTTGTAAGCATGGGAAGGTATGGTCGTACGAAAAAGATTAGGTTAGAGATAACGCGCACTCTTATTAGAGGCGTCTTCGCTAGTGATAATAGGCTTGGGCGCTTGGTTGCCTATGAGGCGAGATGCCTTTCGAGACATGCTGGTAGTCGGAGTTGAAGATGGGAGCTTCCAGAAAGGAATAACACGAAAGGCCCTTCTTGCGGTAGTTTTGTTTAAAGGATTGCATATCGAAGATGTAAGAACGGCGAACATAAGTGTTGACGGTTTAGACGCGACAAAGAAACTTGTCGGCATCTTAAATGAATGGAGGTTCACAACAGTTCTTCTTGCTGGGATATCCTTTGCGGGCTTTAACGTTATTGACCCTACAGCAATCTACGAGAGTTTTAAGAAGCCAGTCATTGTAATAACACGGACAAAACCTAACAGTAAAACGGTGAAACAAGCCTTAAAACGACATTTCACGGATTGGGAAACACGCTGGAATACGTTTGCCAAACTTAATCAGTTTCATAAAATACTTCCTTTAGTTGGTGGACGGCCAATATACATCGAAATACTAGGCGCTAACATCAAATGTACACATAATCTTATTCGCGCTTTGTCCGTTCGTAGCCGCGTTCCCGAGCCAATTAGAGTTGCGCGATTGGTTGCGCGAGGGCTTTCTTAGTTAAATGGAATAACCGTAACTTCGAGTGTTTGAAGATTTACCACCGGAACTTTTCCCGGCGTCGGGACAAAACCAAGTCTGCGCATATATCCTGTTTGTTCTTGCCATGCGCCCGAATTTACGACTAAAATTCCTCGGTAATTACAATATCCTAGCGAGTGCACGTGTCCAGCATGGAAAATGTCAGGGACACGTTCAATAACTAGGGAATCTCTGTTTTCAGGGGATAACGGTGTTTTTCCGCCATACACGGGCGCTAAATGGCGGCTTTGCAATAGCAATTTCATCGCTCTTTCTGGGTGGTAGTAATCCATGTCTGGAACTGTTGAGATGATGTCATCTAAACTGCGACCATGGTATAGCAATACTTCTACGTTATGGAGACTTAGAAGACAAGGATTTCCCATGGAATGAACATTTCTCGACTCCTCTAACGTTTTTAGGAAAGTGTTTGCTATTGGGGGTTGCGGCAATGCTTTCCTGGGAGCGTCATGGTTCCCTGGTATAATTATCACTTCTATATAGTCTGGTATTTGCTCAATGTATTTGGCAGCGAGCCTATACTGCTCATAAATGTCTCTTGTTGCCAGTTCTTTCACTTGGTTGGGGTAAACTCCTATTCCGTCTACAATATCGCCTGCCACCAGAACATACTTGACGCGGCTTGCTATCTCTCGCATAGATTCGTTTCCGTATTTGCCGTTAAGCCATAGTATAAAACGGTTGAAGGCTTCTCTTTGGAATTTTGTACTGCCTACGTGCATATCTGAAGTTAACACAGCATAAACTGGGATTGCCGCTTTGTGTGGAGACCTTGAGGCGATGTCTGGCA
This sequence comes from uncultured Candidatus Bathyarchaeia archaeon, assembly GCA_964457175.1. GTDB lineage: Archaea > Thermoproteota > Bathyarchaeia > Bathyarchaeales > Bathycorpusculaceae > CAYWII01. The sequence goes on from CAYWII010000005.1 coordinate 60,233, forward strand.
AGATAATGTCTTCTGCGATTAAGAGGTTACTTCTTGTTTTCACAACACTTAGGCAGACAACTTGGTCAAGCAGTAGCAACTGCGCTTTTTTTTTGAGTTCCTCAGGCGCATTTTGAGAGACAAGAACCATGACATTTGCGTGCAAATCCTCAACTGTCAACAGTGTTTTCTGTTTTGATTCTCTTTTTTCAGTTACCATACCAATTATTTTGAGTTTTGTGTTTGGAAGCGCTTTTAGTGCGTCTATAACAGAGGCTGCACTCTTAACGTCCAGTCTTTGCCTCAGCAACTTTGCTATTCGCTCGAACCGGTCCCGAAAGTAGCCCAAATAATCCTCTATCGTTCCACTTGATTCTAACTTACTGGCTGGATCATCAATAACTTTGATTTGCGCTTCAACTTCTTTTGCATAAGCATGAAATGGCTTTTTTCCTTCTGTTATTTGTGGTTCTTGTAGTTTTTGAGGGATCTCCTCTGGAGGCTGACTTATGATTTCTTTTGAGGGCTCTGGCTTTTTCAACAGTTCTTCTAGAAAACTTTTCTCAATGAATAAGGGCTTTTCTTTTTGTGTTTCTATTTTTTGTATTAGCTTGTTTATGATTTCCGTTGGGTCGTCTGTTGCTGCTAGTGTACTTAAGAATTCGAAGGCTTCTCTGTTTAGTTGGTACCCTGCTGCTATTGTCAACTCAACAGCTTTCTGCAGCTTCTCCGTGTCACTCATATTCTGATTGTTCTCCAATCTTGCTTTTTTGGGACTATTATGTAACCTTCTGCCGTGTCCCCTATGGCTTCTGTCTTATTATGCGTGTATAGGTAAGCTGTTAAAGCAGCAATGACCGCGTCGAGTTCATGCGATGTCAAAGTGCGCGTTTTAATGTCGCCTTCTAATCCCATGTTCTCTAAGATTGTTTGAATTTCTCCCCGAGCCCTTACTGGCATTCCCAATGCTTTGCACGTTGAAGTTGGATGCACTTCTATTGCAATATACCCCTTTTCCCCTATTAACTTGTTTAGTCTCATTGCGCGTAGTGTAAGTTTTTTCATCGCTGCAAAAGTCGACGGAAAAACGCGATAGCCCCTTTTAATCATTTCTCTATCCGCTTTTCTCAGGAGTGCACTTTTTGGAAGACTGAAGGGGGCATCTATAGCAACGAGCGCAGGATTGTTTTTGATGATTTTTTCTAGAATCTCTTGGTCGCTATATGATAAACTGGTTCTTATCACATTTCGCTCCCAAAATGCCCATCCAGAGGGATTTCTTGGGATTCCGGCTAAATCTATACCCATTATACATTTTTTCTTCAATTTTAACACACGCACCTAAATTTATATATTGGTGGTTTGTTTAGATGTGTTGATACGTAAATCTTGAAAGTCGACTTCAGAGTATGGTGATATGTATGGGCGACTTGCGCAAAGTTCAAAGCACTCGAACCGGAACATTTTTTGTAACCTTACCTCGAACTTGGGCAGAACAATACGGCTTGAAAAAGGGCACCGTCGTAGCCGTCAGCGAGACTGGTGACGGTAAACTGTTGATAGACACCAAGTACAATGTTGAGCCTTCGCCTCGTGCTATTAGCCTAAAGCCTGGACCATATTTGGGCCGCGAGATTATTGGTAAATATCTACTCGGATTTGACATTATTTGTGTTGAGGCAAAGGAACGTATTAGCTTTGAGGTACGAGATGATGTTAAGAAGACCGTAGGTCGTTTAGTCGGCTTAGAAATTGTTGAGGAAGACTATGCAAGAATCGTTTTACAATGCTTGTTAGAGCCTTCGGGTTTTCCACCCGAAAAGATTCTTCGACGTGGCTATGCGATTGTGGCTAGCATGCACCGTGATGTTGTCAACTCTTTTGTCGATGGAGACGTACAACTGGCAAAGAGTGTTATAGCCCGCGATGACGAAAGCAACAGACTCTACTTTCTTCTAGTCCGCATTCTGCGCACGATAATTCAGAACCCAAGTTTGAGCGACAAATTAGGCGTTAGCTCAATTGAATGCCTCGATTACCGATTGGCAGCCAGTTTAGTAGAAGCAGTGGGCGATGAATGTGCGCGCATAGCACTCAAAACAGTTGAGTTAAAAGGGGCAAAGCTTTCAGATGACTTGAAGAAGTTGTTTGTTGACTTTTACACGCTTTGTTTTGAGGCACATGAGAACGCATTGACAGCATTTTTTGTAGGCGACATCACCTTAGCAGAAGGTGTCAGAGGCATGCGAGAAAAGACCGAAAAAGCGTTTGCCAACATTGAGAAATTTGCTAGGGCGCAGTCTCTTGATATTGTACCACAAATTCTTGCGATTGCTTCGTTTTTGCGGCAAATCTACGAGCATAGTGTGGACATAGCGGATTTGGTTATGCCTAAAAGATGATAGTTTGCTCTTGTTTAATAGGGAATCTTCTCTACTTTTTGTGGTGTCTTAGCCAGTGAAACTTGATCTTCCACTCTTAATTCGTGGATGTACTGAATTTCGCCCTTTATACGGCAATGAGATTCAATGGTGACGTTTTCGCCATAAACATTTTCTGCGCATGCCCCTTTTCTCAGAATGATTCGTTTTCCAAAAATGTTTTCAACATTTGCGTCTTTGCCAATGACGACTTCATCAGCCCTTATGGGACCGTGAACTTCGCCTCTATGACCTATTTCCACAAAATGTGCGGTTATGCCTTCAGACGTGTCTATTTGGCCACCGACTTCTATGCGGTCTTTAGTAGTAGCTTTTTTTGCGCGTAGTACTCCGCCTATTTCAATACTTTCTGCAGACACCTCACCGCCTATTTCCACTGTTCCTCCCACTTCTAGTTTTCCTGAAAGCTTTAGAGATTCAGCAACTTCTAATGTGCCGCCAACATCTACTTTCTCGCCTTCGCTTGAGCCAGATATCTTCACTTTCCCGCCAACATCGATGTCTTCAAAATTTAGGTCACCTTTGACTTCTAATGTACCTCCTACGTCTATTTTTCCTCCTTTATTTTTGTTAGAGAGCCGAACGGCTCCGCCAACATCTATACTTTCAAACTCTAATTGGTCATCTGATTCAAAACTTCCGCCGACATTTATCTCTGAGATTTTGCCGCCATTTACTTTGGCAGTTCCTCCAACTTCAAGCGATTTGATATTGCTTTTTGATTCGATTAAGAGGCTTCCACCTACGTCGATATTGTCTGCTTCTACTTCTTCTTTGGCTTCAAGGCTTCCCCCCACGTCTATGTCTCCTGCTTTCATGGTTCCGTCCACTTTCAGGCTTCCTCCTACGTCTATGTTTTCGGAAACTAAATCTCTGCTGACGTACAATGCATCGTCCACGTCTACCTGTTTTGCAGTCATTTTCCCGTAGACTTTTATACGACCGTCTTCGACTTCAACATTGTTTTCTATTTCCAAATCTCCACGGATTGTAACATTACCCTCTGCTTCCAAGTTTTCAGCTGTAAGATCGCATTCAAACACGTTGCCTCCTCTACAGTAAAGAGTGCCCAAAACTTTCAGCTTAGGTGGCGTTCCGGTTCCCTTTATGATCGAGTTTCTGCCTGCCTCTAAATCTCCATTTACAATGTCCAGATTTGCTGTGCTTCCAGATGGAACAGACATTTTTTCATTCATTCTAAATCCCTTCCTGAGTCATTATATCATGTTTAAAAAGGGGACTCACATGTAGTGACTAGTTTCTTTTTTAATTGATCAGTATTCTTCTTAGTGTGCAGTATGTCGCTTTAGCCCTTTCCACTTCCGCTTTCACAGAGTAATCTTTAGCCGTTTTGGCTGCTACAGATGCTGAAGATTTTGACTGGTTCACTTTAACATTAATGTTTCTAACAATACCGGACAGTTTCGTTCCAAGAGCGACATTTCTCTTCGATTCATTCTTCAAATTTATCTCATTTTTTACATGGCGTGCCATTTTCATTCACCTCATTTTAATTGAAAATAAGTAACCTTCTGCTGCCCTTAAAAGGCAACGCACATGGAGAGAACACGTTTTGTAGTTCCAATTTGTTACTGTTCCTCTAATGCGGCGAAGAACTTCCGCATTCGTTTGAATGTTTCCAAATATTTCAAGCCCCATTTTGTTGCTCTGTACTTCTTTGAACCGTTTACAATGATTTCGCGCACAAATCCATGCGAGATGAGAAAATTCAGGATTTTCTTTGTTCTGTCAACGGGCATGTTTGCTCCATAAGAAATTCTCGTTAAGGAGCATAATCCCTTCTTTGCTATTGTTTCTATGATGTTGGCGTAGATGTCATATTTTGTTCTTCTCTGTTCAGTGGACAATGGCTGTTTCCTCAAATTGCGCTACTATTAAATGCTGTATGCTTAATCTTAATTTTGGTGACAACGATTGCATACAACTTTTTCTGGCGATGGGCAATACCACATTGCATGTAGAAAAGGCGACTTAGCCAAATATTTGCTAGTGCCTGGTGACCCTGACCGCGTTCCGAAAATCGTGGAATTTTGGGATTCTGCCCATGAAGTTTCTTGTCATCGTGAATTTCGAAGTTTCACGGGAAAATACAAAGGAGTTCCAATTTCTGCTATGTCAAGTGGTATAGGTCCAGCCTGTATGAGTATAGTCGTTAATGAGGCTTCTCGCATGGGTGTGGAGACATTTATTCGTGTGGGCAGCACAGGCGCCATACAGAAAGACGTTAAATGTGGTGATGTAGTTATTTCTTCTGCGGCAGTTCGTCTTGACTACACAAGCAACTGCTATATCATACCTGAGTATCCTGCAGTTGCCAACTACGAAGTCTTACTAGCTTTAATCGAAGCCGCTGAGAGCCTAGGCATAAGAAACTATCACGTAGGCATTACAGCAACAACTGCAGACTTCTACGCTGGACAAAACCGTCCAACGAAAACGACTGGAACAGAGATAATGCTTCAAACACTGCAGAAAGCGCAGGTATTAAATTTTGAGATGGAAACAGCCACATTATATACCCTCGCAAGCCTTTACGGGTTGAGAGCTGGTTCCGTCTGCGCAGTTTACGCCAACCGATGTACAGGCGAATTCAAGCCACAAACGGGCGAGAAAAACGCTATAAAAATCGCTAACGAAGCCACAAAAATACTCTATGAATGGGATAAAAGGAAACGTAAACAAAAGAAACAATGGTTTTTCCCATCAATCCTATCCTGGCAGTGAAAAACTCTTTTAGAAGACAAGCACCTTTCTTCTATTCAGCCGGGGTGGCGGAGCGGTTAACGCGCTGGCCTCGAGATCAACCAGCCTGTGAATGGGGCTAGAAACAAAAGGACAAGTGAGCCAGTGGGCCTTTGGGCTCGCAGGGGTTCGAATCCCTTCCCCGGCGCTTACGCTTAGACGAGCTCCTTGCCCTCTTTGAAGTCGACAAACTGCCTACGTATCATGGTGTTGTTAATGTCCCTATGACCCCAAATTTTCATCATACATAAATGGTGTTTTGGAAGGTGCAATAGAAAAGGGTGCCCTTACTGAGGTTTTGCGCCATAAATTAATACTAGAAGTTCTGCTGGGATAGCAATCTTCACCTTCCAGAAGTTCTTCCAACTTAGTTTTATGATTCGTGGCAAATGAAATGACGGCGGGCATTCCTGTAAATCCGACTTTTCCAGTAAATAGACAGCCAGATTTTAAGCCAGAATTAACCTTTTATCCAAACCAAACACAGTTCAAGCGAATGCGCTATTCTCACAACAAGTTTATTTTGGAAAGAATACTATTGGCAATTAAGAGGTGATGCAGCAAAGCATGAATAGAGAACAAGATTCCCGTAGAAAAGGCAAGGAGAGTGCTCGTCGTGACAAAGCGAGAGGGCATCAGACGAGAAGAGCTCGTGGGGGAAAGAAACAGAAGAGAAGGTAGCTCTATCTAACAAGCACGTAGTAGAATGGATTAGAAAAAAGCAAAAGGTGGCATACACTGCAATAAAAGAGACTATTTAGACTTTAGCTATATTATGCGAAACTTATTTGAAGTCCCATCCAAACAATGCCAAGTCAAAATCAGTGACCAATCCCATGAGTTTGCTTCTAGCGTCTACAACTGGAATCCGCCTAAGATGTTTGTTCTTCATTATTTTTACAACATCAAGAACCGTACAACTAAGATCGCAAGTCACTAAATCCTTAGCCATTATGTCTTCAACTTTAAGCTTTCTCACATCAACTTGTGAGTAAATAACCTTCGTCACCATGTCTCTGAAAGTGAGCAAGCCATGCAAGATTCCTTCTGAATCAACGACAGGAAGACATTCGACATCAAAGTTAACCATTTTCTTCACAGCTTCCTCTACCATACTGCCAAGGGAAACAGTAATCAGTGTTCTAGTCATAACTCTGCTAACTTTCATGTTAGCTGTTGTCAACTTTTTCATCATAAATCCTGACGTTTCAAGAAAACACAAATATTTAAACTTATTTTGCTAAAAGTTTCTCCCATGCCCAAATCTTTTTAGGATTCATTCTTCTCTTTTACCATGCAAGACAAGAAAAATGAATAAAAACAACGAGAAAAGAGATTTACAGTGATATCTTCACTTGGGTGCGAGGCATGTTCGCGCAATTTATAAAATTCGCTGGGAATTTGAACCGAGATGTAAACCTAATCTCCGGCGCCATAATGTTAAACTACTAATTAGATAGAGTTTAAGTTTATGAAGGCGACAGCCGTTGCACATCCGATTCAGGGATTAGTTAAGTATCACGGGTTAAAGGATATGCGGCTCAGAATTCCTTTTCATGACAGCATATCTGTTTGCATTGATGCCTTATGCACCACAACCACTGTTGAAGCAGCAGCCTCATTAAAGAAAGACATTTTGATAATCAACGGAAGAAAAACTGTTGGCAAGGACTTGGAAAGAGTTGAATTGATTCTTGACAAGTTAAGAGGCATTGCCAAATATTCTGGAAGCTTTAAAATCGTCTCCCAAAACAGTATAACAAGTGGAAAAGGCTTGGGTTTTTCTGCTTCTGCTTTTGCCGCTCTTGGTACTGCTGCTTGTGCTGCGTTAGACATTAAGATTGACTATGTATCCCTTTCCGAGATAGTTCGACTAGGTGCGGGTTCTGCTACAAGAAGCCTTGCAGGAAGTTTTGCAATATGGTACGCCAACAAAAATGGTTGGTCATATGCGGAGCCAATAGTGAAACCAGAAGCTGTTAACTTGGGTATGGTTATCGTTCCAATACCTTCCACTATTAAAACAGATGAAGCGCACAGCGAAGTTCTCAGTTCGCCATTGTTCAAGGCCAGACTAAAACATATTACAAAAATTATCGAAACAATGAAACACGCCATAAAAAAGGGAGACATCGACACAATAGGACAGCTTGCCGAAGAAGATAGCTTAAATCTTCTCGCCAGCACCATGACAGGCAAAGCTCACTTGATTCTTTGGGAACCTGAAACCGTTCGCATAATAAAAGAGGTTCAAAAAATGCGTTGCGGAGGCATACCCACGTGGTTTTCAATGGACACTGGCCCATCTGTTTTCATTAACACTTATTCTGACTGCGTCGAAAAAGTAGCTGACAAATTGCGAGGATTAAACTGCCCTAATTTCGTGATCAGTAAGGTCGGTGGCACACCATTCCTTAGTAGGAACCACCTTTTCTAAACCAGTGATATGCCAAAAATACCACATACGCAAAATTGACGCTTCACCAAAAGGAATTGCCGGCTCTAAAAAGCATGAATATAATATCTGTTAGCACTCTGTTAACAAGGTCATTGTTATTATGCTGTTGTGATCATTTTAATACGCTCTCTGCTCTCGGGTATTTTCACAAATTTTACATTAACGTTGTTTAGAAATTCTTCAGCCGCCTTTTTTGCTGCTCTTTTTGTCGGGTATTCGCTTTTTAATTCTATCCATGGTAGGGTTTCGTCAATCTTTATCCATACTGTATACAAATGTTTCACCATTGCGGGATGTGGAAAAGGGTTAGGGTATAAGTAATTAAAACGGTTATGAATTTTGAATAATGATTTATGTTAAGTTTTGGAAATTTATTTAAGGGATGTTGCGCCAATGGTTAAGGTCTAAGAGTGAGTATTTAGATAGAACTTGAAGGCTCGCTTAGAACAGCTATGTTGAAGGGTGTCCATGGATGGATGATGATGCTGAAAACTCGGAAGAGGGTGAGCAAGGCGAAGCAAGCCAACAGTCTAAACTGCAGTTGCACGGATTTTCCATTAGCAAAGCTTACAGCGAGGAAGTGCACCCAATGGTTTTTCATTTTTAGCCCTTTCCAAACCCCATTTTTGCTCGGTATCTTTCTGAAGGAGGCTTTGTGCCAATGAGCCGTGCTGTAAACGCAACAGCATTCCTTAAAATGCTTAAAGAAACTTCAATTGCGTTTTCCTTTGACGTTGGCGGGTTACTTGCTGGTTTCTTGGTTGCCCTTCAACTTGGCGTTTTTCAGCGTTCTCCTTGGGCTATTGCAATATATCCTGTTATTGTAAGCGCAAAAGGTGTTATTGGCGGTTTGCTTAGTGGACGTTTAAGCACAGCGTTACACATTGGCACGATTTACCCGCGTTTTTTCAAGAATACAGAGAGTTTCCACATGTTGTATGCTGCTCTTATTGTCATTACATTTATCACTAGTGTAGTAATGAGTTTAGTCTCTTTAGCCTTTGGTCTCCTCTTTTGGAACATATCAGTCGCAGACTTTCCTGCAATTTTCGTGATTGTTGTAACAACTATGACTTTAGGGTTAACAACAACCTTAGTTACGATGGCGGTTGCATTCGTCACTTTTAAGAAAGGCTTAGATCCAGATGTTGTCGTATATCCAATAATGTCGACTGTTGCAGATATATTTATAACAATATTTTACGTGCTAGTGCTAAATATGTTCTTTCTCTCCGGTAATTTCGGCATATACCCTCTCTTTTTTATTGCGTTAATTCCTGTGGTTCTAGTGATTTACATTTTAACTAGGAACATCCGTTGTAAGGAGTTTGTAAAGACCGTTAAAGAATCTTTGTTTACGATGGTGTTTGTCGCGATTATTGTTAATATCACGGGGACTGTTTTAAAAAAGATAAGCGGCATTGTGGAGGGCAGAAGAGAAATCTACACGGTTTATCCTGCGTTGATAGACTTGGTAGGAGACGTGGGTTCTGTGGTTGGCTCAACAGCTACAACAAAGCTTGCCTTAGGCATGCTTAAACCATCCATTTCTTCCATAAAACATCATACCACACAGATTTTCAGTGCTTGGGTGACTTCAGTGTTATATTTTGTTCTTCTTGGATTTTTGTCCTTATCCATAAATGGTATATTTTCACCGTTTGGTTTCTTCAATCTTGTTTCTCTTTTGTTGGTGGCAAATGTTATTGCAGTCGCTGCAATAATTCTTGTGTCGTATTTAATTTCAATTCTGACATTCCAAAAAGGTCTGGATCCTGACAACTTCGTCATTCCTATCGAGAGTTCATTTGCTGATAGTATGACATCTATCGCATTGCTTGTTGCCTTATTTTTGGTTGGCTCATTCTTGGGAGGGTAGGGTTAAAATATTCCTTTCTTATACTTTGCCGTGGAGCGACTTTAAAGGCATGCCTCGCTTTGAAAAGATAGAATATAAACCCATACCTGTCAGAGACTTGCTTTTGGAAATGAAGAACCTTTCTGAACTGATGATTGATTTGGCTTATTCTGCGGCATTGTTTAATGATAAAGAACTTGCAGAGGATGTTCTGGAACTTGAAGGACACGTTGATACACTAGCCTATCTCTTGGACATGGCTGTCATGATAGCTGCTAGAGACGCTAATGATGCTGAAGCTTTGGTCGGGGTCTCTACTGTAGCATCTGCAGCGGACAAAATCTCAGACGCAGCCGCGGACATTGCAGTAATAGTAGCCCGAAATATTGGTGTACACCCCATAGTGAGCGAAATCTTTGAAAGAGTTGAAGAGCGTTTAACTCGAGCCAAGGTAGTTGAGGAATCTGTGTTCATTGGGAAGAGAATAGGCGAACTGGATTTGGCGGCAAGAATGGGCGTCGACATTATCGCAATTTGCCGAAATAGAGAATGGATAATAAACCCAAAAGAAGGCGATGATATTCAAGATGGCGACATTCTCATAGCCCGCGGAACCTCCTCTGGCATCAGGGAATTTAAAGAGCTCATCGAAGGAAAAACCATAGAAGCTAGAGAAACTATAATGGCAGAACGACACCCGAAGCAATTCGAGGAGATCGTCGATCGTTTTGTAGAACTTAAAGACACTTCCGAGTTAATGATAGATTTAGCCTATTCTTCACTATTGTTGAATAGCAAAGAGTTGGCAGACGAAGTTCAGAATCTTGAAGAACGTGTGGATACATTACACACAGAATTTGAGCTGCTTGTTTTATCAAGTTCATTTAAAAAAGAAGAGGCGAAGGGGTTCCTTGGATTGATAAGATTAGGCGTTGCGACTGAAAAAATAGCAGATGCCGCTGCTGAAATTGCTGAAGTTGTATTAAGAGGTATTGAGCCTCATCCTATTCTGAAATTAACCATAGAAGAGGCTGAAGAAACCGTTACTTTTGTTAGTGTCGCTAAAAATTCTTCTTTAGTAAATAAAACTCTCCGCGATGCAAGAATTCCAAAAGAAACTGGCATGTGGGTCCTAGCCATAAAAAGAGGAGATAAATGTATACGACCCAAACCTGACTCAAAAATTGAGGCAGATGATATCTTAATTGCCTCCGGATATGCTGAAGGAGAGGAAGACCTCAAAAAATTGGCTTCTCCATAGTTTCTTTCGTTCAATCCCTAGGTAGTTAGTTTGGATACTTATTTTGGATTCGCTAATACTATAAGCTCGGAATCCGATTTAATGAAAGGGAGGTCATTAACTACGAAAAAGAAGGAATCAACCGCAGAAAATCAGAGCATTACTTGTCCTAACCCTTCATGCGGAAAAGCCTTTGCCAGTCCTATAAAAGCCGAAAATTTAGGGTCAAAAAAAGTTGAAGTTTACGACGCATGTCCCTATTGCTTGACGGAAATAATTGCGGAAGAAACTTCGCTGATCATGGAAGAGAAGCAGAAGTCAAAGGCAAAAGAAATGGAAATCGAGGAACCAAGCATTTCTCTCACTCCTGAGAAATCAACTGAAAAGCCGAGTTGTAAACATAGTTTTGGATATCTGAGTCAACGTTCTTCGAAGGAGAAGATACCTGAAGAGTGTATGACCTGCGAAAAAATAGTGCAATGCATGCTCAAGAAAGTAACTGGTTAAGTTGGTTACCAATGATACACACATGTCTTTTAAAGTGTTGCATTTTCTTCTTTAAGCTATACAGGGGACAGTATTAATTGTCAGCAACTTTACAGAGACGAACTGGTGCAGTTACATCAGCTGTTCCTCAATCGAAAACGCTAAATGCCGAGACAGTAACGGCGATTGCAACAGGTGTCCTTAAGAGAATTGGTCACAAAGGCGGTCTGAAACCTAAAAGAGTTTCTTTGGAAGAGGGAATCTACACTGTTGAGGTAGAGATGAAAAAACTCACCGCTATTGTTAGAATTGACGCTGAAACCCATGAGATAAAAGAATACGAAATACAACCAAAAGGTGAAGAGACCCCGTTTATCTCAATTTCTCCCAAAATAATAGCAATAACCTTTGGCATTTCTGCTGTCGCTTACGTTGCGTTGCATTTTGTGTTTAAAATGTTCGGGCTATAGAATTTACATTGTTTGAATATTATTCTTCAACATAAAACATGCATAAAAATTAGGCTTCCAACGAATGAGTTTTTGAGAGCTATTGTTACTTTTCGCCCTTCTTTTTTCTTTCTGGCTTTTTCTCTTCTTCAGGCGGTGGGGGCGGTGTTTCCTCTAATGGTTTTTCTTTTGTTTTTTCCTCTTCTTTTTTCTCTTCAATTTCGCTAGTTATTTCTTCTATTGGTTTCGGCGGTGGTGTCGTAGCCATCGTCCATCCTATCCATGCACCTATGCCCATTATAGCAATGAAGGCTATGAAAACAGGCGTTGCCACAATCCAGAATTGAATTGCTCCTTTTTCATGCGCCCATCCCAGCTGTATAAGCCAGTCTGGATAAAAGAGCGTTACGATGTAGAAAATCGCAACAACAAAGCAGACTGTGAATATTATTCCACCTATTGACTGATCTTTACTAACCAATTTGCATCACCATACGTAAGCCATGTTTACCTTCTTACACCTTTTAAAGTTTACCATTGTTTTCAGTGTATTGCTATATTGTTCCCATTTCCCATGTTGCTAAATATTTTTTCTGCTCACTTGTCAGTTCGTCTATTCTTATTTTCATTTCGCCAAGTTTTAGTCTTGCCACAGTTTCGTCTATCTCTTTTGGAACTAAGTAAACCTTTGGCGGCATTTTCTCGCTTTTAACCAGATATTCCACGCTGAGAGCTTGATTTGCGAACGACATGTCCATAACTTCTGATGGATGACCTTCTGCTGCTGCCAAGTTCACAAGCCTTCCTTCCGCCAGAAGATACAGTTTTCTTCCATCTTTGAGTGTGTACTCTTCGAGGTTTGGTCTCATGCTTCTCTTTGATGTTGACAACTCTTCTAAGTCTTTTATGCTTATTTCCACGTTGAAATGTCCACTGTTGGCCAGTATTGCCCCGTCTTTCATTCTTTGCATGTGTTCTTTTCTTATGACGTTTATGTCGCCTGTTGCTGTTACGAATATGTCGCCGATTGTTGCGGCTTCTGTTATTGGTATTACACGTAATCCGTTCATTGCGGCTTCAAGTGCTCTGAGCGGGTTTACCTCTGTGATTATGATGTTGGCTCCCATTCCTTGTGCTCTCATGGCGATTCCTCTTGAGCACCATCCATAACCACAAATGACGAAATTTTTGCCTGCCAAGAGAATGTTTGTTGCTCGGAGAATGCCATCTATTGTGCTTTGTCCTGTTCCATAGCGGTTGTCAAACAAGTATTTAGTGTAAGCGTCGTTCACAGCTATAATCGCATACTTTAGTGCGCCATTTTTCTCCATAGCTCGCAATCTTAGAACTCCCGTTGTTGTCTCTTCTGTTCCGCCTTTAATGTTGGGTAATGCTTCTGTTCTTTTGCTGTGAACTGTGCCTACAAGGTCGGCTCCATCATCAAGCGTTATTGTTGGTTTGTGATCTATTACTTTTTCAACGCACCAGTAATATTCCTCTGTTGTCTGTCCTCTCCATGCAAAAACATTAACACTTTTTTCTGTAAGGGCTGCAGCCACGTCATCTTGTGTAGAAAGCGGGTTGGAACCGCACAACGCAACTTTCGCTCCGCCTGAGAGGAAAGCGTCAACGAGAACGGCTGTTTCTTTTGTTACATGTAAGCATGCGCCTATTGTTAGGTCTTTGAAGGGTTTTTTGTTGCTGAATTTTCTTTTTATCTGATTTAGGACTGGCATGTGTTTTGAAGCCCATTCTATTTGTAGATGCCCTTTAGAAGCCAGAGTGATGTCCTTTACTTTAAAACCTTCCATTTGTTTTCCCTTCTCCTATGCTCATTCAAAAAATACCTATTTAACGTTGGCGTTTAACCTTTCGAGAAGTTTTATTTTGGCTTTTCCAGCCATCCGCATTACTTTTTCTGGATTCAATGTTGTTACTCTTCGCTCTTCCATAACTATCTTACCGTTTATGATTACTGATTCTATGTCTGACGCTTTGGCTGCGTAGACTAGATGGCTTGCTTCGTTGTAAATTGGGTGGAGGTGTGGTTTATTCATGTTGACTATTGCCAAAT
>CAYWII010000006.1:0-24644 GCA_964457175.1 uncultured Candidatus Bathyarchaeia archaeon
TGAGAACAAACTGGCGAGTTATTTCAGCCGAGTAGGTTCCCAAGCCACCGACGATTTTTGGTGGATACTCGTAGACCAGAACAGCAAGCTTCATTGTTTTTCATCTTGCCTGTGTCTTAATAGTTTCTTACTGTTATTGCGGGTGCGGACGTGTTTCGCAAGGTTTTTCTACTCTTTTGTAAGGGTTATTTCTATTGTTGAAACCATCCGTGCTCTGTTTTCACCCTCTCTTGCCGGCATCTCCTCTGTTCCGATAGCGATTTTGCTTATTTTTAGGTCTTTTAGAAAGCGATTTCTGGCTATTTCAGCTGCGTCAACAGCCGTGGTAATTGCTCGTCCTCTGGCTTTCAAGGTTATTTCTTTAGCATTGCTCGCGGATAGGCTCGTAATAATCGCTAGAACATAGTCCATTGGTGGTTTACTTCCAATGAAAACAATTCCCGATTTTTCCGTCAATTTCCATCACTCCTTTCACAATTTACTGTAACTTGTAACGTTGCAGTGTTCTTCTCGTCCTTCAACAACAGAACGCTGCTACCCCATAATATACAAACCTCCTTATAAAGTGGTCAAACAACAGAGCACTCCGAGGATATTTTCGCGCGGCTCCATTTAATCTTCGTTGCAAGTGCGCGCTATTCCCAATCTAACTGAGAAAACTCCGTATGGGCAGGCGATTCAAAGCCGACTGACTTGCGAGATTGAGGCTTCACTGAGCCGCTAATGCCCTCTTGCAGATAGAAAAAACTTCTATCAGTCCTTTTGAACGTGTCTAAACATTGAACAGTTCATACACACCGTTTTAAGCAACTGCTTAACTTATTATTTCTCGGAGCAAAAGGATTTCTGACATAGAATAGCAGAGTTCGGGAGACATCACTACCTTTTGAGAGGGTTCAAGTCCTACCAAGTTATCAACATCATTTCTAAGTCTGCATTTGCTATCTTCCGTTTTCTAAATAGGTTAACTTCGGTAACGGCATAGCAGATGAACAGCGAAAACCAGCATGGACACAAAATATGAAATCTGCGTTATTTCCCAATTTTTTCCGAATGTTTTTTCTTCTTTTGAATATTCTTTTTCTTCAATGAAGGCATACACTAATCTCCACGAAGCAATACTTGCTATTAATAGCAGTACAGTATGAAAGCTTTAAAACTTTTCATCAATTAGAGCCCCATGAGCCAAAAAAGGGGTGTCGCGGAGATGTTTCCATTTGCCGTGGGTTCAAACGTGGGCTCTAACCTATATGACCACACCAACCTCATTTCTGCATCTTTCAAAAAGTTAACGGAAGAGACTGACAATATATACAAATCGGAATTGAATTTCCTCCCTATCCCATATGAGAGATTTTCTTCTATCTGTCTATTCTATCAGTCTTTTTAAGCTAGTTTGACCCAAAGTTATTTCTTGGAGAAAGTAGAAATCAGAAGTTAGATTTCGCATTGCGGGAGACATTCCATACTTCTTTGAAATTTGTGTCATAGTCAAGTTTTATCAGTAAGAAGCAGATTAGTTTCTCATGTTACGTACAGCATAATGTAGAGTTGATTGTATGTCTGGAACTGAAACCTTACTCCCATATCTGAAGGAAAAGAAAGCCGAAGAGCAAGAACAACCGACAATAATCGTTGACAGTCGAGAAGCAAACACTGCCACAAAAATCGTCAAAGGACTCAGAGAACGCGGCGTCAACGTCAAAATCGAAACCTTAGAAAAAGGGGACTACATCCTATCTGACGTTTGCGCTGTAGAAAGAAAAACTGTTCAAGACTTTGTTTACACTCTTACTCGACGGTATCTCTTCGAGCAACTGTTCAAACTTAAGGAAGTTTATCCAAAATCGCTTATACTCTTGGAGGGTTACTTGCCAATAATCTACAAGTTCAGCCGAATTCAACCAGTCTCCGTTTGGGGAGCCATGTTCAACCTAGCTAAAAACGGAATAGCAATAGTCAACACAACCTCATACAAAGAAACAACAGACTTTCTCTATGTAGCTGCACGCCAAGAACAAATAGTTGAAAAAAGACCTCCAACAATCCACCCAATCAAACGTTGCGAAACCACAGAAGACGCTCAAATATACCTAATCGCAAGCCTGCCATTGGTTGGAAGAGAAAAAGCCATATCAATCCTCAAAACCTACCAAACACCGCTAAACGCGTTAATAAACGTGGACGACTGGCCCAAAACAGTCTATGGACTTGGGCCAATAATAAGCGGCAAAGTTAAAGAAGTGCTGAATACTCCTTTCAAAGCGTGAAAACCACATGGATGTAGAAATCTCTCCAACACGAAAAGTTAGCGTCTTAGGTTTAGACAAACGTACAATCAACGACATCGTATGGTGCGCCACGACATTCGGCGCCAACAGACTTTACTGGGTAGACGGCTACATTTTATGCTTAGAAGTTTACGAGAAGTCCTTTGAACATGAACTAAAGAAGAAAGATTTTCCAATAAGTCAAATCTGCTATGCAGAATTTCCAAAATACGAGAAGCTCTACGAAGTTGAAAAAAGCCTCCAACTTCCAATAGTCAACGTTTCCGACATGAAAATATTCAAAAGCATCTTAGAAGCAATCTTGAAAGGCAGCAATGAAAACAAACAAAAATGAACGCAAGTTTAAAGTTTGATTTTACGTTTTTTTGCGAATTCGTAGCCAAGTTTAAACGCCCTGATGTTAACATTCAAGTGTTTCGCTGGAACAAGCTCTTGTAAAGCTTCCATGATACCCTTATTCAGCATCGGCATTTTTTCTGTAGCAGCCAAAGCACCAAGTAAAACAACGTTTTCCGTCAGGATATTTCCTGCTTCCCTAGCCAGTTTTGCAGCTTCCACAACAAGAATGCTCCTTGTGAAACTGCGAATCTTACCAATTATTTCTTTTAAACTCGGATAATTTATCCTTCTAGCTGCGAGTTCCGTCGGCGCAATCTCTTCATCACTCATTATCACTATGGTTTTTTCAGAAACAAACTTCAAATTCCGCAAAGTCTCCAGTGGCTCAAACCCCACGAGGACATCCGCTTGCCCCTCCAAAACAGTTGGCGCCAAAATTTCCTCTCCAATCCTTACGTTAGAAACCACGGCTCCGCCTCTTTGAGCCATTCCGTGAATCTCGCTGACGCGAACATTCAATCCTTCTTTAACGGCTGCTGTTCCTAGAATCTCCGCTATCAACAGTACACCTTGTCCGCCAACTCCAGCCAAGACAACATTAAGCTCCTTCATTTTCACCATTTCCCTAACTCGTCTCCACACATTTGATGGCTTCGTATGGACAAACTGAAGCGCACAATCCACACCCTATACAAAGAGTCTCGTTGATACCGGCCTTTCCGTCCACAACGACTAAAGCTGGGCATCCCAGAAGTTTAATGCAAGCCATACAATTCGTGCATTCTTCCGTAATCTTGCAGACCACAATTTTGGCGTCTCTGCGTCTTCTTTCCCTAACAACCATCAAGGCGCATGGAGAACGAAAAACAACAACTGAAGGACCCTGATGCTGTAATGCTTCTTTCAGAATCGCCGTTGCTTCTTTAACTTTGAACGGGTCAACAACCTTAACGTATTTTACGCCACATCCTTCAGCAACTTTCTCGATAAGCACCTTTTCTGAAGGCATACCCATACCCGTTACTCCGGTTCCCGGGTGAGGTTGATGTCCTGTCATGGCGGTTGCGAGGTTGTCCAAAACAGCTAGGGTTATCTTGTGATTGTTGTAGACTGCGTTTATTAGTCCGGGAATTGCTGCATGGAAGAACGTTGAGTCTCCAATTATTCCAATAGTGTCTTTTCCTGTCACTTTGTTTATTCCCTGAGCCATGCTTACACTTGAGCCCATGCACAAGAAGGCATCTCCGATGTCTAATGGAGGCGTGAATCCCAGAGCATAGCAGCCTATGTCATTCGGATAGATTGCCTTTCCACCTGTAGCCTTCTTTATCACATAGAACGAGGCTCTATGGGGGCAGCCAGCGCATAATGTTGGCGGTCTACGCGGCAAGTCCTTCAAAACAGCAGCGTATTTCTTGTCTATTCCTTCGAAGTTTATTGGCAATTTCTTGTTAAATATTGTCGCCAAACCAATTATTACTGTACGCGTGGAAAGCTCTCCATCTCGTGGAAAATAGAGTTTACCCATTTTTCCAGAGATTTTTACGTTTGGAGCATAATCTTTGGCTATTGCTTTGACCTGCATTTCCAAGTATGGCTCAAGCTCTTCAATGACAACTATCTTTTCGTGATTTTTCAGAAAATTGCCAATCATTTTTTCTGGTAGCGGATTTGTCATGCCGAGTTTGAGGATACTAGCGTCTACGCCTAACATATCTAAGCTTTCCACTGCATAGTTGAAGGCTGCACTTGCAGAGATGACGCCAAACTTGCCGCTTTTGCTCTCACGTATTATTGTGTTGTATTGTGATGCTTCGCTGAGTTCTTTGGCTCTCTCCATTTTTCTCAGCAAAACCGTGTGCATCGGTCTAGAATTGGCTGGAACCAAAACCATACGTTTTACGTCTCTAACGAACTCGCCTTTGAGGTTAGGCTTCGTTAGCTTGCCATAGGTTACTGGTCCACGAGTGTGGCTCACGCGAGTTGTGGTTCTGAGCAGAACGGGAAGTTCAAGCTTTTCGGAAATTTCGACTGCTGAAACCGTCATGTCTTTGGCTTCTTGGGAATTGGAAGGTTCCAAGCATGGTAAGTTTGAGAGCAGAGCGTAGTAGCGGTTGTCTTGCTCGTTCTGTGAACTGTAGCATTCTGGGTCGTCTGCGGTGACAATTACGCATCCTCCTTTTACTCCCATGTACGCTAAAGTCATTAGAGCATCTGCTGCAACATTCAACCCCACATGTTTCATGGCTGAAAGCGCTCTCACTCCACAGTTAGCAGCTGCCGCTGCGACTTCAACAGCAACCATTTCATTGACAGAATACTCCATATACAAGCCCGCTTTGGGAGCGATTTCTGAAATAGCGTCGCCTATCTCGGATGCTGGCGTGCCAGGGTACGTGGTGACCACGCTTATACCTGCTTCTAAAATTCCTCTTGCTATTGCCTCGTTACCAAGCAGAAGTGTACGTTTTTTGGGGCTGTCTTGCAACAACAAACGTAAATCAGGCAACCAATAATCTCCTCGCCTTGTTAGAACTCGTTCATTCTTATACCTTCACATATAACTTTTGGTGATTCAAAACAAAAAGCAATCTTGAACCGAAAGAATTATTAAAACGCGCTTAGGATAGACAGCATTCATTCATGAGGTTTGTAACAATGTCCATAAAATTGTCTAATGGAAAAGAAATCCCGATTGAAATGCACAAGGCGCGCATGGTGCAGAAAATTTCTTTGCCACCAGTTGAACAGCGTCTCAAAGCCATAGAAGAGGCTGGCTACAACACTTTTCAGCTCAAGACTAAAGACATGTTTCTTGACATGCTCACCGACAGCGGCGTAAACGCGATGAGCGACAACCAATACGCTGCTATGATGAAGGTTGACGATGCTTATGCGGGCAGCATGACCTTTTATGAATTCGCAGACGCGGTAAAAGACGTTTTAGGATATAAGTATGTAATGAATGTTCACCAGGGAAGAGCTGCAGAGCACTTGATATCAAAGGTGTTCGCAAAAGCAGGCGATGCTGTTCCAACAAACTATCACTTCACCACAACCAAAGTCCACATTGAACTTACCGGCGGAGCCGCATGCCTAGAAATTTACCATGATGAAGCGCTTAAAACAGAAAGCACCAATCCATTTAAGGGCAACATGGACCCTCAAAAACTAAAGAATGTAATCAAAAAATATGGTAAAGACAAAGTAGCTTATGTGCGCATGGAAGCAACAACCAACCTGCTCGGTGGACAACCGTTTTCCATGCAAAATCTGAAAGAAATTAAACAGATTTGCAAGGAGCACGGCTTAATTCTCGTTTTGGACGGAAGCCTAATCAGCGAAAACGCCTACCTGATAAAGCAACGCGAAAAAGGTTATGAGAACAAGACTGTTGCGGAAATAGTCAAGGAAATGTGCAGTTATGCGGATATCTTCTACATGAGTGGAAGGAAAAATACTTGCGTCAGAGGCGGATGTATAGCAACAAACAACAAGGAGCTTTTTGAGAAGATTCAGCCTTGGCTTCCTGTTTATGAAGGTTTCTTCACTTATGGTGGCATGTCCCAGAGGGAAGTTGCTGCGATGGGTGTTGGAATGCGAGAGATGGTTGACTTGGACATGGCTGGTTGCGCTGTGGAACAAATAAAATATTTTGTTAATAGGCTGAAGGAAACTGGAATTCCAGTGGTTACTCCGCCGGGTGGCTTGGCTTGCCACTTGGATGCAAAGAAGTTCTTGCCGCACATTCCTCAATCAGAATATCCTGCAGGCGCGTTGACTGCTGCGCTTTACCTTGTATCGGGCATCAGAAGCATGGAAAGAGGCACAATTTCAATGGAAAGAGACAAGGATGGAAAGGAAGTTTTCGCTGATTTAGAATTGACGAGGCTTGCACTTCCAAGAAGAGTCTACACAATATCGCACATTGAATATGCAGTGGATAGAATAAACTGGCTTTACAAACACAGAAACTTAGTGAAAGGCTTAAAATTCGTGTTTGAACCGCCAGTGTTGCGTTTCTTCCTTGGAAAGCTGGAAGCATTAGACAACTGGGGAAGAAATCTGGCAGAAGTGTGCAAAAAAGAAATAGGCGACCATTAAACTCTTTTCTACTTCATTCTTTTTAATACAATTTTAGAAAATAAGGGAAAAAATTCGAAGCTTTCCTGTTTATTTGCCTTTGAATGCGGGTTTTCGTTTTTCAGTGAAAGCCCCGACGCCCTCTTGTAGGTCTTCTGTGGAGGCTACCACGCCGAAGCCTTCGCGCTCTAGGGCTAACGCAGCGTCTAGGCTAATTTCTGAGCCTTTGTTGATTAACGCTTTAGCAACTTTTAGGGCTACTGGAGCTTTTGAAGCTAATTCTAAGGCAAATTGCCTTACGGTTTCTCGAAACTTGTCTACTGGAACAACAATGTTCACAATGCCAAGCTGCTCAGCAGTTTTCGCATCAATCATCTTCCCAGTATAGACGAGTTCTTTAGCTTTTCCAACACCCACCAGTCGTGCTAATCTCTGTGTTCCGCCCCAACCCGGAATTAATCCAATGTTAATTTCTGTTTGTCCCATCCGAGCGTTTTCCGAAGCAATGCGCAAGTCGCATGACATGGCGACTTCTAACCCACCGCCCAGCGCATAACCGTTTATTGCCGCTATAACGGGTTTCTCCAGATTCTCAAATGCAAGACAAAGCTTTTCGCCCATCAGTGAAAGTTTCCTTGCCCTTAACGCATTCATTCCTTTCATGGCTTTGATGTCCGCACCCGCTGAAAACGCCTTTTCGCCAGCTCCAGTTAACACGACGACGCGCACATTCTCGTCATTTCTAATATCCTCCACAGCATGAAGAACTTCGTCTACAACTTCCTTGCTGAAAGCATTCAAAGCGTCTGGACGGTTAAGAGTGATTGTGGCTACGCCTTCGCTTTTCTCGTAAATTATAAATTTAAAATTCATTAGGCATTCATCTCCTATTTTTGTGTCCAATCGTAGAAGCCCTTGCCCGTCTTTCTACCAAGCAACTGCGCCTTAACCATCTGCTTCAAGCCAGTGTTCGGGTGAAATTTCGGGTCTATCTCTCTTTCAAGGATTTCGGCAATTGCCAATGTCGTGTCTGCTCCTATATAGTCCAGAAGCATTAGCGGTCCCATTGGCCAGTTTAAGCCTAACTTTATGGCTTTGTCTATGTCGTCCCTATCAGCCACACCTTCCCAGTAGAGCGCTACTGCTTCGTTCAATGCGGGGATTAGTATGCGGTTTACGATGAATCCAGGGCAGTCTTTCTTGACCAATACTGTTTCTTTGCCCATTTTCTGCGCGACTGCAAGCACGGTTTGTATAGTATCTTCGGATGTCTTTGCACCTTTAATCACCTCGATGAGTTTCATTAATTGTGGCGGGTTGAAGAAGTGCATTCCACAGACTTTTTCTGGACGCTTGGTTGTTGAGCCCAATTCGGTTATGCTTATTGACGAAGTGTTTGAAGCAATTATTGCATGGACTGACGCGTATTGGTCCACTTCGCGGTATGTGGATTTTTTGAGCTCAACATTTTCTGTTACTGCTTCGATAATGAGGTCTACGTCAGAGACTGCTTCTTTCAAGTCCACTGTGGGATGTATTCTGCCGAGGATTTCGTTAACTTGCCCTTCTGTTAGTTGCCCTTTTGCTTGGAACTTTTGCAAGCTAGCCTTTATCATTTGCATACCATTGTCTACGAAGCGCTGTTCAATGTCGCGCAAGTTTACTTCGTATCCAGATTGTGCGGCTACTTGGCATATGCCGTGTCCCATTAAGCCTGCACCCAAAACGGCAATTTTCTTAACTTCCATAGCATTTTCACCTTTCAAATTTGAAAAGTATTAGGTTAATGTTTTGTTAAAAAGGTTTTTCAAACAGAAACTGAATATTTGAGCATCAATTCGCAAGTTTCTTGCAAGCTAAAGCATCCACATCCTTTGTTTTCTGTGAAAAAGCTAAAATTTTCGAACGATATTTGTTTTGTTAGTATTATCTGGCGAATCACATGGCAATTGGCAAGTTTAAAATTAATCCATATGTAAAAGACGGCAAAATTTTGATTAGCAACGTGAGCGATGCTGGAAATGTTAAGGAAAACATTTTAAAAGCTGTAAACTTGATTGGCGGCTTCAGCAAAGTCATTGAAAAGGGCGATGATGTTCTTTTGAAGCCTAATTTTAACACTGCTGACCCTCCGCCTGCTTCGAGTGACCCTGAATTTGTTAAGGCAGTCATCGAATTGTTGGTTGAGCATGGTGCTGGAAAAGTTGTTGTTGGCGAGTCTTCCATGTTTTCACTTCACGCAAGAAATGTGCTTAAGGAAACTGGAATGATTAGCAAGGCTGAAGAAGTAGGCGCGGAACTGGTGTTTTTCGATGAAGGAAAATGGGTTAAAGTCTCTACAGGCGGCAAGTACCTCAAAACAGTCAGTTTACCCGAGACTGCGTTGAATGCGACGAAACTGGTTTACGTTTGCTGTATGAAAGCGCATAAATTCGCAAAATTCACTTTAAGTTTGAAATTGGCTGTTGGTTTTATGAAGCCGAGCGAGCGAATGCTTTTGCACATGAGGTATTTGGAAGAGAAAATTGCAGATTTAAACCTCGTTGTACATCCAAATCTAATAATAATGGATGGCAGAAAATGTTTCATTAACGGCGGACCAGCATGCGGCGAACTTCGAGAACCAAACATTATACTTGTTTCCGGCGACAGGATAGCTATCGATGTGGAAGCATTAAAAATTATTCAAGGCTACGAAGGCTCCAGTCTGAATGAAGACCCATGGAGTTACACGCAAATACGCAGAGCTGTGGAGCTTGGATTGGGTGCCAAAAACGAGCAAGAATATGTGGTCATAAGCGGATAGAAATTATAAACCTATTTCTGACGCTACAGTTTTCAGTCCGTTAAGCGCAATTTCAAAAAACTTCTCCCTTGGAATTCCGATTTCTTCGCAGACAAGTATGCGTTCTCTCTCAGCTCCTCTTGCAAAGTCCTTATCTTTAAATTTCTTTGCAACCGTTTCCACCTTTACATCCGCCAGCTTCTTTGACGGCATTACTAAGGCGCATGCAACCAGCAACCCCGAAATTGCATCACTGGCAATTAACGTCTTCTCCATCCTTGTTTCGGGCATAACACCTGTGTGGCGAAAATTGTGCGCTTTAATAGCCTTGATCAGCACTTCGGGGACGAGTCCTTTGAGGATTTCTTCTGTTAGCAAACTATGCCTTTCTGGTGTCGCCTCAGTTTTCTCATAATCGATGTCATGCAGCAAGCCTATAAGCGCCCATTGCTCTTCGTTTTCGCCCAAATATTTCGCTGTACCTCGCATTATGGCTTCAACAGCAAGCATGTGATAGAGAACATTTCGCTTCGTAACATGTTTCTGAACTAAGATTAACGCTTCGTCTCGCGTTAACAAACGCCCTACCCCCCGCTCATCGGTGAATCTTATTCTCCTTATGGCTTCTTAACACGTTTGGTTCGTTATTCTTCCAGTTCGCCATACATCTGGTCAGGCGCAAGAATTTCTGGATACTTATTCCTTAACAGAAGGCGTGCGGCATAACACATGTGGCACGCATCAACATAAGCTTCATCATGCGGCAAACCGAACTTTTCAACCAAAGCCACCGGACCGCCATGAACTAGGGGTTCAAGAATCGGATTTTCATAAGGATTGTATTCCTCGATTATTTTTGAGAACGGCTTTTTCCAAGCGTTGCCGATTGAAATGCCTTGACACACATGCACGTAGCCGAACGGGTCTATATGCACTCTTTCCTGACCGGCGAAGTTCTCGTAGGGACATTTTGTGAATTCACGCCAAGACTTTCTGGCTGCGTCTTCTGGCAATTTTGAAAATGCTCTGCCTTTGTACATTAGTTCGCACAAGTCAACTTTTGCTCCTTCAACCTCGTTTGGACAGGATTTCGTAGTGTGCGGGTCTTTGACGGCAAGTATTCCAACTTTTATGCGCAGAGCCTTTGCAGCCTTAATAGCATTTTTAACTTCGCAGGTTTCCCAGTTTTCTCCATGATAAGGGTCGCTACTGAGAGTTAATTCAACATTTTTAGCTTCTGATACTGGAAAGAGCCATTCTGTTGCATCTTCTTGGCACGTAGCCCAGTAACAGTTTGAAAGTATATCCACGTGAAAGCCAAGATTCGCTGCTTCTTCAACTGTCTTAACCATAATCGGATAGTACAGGAAAGGTTCTCCGCCTTCCACTGCAATATACGTCACTGTTCCCAACTTCTTCGTCTCTGTCAAGATATTTCTAATTTGGTTGAAAGTGAATGTGCCCTTTGCCTTAGGACTTCCCCAGACGAAGCAGTGATCGCATTCTAAACCACATTGGTATGTGAGGAGAAAATGAACACCTTTCAAACTCAACAATGACACCATCTAAACATTAACATGCCAATGCAGTTAAACCTTATCGAGAGATTACCATTTTATAGGTGAATTAGGCAAAATATATAATTACGGTCAGATTCCTTTTGCTTTCAATGTTAGGTGCAAACTATTAATGACTACGGCGAAACCTAAAATTACATGGAAAAACATTGTTTTGCCAGCACTGGGTCTGTTGGCTTTTTTCTTATATCTCTACTTCTTCAATGTGGATATTCCCGAAATAATTGCAATCGCTCAGCGCATTGATGTTTCCATCTATTTTTTGGCAGTTATAGCAGTTTTGCTTGAGACGCTTTTCTTTTCTTTGTCGTGGTATTCTTTGGTTACGTTTCTCTCGGTGAAACTTTCTGTTGCAAGAGCCTTTATGTACGTTTGGTACAGCATTTACGTGGACATAATTATTCCGGCAGAGTCGATAAGTGGAGAAATTTCAAGAGTTTACTTAGTTGAGAGAGAACAAAATGGAACAAGCGGAAAAGTTGTCGCTTCAGTTGTTGTTCAAAGGCTCATGGGCATGGCTATTAACATCACAAGCCTGCTAGTTGGAATAAGCGTCCTCCTACTGCAAGGACACGTTAGCGGAACCTTAATCAATCTCACATTGCTGTTGGCAGCGGTGATAACAGCTTTTCTGGTGTTACTAATTCTTTTGTGCGTCAAGGAAACATGGACAATGAGGATTGTTGAAGGCGGAATAAGACTAGTTGAGTTTCTGACGCGCGGACACTGGAAACTGACAAAAATAAAAGATGAAGTGATGAAGATGACTAAAATGTTTCACGGCTCAATCAAAGAGTATAGGCATGCACCCAAAAATCTTTCCATGTCATTGGTTTTCAATATTTTATCATGGCTTTTCAGCTTCGGAGTAGCTTATCTGGTGTTCTTATCCATGCGGTTCCCGATTAGTTGGAGCGTGATAGTTGTCACATGTTCAATAGTCGTTGCTATTCAATCTATCCCGTTAGGGGTTCCGTTTGAGGCTGGGCTTCCAGAAATAACGATGGCATCCCTATTTCAGTGGTTGTCACCCATTATGACGTTGGACATAGCGGCAACAGCTACAATCCTAATACGAATTTTAACCGTCTGGCTTCGATTTTTCGTAGGGTTCACCGTGCAGCAGTGGCTTGAGATTAAGGCAATAACCGCGAAAAGGCTGGTTTAGGTGGAAATATCAATAGAGGACGCTTCAATTCAACATTTAGATAAACTGTATGAGATTGAGATGGAATGCTTTCAAGCTGAGGCCTTTACAAAAATGCAAATTGCCCATTTATTAACGGATTACAATTCTATCGGCTTAGTTGCCAAGATAAACAGCACAATAGTCGGCTTCGTCATAAGCATGGTGTATGCGGAAAGAACAGCATTAAGCGGACACATTCTAACAATAGATGTGTCACCTGCCTACCGCAAGAAAGGAATCGCACAAAAACTTCTACAAGAAATTGAAAAAACCTTAAAAGAAAAAGGTGTCAGAACATCCTACCTTGAAGTACGTGAGGATAACATCGCTGCACTGAGGCTTTACCAGAAACTTGGATACAAAAAAGTTGCACGACTGAAAGGCTATTACAGAGATGCAAACGGAATATGCTTAAGGAAGGAGTTAACCTAACTCCCACAGATTCAGTTTTGTTTTTTCGTCGAAAACTTTCTTTAAACTCACGCCGGCGCCCTCGATTATCACGAGTTCTGCTGTGGCACCGACATGGGAGTCCTTCATTAAGTGTCCGCCGTAGGCTCTGCCTTTCTCGTCTGAAACAACCAAATGTGCATGAATCATTATTTCGCCTTTTTCATTGACCGCTATATTCCCCATGCCAGAAGCAATTTCTAGAGGACCTTCCAAGTGGATAGATTTGTATTGTCTTTCCTTGTAATAACCTAACGCTACATCTTTTAGGCTTCCGATGAAAACGAAAATTCCTGCTTTTATGCCGCTTTCTTCCACTCGTTTCTTTATGGATTCAGCTAAGTCCTCGCCTTCGAGTATGCGCGAAAAATATATTCGTGCGACTTGTCCTTTTAGCATGCAATCTTCACCGCTTCAACCCTTTGTTTCGTGTTTTCATTTAACTTTTGTTGCTTCTAAAAGCTTTGAACGCAAAATCTAAATGGGTCGTCATTTAGAATAGGTAACTGTGAAGGAATATTGACTGGAAGAAAAAGCAGCGACACTCAAAGGCTAGTTAGGGCCATCGTGATTCTTCTTCGCAACACCACTTGGAGATGCGGGAGACTTGAACGTTCAATAGTCAACCATCTCTACAAAAGAAATGCAGGATTTGGAAAACCTGAAGTGCCAGTAAAAGATATGCTTCAAACCTTCCAAGTAACAGGCAAAAAGAAAAACGAATTTCTGGATGCAATTAAACGGTTAGAAAGAAGGAATATAATAAGAATCCTGAAGTTCTGAAAGCTTGTAAACTAATGCTTTTAAAATGCCCTTTTTTCTAGGATTTCTTTAAGAGTTCTTTTGCGTTCGCAATCCATTTTTCAGTGATTTTTGGTGAAATCTTCAATTTCGCACCTAAGTCGTTAGCTGAAGCCTTAACTAAGTCTTCAACAGTGTTTATTCCCAAGGCCTTCAATTGTGCTGCTCGTTTTTCTTTGATACCTTTTATTGTCGTAAGCTCGATTTTTTGTGGTGTTACTTCAACAACTGGTTCGGGTTTCGCTTCTTGTACAACCTCTGTGGTTCTGGATTTCACAATTGGCGGTGCTGGGGGCTTGATTGTTGTAGCTCTTGCTTTTGGTCTTTGCGAATAGCCAAGTCCGAGGAATAGGAGACCGAAAACAGCAGTGGTGATTACAACTAATTCTTGGAATTCAATAGTGTATGCCACGAAGATTGCAGTTATGAGGAACAATATTATTGCTACTCCGTAAAGGGCGTAATCTGAACGCATACTAATCTTCTCCTTAACCTTCTATGTTCTATGGATTGGTTTAAATAATTTTCTGAATTTTAGAAGGTGAAAAATGGAAATTTTGTTGTTTTTGTGTCTTTCTGTCAGTTTCAGCCTCATTGCCTAAGCAGTTTCTCTTCTGGCGGTGGTTTTCTTATTAATCCTTCTTTCATTAACAGTTTCACAGATTCTCTGGCATTTTGAATTATCGCAACAGCTTTTTCATGGAGTTCCTGCCTGCTTGGCTTAACTCTTGCTACACCTTGGTCTATGGATTTTAGTGCGCAAGCTACTGCTTCCCTTGGGAAAACTTCCCATTCTTCCATCCTTGGTAGAATGTCCTCCTCGTGCATTCCACGTTCTTCTGCGAACTTTGCTAGTTCTTGAGCTGCTGCTATGCACATGTCGTCAGTAACGGTTTTCGCCTTCACGTCCAAGACGCCTCGAAAGATTGCTGGAAAACCAAGACTGTTGTTGACTTGGTTTGGAAAGTCACTTCTGCCAGTGGCGACAATTCGAGCTCCTGCTTCCTTGGCTTCCCACGGCCATATTTCCGGTATTGGATTGGCGCAAGCGAAAATTATTGCATCATTAGCCATTGTCTTTACCCATTCAGGCTTTATTGTGCCTGGTCCAGGTTTTGATGCGGCTACGACTGCATCTACACCTTTGAAGGCTTCGGATATGTCGCCTTTTATACCTTTCGCGTTTGTTTTTTGGGCAAGTTCATATTTCCATGGGTCTTCTTCCTTCGTTATGTCCTTTCTGTCCGGGTAGATTATGCCTTTAGTGTCCACCATTAATATGTTGCCTGGCTTCATTCCGTACTTTATTAGAACGTAAGCGGTTCTGAGGTTTGCTGAACCAGCGCCTACTAGGGTTATGAGGCTTTCTTTTGGTTTTTTGCCTACTATTTTGAAGGCGTTCATTAAACCAGCTAATATTACTGTAGCTGTGCCTTGCTGGTCATCATGCCACACAGGAATCTGTAGGCGTTCTCTAGCTTTTTCTAAAACATGAAAGCATTTCGGTTTCTCTATGTCTTCTAAGTTTATGCCGCCGAAGGTAGGCTCGATAAGTTCGCATGTGTGGATTATTTCTTCTGGGTCTTTGGTTTTGAGGCATATTGGGAAGGCGTCGACGCCGCCTAAGTATTTGAATAGTAGGGCTTTGCCTTCCATTACTGGCATGGCTGCTTCTGGACCTATGTCGCCTAAGCCTAGAACGCGGGTGCCGTCGGATACTACGGCTACGTAGTTCCAGCGGTTTGTAAGTTCAAATGATTTATCCTTATCTGCATGAATTTCTCTGCATACTGCTGCTACGCCAGGCGTGTACCATATTGCGAAGTCGGCTGGGTTTGATATGGCGCATTTGGGCATGATCTGGACTTTTCCGCTGTAAAACTTGTGTAAGGGCGGCGCTAACTGCGCGGGTTTTTTGGCTTTGGCTAGTAATTCTTCTACTGTCGGTTTCCTTTTTTCTTCTTTTGGTTTCGACATTTTATCGTCCTCTTTAAGTGAGATGTTGTTGTGTTTTAGAATTCAGCTTTAAAGGTTGCGGTGGGCTTTGAAATGAAATATTACGAGAATTGCGCATTTACTCACTTACCCTTATTGCGGACATGTTATTCTGAATAAGGATTTGTAAGTCATAAAACTTAATTTTAAACTTGTCATGCTCTTTAACATTCTCTGATTGAATAAATCATTGGGTGCACTCCGTGTCGTCAATCTACAAGATTAGCTTGATGCTACTTGCTGGCTTGATAGTGCTCTATGCATTTCAAGCATACTATCCAGCGTTTATGCCGCTGTTTTCGAACAGTTTTCTCGCGGTAATCGCTGGTGCAGCTGTTATATGTTCCGGCTTTACCCTACAAAAATATTGGCACAAAGCCAAGGAACAGTTTTCAGTTGTTTGGCTTTTCTTCACATTAGGATTGTTCCTTTGGTTCGTTGGTGAAGCTATACGTGTTGGCTACACGATCGTCTGGGGCATACAACTGCCCTATCCATCCGTAGCAGACTTTTTCTGGCTAGGTGGTTGCATACCGCTATTCGTGGCGTTATATTTGTATGTTGAAATTTTCAAATCTGTGTTTTCACGTGGAATATTATCCGCTTCCCTAGCTGTAACTTTGGGCATGGCGCTCTTTGTCTCTGTAGGCGTAATAGCTCCTGTCGTTAGGACTGAGGATTTAACAACAAGAATAGTGGGCTTCCTTTACCCAATATTAGACATGGCCCTATTATCAATGGCCTTTTTGGGACTTCTGATTTTTCTCAAAGGAAATCTTGGAAAATCGTGGGTGCTCATCTGTTCAGGAGTTCTATTGAATGCATGGGCCGATGTGCTTTTCAGCTACACAGAACTGCGCAGAACCTACTATGCGGGACATCCAATAGAATTGCTCAACGCGGTTTCGTATATGTGCTTTTTAATGGCATTCTATGTCCACATAAAAGAGCTCTAGCAGGAGATTACCCTTGACTGAAATTGACAACACTTTTAGACACATTCTGTTCGAAGCTGTTGATGAAGGTTTACTCGTGCTTGGAAAAAGCGGAAGAGACGCAGTCTATTTCCACCTACAAAACCTGTATTCCTTGAAAAAAGAAGATATCATGGACAAACCTGAAGCTTTCGTTGAAAGTTTAAAGAAAATTTTCGGACTGGGCGCGGGAGTAATTGAGAAAGCAATCTTGGAAAGACTCTATTGCAGACTTGGATTGGATTATAAAGAAAAAGAGAATTACGATTTTGCAGCTTACTTGAACGAGGCAAAAAATGCACCCAAACAAAGCTCCAAAGAAAGTGTAGAAGTTTCCGATACAAGCGTCATTCTTTCTTGATTGACATCTTGCTTCGCCAAAACGTAAACTTGCACGTAGCTATTGAAAAGAAGAAAACGATTGGGAAATTTTAAGCCGTGAGCAGCATTTAGTAGCGTCTTTGCCTGTAGCCGCCTCTTCTTTCTCGTCCACCGTATTCTCCGCGTCCGCCATAGCTTCGTCTGCCGCCGCCTCGGAATGGGCGTCTTGGCTGTTCGTAAACCTTGGTGGACAAATTGTTTTCTGTGTTTACTTCGCCTGCTAATGCCTCTTTCGCAATTTCCAGTGTGCCGTATCTGCCGACGTTCAATCGCATATTGCCTCTGAAGAGTGTGATGTAGCCGTTTCCCACAGTTATTGTGTCGTTTTCGTTGACTTTTTCGATGTTGTCATCCCATAATGTTAAGTAGATGCATCCTGTTTCGTCGCCGACTAGGGCATCGCTAACGCGGTGTGGTGCTCCGTCTCTTCCTGCGGCGATGTTTCTGACTTCGCTTTTGGAGACTACTTTTGCTGTGACGTTTACTGCTCTTGAAGCGGGAGTTAATTCGCTTACTTTCGCGTCTACGGGCTGCTTAGGCTGTGAAAAACCTTCAACTGCCAAATTATTTCAACACCTTACATTTTGACAAACACATAACATTAAATTGACACTTAAGGCTTGCGGTTATGATTAATCGTATCGGTGAGATAAAGATTTTTTAGGAGTCCTTATGGGCTTTTTTAATATCGGATATTGAGGTTCAATTATTAGGTTTTGTCATATGCCGAGATTCATAATCTATAAGTTAAAGTATAGTCTCTTGATATTCACGATAGAAAATGAAAGCCGCCGCAAACATCGACCGTCGAATTCGAATGTTTCTCCACACGTTAGGCTTAAGCTGCCTAGGTGGCGCAATATTTCTCCAGGTGCTGGTTTTCGCGGACATCGCAAACCGTGGATATTTCATGGCGGTAGAAAATAACCCAGCAATTCTGACATTTGAGATTATCCTAACGGCTTTCGCCCTCATCTACTTCATATACATATACCAACGTTTTATACGATCAGTGAGATAAACCGCTTCAGCATTAAATTTTGAAGCTTTCCTTTGTTTTCTGTAGATTATAAAAAACTGACAATAAACCTTAAATTGCCATTCAGAAAACTCAATCACTAACCTCATTGTTAGGATGTGAAAAAATGAAGAATCTCAAACATTTAATGACATTCATAATCATCTTGACACTCACATCGACATTTACTTGTAGGGCAACAGCGCAATCGCCAACTGACATGCAGATGTTTTTCTCAGAAGATTATGTTGGTATTTCAATAATAATAAACGCCACACAGAAAACTCTTCCCGACGAAAATCTGACAATTAATTTGTGGGTCAAGTGCACATCTGCCAATGTTAAAATTAACTACTTAGACTTCAGCGTTTATGGCTTCGTGAGAGGAGAAGAACAAATCCCGCTGAACACCACAAGTGTGTTACAAGATGAGCCTTTATCCTTTGATGAAATAAGAGAATACAATTATGACCTTCTTATACCAAACGACATTTGGGGTGCAACTTTCGGCGAATTGCATCTCAGCTACACAATCGCTGATGACTCTTACAAACGGAATGCAGGCTTCCCCATGACAATTGTTGAAAACACTTATTTAGATGACCTCGAACAACAATTTGTGAGTTTGAATGAGACTTATCAGCGGTTAAATAGCACCTATTGGGAGCTTCAGCTGAACTATACTTCACTTCAAGGAAACCTAGGTCAGCTTGAGAGCACGCGGCAGGCGGTAATAGCTTTGGCGGTGATAACTGTTTTCTTTGTAGCTACAACTGTTTATCTAATTATGCGTAAGCCAAGGCAGTCGTGGTAGCGCTTTATCCCTCATTTTATTTTTTGTGTAGTTTTTGTGCAGCGATAAATGTTAAGCCTTTCTGGGTTAGGGCTTTGGCTGTTCTGTTCACAGCGTCATGCTTATCCAAATAGTTGCTTAGAAGTTTTGGCATCAATCCTTTTTCAATGATGTCCTTCTTCGGAATGAAATACTCTAAAATGTCTGAAGGGTGTTCTCGGGTTTTCTCGATTTCGGGGTCTCCGCCTTCATGTTTAGCACTGATGTTTTTGACGTGGTCTGCCAGTTCTACTAGCTCGTCAAGACGGTCATATGGTTGCCTCACAATACTTTTGCAAGTTTCAGTTATGTGATGTTCGATGCGAACAATGTCCTCGAAGTCGAAGGCTTTTCGAACATAAGCTGAAAGCTCAATTGTCTCGTTATTCACAGAGTTTGAAAGGTTAAAACCAACAAGCGGTGTTGTGCCATCCTTTCGGCTCAAGAGTTTAGCAGTCAACAGAGTCCACAAAATCGAATAGGGATTATCATTGCCTAGAAACACGGAAATCTTAAATTCAATATCCACACCAAGTTTGTGCAGCAAATACCCCAAAAGAATAGTGCCCGAATTCGTGTTCAAAACTTGCTGCACGCCATACTCAGTATAATAGTAAAGCAGTTCGTCAACCCACTTCAAAGCGTACTCGTTCGGAGCGCCAACACCACCAAAATAACCCGTTATGGTTTCAGGTCCGCTTAGGTGAATGTTTATTGGTTTGCCGTCTGGTCCAGGCATAGTTCCCTTCGTATCAAGAGTTTCCACGAATGAAGCGCCTATGATTTGCATTGCCGCGACTGACGCTAAAAGGTCATCATCTGCCACTTGCTCCTTCATGTTGCGAACCCGAATATATCTTCCGGGCATGAGATCTTGCTGCTTTATCGCATGTTTTGCTTCTTCAATCAGCCATGGAAAAAAGTTGAAAGCACTAATTTCCAATGTTACCGCGAAAGAATCATCAAACTTCATGGAATCAAATTTCTTTCCCAAAATTTTTCTCCGATAATCAGATATGGCTATGAAAGCGTTTTTGTCGCGTTGCTTGCCTAACCATTCAAGGTCTTTAACAAAAGGCGATTTCTTTTTCTCAAGATGCTTCATAAGGTTTTCAAGCTTGCGAGACTCCCTAGCCTTACGGTTAATCTCGTCAATGCCACCGTATTTTTCAACAATCTTAAATAAACCATTCATGAGAGAATTGTCTTTTCTCAATAGAAAATCGTTAATTTCTCTCAGATTTTTCGGGTTAATCTTTAATCTTTCGCGTATGTCCAAATGGTGCTCCTCCAAAGTGATAGTGTCTTCAGTTCTTTACTAATTTAAGTATTTTCGCACCATCAGGTTGATCATTAGAATTAAGTTTTTTGAGCTTCAAAGCTTAAATGATAAGGTACTCACATTGGTAATCAGAAAGGTGATGATGCTTATGTTTAAGCCAGAAGGCATTTTGCCAGCGTTAGTCACGCCATTCACAGATGATGGAACAGCAGTCGACGAAGAAAGGTTGCGCGCTTTGGTTAACCACTGCATTGAGCTAGGCGTTCATGGAGTCGTTCCTTGTGGCACTACGGGCGAATTTGTTAACATGACGACAGAAGAGAAGAAGCATGTGATAAAAACTGTCGTCGACGAAGTTAACGGAAGAGTCAAAGTTGTTGCCGGAACAGGTGCAAGCGGAACAGATCAAGCCTTAGAAATGACAAAGTATGCGAAAAATGTGGGCGCAGACGCTGTTTTAATCGTCACACCGTTTTATCTGAAGCCTGCAGATCGTGGAATCTATGAACATTATGACACAATCGCAAGTAAGGTTGACATGCCGATAATTCTTTACAACATTCCACAATGCACTGGCTTGCCTTTGCCTTGGCAGATGGTTGAAGATTTGGCTCAAATCCCAAACATAGTTGGCGTAAAAGACAGCAGCGGACAATTAAGCTTCATATTGGCAGTGCTAGAGAAAGTTAGAGACAAAATAAACGTCTTGTGCGGACATGACGAAGTGGTTGTTGCAGCATTAGCCGCAGGATGCACAGGAGCTATACTTGCAAGCGCGAATGTGATACCCGACGTTTGGGTGCAAGTTTACAATCATATTAAAAATGGTGAACTGCAAAAAGCCCGCGAACTCCAATACAAAGTGCAGAAGATAGCCAGAATAATCGCAGGAAGCGGAGCAGTAGGCACAAAAGAAGCATTAAATATGATGAAAATCAAAGTTGGACCCGTCCGAAAACCTCTAAGTGTAGGCGGCGAATTAACTTACGAGGCAAGAGAAGAATTACGCTTAGACTTGGAAAAAATAGGAAAAATAAAGCCTAAGGCAGTGGCTTTCGAAATTGCTGAAAAACCGATAGAAGAGCGTTTCATGGCAGTAAACATAACACCGGACATTATAAAAGACTTCAAACTCCGCGTAGGTGAAGCCTTGGCAGGAGGAGGCGCAGAAGTAGCCCACATAGACCTTATCATCGGAAAAAATGACGGACCAGTCGGCGAAGCTTTCGCAAAAGCTAAAGCGGCACCAACTGCTGGACATGAACCTTTGTTGGCTATTTTGGAGCCAAACTTGTCCGTTAAGCCGGTAACGCTTATTGTTCCAACGGTGACTATTACGAGTATGCGTCAAGCGAGCATGGTTTACGGTCCAGCCCAGACCGCAGTTGCAAAAGCAGTGGTTGACAGTGTTGCAGATGGAACTATTCCTAAAGAGGCTGTGGAAGATTTGATTATTATTGCGAACGTGTTTGTACATCCGACGGCTGTGGACAGGCAAAGAGTTTACATAAACAATTACAAGGCCATGCGTCATGCAATACGCAAGGCAATAGAAGGCAGACCCAACATCGATGAATTAATAGAGAACAAAGACCGCTCAAAACACCCATTCAAATACACGCCATAATAGAGGAAGCCTTTGTTGTTGAACAATAAAATTTGTGAAGGCAACAATGTGCTGCTCTACTTGAGCCAGCGGAAAACTTATTTGGTTAAGGTTGAAGCTGGCAAGACCTTTCACACGCACAAGGGCTTCATAAAATTCGACGACATAATAGGCAAAGAATACGGCTCAATGGTTCAAAGTAATTTAGGTGTAGACTTTGTTGTTCTAAAACCGCTTCTACGCGATTACATAATGAAGTCAGCTAGGCAAACCCAGATAACCTATCCAAAAGACACAGCCTTGATAGTAATGTTCAGTGGAATAGGACCTGGAAGTCGCGTTGTGGAGGCTGGAACAGGCACTGGTGCGTTGACAACGGCTCTAGCCTACTACGTCAAGCCAGACGGTAAAATTTACAGCTACGAAATCAGAGAAGAATTCACAAAGACAGCTGAGAAAAACCTGAAGCGTGCAGGCTTGATCGACTTTGTGGAATTGAAAAATAAAGATGTCACATCTGGCATAGACGAAAATGGCGTTGACGCTGTTATTTTGGATTTGGCAACTCCATGGCTCGCTATTTCTCATGCTTACGATGCATTGAAACCTTGTGGCACAATTGTTTCTTTTAGTCCAACAATAGACCAAGTGGTCAAAACAGTTGAAGCATTGAAGGAGAATTGCTTCGTAGACATAGAAACAGTCGAATGCTTAATGCGTGGAATGCAGACAGAACGAGGAAAAACCAGACCACAAACTCTAATGACGGCCCACACAGGGTATATAACATTCGCCAGAAAAGCAATTTGCAGTTCAGATGTTTCAGTAAAAGAATGAATAGTCATCCAAAAAGTTTGAAACTTAATCCGCCTATGTTACCCTATGTCCTCTCATCATCCGATAAGAAAAAAGTGAAGAAGTTTGCTAACTGTTCATTGCTTCTTTTTTCGAGGCTTGCCTTGGTCTGAATATCTGTATTATATAGAACACAAATGGGCAGCACTTTATGTCATGAACTGGCATGATGATGTTCCGCTGGACCCTCACTATTTTGTGTATCCATTTATGCACAGTCAAGGGGGGGTCGCTGCTTACCAAGGCTACAACAATTCTCACGTGGATGAACTAATAGAAGCGGGGATAATGACAGGTGATGAAGAAATAAGAAGACAAATTTACTATGAACTTCAAGACATATATCATGCAGACTGTCCCAGCGTTCCGCTTGCACAAAAAATTGGGTATCACTTTGAATTAGGCACAATGTTTGGTGCCAACGGAATTGTGGGTTGGTATTACAATCCAGCATATCCTGTTCAACAAACCTATCAGGGCATATACGCATATCCATTATGGAAATGGAATTACCTAGTCGGCGACGTTAACTATGATGGCAAAGTCGACATGAAAGATCTAGGTCACGCAGCTAAGAACTACGGCAAAACATCACCGCCGTGGCAACCGCCGCCAGAGATCCCAACACTCCTGTAGCGGCTCGGAGAACCTCCACAAGATCCCTTTTTTTCTTTTAAAAATTGGTCTACTTTGTTAGTTTTTAATTACAACGGCAGTATGCGGTGGAATTGTTTGCGATCTATAATCTATTCAACTTCCCAAGCTACGTTCTACTCCTCCTATCTCTAGCTCTTCGTAGACAGACCAACAGCTACAATATTGTATATTGTATTAAAGATTCACTATGCAATGTACAATAGTAAATCTTTAATATACTCGACTACTTCAACGAGAACCATCCTTCAGCTCTGCCATCAAATGCCTTACCCCTAAAATACCCTTCTAAGTCAGTAAATTCAACCCCGTCTCAACTAAATCTTCATCACATTCTGAAGGCCCTAAAATGTTTGACATTATTTGAGAAGCTGAATTTCTTTAAACACAGTGATTACCGCTAACCTCCACACGTTGCTTTAAAGTTAAGTTTTCTCTTTCTACCAGATTTTTTGAGTTGTTTTTAGCCGTTGCCGTCCGAGTAACTCTGAGATTTCATCCGTTTATTGTCAAGCTAATGCCTTCTCATCATCCGGCAACAAAATATTAGGAAGACGAAAATAAAAATGTTCTTTGGTTAAGCTGCACTTGTTAGCTATAGTTCGCCTTTTTGTGACTAGAACGAGATGACAAAAATTTTAAATGCGACTATTAAGCTCAATCTATTATCGAAGGGAGAGGCACACTTTCTATTGCTGGCTTGATTGGCTTCTGCAACAAACATCACAGAAGCCGATGAACTGGATTCTCCGAAGGCTTGCAACCTCTTCTTCAAAATGATAACGGAGAGAAAGGAGGTAGAAAAATGGAGTCCAATGTAAAGGTTTTGCTCGTAATGATGTTACTATGTACGTCAGTGATTTTCGGAGGGATATTGTCCATGCCAATTGTAATACAATCAAGTACCCACGTGTATCCAGATGATTTTGAAGGTCAAACGTTACAGCAAGCTATATGGAATGATATCGTAAAAGACGGAGACAAAATAGTCGTGTGTCAGGGAACATACTATGAACATTTAAATGTGAATAAGTCAATAACTCTTGAAGGATTTTATAGGCATACTACAATACTTGATGGTGACTGGAATGACACTGTCATTAATGTAACCGCATCTAACGTGAATATATTTGAATTTACCATTCGAAACGGCAGTAAATACGGAGTCTACTTTAATTATGCTACCAATAACTGTAATGTCAGCCGAAACATAATAACGAACAATTTATATGGTATTTGTGTTTCCGGTTCAAACCACACATTGAGGGATAATAACATTACAAATAACACTTACAACTTTGGTGCTAGTGGTAGACATGATATAGATATTTCAAATAAGGTTGATGGAAAGCCCATATATTATTTTGTAGACCAACAAGATAAGACAATTCCGTTAGATGCCGGTTATGTGGGTTTAGTTAACTGTACTTATATTACCGCTAGAAATCTGTTTTTAAGAAAAAACGTTGAAGGACTTTTAGTAATGTCATCAACAAACATCACTATGCAGAACTTAGACATAAGATACATGG
>CAYWII010000006.1:24744-65720 GCA_964457175.1 uncultured Candidatus Bathyarchaeia archaeon
AACATAACTTTGAAAAGCCTATACTTGTATAACAATTCTGTCGGCATTCAGCTCGTGAACTCCAGCAATAATGTGGTGTTTAATAACACGGTTGCTGGTTCATTAGTTGGAATTGACCTGAGTTCGAAACTGCCATTGCTTCCGGGCTCATACTATAACATTATTTGCGGCAATACATTCAACAACAATGTTGGCGGCATAGGAATAATGAATGGTACTGGTAATATTATTTATCAAAATAATTTCATTGCTAATAATATCCAAGCGATATCCATTGAAACTAATAACTATTGGGATAATGGGGCAGAAGGAAACTATTGGAGTGATTACGGAGGCAGAGGAGATATGAATTGTGATGGCATAAACGAGGACCCATACAATATATCTTTACATGGAGTGGATAGATTTCCTCTCAATGAAACATGGAGCCCGGTCAGGATAAAAGATGTTTCTTGGCACATCCATCCCGATTTGGTACGTTTTCCCTATAATATCAGTATATTAAGCGATCATGTCGTTGCCTGTTACAGAGATGGATTTAAACCAATCAACTGGACAGAAAGGACAGGTCTCATCACTTTCAACATAACGGCAGGCAGTTCAGGATATTGCAACGTCACCATCCCTAGGGATAGACTTGACTATCCATTCGTTTTACTTGTTGACAACGTCCAACATGGCTACCAATATGACCTGAACGCAACCCATGTCTGGCTATACTTCACCTACGATAGCGGCATCCATAACATCAAAATCATTTCGTATAGAATAGGCTGGATATTCGGCGACATAAACGGAGATGGAAAAATCGACATGAAAGACATAGGCTATGTATCAAAAAACTACGGAAAAACATACCCATCAGACCCATAACACCTTTACAGTCTTGTATATCCCATCTCTCTTTTTTCAAAACTTCTTCATTTTACATTTTACTCATTGAACTTGGCTTTTTTGTTATTGTTGTGTTTCTCAAGCTAAAATTCAATCTACTTATAGGGGGGCTATAACTTGTCCAAAGCAGCAAAAAAGGTCAAAAATGTGGATTCTAGATTCATATTTTCTGTTCATAAGTTAGTTAAATATCCACACCCTATTTCTGTGAATAATCATTGGAGGAAACTCCTTGAAATATGATATAACACCAAAACAAAGAAAAGAGCTACAAGCGAAAATGGCTAAAGTTTTCAAAGAAAACATGAAAGGGCTCCGAACGGAATTGCAAAAAATATTGCTAGATGACATGGTCACTGCCTTGCAAAATAGAATAAACGTGTTAAACAGAGCACAAACAAAAAGAAGCTACTAATGGGGACTAAAGAGGAAAAAATCGTAGTTTAAATCCATAAAAGCTTTATATAAAAAGGGTGAAAATATCGCCAAGAGGTTAGATAATGAGACGATCCAAACTCGAGATGTATATTGACATCCTTAAGGTGCTTGCTCACCGTGGTCCATTAAAGCTAACTCACATCATGTACAAAGCTAACGTCAACTGTAGCGTACTGAAACAATATTTAGACTTCTTGATAAAGCAGCAGTTGGTTGAAGAGCGCACTATCGGAAAGCGCAGGGTTGTTTACGCTATAACACAAAGGGGCATAACAGTTCTGAAGTATTTCCGAGAACTGAAACAAGTTTTGCCAATAGTGGAAGAACTGCGCAACAGAGCACCTGTACCATACTAGCAATCTCTAATTTTTTAATTGCACCTAATCTTTCACTCCTCGCGATATTTTCAAATCTAGAACCCATTTCATATTTTATGATATTTCCTTCTCATCAGAAGAAATGCTTAAACAGACAACATGATTCGCGACCTGATAAACATGTGCCTACCTACATTGCGGTAGGAATATTTGAGCAAAATCTGGCATTTAACATAAGTAGTGAGCGTTTACTTTCCGAATCATTACGGTTATTTCGTAAGACTTAATAAATGCTTTATTCTCTAAGCTATTGTACACGTGTAAAACACATAGGGGAACCACAGTGGCAAAACAAGAAGTTCTTGGAAAAAAACCCTTACAAGTACTTGAAAAAATCAGAGAAAACCTCGAAAGACTAAACGAAAAAATGGAAGTCATGATTGAGCTACAGAAACACGGCAGAAAAGACGTCCAGCCTCTTCCCGAAACACCATTAGACGTCATGACCCTGCTTTCTATGCCCGACCACCTCAGAAAAACAGCAATGACCGTATGTAGGCTCGGACGCGCCACAGCCGACGAGATTGCTCAACAAACGCACCGGGCAAGGGCCGTGGAAAGCGCATATCTTAATCAACTTGTCATTATGGGATATCTGAAAAAGGAAAGGAAAGGAAGAAAAGCCTATTTCTACGTGGATAGGGAAAACCAAGGAGGGTAAAAATTGGGAAAAATAATCGCAGTACATTCATACAAAGGCGGAACAGGAAAAACTCTTCTTTCAGTCAATCTAGCCGCAACATTTGTTAAACAAGGCAAAAAAGTCTGCCTACTAGACCTAGACTTTCGCGCCCCAAGCTTGGCTACCCTCTTGAAAATTGAAAAGGCAGAACACTGGTTGAATGATTACTTAAACGGCACATGCGAAATCGACAAAGTCTTGATAGATCTAAGCGACAGAATCCATAATGGTGGCAAACTCTTTGTAGGATTCGCAAACCCAACCACAGAAGCCATCAGAGACATGACTGCGAAAGATAGGAAATGGGAAATGCGAGCGTTAGGAAGACTTTTAGCTCTCAGAAACTCTCTTTTGAACGGTAAGGGTTTTGACTATTTGATTTTCGACACAAGCCCAGGGTTGCAATATTCGTCAATAAACGCCATCGTAGGCGCTGATGTTGTGCTTGTGGCAACAACCTTCGACAGATCTGATGTTGACGGAACCAGACGCATGTTACGCGAACTTTATGACCTTTTTGAAAAGAAAACTGAGATTGTGTTGAACAAGGTGCTACAGGATGTTTCTTCGATTTCTGGAAAAGAAGTGATGCAAACCAAAATTAAGGATCTATACCAAGTTCCTCTGTTGGGAATAATCCCCTGTTTCTGCGACATCCTAAGAGGGGAAGGAAACATTATCTTCGCACAAGAAAAACCAGAACATCCGTTCACTAAAATCTTGGACGAAATAGCTATCAAAATAGACAAGATGCCATAGGCGTTTATTGCTCTGCTATTTTATTTACCAAGTGATAGATTTTGCAGTTTTTGCACTTCTCGTATTCTTT
The DNA here is from genome assembly GCA_964457175.1 of uncultured Candidatus Bathyarchaeia archaeon. GTDB lineage: Archaea > Thermoproteota > Bathyarchaeia > Bathyarchaeales > Bathycorpusculaceae > CAYWII01. The sequence continues at coordinate 27,965 of CAYWII010000006.1, forward strand.
TTCTTCGCATTGCTTACACAGTAAGCGGTTTAACTCTTTAATCTCCGAGTTCATCGTTATCCCCCTTCAAAACAAATAAACAATTGCTGCAACCAGTAATATGCTGTATTCCGTTCTCGTAATATTTCATACATAGAACACATTGAACACTAGACATCACAGAAATGCGCGATAATTTTATATTTGCTAGAACGTAAACACTTGTTGTGGTGTTGGAATTTGAACAAGAATGTGGCTTTGACGGCGTTGGCGTGGGGCTTATTTTTTGTTCTCATCGGCGTTAGTTGGGCACTGACCAACTATTATGTGATAGATATAGTGCCTTACGTGGCTTTGGGAGCTGGATTAATCCTGATCGGACTTAACATTGCTAGAACAGGCATGGGAATGGGGTTAAGCAAATTCAGCCTGTTCATCGGAATAATCGTGTTTGCCTTTGGCGGAGCTGGACTCATCGGTTACAAATTGCCCTTACTCGAAACAATAATAGTGCTAATTGGACTATTCATAATTGCAGAAGCCACAGCGTCGCTCAAGAAATCGCGGTAGCAACTTCACGGGGCTCACTTGCAGCAAAAATTAAATAGTTTTTAACATTGCAGATAGAGTTGTAGGTGGTAGCATTTTGTCTTGGGAAAGCGTTGTAATTCTTAGAGATGGAGAAAAGATCGTCCATTACTGGGAAGGAGACTATGAAACGAGCACTACTGTTATAGAAACAAGAGGAACGTACGCAAGAAGGCATAGACCCAGAGAAGTTAAACAAAGAAAGGAAGGCGTTTTAGTACTAACTAATCAACGATTGGTGTGGGTTGAAAAAAGAGGCGTGTTTGGAAAATCGTTTCACGCAATCTTTGAAATATCCCTTGAGAACCTTAAGGGGATTTCTATGGGAGGTGCAATCATGAAGTATGTTTTCATAACAGACGTAGGAGGCGAAAATGTTTTCCATTTGAGCGGTATCAACGAACAGACGCTGGAGCCTTTTAAAACATTAATATTTGAACAAGTAACTGCTAGAAAGCGATTTTTGGAAGAGGAGAAAAAGAAAGAACGGGTTCACATATTGTTAGATTTTTCATTTATCAAAAGCTACATGGAAAAAGGAGGATTATCTTTGCAAACTTTTAAATGTCCATCATGCAATGCACCGATGAAACTGCCAGAAACGGGCAACCAAGTAACGTGTACGTATTGTAGCAGTACAGTTTATGCGCAAGATATTTTTGAAAAGGTGAAAGCCTTAATCGGTTAAGGCATCGATGAACTGCTGGTAGATAAGAAATAACATAATCCCTCACCAAGACTGGGGATTGCTAAATGAACAAATCAGCAATTATTCTTGCGGGCGGATTTTCAAGCAGGTTCGGACAAGATAAGGGATTACTGCAATTGGCAAATAGATCTCTGGTAAGACACGTTTTGGATGCCACTACCTCCATTGTTGATGAAAGAATAATCGTTGTCAGTTCTCAAGCCCAAGCCGAAAACTATAAGAAAACTCTAGATTCGAACGTTAGGATTTTGGTCGATGATACGAAATTGCATGGACCGCTGGTAGGTGCATCAACTGGTTTCAAAGAGGCAAGCGGGAAATATTCGCTTCTTCTTCCATGTGACACGCCTTTCCTTTCCAAAAATGTCCTATCGTTTCTATTCGATTTGAGCATGAACAGAGTGGCAACCATTCCTCGATGGCCAAATGGCTACATAGAGCCTCTGCACGCGGTTTATTACACAAAAGCAGCATTAGACGCTGCTGGAAATTCCTTGAGTGTTGGGGAAGTTAACATGCGGTCAATGGTGGATAGACTACGTGGCATTCGTTACGTGTCAACGCTTGTGCTGCAACAATTAGATCCAGACCTTAGAACGTTTTTTAACGTTAACACTCCTCTTGATCTCAAAAAAGCTGAAATTATGCTCAAGAGTATGAAAGAATGAAGTTGGGAAGAACGAATTTTATGTTGCTTTGTCTTGTTTTGCGTACTCCTCGCTCTCTAAAAGCAGTTTCTCTATGTCTGCTTCCGAATGGGTTGTGCTTAAAGCCCCAGTGTGAGTTGGCAACAAAAAGACGCCATGTGCTATCAGTTCCATGCTATAATCTACAAGCTTCTTTCTGTCACCTTTAAAAACTGCATTGGCATCGTTCACTTTTTCTCGTGTGAAATGCACGTTAAAGAGGGAACTTGCTCCTACAACTTGCACATCAATACCATGCGCTTCAAAGATTTTTCTTAATTCTTCCCTTATTTTGTTTCCAAGCCGGTCAATCCTGTTTATTAAATGACCATCTTCTAGAATCTTCAGTGTCGCCAAACCTGCGGTCATAGTTATTGGATTTGCCGTGAAAGTTCCGCCATGAAACGAAAACTTTGGTCGCTCATAGATGTGAGCGTCAAGTCTCTCCATGATTTCTCGTGGTCCGCAGAAGGCGCCAACAGGAAAGCCTCCTCCTAAAATTTTTCCGAGAACAGTCAAGTCTGCTTCCACCCCGTAAAATTGTTGGGCTCCGCCTGGAGACAGCCTAAAGCCAGTAATCACTTCATCGAAGATTAATAAGATTCCTTTCTTGTCACACAATTCCCTTAATCCTCTCAGGAATTCTTTTTCTGCGGGGACTCCGCCACCTGCACCGAGAACGGGTTCAATAATAACAGAAGCAACCTCCTCATTCTTTAATTTCTTCTCAACTCCTTCAAGGTCATTAAAAGGCAGAAGAATAGTGTCCTGCAGTGCTCCTTCTGTCAAGCCGGCGGATTCTGCAATGTTGAAAGGATATTTGACGCCTGTGTGAAGCGCGTCGTAGCCGCCATGCCAGCCTCCTTCGAATTTGGCAATTTGCTTTCTTCCTGTGTATGTGCGTGCTAGTCGTGTGGCGTACATGTTTGCCTCTGTTCCTGAATTGGTGAAGCGTGTCATTTTGGCGTTGGGAACCATTTTTGCAATTTGTTCTGCTAATGTGATTTCTAGTTCGTGGGATGTTCCGTAGTGAGTTCCATTTGCAAGTTGCTTTTTCACTGCTTTTACGATTGCTGGTGGACTATGCCCGAGTATTAATGCAGTGTGTCCCAGCCAAAAGTCAATATACTCATTTCCGTCAACGTCGTAGAGTTTGCTTCCCTTGGCTTTAACTGTGTAAAACGGGTAGGGCTCAAAAAATCTTATTCCATATGAAACTCCCGCTGGAAGAACCTTCTTAGCACGCTCATGTAAAGCCTTCGACATCGGAGTTTTTGAGACGTATTCTGTAAACATTCCAGGCCCCTTCAGATTCTTTAGCTTACCCTGAATTTTCTTATTACAGTTTCTACGGCATCATTTAAATTTTTTACAATGGTGTCCGCTTGTGGACATTCTATATTTTTCTTGTCTCTGTCTAAGAGTATTGCGTGAATGCCTAATCGTTTAGGCAGAAGTATGTCCACTTGCACATCGTCGCCTATCATAACAGTTTCTTCTGGTTTTACGTTCAGAATTTCGAGGACTTTTCGGTACATTTTGGGGTTGGTCTTGTCGCATCCAGCTTCGTAGCCAGTCATTATGTAATCAAAATATTTTTTGATTGGTTTGATTGCCTTTTTAAATTGGAAGTAGGCTATTGTTGTGACTATGGCTGTTTTGAACATGCGCTCCTTCGCTTTTTTCACAGCTTCGGTAGCATCCCACTGCAATTGATATGGTCTGTTTTCAAGGCGTTTGACAATGGTCTCCAGTGTTTCCTTGTCCACTTTGGTTTTCAATCTCCATAGAATCCTAGCGAAATAAGAACGCCAACTCTTGTAGCCATGTTTCGGATAGTCTACAAAAGCAACAAAGGACCATGCGGCTTTCAATTGCTGCGGCGAAACTTCGTAACCTCTACTGAAAAGGTAATCGGAAAGCTCTTCGCTGGTTACTTCATCCTCTTTTTTGACATAAGCCAGCGTCCGATGCAAATCAAATAAAACTGCTCTTATCTTGGTCAACTAGTTCACTTTGCATCTGTTAAGGTTCAGTTTTCCTATTAATTTTGTGTCATAGAGTCTGTCTTTCAATTCTTTCAATTTTCTAAGGTGTAATGCGGTTCTGGACAAGTATAGCCCCCCTATAAATAGGTTGAATCTTGGCTTGACTGCGTTAACAAATTATAGAAAACTTGATTGTTGCTTTTGCGTGAATCTCACTTGGTAGGTAATGGACTGGTTTTAGACGGTGAAGGTAGGTGCATTCGAAAAAGTTTTGAAGGGATAGGCGATAATGAAGAGGGGGGATAGTATGCCGTTAAAGCATTCAGAGGTTTCAAACATAGAGTTTTATCCGTTAACGCCTGAACGATGGGCTGACCTTGAAAGGTTGTTCGGTGAACGGGGAGCATGTGGCGGTTGCTGGTGCATGTGGTGGAGGCTGAAGCGTTCTGATTTTATGCGTCAAAGAGGAGAATTAAACAGAAACGCCTTGAAGAAAATAGTGGATTTTGGCGAGGTCCCAGGCGTTCTCGCTTATGTTGATGGCGAACCGGTTGGGTGGTGTGCGGTTGCCCCCAGAGAAGCCTATCCCTCTTTGGAAAGGTCTCGCGTTCTAAAGCGGGTTGATGACAAGCCTGTTTGGTCTGTTGTGTGCTTTTTTGTTGCTAAACCGTTTAGGGGCAGAGGACTTACTGTGCTGTTGTTGAAGGCTGCTGTTGAGCATGTGAGTAAGCAAGGTGGCAGAATTGTTGAAGGATATCCCGTTGAGCCTAAAAAAGGAAGAATACCTGACCCTTTCGCTTATACTGGTTTGGTTTCCTCTTTTCAGAAGGTGGGGTTTGTGGAAGTTCTTAGGCGTTCTGAAAGTCGTCCGATTATGAGACATTACATTGGAGAAAAATAACACGACAACCCTTAACACTTCTACATATGGAAAAGCTTTTAAGCAGTTCTCTAAAGCTTGCCATTTTTTACATTTTCGCAATAATCTTGGTGGCTATATGATTGAATGTTGAAATTAATTTGATAATATCCCTTTTGAAATTGACCAGCAAGGGCGCTGTTTCGTCAAAAATAGTTAAAAAAGATGCAAAGATGCCATCGCAAGTAGCGGAAAAGTTGCTTCAAAAATTGCAAGGTGACGGTTTAATTTATTTGCGGAAAGACGTTGTAGAAGCCGATAGTTTGCAACGTCTTAAATTGGCTGTGTACGCTGTACAATCTGGAGCTGACTTGGAAAATGTAAGCAGCTTTCTTCAATGGAAAGAATTTGAAGACATGGCTGCCATCGCATTTGAGCATAACGGCTACAAAGTCTATAAAAATGTGAGATTTAAGCACGCTGGACATAGATGGGAAATAGATATAGTCAGTTGCAGAAAGCCTATAGTCGTCTGTTTGGATTGTAAGCATTGGCATCACGGAATGTATCCGTCTGCGTTAAGGAAGATTGTTGAGGAACAGGTGGAGAGGACATTTGCTTTTGCCGAGTCGCTGCTAGGCTCTTCTATTAAGATTGAATGTGTTTCATGGGAAAGAATCAAATTTGTTCCCGCAGTCTTGTTGCTTGCTGCCGGCAGATTCAAGTTTTTTGATGACGTACCAATCATTCCAGTTCTTCAACTGCAAGATTTCTTAACCCAGTTACTAGCATTCGCAGATTCATTGAAACATTTAACAAAAAATATGCAAAGCAGAGTAACTTTTGGCATACAATGATTATTCGCTTATGGGTACATTATTTCTCTGATAGATTTCTTTGCAAACTTGATTGCGGGATATAGACTGAAAATGAAAGTTGCTAATAAAGCCGTCAGCAGCCACCCGGCTATTTCCATAATGGTGTAGTTTGTAACTAAAGGTTCGGGAATCAGAATCATCAGAGTTATGATGACGCCCAACGCAATTCCAACAGCGCAACTTGCAAGCAAAACAATGAGACTTTGTCCCGCAACAATTTCCACAACTGTTCTTGGTTTGACGCCTAAAGCTCTCAAAACACCAAATTCTTGACGTTGCTCAGCAATAGCGAGCATAACATAGCCTATTAGGCACAACGATGCTGAAACCAAAGAAAACAACGGCAAAAACATTATTGTAGACCAAATGAACCCGAGAAAACCTAGGTTTTTGTCTAGCACTCCATTAAGCTCGAAAACTACAAAATCAAAGTCCACCGAACTCACATTCGCCCTTATCTGACTCAAGACCTCAGTTCGATTAGCTGATGGGTTAATTTTTATCATAACAATGTTAGGCTTTGATATGCCAATGATGCTCTGAAGGGTTTCGAGAGGAACATAGGTGACGTTTCCGTTGTTAATTGGGTCTAAGCAAACGCCTACTATGTCAAGAACCGCAGAAGTTGCGTTGAACAATTTTATTCCCTGATTTAAAGGTGAGGAGAATAGTTTCTGAGCTAGGTAATCTCCAACTACTGCTTCTGGCGCTTGCTTGTTGCCTAGAAAGCGTCCGTCCAAGAACCATTCGCTTAATGTTCTTTCGGGTTTGACGCCAACAACAATTGCGTCTCCTTCGCGGTCGTCACCTACTGGTATAGTTTCTCCAGTGGACGGGTTGAATGTGTAATTTTGCACTTCTAGAATGTGCGCTTTAAGCATTAAGCGTGTGTCAATTATCGAAATTTCAGGCGTTGAATTTAGGCTATTGAGGATTTCTTCTGGCATTAGATATTTTTCGTCTGTATAATTGAATGGCGGTTCTTCCTTCGCTTCATAAAACTTCGACAGCAACAGCGCATATTGAGTACACAGGTCTTGATGAGCTATGAGAACTACATCTCTGCCGATGGTTTTTTCAACCCAGTTCCTAGTAGTTTGATTAGCAATAACTCCACCCGCAACAGCCACAGTTACCAATATGAAAACCGTGGACAAGCACAGAACAATGCGAACTGTTGCAGATTTACGCCTGAACAAGCTTCTCATGGCTATTTTTAACGTTAAATTTGACCTTGAAACAGCCTTAAAACCAGACTCCTTAACTAACCCAAAAAAGTAAATTGGCGAAATTGCCTTAGCAGGCTCAACTTTTGTCGTATCAAGAATTGGTTTTGCACCGAAAACTAACCCAAAAATAAAGAATATGGCAAAAACTAGAACGATGAGCCAGAAGTTAATTGGTGCTTGTGACGCTTGGAGCCCAAGAGCGTTTAGAAGGCTTGTCGTAGCAAAATCGGCTAGTACTCCCAATGCCACGCCTAAAACACAACTTGCAAGTGTTATTATTAGAAGCTCAGTCATGAAATATCCAAAAATCAACTCGTTGGGGCACCTGGTTGCCTTCATCAATCCAATGTCTCTGACTCGCTGAGACATCATAACAAAAACCATAAAAGACGCAATCACCGCTCCAACAACAAAAACCAAAACACCAATAAATATTAAGAAAGGCGTAAAAATTGTTGAAAAACCCGCAGTCAACTTATTCTCAACTACAGCCGTGATGCCTATACCTATTTTCTGGCAGAAAAGCAAAAGAAAAAGTGTTGATGCAACACACAAAGTTAGGCTGATAATAACAAGGCTTGTTTGAAGTTTTCTGCGTAATAAATCATTAACGGGAAAAGAAGTTTCACTCAATTTGGCTTACCAACTTCCCATCTTCAAGGCGCAGTTTTTGGTCTGCCAACCGAAGTATCTGCTGGTCATGCGTCGCAACAATAATGGTTTTCCCTTCGCCCTTCAGCTTCTCGAGTATTTGAACAATTTTTTGGCTGGTTTTGGTGTCCAAATTTCCCGTTGGCTCGTCAACGAGAAGCAGTGGCGGGTCATTTGCTAAGGCGCGAGCAAACGCTACACGTTGTTGTTCGCCGCCGCTAAGTTGGGACGGAAAGTGTTCTGCTCTGTGTTGTAAACCAACCGTCGTCAATAACTCCTCTAACCGCTTCTCAATGTGGTCTTCTGATTTCCGAGCTCACTCCATCGGAAAAGCAACATTCTCAGCCACAGTCAACGTAGACACTAAATTGTAGGATTGGAAAACGAAGCCTACTTTGTGGCATCGGAAACTCGCAAGAAAATCCTCATCCTTGACGCTTAAGTCTTCGCCAAAAACAATTATTTTCCCGCTTGTGGATCTATCGATGCCGCCGACGATGTTTAGAAGCGTTGTTTTTCCACAACCTGAAGGCCCGCCTATCGCCGTGAATTCGCCCTTTTCAACAGAGAAACTCACATCTCTGAAAACTTCAACTTTCACATCGCCTATCTCATAAATTTTGCACAAGTTAGATGCTTGAACAACTTTCTTTTCGATTTCCATTCATCACAAACTTCCCTTAGTAATGTCGAAGTTTCCTCTGTCCCTTTTCAAAATCCGCGCTTTTTCCGGCAGCTTGTTTTTTTCCCAGTCTTTCCATGGGATTTCTTTGAAAAGCCATCTCTTACCCAAATGTGCGGCGAGAACTGCATGTTTAAAATCTTGCTCTGTTGGAATTAGTTCTTCAAGGAACCTGAAGAGTTTTTCGATTTGTTGTTTTGGAAAATAGGCATAATATCGAGCGTTCTTAACTTCGAACGCGTAAATGTGTGCGGCTTTTCTTGCGATGATATCGGGCAACGGATTGAGGCTTGGGTTGCTGACCGGAATGCGCGCTGCGTGGTACCCGTTTTTTAGCAGAAGTTTTACTAGAACATTTTCGCTGTAGAAGCCCCGCTTGCGCCATCTGCGAAGCTCGTCTTTGTCAACTTCCCTAACCATTGAATGTCCCCTCGCACAGTTACTATGCTTGTCTTGACCTCTCTTAAATAGTGTTCATGCCCAGAAAAGTGTTTTTGGTTGATGCTTTTGTATACCGATCCAGCAGTATTAGCTTCTGGAGAGTGCTGGTGGCATATAAAGAACTTGAGTAATACTCTATTCACCATATCCACCAATAGGTAAAAATTAGATATCAAGATTGTTAAAATATCAGCCATATAGCCTACTGTAAGCTAAACAACTTTAGGTATTCATGGAAGATCGACTCGGAGAAGGCTCCTTTTCTGGAGGCTGAATATCAAGCGACAACTTGGTAAAAACATATTTGCGGTATACAGAAGCATCAACCGGAGTCATAAAGAAGCCCTCCACACAGAAAGATTCAGAGCCAGATAAGCCTTTTATCGTTTTTGGGAAAAAATAGCAGACTAGATGAGATGATTAACTTTTAAGACTAACATATGCTAGTTTAATCTTTTAGGTGCAAGTATGCTGATATCCCATCTATTTCAGCAATAGTAGCAGCCATAGGCGTGATAGTCGGCGTCATCTTTGCTCTTTTACAACTACGAGACCTAGTTAAAACGAGACCAACCGACCTTGTTATACGACTTTACTCAACGTTCGACAGTAGGGAATTTCAAGAAGCATGGGTTGAAACGTTACGCATGGAATTTAGTGATTATAAAGACTACCTAAAAAATACGGCGCCACTTCTGCGAAACCCGCATATGTATCAGTTAACATGCTCGCCGGCTTCTTCGAAGGATTAGGAATTCTGCTGCGCAGAAAGCTCATAGACCTTGCTTTGGGTGATGACTTATTCAGTTCGGACATGCTGCTAACAGGGCATAAGATGAAGCCGATAGTGGAAGGAGGGAGAAAACAGTTTAATCAATCTCGAATATCTGAATGGTTTGAATATCTTCACAACGAGATGCAGAAGAGAGAACAGCAGCTGGCAAAACTCAGTAAAAACGCCTTATCAATTCTCTCTTATTTTCAGCTCAATACAATACAACAGTCGATTCTCTACAAAAAGGTCCGAACCAGAAAATCCATCAATAAATAAGGAACGTCCAGTCACACAGAGCGCCAAAAACCAAAGTAATCTGCTCAAAAGTTCGAAGTAATCGCGAACTAGCTACTGCCTGACTTCGCTTGGAGATTTTCGACGGTTTTTATATGAGGCTTTGGCGAACTCCATGCTGAGGGTTAAGAAGCAAAATGAAAAACGTCAAAGAAGGCTTAAAATTGAGGAAAAGGCTTAATTTGGGCTTAATTATTTTCGGCTTCTGCAAGAAGTGTGTTAGAAATTTCTCGCTTCTGTATCTTCGAAATGAAACAAGCTGAAAAATCGACGTTTAGCTGGAAAGACATAGTCCTGACTAGCTCAAATAAGAAAATAGGCGCATCGAGTCTTTTTCACAATTCACACGTATAAATCGAATGTTATGGGTTTCTTAATATTGCCGATTTAGAAATAACCGCTATAATAATTCACGTGCATGTTTTCTGGTAGAGAGGAATCAAGCAGAAGGCAGTTTGAAGGTGTTTAAGTTTGCCAATTAGCTCTTTTGGAAACGATCTGGAAATTCTTGAAAAAAAAGTTAGCGGCAGAACTATCACTGTAAAGTGGGATTGGGGAAAATTCAAAAGCACAGAAGGCTTCCCAGTCGACGACAACCTCATAAACTGGGTCATCGGACAAGAACAAGCCCTAAAAGAATGCTTCTTATGCCTCGACGAGTGGGTACACAAACTCAAGTGGCTCGACGAAACAAAATGGTACGAAAACTGGAGCGACCCAAACAAGTCCAAACCATCCGCAAAAGCAAGCATAAGTCCAGGGCCATACCTCCTCCTCTTAGGAGACCCCGGAACAGGCAAATCATTAATTGGCAGAGCCTTAGCCGAGAAACTGACACAAGTCTACGAAGAAAACGGCATAAAACTTTTTGACGTTTTATGCTGGCGAAATACCGCTTTGCCAAGCCAGCCCAAAATTTCAATTCATAAGGCCGGTGAGGCAAAAAAGATACTGCAGAAAGAACAGTTTAAAGAGCTTAAGAGAAAATTCCTTACAAAAGTAGGATTCAAGGCACTACAAACCTTCTTGATAGTGATGGGTTTGTTCCTCATATCCCTCGGCTTCTATTTCATGTTGCAAGCTTGGCAAACTTGGAATGCGAATCCCATCTACATGGGAGAACCGCTGCAAGAATACTACGACTATAACTTCATGGATTATCTCGCCGGAAAGTTTGTAGGATTAGTGCCCCTAACGTTTATTCCAGGAGGCAGCTTAATCTTCTTCGGCGTTTTCATGTGGTGGTTCTCCAAATTAGGTGGATTAGGCAATATGAAGGGCATCGCAGGCGCTCAACAAACAGAAGTGCCCAAACAAATAGTTGACAACAGCTCTGGACATGCGCCATTCTTGGACGCGACTGGACACAGGAGCGCCCAGCTTTTCGGGTCAGTGGCTTGGGATCCTTATCAGACTGGAGGTTTAGGTACTCCTGAGCATCAGAGAGTCACCGCTGGCGATGTTCACAGAGCTTCTCTGGGCATACTATATATTGACGAGATAAAGAATCTCGACCCAGAAGAAGCAGTTACGCTGCTAACAGTTCTTGAAGACGGACAGCTACCAATAACCTTGAGGGGCAAATGGCACGGTGGCGACACTGCAGCAATGGCAGTCTCAACTGAACCTGCTCCTGCAATAACCTTTCTCGTAGGTGCTGGAAACTTCGACAGCATAGGCCAAATTCACCCCGCCATGATGGATCGCATTTACGGATACGGCAAAGTTGTTAGAATGAACAATGATATGCCAAATACTTTAGAAAATAGACGCAAATATGTGCAGTTCATAGCTCAGGAAGTAAAACGTTTCAACCTCATACCATTTACCCGAGGAGCATGCGAAGAAATCGTTGAAGAAGGCAGACGCAGAAGCAACAAAAGAGACGCTCTAACAACAAAATTCAGACCGTTAATTTCAATTCTTAAGACGGCTGCTACACTTGCCATGAACGAAGAATGCAAAGTCGTTGAAAAACGCCATGTTAGAGAAGCCATTGAACGCCACTGCAAAACAATCCAAAGACAAATACTGGAACACGAAATGAGCGAAAGAGGCAAATTATTAGAAATAAAGCCTAAAGGTGTTAAACTCGGACAGATATACGGTTTGGCAGTTGTTAGAGACCCCTATAGCGGCGAAATGACTGGAAGCGTTTTGTCCGTAAAAGCCCACATGTCCAAACGAGGCGAACTTCCAAGACCATACCCAATTAAAGGCTATTATAAAGTTACTGGAGTAGCGAAGGGACAGAGCTTCATTTCAGACAGCATAGCCAAAGTTAGAAGCGTCATACTACAAAAATACGGCATCGACATAGCTCAAGACTACTTAACACACATAGATTTCGCCCAATCCTACGGTGTTGACGGACCCTCCGCAGGCGTGACAATGGCTATTCTATTATGTTCACTCATTGAAGGAAAACCCATAAGGCAAGATGTGGCTGTAACCGGCGAAATCAACTTAGGCGTAGGAGATGCAATCCAGATAACAGCCGTTGGCGGCGTCTACGAAAAGATTAAAGCAGCTGAGGCATGGGGATTCAAAAAAGTTGTCATTCCCCAAAAGAACTATGAGCATTCCATTGATCCCAGAGACTACAAGATAGAAGTTCTCCCAGCATCAACATTAGATGACTACCTAAAAGAATGTTTAGTCGAAAAACCAGCAATCACCGTGTGGGCTCAAACCTACAAACGTCGAAAACCATAAACCAAAATGCCTCATTTTCGGCTTTTTTCTCTCGAAAACCCTAAATGTTCCGATCAGTCTGGGTTAAGCAATGAACTTTTTCAATTCGTTAAACATTGGTTTTTATGGTTCTGTTATTCTGGTGGCTTTAGTATTACCTGCATTTTTCATGCTTCACCAAGATTCACTGGTATACGAAAGCATCAACCAAAAACACTCTTTTGGTTAGTGCTGAAAACTATTAAAGCGTCTGCTACATTAGCTTTAGGCTATGCAGTGTGGGAAAGTCATTCGCAGCTTCAAAGCTAAGGACGGGCGTAAAGTCGTTTTGAGAACGCCCAAATGGGAGGACTTAAACGATTTTCTGGAACTTATCAACTCGCTTGTCGAAGAAGGAGCAGAAATTCTCAGAACTGAAAAAGTTTCTAGGGAAGAGGAAATCGACTTCCTGTCAAGAGTGCTTAGCCGTTTGGAAAAAGACGAAATGTTCTATTTGGTTGCCGAGATAGACGGGAAGGTTGTTGCAGTTTCAGAGATAAGCAAAAGAGGCGACTACGAGAAGCATGTGGGCGTGATAGGCATAGCGATTAAAGAAGGTTTTAGGGACGCTGGCATCGGAACCGAAATGATGAATACCTTGATAGAGCAAGCTAGGAATATGAGTTTGACTGTTTTGACGCTTTCGGCTTTCGCAACTAACAAACGCGCAATCCATGTTTATGAGAAAGTTGGATTTGCGCAGACGGGCACCATTCCGAAAAAGCGTTTTAGAGATGGCAAATACATAGATGAAGTAATAATGGCTAAACTGTTGGAGTGAGGGGCGCATTGCCTAACTTCAAAGTTTTTAACACAACCCACAACTTCCAAACGAAAGGCGAAATAGAATTTGTAGACTTGACAGACAAAGTGCACGAAGCGGTTGCCCAGTCAGGCGTAAGGAACGGCATAATCCACGTTTTTGCACCTCATGCCACCGGCATATTAATCTTAACAGAAAGTGAGTATAACTTGCTGAACGACATCAAAGCTTTGCTTGAGAAATTAATTCCAAAACGTGGCGCATACGATCATCCTTCAAATGCTCATTCACATCTAAGGTCCATGTTGTTGCCGCCTGACAAGACTTTACCAATAATTGATGGCAGAGTAGAGTTTGGAACATGGCAAGCGCTAGTGTTTGTAGAGACAGATGTGCCTTCAAGAAGAAGGACGGTTATCATTCAAGTCATCGGAGAACAATAAGCAAAGCAACTGGCAGGGGAAAGCGATTATTCCATAAATCCCACAAAGACGCCGAACATTTTTCAATTATGCGCATCTTTTGACCCTGTGCCGATCTTTGTGAAATGTTGAGTTAGATTAATGCGACGTTTCAGAAAGACGTGCTTCGAATTTTCGTTTATCTCATAGTATATTAATTTTAGGCATTTATTTAAAATTTCAACATGTGCTATCTGGAAATGCATTACGCTTTGAGATTTAAATTGTAATTTATATGCATTCGCCAATATTTCGCACTCTAAAGTTTCGCAGAATTCTAAATGCGAGAATGAGACGTTATCCAAAAAACATCGAAGAACTATCCCATTTTATTCAGCTATGTTTCCCTAAAAGCGGCTTATGCTCGTACAATACATGAGGTGAGGTTTTTGCGGCGTGTTTAGTATGTATTTATAAGCTTCGTTTATGTTCGTTTGCGGCGAAAGGTTTATCCAGTCCTTTACGCTAAAAAGTTACGAGAGCTCGTAAATTACGGTGATAGCCAATGACAACGGAACTTTCCTATAAAGACTTAATCGTATACAAGTCTTATTGGATATAAAAAGAAAGAAAAAAGCGTGTTAGAATAGGCGTTTATGGTCCATAAACTGCTTCTAACCCGAGAATGTCACCCAGTCCCAGTGTCCGCTTATGGGTTTCTCCATATGCTCCATAGCCGTACATCGTCAACCAATAGTCAACATCGCTGTATAAGTCGGCTAGCCCGCACCAATGTCCAAGCTCGTGAGTCATAATGTTTTGCACGTCAAATTTGCCAGCTTCGCCAGCAAGGCTCCATTTGTAATAAGTGTTCATTCGGCAGTCAGTTTCAACTATTCGGGAACCGCTAGACCAAATGTATGTGACTGCTATCACGCCTACTTGATAAGCGCCCCATGCGACAACATTGTAGCCGTCTCGTCTTCCAGCCGTTCTGGTTGTTGTGCCTTTGTAGCTGAAAACTTGATAGGCTGTTTCTTTGTCCCACGTGTAAGCTGAGGCGGTTATGGTGTTAACTACGGCTGTTGTTGAAAAGCCGTACTTGTTCTTTGGGTTTATGTAATAGTTAATAGTTGTGTACCAATGGTAACTTAGCAATTTGTAATCCGGATTGGTCATGGAGTCATCCGTCGGCGGAATCGCATAAGTCACAACAACTGCGCCGTGGATTGAGCTTTCAAAAGCGTAGGTTGTAGCAACCGCCGCAAACATGGGAAGCAAAGCCACAAGCAGCATCATTAACGCTTTTAATTTTTTCATTTAACCACCTTTCAAAAGCATCCGATGTTTTAAGAAAACAACATATTTATAATTTACTAAATTAGTTACAACCAAGACGTCAACTTCTCTTTTGGGGAATCATGGATGAAAGTCGCTGTCAAAGGATTGTGGAATATTGTTTTAAGCGGCTATCCTAAAACTGGAAAAACCATGCTTGCCAGACGCTTGGTTGCTGAGCATAAAAACTTTGCGAGAGTTGGCGTTGACGAATTGAGGCAAATGCTTTTTAATGAAGTTCCACCGTGCCGCGACGAATTTCTAGTGTATTCCCTGATTGCTGAAACGCGAGATATGCTCCTTGAAAAGAGATACAGCGTTATTATTGATTCCACAGCCCCCGATAATGTTACACGAGCTTTTCTGCTCGCACCAAGGGTTAAGAATGTTAATCGATTAGCTGTTTTGTTCAATGTCGAAAGAGAGATCATAATTGAAAGAAACATTGCCTTGTTCGGCGACGCAAGCTCAGTTTTTGCTTGGGATGAACGCTGGGAAACACCAAAAGGCGGCATTCCAATATTCAAATTCAAAAGCAACAACGCGGAAGAGTTTGAGGCTTATTATGCACGCCTAAAAGAACTATTAGAAAGTGAAATGCATCCTTTTAAACCAGAATTTCTACGTCCAACATTACCATTCAAGAAACTACAGAAAACTTTCAAAACATTTTTAAAAAGAAAACAAAAATAGATTTGTGTAGTTTTTACATCCATTGACTCTTAATCCATTCTTCTACTCCAACCGCTTTCATTTCCAGAAGTCTTTCTTTCTTAGCCTTATTGAAAACGTTCGAGTGCACACTTCTTTCGCCCCAATTTGTCTCACATGGAAAATCAGAACATTCAAAACAAAATTCTATCCCTCTTTCAATGCAACACTTGCGAACTGGACAGCCGCTCCAGCCGCTGCCACCCTTGCAGTTCAATGTACATGCGCTTTTAGATAGAATTTCGAGCCCTTTTATTGTCTCTTTTGAGTTGCCGCCTTTGGAGTTAATCCATCCCTCAACCTCAAAATGTGCTTTAATAAGGTTTAATAGTTGTTTGGCTGGCGTTCTTAGAACGTCAGTGTGCCAGTGGCATGTTCGGCAGTAATTTCCACAATACCCAATTTCATTCCGTCTTGCCTCTTTCAGTTTTTCACTTTCCACTTGTAATCATCCTTATTATTTTTATAGGAGACGGTAAGCGATTAAGACTTTTTCGAAAAACAAGACAAAGCTTCTAATAACATCTGTTCATTACTGAATATTTATGCGGTTCCTAGAAGAGTATGCCAACACGCAATACATTCTTCATAAGCACCATTTGTTACCTGATTCCAAAGGCGAAAGCATCATTCAAGTAGTCAATGACATAATCGCCTTACACGCCACCAGCGTAGGAACAACCTACCTTTCCTTGCTTGCCCGAATGAGAAATTTCAAAAGAAGAGACCTAGATGAAGAATTTTACAAGAAAAGAAGTTTACTACGTTTGAGAGCCATGAGAAGCACCCTTTTCATCACTTCTACAGAACTGGCGCCTATAATCTACCAAGCAGTAAGACTCAACTTATTGAAAGCATCTGATAGGATACTTGCGTCGAACAAGGTGATGTCCCAACATGAATTTGACGAACTAAAGAAAAGACTCTGCAATATTTTGAAGGACGGCGGGAAAACTCTCCCCGAGATTAAGCGTGCTTTACCAAAATCGACAGTTAGAACTCTTGAACGTAGGGAAGGAAAAAGCGTTTACAGAATAAGCAACTTAAACATAGCCCTAAACTTGTTGATTCGCCAAGGAATAATAATAAGCGAGAAAGGCGCGGGGGCACTCAGCATTACGAAAGCTAACCGTTACATACTTTTTAAAGAAGTTTATCCCCACCTAGACCTTGAATCAATAGGAGTTGATGATGCAAAGGTAATGTTGGTTAGGCGGTACATCAAAACATTTGGCCCAGTCACCGAAGAAGACATTGCATGGTGGACCAGCTTCAGCAAAACCGACTTAAAGAAGGTTATAGCGGCAATAGAAAAAGAACTGCGCCGAGTGGACATTGAAGGTTTTGAACGGGAATATTTGATGCTTCAAACTGATTATGCACAGTTCGCCAAGTTCAAAACGCCAAAAACGCGCTCTGTGCAGTTGCTTCCTTACGAGGACCCATACACAAAAGGCTACAAAATAAGAGACAGACTAATCGACAAAAAATACGAGAAAAACGCGTATGTTGGAGGTGGAGTGCAACCGACTATACTTCTAGATGGCAGGATTATTGGAACATGGAATCGAAGCATGGAAGAGGGAAAAGGACCAATCAAACTATATTTCTTTCAACATCCTGGAAGCGAAATAGAAAGAGAAGTCGTCAAAAAAGCGAAAACTTTAGGAAAACTGATGGCTAACCAGGAAGTCAGCATCAAGATAGAAAAAGTGTAGATTGACTGCTTGAATAGTTTTCTTAAGTTTTTTATGTTCTAATCAGCAGATTAGTAGAAGCGAGGGAAATTGTTTGGAAGCATACATTCTGCTTAATGCAGAACCCGGCAGGATATGGGAAGTTGCAGAAGCTACGCTTAAGATTAAAGGCGTCAAAAAAGCGCACGCAGTAGCCGGACAATTTGACGCTGTAGTCTATGTAGAATTTCCAAAAATGGAGGATTTAGGAAAAATAATCGAGAAAATCCAGCGTCTTAAGGGCGTGCGGGGAACTCAGACGCTGATAGCTATTCCGCCAACCATCAGAAAGTAACCATGCATATTTCGATTGTTTCCGCAAGTTGCGACTTCGAAACATATTCGACACTTTAACCATTAACGTTTTAGTGCGCCAAAGAGCTTGCTAGTGCCACTACAATAGTCAACAGGCTAAAATACGTAGTCACCAATTATTGTTAATGTGGGCAAAATGAAAATTTTGAAGCCGCCGAAACTGTGTGATGGCGACTCTGTTGGAGTGATTGCGCCCTCTTATCCCGTCTTGCCCTTTCAACAAATGTACAGAAAGGGAATCACAAACCTCAAAAAATTCGGTTTCAAAGTTAAAGAAGGCAAAACAGTCAAGCTCGAACATTTTGGCTACATGGCTGGAACCGACCGACAAAGAGCCGAAGACATCAACAGCATGTTCGCTGACAAAGAAGTGAAAGCGATAGTTTGCGCAATTGGTGGACAAGTGGCAATTCGAACCTTGCGCTACTTGCATTTTGACTTAATAAGGGCGAATCCGAAAGTTTTCTCAGGAATGAGCGACATCACGACTTTTCACGTGGCTTTCTTGGCTAAGACAGGCTTAGTTGGTCTCCATCAAACAGATGTTATTTTCGGGTTCGGCGCAGATATGACCAGCAAAGAAGCAAAATATGAAATGGACCTTTTCTTCAAAATCACTAAAAGAACTGAACCACTAGGTTTGTTACCCACTCTTACACGCTGGGAAGCCTGGCGCGAAGGCAAAGCCGAAGGCAGACTGTTCGGCGGAAACGTGCCAAGTCTCCAAGCGCTACTGGGAACACCGTATTTTTCAAAGCTAGATGAGGATGTTATTTTCTTTTGGGAAGCCATGAAGCAACCGTTGGATTTGCTTGACCAGAGACTTGTCCAGTTTAGAGAGGCTGGCTTGTTTGACAGAGCGAAGGGCATGCTGATTGGCAAAATAAGGGGAGAAGAAACTGGTGCCGTGAAGGACATGACTAGGGAAGTCAAGAAAGTTATTTTGGACATAACAGACGAGTTTGATTTTCCAATAATTGCAAACATGGATTTTGGACATTACACGCCTAATTTGCCTTTTCCAATGGGACTCAAGGCAAAAATGGACACTCATGGAGCGAAGGTTTGGATAAATGAGGCTTATGTGAAATAGTTTAGTATTCTATTCCTTTTCTTGCTTTGAAGCCCTTGTTGTAAGGATGCTTGAGCTCACGCATGTCCGTTACTAGATCAGCTAATTCAATTATCTCGTTTGGCGCATACCGCCCAGTCAAAACAAGCTCAACATGCTTCGGTTTAGTCTTTATCAACTCAATAACCCTTTCAGTCTTAATCAGTTTTAAGTTTAAAGCCACGTTAACTTCGTCTAAAATTACTATGTCGTATTCGCCGCTTTTTACAATCTTCTCAGCCAAGGCTAAGGCTTCTTCTGCAAACTGCACATCCACTTTTGCTGGAGGCTTTTCTGTCACGAATTTTCCTCTGCCGAAGGCTTTCAAAGTTAGGTTTGGAATCTTGTCCACGATGTAGAGTTCTCCGTAGTCGAATCCACCCTTGATAAACTGGATAATGTAAACTTTTAATCCTCTGCCTATTGCTCTTAATGCCAGCCCAAAAGCTGCAGTGCTTTTTCCCTTTCCGCTTCCAGTGTAAACTTGCACGATTCCTTCTTCAAGTTTAGGCATTGCGTGTTGCCTTCTTCAATTTTCTGCGTAACAGTTTTTCAGCTGCTGAGGCGGGGTCTATTTCCTTGTTCAAGATTTTTTGCAAGAGCTCTTCAAACTTTCCTTCCTTCTTCAACTCGCCTAATAACGAATTTACTGTTTTCTCTTTTATTGCTTCAACAAGTTCCGTTTCAGCCCTCAAAAGACTTTTTCTATGTTCTTTTTCCTTTTCCAAGAAACGCCTATGCTCTTCCAGTTTCTCGATAAGTTCTGAGACGCCTTCGCCTGTCAAAGCCGTTGTTTTCAAAATTGGCGGTTTCCATACAGTTTCCTTATTGTTTAGTTGTAGCATCGCCTGAATATCCATCATGGCTTTGTCCGCGTTTTCTCGGTCAGCCTTGTTTACCACGAAAATGTCAGCTATCTCCATTAAGCCAGCTTTTATGGCTTGTATATCATCTCCTAGACCAGGAGCATGAATAACCACAACTGTCTGCGCCACTTTGATTATCTCAACTTCTGACTGCCCAGCACCAACAGTCTCCACAATTACTATGTCTTTGCCCGCTGCATCCAAAATTTTAACCGCATCCTTCGTCGCTTTAGCTATTCCGCCAGCATAATTACGCGTCGCCATACTTCGTATAAAAACGCCCTCATCTGTGCTCAATTCTTGCATGCGAATTCTGTCGCCAAGAAACGCTCCACCCGTGAAGGGACTCGTAGGATCCACAGCCACAACACCCACCGTCTTGTCTTTTCGCCTATATTCGCGCACCATTTTCTCAATGAGCGTGCTTTTTCCGGAACCGCCAGGTCCCGTCAACCCGATTATGTGGGCTTTTCCTGTATGCGGATAAATTGCGGATATCAGTTTTCGAGCTTCTAGCGTGTTATCTTCAACGATGGTTATGGCTCTTGCAATGCTTCGTCGGTCTCCAGCCAGAACGCCCTTGGCTATTTCGTCAATTCTCGACAAGTTTTGCACTTCATGTTCTTTTCTGAACATTCTCCAACACGTAATGAATTATTGATTCTGTGGGAGTCCCGGGTCCGAAAATCTCCTTTACCCCAAGCTTCTTTAGTTCCGCGACATCTTCTTGGGGAATTATACCTCCTGCGAAAACCATTACGTCGGTCAAGCCTTTTCTCTTGAGAAGCTCAATTACCCGCGGAAACAATGCTTTGTGAGCACCTGATAGAATACTTAATCCAATAACGTCTACATCTTCCTGAAGGGCTGTCTCAGCTATTTGCTCTGGAGTCTGTCTTAAACCTGTGTAGATTACTTCCATTCCCGCGTCTCTTAAGGCTCTTGCTACAACCTTGGCGCCTCTGTCGTGGCTGTCAAGACCAGGCTTCGCGATTAAAACTCTAATTTTTTTCTTGTTCTGCATTCTTTTCGCCTCTCTATATTATGATTAACTCTTTATATTCGCCGTAAATTTTCCGCAGCACTTCCGTAATTTCGCCCAATGTTGCGTAAGCTTTTACTGCTTCGATTATTGTTGGCATGAGGTTTTCATCCTTCTCAGCAGCATAATGCAGTTTTTCAAGCGATTCTTTCGTTTTTCTGTTGCTTCGTTCCCTTTTTAGTTTTTGCACTCTGGTAACCTGTTCTTTTTCAACTTTTGGGTTGACGCGTAAAAGCTTTATTGGGCACTCTTCTTCGTCGAGCGTGTACTCGTTGCACCCCACTATTATCCGCTTTTTCTCGTCTACTTCCTGCTGATACTTGTACGCGCTGTCCGCAATCTCTTTCTGGAAGAACCCCTTTTCTATAGCAGCTATCGCTCCGCCCATGTCGTCAACTTTTCGAATGTATTCCATGGCTTTCTCTTCCATTTCATTCGTTAATTCTTCAATGTAATATGAACCGCCAAGCGGATCAACAGTGTTTGTTACTCCGCTTTCATGGGCTATTATCTGTTGTGTTCTCAACGCAACTCTCACAGCCTCTTCAGTCGGCAAGCACAAGGCTTCATCAAAAGAGTTCGTGTGCAAGGATTGGGTTCCTCCTAAAACTGCCGCCAACGCTTGAATTGTCGTTCGTACAATGTTGTTTAGCGGCTGCTGCGCTGTCAAGGTGCATCCTGAAGTTTGGACATGCATACGCATCCACATCGACCTAGGATTTTTGGCGTGAAACCTCTCCTTCATTATTTTTGCCCAGATTCTGCGGGCTGCACGGAACTTGGCTATTTCTTCAAAGAAGTCGTTGTGGGATGCGAAGAAGAAGGACAAGCGATGTGCAAAATCATCTACCTTCAAACCTCTTTCTAAGGTTGATTCAACGTAGGCTATTCCATCATAAAGTGTGAAGGCTAATTCCTGAAGGGCTGTTGCACCTGCCTCTCGAATGTGGTAGCCGCTTATGCTCACTGGGTTCCATCTTGGCAAGTAGCGAGCGCAATATTCAATAACATCTGTCGTCAGCTTCACAGATGATCTAGGCGGAAAAATGCATAGTTTCTGAGCGAAAAACTCTTTCAAATTATCGTTTTGTGTTGTCCCGCCAATCTTCTCTCTTGGCACGCCTTGTTTATCGCCTACGGCTACATACATGCCTAGAAGTATTGGTGCAGGTCCATTTATGGTCATGGAGGTTGTGACTTTGTCTAAGGGTATACCGTCAAAGAGGACTTCCATGTCCTGCAATGAAGAGATGGCTACTCCACAAACACCAACCTCGCCCTTTGCCATGGGATGGTCAGAATCGTAACCCATAATTGTTGGATAATCAAAAGCCGTGCTCAAGCCAGACTCGCCTTCTTTCAACAAGTATTTGAACCGCTCGTTAGTGTCTGCAGCCGTGCCGAAACCCGCAAACATCCGCATAGTCCACAAGCGTCCACGGTACATTGTTGCATGCACGCCGCGAGTGAAAGGATACTCGCCTGGAAAACCTAAATCACGTGTATAATCAAAGTCTTTAATGTCTTCTGGTGTGTAAAGACGCTTTATTAGCATGCCTGAATGATTTCGGAATTCGTTTTTGCATTCGGGACATTGCCTCAGCCACTTTGGCAGTGTAGTCTTTTCCCATCGTTCCCGTTCATGCTTTAGTGCCTTAATTTCTTTTTCGTCAACCATCGTGCTAATTTGCCTCCACTAATGAATCATTAATGTTTACTAACATATGAATATTAAACCTAAAAAGATATTTTCTTATCGGTCTAAAAATCGTATTTTCCAACATTGAAGAACGTTGAGGAAACTACTCGGCTAATCTATAAGCTTCTATATTGTAGAATGGTTTTGAGTGGAGTAAGGAGAACACGTTTCATGTCTCAAACAAAATTGGTTGATCTGATACAGAAACAGATAATTGTAGAAGAAAGTTTCGTTAAAACTGCTGATAAGCTTATGGAACGTGCATAATGTCGCTGCTAGGCTCTTATTGATGGAAATGCAAAAAGACTCGGAGAAGCATGCCATTATTCTTCGCGATATATTGGACGTAATTAAGCAGAAGAAGACTGCCCCTCTGTGGGCTTATTAAGTAGAAAGCTATGTTGACAAGGAAGTGGTAAGAAGAGAAATAGAACGCCACATTGAAACCGAGACATCCATGCTTAACCAAGTTAAAGAGGAAATGAAGGAAACACGTGATGAAGGCATAAGACTGCTTTTGGAACACATTGGCGACTATGAAGAGAAACATCATAAAATACTCGAAGCCATCATAGTGCAATACTATAAAATAAAACCTTAATACTTGGCATACTGCAAAACTGGATGAATTTCAACATATTTGTTAAACAATTAGAAAAAACTGAGTCTTTAGGCTAATATTCGAGCAAGGCGGCAGAGGCAGAAAATCCCCATCCATAGCCAAGCATTAAGACAGCGTCGCCTAGTGTGAGTTTGGTGTTTGAAATTATCCTTTCGAGAATGAACGGCAGGCTCGCGCCTGCTAGATTACCGTATTCACTTAGAATTTCGTGTGATTCCTTAATCTTTTCATGTTGAATTCCATTACGTTCGGCTAGAGCGGTAAGTATTTTTTCACTACCAGTGTGTACAGCCCATTTCTTCACGGCTTTTGAATCGTCCTTAACATTTTTGCCAAACAGTCGTTTGAGGGCTAAAGTGGCGTATTTCACCCCTAATTCTGGAATCTTTTTATCGAGATGAGAATCGAAACCAAACGTGAATGGTTCGTTTGAGGCGGAAAGTCTGGCATAACCCGCTAAATAGTCTTTTTTTCTAACGTTGGTAACCTCTACAATTTTTTTAACATTTAAGCCTTCACCGGTGTTTGCCACTATGCACGCGACTACGCCGTCTCCGAAAAGGAAAAACTCCATAGTCGCAACCCACTTTTGCAGCTCAACACGTCTTTTCGCTGTACTTTTTATTTGATTAATTTGTTTAATTTCCATAACATCCGTCATGCCACGCACTTGATTTTGGAACCAGTAGGAGCTTACTCCGGAAACGCAGATTAGCACGTAATCTTTCGGATGCGCTGCCAGATAGTTTTCTGCAAGCTCTAGAGCTTTGGGAAAAGCTGTGCTGGCTATTCCTTGAGCATTAACATGCTTAATGTAAGGCGTGAAGCCAATGTTGCGAACTAGAAGTTGACTGAGACCTGGGCTTAGGAATGGATTGGCGTCGTAGGCAGCAATAAAATAGTTAATGTTCTTAATGGCGAGGCCAGCGTTTTGAACAGTGTTTTCACATGCTTCAGAGCATAGTTTGATGAGGGCATTTTCGTTCATAGCTTTTTCTGAGTTTGCATGATTGATAAGGTAGCGTCGCTGGACTCCTAGGTTGAGCACGTTTTGTCTGACGCCTTCTGGAAGTGAGCACGGAAAAGTTTCTATGAGTTTTTCTGTTGAATATTCGTTTTTGGGCAAGGCTGTGCCTAATTTGAGTATTTGCATGTCAATGAGATTGATGAGAGAAATTATAAAAGGATTCTGAAGTGTTTCATGTTGACTATGGCAGTATTTTTCCACAAAAATCTTATAGTTGATGGAATCAACTAACTACACTTTTAAAATTGAGGTGGAGAAATTGACTAAAAAAGTCGGAATAGTTGCTGGAAGCATATCAAGGTTTGACAATCCAAGACACACTTTGCAGGAAGAAATGTGCGCAGAAGCCGTTAAAATGATATTAGACGACGTGCCAGACTTGGAACTCGGAGACTTCATAAAGAAAGGCTACGCATGCTGCTACTCCTACTTCAGCGACATCCTAGAACAACAACAATGCATGCACTGGATAATCCACGATTACTTAGGCTTAAGTGGCGTACCCGCCTATCGTGTTGAATCTGGCGGGGCTACTCCGATAGACGCCGTAATAAACGCAGCCTTATGGATACGTTCAGGCATGTTTCCCGTAGTTCTAGTGGTAGGATGGGAAAAAATGAATGAGCTTCCCATACAGAAGGTCAACGAAGCCATAGCCATCGCAGGCGACACAGACTGGGACTTCGTTTCGGGCTTCACCTATAACGCCTTCTATGCCACACTTGAAACTCGACGAATGCACGTTTACGGCGAAACAGAAGAGGACTTAGCTGAAGTTGCCGTGCTAGCGCATAATAACTCACTTGACAACCCCTACGCACAGTGGCCCGCCCAACACGGGTTCAGCAAAATTACAGTGGAAGACGTCTATAAATCGCGATTGATTTCTTGGCCATATAGGCTTTATGAATGTGCAATGACAAGCGAAGGCGCATCAGCTTTGCTTTTGGCGAATGAAGAGATGACGAAGAAATTGACTGACAACCCTGTTTGGATAACTGGCGTGGGCTTTGGAACAGACACTATGAGACCGGGAGACCGTCCAGATAATCCAGCGTGGAAGGGCTTGTATCCGGAAGACGAGAAAATATGGCCTAAAGAAATTCCACGTCCTCTGTCGCCTTACCCTGATCTAACTAACTTTGGTTCGCTTCGTGTAGCCGCACGAATGGCTTACAAAGATGCTGGAATAAAGAATCCGCGAAAGGAAATAAGCTTAGTCGAAATCTTCGATCCATACGCTGGTGTGGTTTTGGCTGGACTCGAGGACTTTGATTTCTGCAAAAGAGGCGAAGGAAAGAAATTACTCCGAGAAGGAGTGATCGCTCCCCATGGTGAACTTCCATGCCAGCTCAGTGGTGCTTTGACAGCGCAAGGTCATGCAGTTGGTTCAACATCAATCGCTCAGGTGGTTGATGTTTATTGGCAACTCAGCAATCAAATAGGCAAGAAATGGGGCGCTCCAGGCAGACAATTGAGCAACCCGAGGAAGGGTTTCATACATGGGCATGGTGGCACTGGATGTCAAGCAGGTGCGGTAGTATTGGAGGTATAAATATGAAGCAACCTGGTCCTGAAAAACTAATCAAAGAAAAGAAAATCGACGAGCAATGGTGGGCGGATTGGGAACGCAAAGGTGGCTGGAGGCCTGAAGGCTGGAAGATAATCGAAATGAACGACGGCTCAACTTTGAATGATTTAAAACCTGAAAGGTTTCTAATTGTGCATAGACCTCACGGTAGTGTGTTTCACCACAGCTATGGCAAAGTTTCAAAATTCTTCATGGGACTTTTGGAAGGCAAATTGTACGGAACAAAATGTCCAAAATGCGGACTTGTTTATTGTCCTCCACGTGCGCATTGCTTTAACCCCAAATGTAGGCTTCAAGAGACAACGTGGGTTGAGCTTCCAAAGAAAGGCGAAGTGTTTTCATACACTGTTATGGCGATTGCGTGGCCTTCAATGGCTCATCTTCAGCCGCTGGTTGGTGCAATGGTGCGAATAGATGGGACGAACACTTGTTTGCCTATGACTATGAGGGACATCGACCCGAAGAAAGTGAACATTGGCTTAAAGGTGAACATACATATCGAGAAACAACCAAAAGGTGACCTCTTAGACGTTTATGCAACGCCTGCTGAAGAACCGAAACCGCCAAAAAGAATGCCTGAAGAGTTAAAGCGTTTCAGGGAAGACATGGAAAAAACGCGGGCTTGGGTTAGGAAAACATTCGGACCCAAGTAGCATCCTTTTTAATCTTATCTTTTTTAGTTTTTTTGTTTAACATTTTCTTATGTGAAAAACTTGGCGAATTACTGAAGAAATTTAAATACTTGTTTAAACACTATTCGATTTTCCTAAAATAGTCATCAGCTTTAAAGGAGAACTAATCTTTGAAGGGAAAACCTCTTGTTTCAATTGTTTCTGCGGGTTTATCCAAATTTGGAAAACTGGAAGGTTTATACGCGAGAGAAATTTTTGCAGAAGCAGCCAAGGAAGCATTTGACCGTTGCCCAAAACTTGACCCGAAGAAAGACATTCACGCTTTGTTTGTTGGACATATGGGTGAATCCTACGAGCATCAAGGACACACCGGCGCAACGATGGCTGATTGGGCTGGTTTGTTGCATGTCCCAGCCACGAGGACAGAAGCTGCGTGTGCTTCTTCTGGAGCCGCCTTACGAGCCGCGATTTACGCGGTGCTTTCAGGCTTAGCAGATGTCGTAATGGTTGGCGGTGTTGAAAAGATGACGCACAGAAGCACGGCTGAAGTGACAGAGTATTTGGCTATGGCTTCAGATTATCCATTCGAACAGTGGCATGGCATAACCTTTCCAGGATTATATGCGCTTATTGCGACTGCGCACATGCACGCTTATGGCACGACAGAAAAACAGTTAGCAGCCGTTGCAGTGAAAAACCATTATCATGGCAGTCTAAACCCTAAGGCTCACATGCAGAAGGAGATAACGCTTGAAAACGCTCTGTCGTCGCGCGTCATCGCTTGGCCGCTCAAGCTCTATGATTGTTCACTTATTACGGACGGAGCAAGCTGCCTAATCCTAACAAAGCCTGAATTAGCCAAAAAATACACCGACACGCCAATACACATAATTGGTAGCGGACAAGCAAGCGACACTATTGGCTTATACGAAAGAGACAGTCTAACGTCGCTGGCAGCTGCAAAACTAGCCTCTAAAACAGCATATGAAATGGCTGATGTTAAGCCAGAAGACATTGACGTGGCAGAAGTTCACGATTGCTTCACGATAGCCGAGATAATAGCCTACGAAGACTTGGGCTTCTGCAAGCCAGGCAAAGGTGGGCAATTAGCAGAAAAAGGCGAAACAAGGCTTGGAGGAAGAATCGCAGTGAATACTAGTGGTGGGTTAAAGGCGAAGGGGCATCCAGTGGGTGCGACTGGAACCGGACAAGCTTACGAAGTATATCTGCAACTAACTGGGCAAGCTGACAAAAGACAAGTGAAAAACGCGGAAATAGGCTTAACGCATAACGTTGGCGGCTCAGGAGCAACAGCCACAGTTCATATTTATAGGAAGGGATAAAAATGACCGAACAGAACCCAGCCTTCACAATAGAACAATTCTACAAGCACATACTTCAAGGAAAACTGATGGGTGCAAAATGCAAAAAATGTGGAAAAGTGCATCTACCACCGAGACCACTATGCGACAAATGCTTCTCAAAAGAGTTCGAGTGGATTGAGCTTTCGCCGAAAGGGAAACTGTTAACATACACGGTTATTCACGTGGCACCATCGCAATTCCAAGGAATGGCTCCATATGCTGTTGGTATAGTGCAACTTGAAAACGGCGTAAACATTCCAGGCATGATAAGAGCTTCTCCAGAAAACATAAAGATAGGAATGCAGCTCACAATGGACTTTGGAACATGCACAGCCACTCAACAATGGCCACAGTGGCCCAGATACTTTTTCAAGCCAGCCTAAAACACAAAATTTAAGCAGTTTAAATCTTACCTTTTCCATTCGGTAGTCATGGAAGAATATTACAGAAAGTGCGCAGAAGAATACGAAGAGATTTATCGTCGTGATGACCCTGTTCGCCGAGAGGAACTAAGGGTTTTGGCAAATGCATTAAGGAAGACATTGAAGGGCAGGAAAGTGCTTGAAATAGCTTGTGGGACTGGATATTGGACGCAATTTTTGTCAGAGACCGCGCAAAGCATAGTTGCCATAGATGTTGCCAAAGAGATGCTGGAGATTGCAAAAAGAAAACATTATGAATGCCCTGTTTCTTTCTGCAAGGAAGACGCGTATGCTCTAGCCTTTAAAGATGGTTCATTTGATGGGGGACTAGCGAATTTCTGGCTTTCGCACATTCCAAAGAACAAGATTGACCCCTTTTTGCAAAGTTTCCACCGAATTTTTCAACATGGGTCAAAAGTGTTCATGGCAGATAATGTCTATGTTCCCGACGTTGGAGGAACATTGGTGGCAAAGAAAGGGAAAGAGGACACGTACAAATTGAGACGATTGAAGAATGAGAGTGAATATTTGGTTCTTAAAAACTATTTTTCTATCGAAGAACTCATGGGAATTTTCAGCAAGTATGACAACGAATTCAATCGAGAAAAAGTGTTTTATGGTAAATGTTTCTGGTATATAATTTACCGAGTGCAATAAGCTACTCTGCAAACAGTTTTTCTAATGTTTTTTATGCCTCAGGTGTCTTGTTGATGTATTTTATCAGTGTTGGCAAGTCTGTAATTGACGTAATAAAGTAGTTTGCTCCGGAACGGATTAGCTCTTTTGGAGAAGTAACACCAGTTGGCAAACCTACAGCAATTATCTTCATTTCTCTTGCACATTTCATGTCGCTGATACCGTCTCCAACAACCATAGCTTCTTCAGGATTAACTTCTAACGCCTTCAAAGTCGCCTCTAGGTGCTCAACATTAGGTTTAACATACTTCACGTTATCGCGTGGAGTCACTGCATCAAAAAAATCTGTTATTTTAAACCTTTTCAAAATGTAGTTTGTTGACTTTTCGCTGTTAATCGTGCACAAGCCCAGCTTCAACCTCATTTCTTTCAGAGTCTTCAAAGTCTCTAAAGCGCCTGAGAGCAGACTCGTGGTTTTCGCCGCATCCAACTCGTATTTCTCAGCTATCTCTAAAACTTTCTTGCGAATTTCTCCAAACGCTTTTTCTGATTTGCCGTTGTTTTTCAAGAAAATTTCAGTCTTTTTCAGCATTTCAAATATGCTCTCGCTTACGGAGAGAACTGAAGCTGGCAAACCCTTTTTTATGAGGAAGCTTCTTACTTCTGCTCTAACAGTCTTGTAATCTATATTGAAGCTTGCGATCGTTCCGTCGAGGTCGAAGATTACAGCTTTAATCATTTCGTATCCTTCACTTTTTAAGAGTTTACTCCTAAAACGCTTGGACGGAAATAAACTTTGTCATGCGACTACTAACCGTGATAGGATTCAGTAATAGATGCTATTATACGTTCATAATCTAATGTTTCCGTAGAGTAAATTGAATAACCCACTTTATCCAATATTAGTGTTATTGATGTAGTATGAACGTTGAAGATTATACTAAAGAGAAATTGTGGCCAATGCTCATTGAAACGGTTCACGCCCTAATCATGTATCCACACCACAAAGCCTACACAAGAGAAGTTCTTCTAAACGAAGACCCAGGAATATCCTCCGCCGATTTAGCGGCCAAATTGGGAATTCCTTTCGGCGAGGCGATAGTGATTCTTTATGAGTTAGAAGAAGAAAAAAGACAGAAATCTTAATCGTCTGTTTGGGTTCGCCTTTGAAGCATTCTGTTAAGCCGTGAATCCAGTTTGTATCTTGTCCTGCACGGATGTCCCTCAGCTCTCAATATTTTAAGCTGTTTCAAAGTAGAGACGAGCGACCATATGGTTCCCAGTTTAATGCTTTTCAGGTGAGAGCACACGTAGCCTGTATGATTTGACAAAATTCTTTGAGCAGTTTCCAAATCAATCTTTCCATACTGTTGTCTGAGTGCATTGTATATCGTTGTGTATCTGGAAATCGAGTCTGGAGGCCTTTCGCTCACGTTTTCTATCTTAAGCATTTCTGGAAGAACAACATGGTTGGTGCAAACGATGAACCGCTCATCATCTTGAGGCATACGCACTCTAACTTTCTCCGGAGAAGCCTCAACAACTGCCATGCTTCCTTCCTTGTCAGCGAGTAGGTAGTTGTTCGCGCTTGAGAAGCGCAGTTTTGAGAGAACCTTGAGACCCTCTTCTAGCGTTGCACACCTGTCGAGCACATACCGTACAGCAATGATAAAACTGACACCCGGATCTGTTCTTTTCTCCATCACTCTAGTCATCGCAATTGCCAAGCCTTTCTCGTTTATGCCGTCTTCTCTTCCGATGAAGACATCCGATTGACCTATGCTGACGTAGCCGTCTTTCGGAAGTGTTAGGTAGCTTTCGGTGTGTTTCTTGAAGCTGTAGTAAAAGTCGTAGTTACGTCCAAACACAACATCTCGACCGTTGAAGGCTGCGAACACGCTGCACATGGGCTCGGCTTTGAAGGCACCAATGCTCAAAAGAAAAGCTGACAGATGCTTGTAGGAAGCGTGACATGTGTCTGCGAATCCTTGCATTTCTTCCAGTATTTCTGGAAAGAATTGTTTGATTTCTTTCTCGCTTTCTCTTCCGAACTCGAGCTTTTCTCTTCTTTGCTCTGTGGCTCTGAAGCCATGCTTGTACAATATGGTTCCGTATCGGTAACCCATTTTGTAGTATGAGCCTCTCACTTCTGGATGAAACATACAACATCGCCCTACAGTATCGTCACACTATCTGACGAGAGATAACCGTTTCCGAGGTCTATTGAAGGAAATTTTGCCTCTTAGTGAATTTATCTACCAAAAATTTTGGTTTTATGGAACCTTATACTATTTGAACACTTGAGGCCTTGAAGGCTAAGAACACTTCAGCGTTAAGGTTGAGCTCCATCTCCTTGAAGGAACGCTTGGTTATCTGAACCGTGAAGGACTTTCCAACATCGACCTTAAGCCGCACAACAGAACCCAAATCCAAAATTTCAACAATTTTACCCTTGAAAACGTTTCTCGCACTAGATGCAAAGCGTTTCCTTGATAAGATTATGTCTTCTGGACTGACAAAAACTGAAGTTTCTCCTTGCTTCTGAATGGTGGCTTCTATCTGAACGTCGTTGCCAATGGCAATAAGGGTTGTGCCGTTTTCCGTAACTTCTGCTGTTCCGGTGAAAGTATTCTCTATTGCAGCAAAACTTGCCAAAGTCTTTGAAAGTCTACCAAAAATCTCTGTTGGCGTCCCAGTTTCGGTTATTTTTCCATTCGCCATTAATGCAATGCGTTGAGGCAGACTTTTTGCTTGAAACATGTTGTGTGTTGCCATTACTATGGATGTTTTCAGTTCACGGTTGATCGTGGCTATTATTTCCTCAATGATTACAGCGTTCTTTGGGTCTAGGTTTGCGGTTGGTTCATCCAAGAGAAGGAGTTTAGTGTTGAGGACTAATGCTCTGGCTAAAGCCACTCTTTGTTGTTCTCCTCCAGAAAGTCGTTTGGCCTGACGTTTTTCGAAGCCTTCAAGTTTAACGAATTTTAGAGCTTTAGTGATTTTTTCTTCAATTTCGTTTTTAGGGATTTTTCTTATCTTTAAGCCGTATGCTACATTGTTGTAGACAGTTGTGTTGAAAAGCACGGTTTTCTGGAAGACCAAAGTGCTTTTGAGCCGCAGTTGTTCAGTGTTTTTCTCTGTTATCCTGTTGTTGTCGAAGTAGACTTCGCCTTTAGTTGGTTTTTGAAGTAGTGCAAGGATTTTTAGCAGTGTTGTTTTTCCAGAGCCATTGGGTCCGAGCAAGGCTAGAATCTCGCCTCTGCGAACCTGTAAATTTACATTTTCCAGAGCTATTATTCCATTGAAATTTTTCGTCACATTTTTCAGTTCTGCAATATAGGACATTTTTGTTCTCCATGTTTCATTCTACGTTTCTTCCCGCAATTCTCTGCTGTAAATTGCCAAACAACTTTCCTTGTAAAATGTTTAACGTTATAGTTATTCCGAAAACTATGGCGAGAAGTATTATGGACAGTGCGATGCTTAATGCGATGTTGCCCTTTTGAGTTTCAAGCGAGATTGATGTCGTTAAGACTTCTGTCCACCCGGCTATGTTGCCGCCTACCATTTGGGCAACACCCAACTCGGCGATTGCGCGGTTAAAGCTGGCTATTCCGGCGAGAAGGACGCCAGCGAAGGCTTCTTTCAGAACTGCAAAAGAAGCTTGTGATTCTGAAGCGCCTAATGTTTTTGCTTGGTTCATTATGTCTGGGTCAACGGCTTCTATTGCGGTGGTTGCTAGGCTCACGACTATGGGCAATACGAGTATTGCTTCGCCGAGAATTATGGCTGTAGGCGTGTACAGTAACCCGAGAAATCCCAAGGGACCTGCCTTTGAGTAGATTAGGAATAAAAACAAACCCAAGGCAACCGTTGGTATGCCTATCAGAGTGTTGAAGATTCCTTTGATCAACAGTTTACCGCGGAAATCCTTTAGTGCCAGTAACATCGCGATTGGAATGCCAAATAGGATGGCAATCGCGGTTGCGAGACTTGAAATGAACAATGCTCGTAGGGTGATGTCTACTACTCTTGGGTCACCGGAAAAAATAAGTTCGAATGCCCTTCGTATGCCATCAAGTATGTAGTCCAAACTGTTTTCCCATTCTATACTGCTTACTCGTAGCTATAAAGTTCTGGATGGCGTGAATCTCTGTATTGTGGTGGGCATTCAGAATATTGTCCTGGTACTTGGGGGTTCTCAATGAATGCGTATTTTTGTATCCATTGCGCTATTTGCTCTGTTGAATTCTGTTCTACAAAACTGACGGCTACGTGAAAGAGTCTTCCGGCTTGTCCATAATCGTTTTTCCCGAAGTCTTCTATCAGTTGTTGACATTCGTCAGATATCAGAAATTTTATGAAGGTTATAGCGTCGTCAAAGTTTACGTGGTGTTGACGCGTTTGGTTCACTGTTATGGCGCTGTAGACATTTAACAGGTCATATGTCTCGCTCAAGTACAATTTGAGGGTAATTAACCCGTTCTTTTCGTAGTATTTCAAGTAAGTACCTATGTCTGAAAGCGTATATGCCGATTTTTCTTCAGTCTTAAGTAATGTTTCGCCCATACCTGCGCCTGCACTTGCATACCAAGCCTCGACAGATAGCGTCGTATAGTTAAAGCCTGCAGATTTCCAAAGGCCTTGCTCTTTTGAGTGAGTGCCCGAATTGTCGCCTCTGGAAAACCAAACTTTATTGTTAGGGTCTGCTTGACTTCTTCCATAATCTACGATTCTCTTCAGCGACTCGGTTACATTTAATCCAGTAATTTGGGCAGGGTCGTTTTGTGGACCTACTATTGAGAAGAAGTTATAGGCGATTATTTTTCTGCTCACACCGTAGCCTTCCTGGAGAAACGTCTTCTCTTGAGAAGGTGAATGAACAAGGATGAGGTCTGCATCACCATTTCTTGCGTGTTCTATAGCTATACCTGTTCCAGCTGAGATAAATTGGACATCTATCGGGTATTTACTTTCAAAGGCGGTTTCTATAGCTTTTAGAAGATCGGTTTCGTAGAGACTTGTGGTTGTAGAAACGATGAGCCGTCTCTTGGCGAAGTAGTTCAGATATATGAATGTACCAGCGATTACCAACACTACGATTGCGAATCCGATTATGCTCATTTTTTGCCACGGTTTCATTTTCTTCACCGTTATGTTTCTCCATTCATATCGAACAGATTTATAAGCATTATGCAACAAATACAAAAAACAGAATGCTCACCCACAAAAAACACAAACCTTCATGCAAAATCTGGATAGAATATAAAGGAAAACCAGTACTAGGCAAAGGCGGAGCCCAAATTCTAGAACAAATAGATAAGGAAGAATCCATATCAAAGGCTGCAGAAAAGCTCAGCATGTCCTATCGTTATGTTTGGAGTTATTTAAAAAAAATCGAGCAAGCCCTAGACGAACCAGTCATAAAAACATCCAGAGGCGGCAAATCTGGCGGAGGTGGTGCAAAACTCACACAGTTAGGCGGAGCCTTATTGGATGAGTATAGGCGCGTTGAGGGTTATTTGGGTGAGGTTCTAAACAACTTGGAGTATTGGGAGGCGATTAGATTGAAGATTAGTGCAAGAAACCGTTTAAAAGGAGAAGTCATAGCAGTTGAAAGAGGCGACATCACAGCCAAAGTCAAAATTCAAGTAAATGTACCTGCTGTCATCACAGCGTTAATCTCAAGAGAAGCCGTTGATGATTTGAACATAAAAGTTGGAGACGAAGCAGAAGCCGTGATAAAGGCCACAGAAGTCATGGTAGCAAAATAGGCTACTCTACAACATAACGATAGGCTATGTGCTCACCTGCTGTTGAGCTTTTCCTAATTATTCGCAGTATATCACCCGGCTTAGCGCCTATGACTTTAACAGCCGGATCTGAAGCCTTAACCTGCGGAAGCTGATAAGGCTTAACCTTATACTCTGCAAGCAACTGCTTCTTTTCCTCTTCTGTTATGATCTCGTGTTTAGGAACAAGCTTATGTTCGAAGAGGTCGAAGACTGGAAAGGTTTTGGGCAAAAGCTCAATTTTCTTCTTTTTGGCACTTTGTTTTACGGCATGTGTATATCTTCCGCTCGTGACAATTATTCCTCTTTCTATATTCGCGTCTTTCATCACTTTTTGCAAGCGGTTGATGTCCGTTATGCCCACAGTGGCTTCATTTGGAATGCACCATACGAGGGCTTTTTCCTTTTCCCTCGGAACGTCAACAATGAAGCTGGTGGCTTCTTTATGCTTCTCCCTTTTTATGAGCTTATACCCTCTGAGCTTGATTAGAACTCTAGCCTTACGTTCCTCTAGACTTTCCGCTTTTACACTCAAACCATAAACCCTCTAATCAACAGAATATTCGAAACCTAAACGAAGCCTTAAACCTTTAAACTTTACGCTTTATGGTTCAGATATGATTGCTACTCAACTCGAACATATGCCTTGTACTTAAAGGAGTTTCAGTTTGTCGATTAGTTCGTGAAGACTGGTTATTAGGCTTGCTTCGTTGACTTGCTGCAATATTCGTTTGCGGTCTATTACTACAGGCGTTATTCCAACATTGCATGGTCCTACTAAGTCCCATCTTGGATCGTCGCCGACAAACACGCAGTTCTGTGGAAGCGCTTGCAATTTTTCTAATGCATATTCAAAGATTTGTTTTGCTGGTTTTCGCCATCCCACATCTCTACAGAATACGGTGGCATGCAAATACGTGCTTAAGCCTAATCGTTCCATCTCTTCTCTCCAAAGAAAAGCTGGGCTTCCCCACGTAGTATTAGAGACAACCGCTATCTTGTAGCCTTCAGATTTCAACTCCTCTAGTGCTGGCAACGTGTCTTCATAAAGATAGCTTCTGGAGAAAATGGTCTTCATGAAAACACGACACATAGTCAGAAGGTCATCGCTGGAATCGGCTTGCTCGTTGATTTGAAAAATTCGAATAAGACGTTTCTCCAATGGTCTAACGCGGTAATCGCTGTCTTCGTAATCCTCCATCTTTACGCGATGCCACATAACATCAGAAGAAATGCGGAGAAGCCCTTCTTGCCTAAGATAATCTTACACTTGAACAATGGCTTGTTCAAGAATAAAGGGAAATTCGTGTCTCTCAAAATAATGAACTAAGGTGTTACCGAGGTCAAACAGCACTGCATCTTTCATGTTGCAGAGCTTTTTCTTCTTCTAATTTTGTTGGAGCGCAAGATTCCTTTTTTTAAGTTTTTAGATGCGCAAAATTATGTTGTCAACGTATTCTTTCATGACATGTGCATACTTGGTGATGTTTTCTGGCGGGTAGGGTTTAACTGTTTGGAAGGTTTTGTCTAACGTGTCATCAGGAACGAATTGTTGGAACACAAAAGTCTTTATGCCTTTTGCAAGTTCAGCTATCCTATGTATATCTGGGGCATCAACGAGTCCTGGAACCACCGTGCTTCTGAACTCGTATTCCACCTTCCCAGTCTTTAAAATTTCGATGGTTTGCAGTAGCGGCAAAATGTCTTTTGCTCCTAAGCGAGGATACTTTTCCAGTGAAGTTTTCATGTCCAACGCCACATAATCCAAGTATGGTAAACATTCTTCAAGCACTTTGGGATAAAACCCATTGGTGTCAAGCTTAATGGCAAAACCATGTTTCTTAAGTTTCTCCAAAAATTTTGGTAACTCCTTGTGCATTGTTGGCTCTCCACCCGTCACAACAACCGCATCCACAAATCTTTTGCGGCTTTCCAGAATCTTGAGTACGGCCTCTTCTTGCAGAAACGGCGGTTTCGGGTCTACAACTATTCGCCAGTTGTGACAGAATG
Organism: uncultured Candidatus Bathyarchaeia archaeon; assembly: GCA_964457175.1. Lineage (GTDB taxonomy): Archaea > Thermoproteota > Bathyarchaeia > Bathyarchaeales > Bathycorpusculaceae > CAYWII01. The sequence continues at coordinate 64,535 of CAYWII010000006.1, forward strand.
GACAACGCAGATTGCAACCAGGCGTAAATAATACAGAGGCTATTCTATTGGGAAAATCTATAAGGCTTGTTTTTTGGATACCGCTGAACTTCATAGCGCTTTTCACTCATACCGGCACGGTTGCAACTGCAGGAACAACTGCTGACTTGTCAAAGGTTTTGCGTATGGCAAATTCCGCCTGTTTCCCGTCGTTCCACTGATCAACTGGGCGCAAGTAGCCAACTACTCTTGAATAAACTTCGCAGTTCGCACCACATGTGGGGCATTGCTTATGTTCTCCATTTATGTAGCCATGAGTTGGGCATATGCTGAACGTTGGTGTCAACGTGAAGTAGGGCAGACGCGAGTTCCAAGTTACTTTCCTTATGAGTTCTGCTGCGGCTTTCCATGAGTAAAGTCTTTCACCTAAGTAAATGTGGAAGACCGTTCCGCCAGTATAAAGTGTCTGAAGTTGCTCTTGATGTTCCAAGGCTTCGAAAAGGTCGCCTTCATAGTCTACTGGTAACTGCGAAGAGTTTGTGTAGAAGGGTTCGGCGCCCTTCGCCAAGTATTTCTCGTTAGCCACAATTATGTCTGGATATTTTTTCTTGTCTACACGGGCAAGTCTGTAGCTTGTTCCCTCGGCTGGAGTGGCTTCTAAGTTGTAGATGTTTCCCGTTTCCTCTTGATACTCAACCAGCCGTTCCCGCATGAAACTTAGCACTTTAACTGCAAAATGCAAGCCCTCAATTGAAACTATATTGCATCCAAGAAGGTTCCATAGAGCCTCATTTAAGCCGATCAAACCAATTGTTGAGAAGTGGTTCTTCCAGTATCTTCCAGAAGTTTCTTTAACATGATGCAGGTAACGCCTCGAGTATGGGTATAGACTGTTTTCCGTGAAATTTTCCAAACCTTTGCGCTTTATTTCTAAACTGGTTTTGGCAATCTCCATCAATGCTTCCAAACGTTCAAAAAATTCGTCCTCATCCTTCGCTAAATAGCCGATTCTCGAGAGATTCAACGTTACAACGCCTATAGAGCCAGTCAACGGATTTGCTCCGAAAAGCCCTCCACCACGTTTGCACAGTTCTCTGTTGTCTATTCTTAGGCGGCAGCACATGCTGCGCACGTCTTCGGGTTTCATGTCAGTGTTTATGAAGTTGGAGAAGTAGGGCACGCCGTATTTGGCTGTCACTTCAAAGAT
>CAYWII010000007.1:0-50580 GCA_964457175.1 uncultured Candidatus Bathyarchaeia archaeon
TTGTACATGATTTGAGTTTTCAAAGTTCCATCCTTCGCTATCTCCAAAATCTCCGCAATTATGTACAGCTTGTCTCTCCTTTTTTGAGACGGGTTGGAACCCCAAGGATTCATTTTCTATATTCCTCTTTTAGAACTGTTTTCTATATGAAAAAGTGTCGCGGAGCGTTTTAAGCGGTGTTTCGTGGGTCTAACTATTCTGAGAATCGAAATATTCTCTAGAACAAACTTCTATATGATTAAAGCATGAGAAGTCTTTATTTCTAAAAATGTAAATGTTAAAGTAAGGTGAGAAGATGTTGATAGGTATAATTTCAGACACGCATGACCGTTTGCCGATTGTTGAAAAAGCTGTGGAAAAATTTAACGAGGGAAAAGTCGACCTTGTGCTTCATGCAGGAGACTACGTTGCGCCGTTCGTGATTCCACAATTCAACAAGTTAAAGGCAAAAATGATAGGTGTTTTCGGCAACAATGATGGCGACCACGAACTTTTGAAGAAAAGATTCAGCGAGAACTCTGCTCTTGAGATTCGTGGAGGCTTTGCCAAAATTATCGCGGATGATGCAAAAATTGCGTTGTTGCATGGAACAGAGGAAGAGTTGTTGAGGGCTCTGATTGATAGTGAAGGTTTTGATGTTGTGGTTCATGGGCATTCTCACATTGCAGGAGTTTACAGAAAAGGCAAAACATTAGTTGTTAATCCAGGAGAGCTTTGTGGATATTTAACTGGAAAATCGACGATTGCTTTGCTTGACACAGTTAAGCGTGAAGCCAAAATAATCCAGCTGTGAATTAATGACAATCCTTTAAGGTTTTGCTCTCTGTAAAAATTATAGCCCCCTTTTATATAGTCTGAATTAGGTTTGGCTGCGCTGTAGATTTGCTAGAACCAGTCTAGTGATGTCATGAAGAATTTGTCGCCGTATGCTTGTTTTATTGAAGCGTTTGCTGTTAGAGGTTTCGCCATAAGCACAGAGTGGCTTTCTCTGCGGATCATATAGCCACGAGATTCGTAGATCTTAAGTAAGGCATTGTCTAGCACCATTCTATCGTAGACCACATCTTTGGCTTGCTGTTCGATTTGACTAACCAACCTTTCCATGTCATCCGCGGTCAGCGCGATTAGCTCTCTAATCCAAACTCCTTCTCTGTCTTTTCTGAATATGGCGTATCCTTTTTCGCGGGTTACACATTGTTTAGCGGTTATTCTTTCCCCTTTCTTGAGCATCTTCAAATGTTCTTTATCGCGAATTACGAAGCCGGTTTTATCCCGTGAAAATTCATTGTATAATTTTAAGATTTTGTCGAAATCAAACTTTGCAATTTCCTTGTTTGCAGAAAGTTCACTTTTCTTATGCGCAACAACCTTGTAGGCGCTTGGATATTGGACAACATCTAAGTAGCCAAGTTTTTCGTAAAACGCGTGGGCTATGAGAGTTCGACTCGTCGTCAAAAAAGAAAAGCGGAAACCTTTCTCTATAAAATACTGGTGCGCTTTGTTCATTAACGCCTTAGAAACTCCTTTCCGCACATGGCTTGGCAGGGTGGCAACCCCATAAATTCCACCAACACGTTCTACCGTGCCATCTAATGTGTGAGTAGACAGATGCAGAGCACCAACGAAACCAATCGGCAAATCATTTTCCACCGCGCAGAAGCCGATGGGGCTATCCCTTGACCTTGGGTCGCTCTTTATGAAACTTTCAAACATTCTCTGATTAAATGGCCAGCGAAAAGCATGATCAAGCAATGGCAGAAGCCAGTTTTTCGATTCTAAGTCCCTATAAGTCAAAATCTTCATTTGCGGTTATTCCTTCGCTTGAGAAGTCTTTGTCAGCATTCTAGGTTGTTTCCACTCTTCCCTTATAATGCTGTAGATGTAGCCGTCCGCTAATTTTCCATTCGAGTTCCACAATGCCTTTCGCAGTAAACCCTCTCTTTTGAATCCAGCTTTCTCTAAAACTCGTCTGGAAGCCACATCTTCCTTGTTTAGAACTGCTTGAATTCTAGCAATCTCTCTTGTTAGGAATAAATAATCTACTAGGATTTGTATTGCTTCGGTTCCATAGCCCTTGTTTCTTTCTTTTGGAACGATTGCGTAGCCAATTTCTATCCACCCAAAATTTGGAGCGCTAACGTAATGGACAGCCCATCCAATTTTTGTTTCATCCTTCTTTTCTATTATGAAATCAACCCACTCTATTTGGTATAGCTTCTGTTCAACTATTCGCTTTTCAAGTTGCACCCTAGAAATTTGGTTAGGAAAATTCTGATAATCTCCAGCAAATTTCACATCGTTAAGCCATTCTGCTAACAGCGGCGCGTCTTCTTTTTCAGCTATTCTTAGGTTGACTCTTTTCCCTTCAAGCATAAATTCTCAAAAATTGAAATGCAATGTGTGCTTATTAATTTTTGTTAAATGGTTGCCGCCTAAGGTTTGCAAGTTCAAAAAGCTCTATTAACTCTTTGTCGTTTGCTCCATTTCTCATCGGCGTTAGGATGTCTACAAGGTTGCTGTTTCTCATTAAGCATGGTTTCAGTTTTCCGTCGCTTGTCACACGTAGGCGCGTGCAGTACATGCAGAACTCTGTGTTCTCTATTGGGTGAACGACCTCAACTTTCACGTCTGGGAGGTGATAGATGCGACGGCTTTGCATATACTGTCTTGTTTCAACTTTAACCGCTTTTTGCTTTAACATGTCCTCATATTCATCTAATGGTTTATGGCTTGCATGATAATAAGCGTCGCTTATGTTTATTGGTTCAAGCTCAATCAACTGCAAAATTGTTCCAGTTTCTCTGGCAAACTCAATCATTTCATTAACGGTATAGTCGTTTGCACCTTTCAAAATAAGCATGTTAAGCTTGACTGGACAAAAACCAGCTTTAACAGCAGTCTTAACACCCTCTAAAACATCTCCTAACCTGCCACCAGTCAACTTATTATAAACTTCTCCGTCCAATGTTGGAAGGCTAATGTTTAAACGCTTCAAACCATTCGCATGCAATTCCTCAGCCAAAGAAGCCAGCAAAACGCCATTAGTGGTCATGGAAAGGTCTGCTAAGCCCCGTAAAGATGCAATGCCCTTGACAATTTCTGTAATATCCTTCCGCATCAGCGGTTCTCCGCCCGTCAGCTTCACCCTAGAAACACCCAATTCCACAGCAATTTTCACGATGCAGACAATCTCATTAACAGTCATCTCTTCTGTATAATTAGCATTCTTTTCTTCTCCTTCCATGTGGCAGAATTGGCAACGTAGATTGCAGCGCTTGGTGACTGCTAAGCGCAGGTTGAGGAGCGGACGACCATGATTGTCTCTTAGTACCATCGTTATTCCCGTGCATGCCTAACGATGTGAGTAGCTTCCGGCAATATAAGCTTTTCAAAACAAACCCTAACAGCGTCAGGGGAACCCGGTATACAAAAGAAAACCTTGCCCTTCGCAACGCCAGCAATAGCGCGGGATAAAACAGCTGCAGAACCAATTGCGTCAAAACTTAAGCGTCTAAAAATTTCGCCAAACCCGGGCAGCGTCTTCTCCAAGAACGGCGAAACAGTCTCAATAGTCACGTCGGAAATGGTTATTCCAGTGCCACCGCAAAACACGACAGCGTCCAAATTTGTAGAGATCAACGCTTGCCTCACACCATCCCCAATTAAAACCTTATCGTCCGAAATCACCTTTCTAAAAACCACCACGTGTCCAGCACTTTTCAGCAAGGACTCAATCAAGTCGCCGGAAACGTCCTCAACCTTCTCGCCCTTCATCAATTTCTGATAACGCGACGTACTGCACACAAAAATGCCGAAACTCAGCTTCTTAGGCGCTTCAGCCTTGTGTTTTCTTGCGCTTTCGCTCACCTGAAACTCCTTCCTTAACTTTCCTCACAACTCGAATCTTTTCAATGAGTGTTCGTGGATACTGTCCCCTCTCGTCCTTTTCATATTGCTTAACCATGTCCCAAATTGTCAAAAGGCCAACAGCAGTTGCCGTGAGGGCTTCCATTTCAACACCAGTCTGAGCCTTCGTCTTAACAGTAGAGGTAACCTGCACACTAGTCTTGTCCAAAATCTTTGTCTCAACTTCCACGTTTGTTAATGGTAATGGATGACAAAGCGGAATTAATGCACTCGTGTTTTTAGCAGCTAATATTCCAGCAACCTTTGCCATATATAACGGGTCACCTTTGACAATCTTTCCATCTTTGATTAAGCGTATGGTTTCGACTTTCAGCTTAATAGTTCCCGTCGCCGTCGCTTCCCGAAAGACTTCAGGCTTATCCGATACGTCAACCATCGACATGTCTTTTCTCCTCAGTTTTAAAGTTTGAAAGGGAAAGCTGCTTCTTTTCCATTTTGTCTTCCGCCACATTTGCCTGTGAAGAAACGTTGCTGAAAAGGATTTTTAGGCTTTCCTCTTGCAGTTCCCGCATAATCTGCTTCATTTCATCAATCTTCTTTTCTAAAGCAATTAAAGCCGCTCTAAAATCATCAAGGCGGCCTAAGACGTGCTTTATGAGAGGTTGAACATCCTCTTTTGCCTGTATATTTATAACGGAACCCTTCGTTTCAGAAGCCTTCTTGAAAGTTATTATTGTGTCTATGAGCGGAGAAGGGTGGTCCCTTATTTCACGCATGAGAAAGAGGAAATCTGAACCGTCAGCCAAGGCTTTTCTCAATTGCTCAAGCGCTAAACGTGAATTTGCAGGTGGATCTTGAGTGTTTTGAGTGAGAATGTCTTTGAAGGTTGTTAGGGTTTGAGTTAGGTTTTTGCATACTGACTTGATTGTAGGAGTCTTTTCCGGCTTCAGAATAAGCATGAGTTCCTCAGTGTTTGTTGCCAAATCTTTTAGGCGGTTAATATTGTGCTCGGTTTTCGTCAGCAGTTCAGAAGGTGGAAGCTTCTCAGATATGACGCCACCAGCCATGTCACTCGCAACTTTCTGCAGAACTCCTTCAAACTCCCTTATTTTTTCTTCAAACTCCTCCCTAATCAAAGCTTCTCACCGCTACTTGTTTACATGCTCCCAGGCTTCAATGAGGTTTTGCACAGCCTTAGCCTTAGGCGAATTTTCATTGAATCTGTACAAGCGTATTCTTCCAAACACTTTATGCTTGAGAATATTCTCGTCTTCTAAAACCTTCAAATGCTTACTCGCCGTGCTATAGTTCACGCCAAGCCTACGAGCAATCTCAGAAACATTAAGCTCACTTATCTGCGCCAAAATCTTCAAAATTCTCATCCGAGGCTTAGAGGAAAAAACATCATCTACATCCATAACATTTCACGCTTTCTCTTTTTCTAAGAGAACACTTAATTCTTTCTCCAAATCGTCTGCAGAAATTTTAGGCAGACAAACAAGCGTAGACCTCCCACGAGAGCCAACCGCTGAGACTTCAGTTTTCACAACACCCAAGGACGAAAGATTCTGCAAATACTTCCATAATTGCGTGTGACTAAGCGGTTGCTCACCAGATTCTTCGCAGACAACTGCGTAACATTGTTCGGCTTCAGAGAGTGAAACGTAAGCTTCATGACTTTTTCTGAAAAGTCTGGCGATGCCAAGCAAGAGGAGTTTTTCATGGAAACCCAACGCGGCTAATTCACTTTTTCGCATCGCTGGAACTATGCTTGAGACAGCCCTACGAACACACTCCGGTGTGACAGCGTCCAGATTTTCTGCGTCCGCGTATTTTCCAGCCCTCCAGAGCAGTTCAATGCCTAAACGTGCATTTCCACCTTCAGAAAACGCGAGTTCAGCAATCAAGCTCACCGTGTCTTCCGGCACAGCCAAAGGTTTGAAAGCAAGTGAAACGCGGCTGTTAAGGATGTCTGCGAGCTGCTGCTTGGAGTATCTTTCAAGGCTGATTATATTAGCCTGCAAAGTGCTCCGCGTACTCGCATCCAACCGCTCAATTATCTTCAAGTTTCGTAAAATGCACACAAGCGAAAGCCTTTGAGGCTTATTCTGCCTTGTTTCCTGCAATCGGGTGAGCTTATACACAGCTTCGGAGTCTTCCCTCTCAACAAGACTTTCAAACTCGTCTAAAGTCAAGATTACATAAGCATTTTCCTCATCCAAAATCTGCAGAAGAATGCCGAGAAGCTCTTCTGCCGAGTAACCGCGCTTTGGAAAGTTCGGGTGGAAAGTAGAAACCACCTGTTGCAATAAAAGAAACAAGCTTCCGCGATATTCGCGACAATTAACATGTACACAACGAAGATTTATTCCACGCTTATTCGCTTCACGAGCGATATCAGCTCCGAAGCGTTGAGAAAGAACAGTTTTGCCAGTGCCTACGTCACCAGTTATTATGACTCTTTGAGCCATTTTCCCAGGAAACTGCAGCAAAAAACTAAAAAAATTCATGAGCAAATGCAGTTCTGCATCTCTGTGAGGAAGCTTGTAGGGTACGTAGTTCAAATCAAGCTTCGTTTCGTCCTGGAATACGCTTCGGTAATGAGCCACTAAGCCAACCTCAAATAAACTATGTGTTTCTGCATGTATTCTTTTCCCTCAGCACAGCAAGTCCAGACCAAATAGGACACCGTAACAAAACAAAAAACTAATAAGCATATTTGCTTACTGTATTGCAAAATGATTCCAAAATATTTCTTCCTAACGAAAGGTGTCGGAAAACACAAGGAACAATTACAGTCTTTCGAGTTGGCGCTGAGAAACGCAGGCATACAGCACTGTAACATAGTGAACGTTTCAAGCATAATACCACCAGGCTGCAAGCTGATCTCAAGAGAACGCGGTTTAAAAATGATAAAACCAGGCGAAATAACCTTCGTTGTTATGGCAAGAAACCAAACTAATGAGCCGCACAGGCTCATTGCATCCTCAATAGGAGTGGCAATCCCTTCGGGCAAGCACAATTATGGCTACCTTTCCGAACATCATTCCTATGGGCAGCCAGACGATAAGGCAGGAGACTATGCAGAGGATTTAGCGGCAACGATGCTCGCTACAACAATGGGGATTCATTTTGACCCTGAAATTGCTTGGCATGAGAAGGAGCAGCTGTTCAAGACCAGCGGCATGATAATCAAGACAGCCAACACGACACAATCTGCTACAGGAGAAAAGAGTGGCTTGTGGACAACTGCCATTGCAGCAGCGGTTTTTGTACCAGAAAGGAACAAGCTGAAGAAATGGAAAAGGGTCACTGCACGTCGCAAATAGCCCTTTTTTATTCCAAAATAATATTAACAGTGGAGGTTAACCTGAAATAGGTGAATCCCTCTTGTCTGAAAAATTCAAAACGCCAATGATAATTGTCAACTTCAAAACCTACTCAGAGGCAACTGGACGAAAAGCGATTGAGCTCGCAAGAAAGGCTGAGAAGCTCAGTGAAGAAACGTCTGTTTACGTTGGCGTGGCTCCTCAATTTGCAGACATTGCATCTGTTGCGAAAGCCGTGAAGATTCCAGTTTTTGCTCAACACGTAGACCCGATAAAGCCGGGTAGTTACACGGGGCATGTGCTTGCCGAATCTGTTAAAGAAGCTGGAGCCGTGGGAACGTTAATTAATCATTCGGAAAGGCAACTTAAGCTATCAGACATCAGCGAAATAATTGCAATAACTCGTGAGCACGACTTATTTTCAGTCGTCTGCGCCAACAATCCTGATGTGAGCGCGGCTGTTGCAGCCCTTAAACCAGACGTAATCGCTGTTGAGCCACCAGAACTTATAGGCACTGGAATCCCAGTTTCAAAGGCAAAGCCAGAGGTTGTCACAGGCACTGTTAGACTCGTCAGAGAAATCAACGCTAAAGTTGTAATACTTTGTGGAGCTGGAATAACTCGTGGAGAAGATGTTGCAGCAGCGCTGAAACTTGGCACTCAAGGCGTGTTGGTAGCAAGTGGTATAGCGAAGGCAAAAGATCCATATACTGTTTTGAGAGAATTTGCAGAAGCAGCAAAAAAGTAGGCGTGTAGAAAATTTGAAAGTGGAAGCGGAATGTGCAGCTTGCATACTCAGCAGGGCCTCAGCAGAAGCCACAGAAGCCACTATAAACCCTGCGTTCCGCTTCAGAGCAATGAATGAAATTCTACGATTACTCCATAAAGAGTTTAAACCAACCGCTGTGCCTGCAGACTTGGGAACGAAAAGGGACCGCATAATAAAGAGGGTGACCAGTAACGACGACCCTTACATGAGAAGGAAGCGGATAAGCAACGAAAAAGCGTTGAAACTTCTGCCACATGCGAGAAAAATGGTTGAAGAAGGCTACATGCAACAAGACAGATTCAAAAGAGCATGCTTATGTGCGATGGTTGGCAACATAATGGAGTTTGACATCCCCGGCCACAAGTTTACCTTTAACATCTTGAGAAAGAGCTTTCGAGAGGCTGCAAAAGATTTAGCAATAGATGATATCAACAAGATTTATGAGATAACGAAAGGAGCGCGTAAAATTCTTTTTTTGGCTGACAATGCTGGAGAAATAGTTTTTGACACTTTGCTTGTTGAACAGCTAAAGAACATGGACTTAACCGTAACTGTAGCCGTGAAAGGGGCTCCAGTAATTAATGACGCCACTTTGGTGGACGCGGAGGTTTCTGGAATGAGCAAAATTGCTGACAAAATAATAACAACCGGGACAGACACGGTTGGTTTGGCTATCAAGGAAGTTTCCCCAGAATTCCTTGATGTTTACAATAATGTTGATGTGGTTTTTGCGAAGGGTATGGGCTACGCTGAAACTTTGACAGAGTACAAGCTAACGAAGCCTCATGCCTTGCTTTTTAGGTCAAAATGTAATCCCGTCGCAAACTTTTTTGGCGTCGCGAGAGAAATGAATGTTGCGAAGTTGATGCCCTAAATGAAATTACCCCTCATAACTCTCAGTCGTGAAATGCTTTCCCACTTTGATGATACAATTCAAAAAGAGTGGATTTTAACAAACGGTTTAGGCGGTTACGCTTCTTCTACCGCTTTAGGCTTGAACACACGGAAATATCATGGATTGCTCGTAGCTGCTCTAAGTCCACCCGGAGACCGCAGGATATGTCTTGCAAAGCTGGATGAAGAAGTAAACATAGGAAACAGTACGTATCCACTTGGCGGCAATGAATTCCAAAGTGGCATTTTTCCGCAAGGACACACATTCCTGAAAGAATTTTCAATTTCGCCTTTCCCAAAATATGCTTATTCGGTACAAAACATTGAAGTTCAAAAAACCATTTTCATGACCCACGTAAAAAACGCTACAATAGTAATTTACAAAATTTGGAACAATAACAACTCTGACATTAAAACTCTTGTTTTTCCTTTAATAAACTGGAGACACATCCATTCAGTCACAGATAGATGGAAAATCCTATGGGAGTTTGCTCAAAAACTCGAAAACAAAGAAGTAAACCTACACTTTGACATTCCAAAATCTGTGCTTCTAATGAAAGCGACAAGCGGTCACTATCACAGCGATGGAAGATGGATTGAAAAAGTATACTACCGCGAAGAAGCAGCGCGAGGAGAAAGTTGCCTAGATGACTGTTACCAACCTGGATATTTTGAGGTGGACGTGAAGGCAAACAAAAGCGGAGATTTTGCGATAATTGCTGTTGCCGACAAGAAGGAGGATGATGCAAGGAAAATTTTGGCTGAGATGCCTTTGACAATGTATGACGTAGAAGCTTTATATGAACGAGAAAAGGCACGTCATGAAATTTCTTTGACGAAATTTTATGAGGAACAGAGTGGCATTTCTAGCAGCGATTGGTTAAGTTGGGTTGTCTCGGCAACAGACGCGTTTTTAGTTAGAGGAACGGATGATGCACAACGTTCTGTGATTGCTGGGTATCCTTGGTTTGGGGTGTGGGGAAGGGACACTTTTGTTTCTCTGCCTGGTTTGCTGCTTGTGACTGGAAGATTTGAGGATACAAGGAAAGTTTTCTTAACCTTTAAAAACTATTGCAAGCAAGGTTTGATTCCTAATTGTCTTCCGGAGCAATCAGAGCCACCAGCTTACAACGCTGTTGATGCAACGTTGTGGTTTGTGAATGCAGTATTGCAGTACTTGAAATATACTGGCGATTTCATGTTCGTTCAGAACCAACTTTGGGGAACGTTAAGAAACATTATGGATAGTCATGTTAAAGGAACAATTTTTGACATTCACGTTGACAGTGACGGTTTACTGTCTCATGGTTTCCAATTAACTTGGATGGACGTAGCCATAGACGGTCAGCCAATAACTCCTAGAGGTGGAAAAGCCGTTGAGATTCAAGCATTATGGTACAATACCTTAAAGATCATGGAGTTGCTATCAAAGAAGTTCAAAGAAAAAGGTGAAGCTGAAAAATATCTTCAGATGGCTGAAAAGGCAAAGGCAAGTTTTGCTGAAAAATTCTGGAATTTTGAAAAGGGCTGCTTATTTGATGTTGTGAGCGAAAACACGCGGGATGATTCTTTAAGATCAAATCAAATTGTTGCTGTCTATCTGGACTTTGTTATGCTTGATAGGGCTAGGAATGAAGGAATTGTTGATGTTGTGCAACGGGAGCTTTTGACGCCTTATGGTTTAAGAACCCTCTCTAGAAGTGACCCTAAATATGTTGGTGTTTATGTTGGAGACAGAAAGAGCAGAGACAAAGCTTACCATAATGGCACGGTTTGGCCTTGGCTACAGGGACCTTTCGTGTCGGCGTTTCTGAAAACCAAGGGTTACGCGGAATATAGACGCGAATATGCATTGAAGAACTTCATCTTACCCTTGGTCAGTGAACAAATCTCTAAAGCTGGACTTGGCACGATAAGCGAGATTTTCGATGGAGACCCGCCGCATACCCCAAGAGGATGCATCGCTCAGGCATGGAGCATGGCTGAACCGTTAAGAGCTTACGTAGAAGATGTCATGCAAGTCAAACCAAAATATGAAAGGCAGGTTTTACAAGGATTAAGTTGAAATTGTTTTTCTGAGGCTTTCGGCTGCTGTTTCTGGTGTGACGGTGTTTATGTATACACCTGTGCTTTTCTCGAATCCCGCCCAAATTGCCAGTCTTGGATAAACCTCCAAATGCCAATGGTAATAGTTGCGAGCGTCTTTGCCAACGGCTAGGTGGAAACCATAATTGTAAGGCGGGTCATTTACTAACTGTTTCAATCCTTTAAGGCACGTTTTTAGTGTTTCAGCGAAGGTTTTAACTTCGGTCTGTGATATGCCGAGCAATGTGGTTTCGTGTTTTTTAGGAATTATCCAGAACTCCATGGGGTTGACGCTTGCGTAAGGTGCAAAAGCTACAAACTGTGAGTTTTCGAGAATAAGTCTCGGTCCATCAATTTCCTTTTCTATTATACCGCAGAAAGCGCATTTTCTGGTTTGCCGCCAGAATTTCTTGCTTGCTTCAAGCTCTCCTTCAACAGTTTTTGGAACAAAAGGCATGGCAATTATTTGACTGTGAGCATGAGAAAGTGAAGCTCCAGCTTCTAAACCATGATTGCGAAAGATTGAGACGTATTTCACGTATTCTTTTGCGGAAAGCTCACGAAGCCTATCGATGTATGCGTTGATTACGTGGATTAGCTGAGGAATTCTTGCAGTTGCTGGGTCTTCGTCATGATTTGGCGACTCGACAAGAACCTCGTGATGCCCAATGGCTACAGCCAGATCGTTGCTTCTCAATATCTGTTTTTGAGTGATTTTCTTTTCTGGAGGAGAAAACGCCGGATAAAGGTTTGGAATGCAACGAACAAGCCAGTTCTTATGTCGAAAACCGTTTTTGTCCTTGTCCTTTCTGATGCCTTTACCCTTTTTTAGGTAGACAAGAATGGCTGGCGGCGTCATGTGCTCATTGCCTGGGCACATTGGACAAACCGTAGTTTTGGCTTGTTCTCTATCTTTTTTGGCGAAGTCTGTGGGTCTGCGGCTGCGTTCTGTGGCTATGACAACCCAACGGTCTAGCAGATAATCCTTGCGAACTTCGTTATGTGGCATGATTAAACCTTCAACAAAATTACATTAACGCCAAACAGCATTTAGCATTTTCCGAAATTAGACTTTTAGTGAGGCAAGGCTGCTATTGCTGTTATTGTAAACGGTGCCATTATGCTTAGTATGAAGCCGCTTGAAAATGCAGTTATCAACGTGTCTGACCCGCAATAACGCATGATGATTGGCAGTGTTGTGTCCATGGTTGTTGCGCCGCCTGATGCTATTGGTGCATATTTGTCAATTTTAACAGTCAAAGATATCGTCGTTATTGTCAGTAATTCTCTTAGAAAGTTCACAGTGAAACCCAACGCGCCCCATTCAGCCCCAAATAACTGAGCCATCATGGGTCCCGCTAACGTGTACCAGCCATAACCTGCACTCACCGCCATAGACGCTGTCACATTGCCGAGAATCAATCCGCCCACAAATCCGCCTAAGACGCTACCCAAAGCAACTGCAAACGGAAAAGCCAAAATCCTAAAGCCCAACTTCTTCATTTTAGCCATCGATTCCCTGTCCATTCCAAACGATATGCCCATAACAAAAAGCAACAAAAGAAGAAATGCATTGAATAGGTAGTCAGAAACAAAGTTGCCTGCCGTAATGTTTCCCCAATTATTGTTGACGTAGCCGGCTATTCCGCCAAGCGCAAGTGCAGCAACAATGTATTTTATCATTCCATCTTCACCAACTTCCTTACAGCTTTCACAAAAACTACACTAAAGAACACAGACAACACCAAAATCAAAACAGCGTTTACTCCAACCCTTGGCAAAGAATTTAACAATTCATTATTCGAGCCTATACTGAAACCTAACGAAAATATTAAAGCTATGATAATTCCAAAAGTAACCTTGCCGAGGTTGAGGCGTTTTCTATTCCTTAGAAGAAAGCCCAGCAGTAATCCAGCAATCAACGCAACCACAAGCCCGACCAAATCTACAATGTTAAGCACTTCGCAATACCAACCTAACCGAATGAACATTATACGCTCTGCTAAAAGATTTAATCTTTCCCAAACAACAAAAACGAAAGAGAGGAAAACAAGAATTACTGGTTACGCTTCTTCGTAGAACTCTTTCGCATCCGGCGGTGTAGGACTTAAACCTCTGCGTTTGCGTATCTGCGCTATTATCTCAGCTTGCATCGACTCTGGAACAGGAGCCCAACGGCTAAACTGCGTAGCCCAGAATGCTCTTCCCTGCGTCGAAGAACGCAATTCATCCGCAATTCCGAAGGATTCAGCCACCGGCATTTCAGCCTTGACAACAACCATGTCCTCCTCGTTCACCATATCCAAGATTTTTCCGCGACGCTTCTGCACTATCGCGATGACAGAGCTTACAAAGTCATTTGGCACTTTACACTCGAAGCTCAAGAGTGGCTCCAAAAGTTTCGGGTCACTAAGTAGGAAGCTACACCAGATTGGACGCCAAGTCATAGGAAGTATCTGTGCTGGTCCTCTGTGCACTGGGTCTTCATGAACCGTAATATCTTCCAAGTTTACCTTCAATCCGTATGCCGGTTCTTTTGCCAGAACAGAAGTGTGCACTGCCTCTCTGAAGCCTGACTTCACATGGTCCATCACCTCTTCAACGTACTGTCTTCCCTTTATCCTGTTCACGAGAATGTTCGTTCCTTCAATGGCGACAACATTACGCGCATCATCTGTTGACCAGCCAAACTGTTTCAATGCCTTCTGTCTTTCATCGCGCGTTTGCATCTCCGAAATCTTGTCAGCCCTTATAGCTTCGATGATTTCTTCCGGCAACTTTTCCAACGTCACCCACAGTTTACTGTGTTTGTTAGGACTTTTACCCATTATTGCAGGTCCCTTGTAGTCGTGGCTGATTGTTTCGCGGTAAATCACGATGGGCTTGCTAATCTTTACCTTTAAACTTGCTTCTTGCATTCGATAAGCTGTAACTTCAAGGTGCAATTCACCCATACCGCTCAGGAGATATTCTCCGCTCTCCTTGTTTATTATGAAGTGCAGGTTCGGGTCTTCCAGTGTTAACTTGTGAATTACCTTGTCAAAAAGCGGCAGATCCTTAACGTCTTCGGGCTCAACCGCAACCGTTACTACGGGGTCTGAAACGTATTTTAACCCTTCGAATGGATGTGTTTCCACTCCTTCTTCAGCGAGAGTCTCGCCCACACGAACTGCAGGTAATCCAGAAAGTGCAGCTATGTTTCCCGCTGGGACTTCGTCGATTATGACTCTGTCAGCAGCCATGCTCATGTAAACCTGTTGGATTGTTCCTTTCTGATGGCTGGTTACGATATTAACAACTTTTCCTTTCTTAACTGTTCCACTGAAAACACGCCCAATTGCAATAACTCCACTGTGAGGGTCAACTTCAATCGTGGTTATGCACATGAGAAGCGGTCCATTCGGATCAACCTTTGCCATGCCTTTGCCAACTGGGCTGTCGGGTTCTCCAGGCCAAATTTGACTCTGTCTGTATGGCTGCGCTTCTAATGGGTTTGGTAGGTGTTCGCAGAACATGTCCAATATTGGCTCGTACAATGGCGCTTTCTTGCTTAGGGCGTCAACTTTCCTTGCTATGTCCTCTGGGTCTCCAGTGTAAGAGTCAATTATGTCTTTGAATGATACGTTCTTCGCTTTCATATGAGGTAAGTTTAATCCCCATTTGTGGAGGGCAGAGCCGAACGCTACACGACCATCTTCAACGTTGACTTGCCAATCTTTTTTGTGCTCCTGCGGCGCGTACTTTTCTATAAGATTGTTTATTCTAGAAATGATCTTTGCAAATTTGCGCTGTATTTCTTCCGGAGTTAACTTTATTTCTTTTATAAGCCTATCAACCTTGTTTATGAAAAGAATCGGCTTAACTCTTTCACGCAATGCTTGCATCAAGACGGTTTCTGTCTGAGTCATGGGGCCTTCTACAGCGTCAACAACCACAAGCGCGCCGTCGACTGCACGTAGGCTTCGGGTTACTGCGCCACTGAAGTCTATGTGTCCGGGCGTGTCTATGAGGTTTATGAGATACTCTTTTTCCTTGTAAGTGTGAGTCAAGCTAATGTTTGAAGCAAAAACCGTCATCTGTCTCTTCTGTTCAAGCTCCCAAGAATCGAGAAATAGTTTTTGACCAGCTGTTTGTTCGCTTATTATGCCTGCCGCAGCCAAAAGGCTGTCTGAAAGCGTGGTTTTTCCATGGTCCACATGGGCGATTATGCTTGTGTTTCTAACCATTTCGCGGTCGTTCATGAGTTTAACGATTTCTTCAATCTGCCTATAACGTCCCATAACTAAACCTTCCTCACATTAGCTAATTGTTCTTGAATGCAAGCTTCTTTTGTTACAGTCTTCTTAGACATTATATTTTTCACTCTTGGAGATTTTGAACAGGCTACATGGAAGATAAAATGGCAACCTATTAACTTTTTGCAGCAACACTCAACTTATTTGAAATCTCGAGCATCCTAAAAATTCTGTCTTATTCTTCATTCCATTAACGCAATCAACTTTTCAGTAGTCTCTTTATCCACGTAAAAGCCTCCTCTTGCAAGTTTCTTCACGCCTAAAAACATTAGAATATTGTTGAGTGGTATAGGCTTGGCAGCTTCCTGAAGATTCTTGAATCTGATGAAAGAAACTCTCTGCATGTCTCGAGTGAACTCTTCATACTTTTCTCTAGTCTGCAGAACAGATTCGCTACCATGCTGTTCCCATAAGTTTTTCACATCTCCAGTTTTCCGCTCAACAAACTCCGCGTGTCCAGCGATTTCTCCGACAGGTTTTGAGACATAAAAAAACAGTAACGAAGTATTTTTCGGAGGTGCCCAACCATTCTGCACGTACGATTGTACATGCTTTCCCTTTTGTCGGAGACGGAGAAACTCGCGCCACCACTTGTCCTTAATCATCATGACAAAGGCGTACTTCTCGGTCATGAAATCACGGTTACTTAATGTGAAAGACTTCTCCATTTAAAATTTGTCAAACTAGAATTACGCAAATGCGGAACATCAAGTTTTTATGAGCACCAGTCTTATTATGGTTGATGTCAGGCAAGGAGTTTTTTGTTAATCGCTATGAGAAGCTGGGCTGGAAATTTAGAGATGCTAAGCCTCAACAAGCAATCAGAATAAACACAATTAACGTCGCAGAAGAGGAAATAACCAAAAGATTGCAATCTTTGGGAGTAAAGCTTGAAAAGATTCCATTCCTCAAAATTGGCTATTGGGTTTGCAAATCAGAATTTTCAATTGGAGCCACTTCAGAATATCTTTTAGGCTTGTACTCGATTCAAGAAGCGGCAGCCCAAATTCCAGCCACATTGTTCACAAATTTGAAAAACAAAATGGTACTGGACGCTTGCGCGGCTCCCGGAGGAAAAACGGTTCAATTAGCTGACTTGATGCGCAACACGGGTGTAATAGTCGCTTTGGACGTTGAAAAGCGTAGATTGACAGCTTTATCGAATCATTTGGAAAGATGTCAAGTGAACAACACAGTTATTTATAAAATGGACGCAGGGCAGGTTTTAAAGCTTAACATGAAGTTTGACAGAATACTCTTGGATGTCCCGTGCTCAGGCAACTTCGCCGCTGACAAGGAATGGTTCAAGAGAAGAACAATCAAAGATGTGGAAAGAAACGCTAAACTTCAAAGGGAAATATTAGCGGAAACAGTTAATGTGCTTAAAAACGATGGCGAACTAGTTTATGCAACATGCTCTCTGGAACCAGAAGAAAATGAACTAAACATTCAATGGGCAATAGAAAACCTAAACCTTCAAACCATAAAAATCAGTTGCTACGGCGAAGAAGCGCCAACTGACATTTTCGACAAACAACTAGATGATTCAATAAAAAACTGCAAGAGAATATGGCCTGAACAAACGCAAGGATTTTTTGTCTGTAAACTGAAAAAAGAGTGAATACACCGTGAAGCCGATAAAGGATTTCGTAAACCAATTCGGTGCAAGCGTCAGTCTAGACGAGAACCTAATAGTGAAGAAAGAAAACCGCTATTTTCTCATCAGCGAAAGCTTGAAAAAAGCAGTTACCAAAGACTTCTTTTATGCTGGAGCCTATCTTGGAAAAGTCAAGAATGGTAAATTCTTCCCAAGTTTTATCTTATCGAAAATGATTGCTACGGGAAAGGCGAACAAGGTGATTGTCGATAAGAAGACCGAGTGGCTTTTTGTCTGCGGAAGAGACGTGTTCAAGCGGGGAATAGTGAAAGTGATTGGTTCAAAGAAAAGGGGTGATTACACGTTAATCATTAATCAGCGTGGTGAATGCATAGGCTTCGGCAAGATACTCTGTAACCTTGATGAGGAAAAGGGCAAAGTTGCCGTAAAAAATATTGCAGACATAGGAGACTTTCTGAGAAGAGAGCAGCCCCGAACCTAGACACTTTGATTTTTTATTGACTTCGCTATTTCCTTGATTTTCACGGTTTTCTGTTCTCTCTTGATTAGGTTTCGAATTACGACAGCGTTTTCTTTCAGTTCCTTTTCTCCAACAATTATCGCGTAATCTATCTTTCTTCTGTCTGCGTCTTCCAAAGCGGCTGCTACCTTTCTACCCAGGACCTCAACTTCAGCGGGTATGTCGGCTTCTCTGAGCATTCGCGAAACTTTCAAAGCTTCGCTTTTTAACTCTTCTTTTATAGGAATTACTATGACGGATTTCTCTTTCATTTTCAGCTTAGTTTTCTGCATCTGCATTGTCAACATTATTCTATCTATTCCATGAGCTACGCCAACGGCTGGTGTTGGTTCTCCTCCAAACAGTTCGATGAGTTGGTCGTATCTTCCGCCACCACCTAAGGCTATGTCAAATTCTGGAACGTACGGCTCAAAAATCATTCCCGTGTAATACTCGAGACCTCTCGCAAATCCTGCGTCAACAACAATGTCTATTTTGCATCCACTATCTTCGATAATCCTTAGAATTGCGTTGAGGTTCTCCACTGCGGAAACGGCTTTTTCATAACCCTTAACAATCGCCTTCATTTTCTCCACAATTTGGAAAACTTTGCTGCCTTTAATCTTCACGAGTTTTTGGAGGACGTTAACGCATTTTGTTGAAGTTCCAGCGTCTTTGACCATTCTGAGCGCACCATCATACTCTTTTTTGTCCATTAGCTGCATAACTGAGTTTTGCGTAGTATCCTCTAATCCTTCTTGATTGAGAATCCCTCTCAAGACTCCTACGTGTCCGACTTTGAAAACGCAATTCTTCAATCCAAGAGCGTTCATCAAACTATTGGTTAACATCATGATTTCCGCATCTGCTTCTGGCTTGTTTGAACCCATTAGCTCATAGTTTGACTGCCAAAACTCTCTGTAACGTCCCTTCTGCGGTTCGTCATAACGGTAAACAGTGCCAAAACTAAAAAGTCTGAGCGGTTTAGGCTCGGTTCTCAAGGTTGTTGCCACAAGTCTAGCTACAGAAGCCGTAAACTCTGGACGCAAAGCAACATCGCGTCCACCCAAATCCTTGAAAACAAACATTCGCGACCGCACTTCCTCGCCCGCCTTCGCTGCCAAAAGCTCATAAGATTCTACAACAGGCGTTACAATCTTTTTGTATCCGTAAAGTTCTGCCACTCTTCTAGCTTTGCTCTCAATAAACTTGAGCATATTCGTTTCTTCGGGCAGAAAATCCCGCATTCCCCGAACAGTCTTGAACGTTGGCATCTTTTTTCTCCTTATTTCAGGGTTAATTGTGAAACTGAATAGTAAACTATTTCTCCTCTACGATTCATAGCAGCCAAAATCAGTTCTTTCTTCAGGCTCTGGCATTGCATCATCATGCGTGTTAAATCTTCAATCGGAATTGGCTTGCCTTCTTGAATGTTCAAAACTAGATACTTCGCGGTGTCCTTGCCATAATCGCCTTTTTCGTAAACACGAAAGTCAACGCCGAAGCCGAAACCTTCCCTAACGGCGTATCCGCGGCTTCGCAAATCGCGATAAGTCAAATACTTGACCCAAGCATTCTCGTCAATATTTTCGTAACATTTCAGAAGTTGTTGGAAATCCATCTTCTTGCCCTTTTCATCCTCAACCTCCAACCATCCCTTATCTAGAAGATAAAGTGCCTCGTAAAAAGTTAGCAAAAACTCATTGTTTTCTGTTATGCCATATCCCCTAGAAGAAAGCTCGCCTAAGTTCTGTTTTTTAGAAATTTTAACTCCCTTTTCCATTAGTGAACCTCTAACTTTGAGTTCAAAACGGGTGGGTTCTTTTTCTTCGTTTTTATTCACGCAAATCCTCAACTGCATAAAGCTGCATTTTTCACTTATAGGATTTGGCTTTGAACTTATCAAAATCTTTCTTATGTAAAACGCCGTCTTCACATATTATGGCTGTGACATAATCGAGAGGTGTTATGTCGAAGGCTGGGTTGAGAACATTCACTCCTTTTGGAGTGATTCGCTGAGAACCTATGTGTGTAACTTCTTCGGGTTTTCTCTCTTCAATGACAACTTCAGCTGACTTGCGCGTTAGGTCGAAAGTGGATTTTGGCGCTGCAACGTAGAAGGGTATGTTGTGTTCTTTAGCTAGTACTGCAATTGTGAATGTTCCAATCTTGTTGATGACTGCATCCCTGACTATTCTGTCAGCTCCAACAATAACCTTGCTCACCAGACGCTTATACATGACGTAGCCAACCATGCTGTCAGTAATCAAAGTAAAAGGTATGCCTTCTTGCCTGAGCTCGCAAGCTGTAAGTCTCGCGCCTTGGAGTTTTGGGCGAGTCTCGGTGACAATTACTTTAATCTTTTTTCCTTGTTCCCAAGCAGTTCGTATGACGCCTAAGGCGGTGCCATACTCAACAGTAGCCAAAGCGCCAGCATTGCAGTGCGTGAGAATAACATCTCCGTCACGTATTAGTTCAGCTCCGTATTTGCCAATTAAATGGTTTGCCGCGGCATCCTCATCAGCTATTTTCTTTGCTTCATCAACAACAAAAGTAGCCAATGCCCCAGCATTTCCTGAGAAAGCTTTTGCCTTAGCTAGTATTCTGTCCGTCGCCCAGAAAAGGTTGACAGCCGTTGGTCGCGTTCGTTTTAGGGTTTCTGCTGCCTTTTCCAGTTCTTTAATTAGCTCTTCTTTTAACTTTGCTTTGGAATTATGAGCAGTTAAAGCCAAAGCAAAAGCCGCTGCTGCCCCCAAAAGTGGAGCGCCTCTTATTTTCATGGTTTTTATCGCGTCAGCCACCCTATCGCAACTTCTCATTTCAAGAATCACTGTTTCGTGCGGAAACTTTGTTTGGTCTATTGTGGCAACTGCACCGTTGCGCCACTCTATTGTTCGCTTCATCACTGTGACGTGCCTCAGTAAACTGTTTATGCAGCAGACCGTATAAAATTTTGTTAGAAAGTGAATAATGCTTATGAACCGTGAAAAATTGGGAGTTCTTGTTGAAAGTCTCGGAAAGAAATACTCTGAAATATTGGGCATAGACCTTTCAAAAGGAAATGACGCTGAAGTTTTCAAATGGTTTTTGGCGGCTATCCTTTTCGGAGCGCCCATAACGGAAAATTCAGTCATTAAAACCTTTCAATGTTTCCAAAAGCATTACGTCCTAACGCCTAAACAGATTTTGGAGACAGGTTGGGACGGTTTGGTTAAAATTCTGGATGAAGGCAGCTACACGCGGTATGATTTCAAAACTGCGGATAAACTTTTGGAAGTTATGCGAAGTCTTATTGAAAGATATGATGGACGTTTGACAGTTCTATACGACGAAGCTTCTGACTCACATGATTTGGAAAAGCGATTGAAGGATTTGGGGAAGGGGGTGGGCGATGTGACAGTTAGCATTTTCTTAAGAGAGCTACGTGATGTTTGGAAGAAAGCCAACCCAAAACCCACAAGTCTAGTCGTCCTTGCTGCTGAAAACCTTGGAATAGTAAAGAAAGAGGCAGTAACTAAAGATGTCTTAAAACAGCTAACGGACTTTTGGTCCAAAAACGAGGTGAGGAGAAAATCTTTTATTAATTTTGAAACAGCTTTGCTTAGGCTAGGTAAAGACTATTGTAGAAAAAGAAAATGCACAGCATGTTTAGTTAGGAGCGAGTGCTTGACTCGTAGGGCGCTTTCACATAGGTTATAACTTCTACGGGGCATTCCCCAGTCAATTTTAGTTTCTTTTTCCATTCTTCTCCAACAGCTACGAGTGAGAAAACTCCAGAAATTTCAGCCTTCGCTTTTCGAACAAGATTCACCAAAGCAGCTTGTGTTTCTCCAGTCTTAATCATATCATCAACAATTAAGACGCTGTCCCGTTTTTTGATAGCTTCCTTTGGAATGTAAAGCGTCATAGTCACGCCCGAATCCTTGCCCAACACGTAAGTTTCTTCCAAAAAAGCCTTAACCCCAACTTCCTTGCTTCTCTTTGCAAGTATCAAATTGACCCCTAACGCATTTGCAACCATAGTCGCCAACGGTATTCCATCAACCGCTGCAGTCAAAACCTTTGTCACACGTTTTCCAGCAAAAATCGCAAGCGCATGGTTGGCTGCTTGCTGAACGATGTTAAAGTCGCCTATAATGTCAGTATTATCAAAATATCCGTCCTCATCAAACTTTATTCTGCTGCGAAGCTCCACTTCTAATCCAACAAGCTTTGATAACACTTTCCAAAGCTGCTTCGCTCTGGCTGTATTAGGCAATACGTGTCCCTTAGCATATCTACTCAAAACTGTCACTGGCAAACCTGTTTTAGAAGCTAATTCACGGTATGTGATGTTTCTCTTGTACTTTGCAGTTCTAAGCAACTCTATGGTCATCAAACGAAGTTTTAACTCATCTGCATGTGTACTCATAACTTTTCCCCCTTATACAAGGACAACTCAAATATCAAAGTATTTACCATTTATTATTGCATTACCAATTTAAAATTTCCGTTCGCAAAACGAACAGGGCAAGAAACCAACGCGATTCACATCTAAAGTTGAGAAGATGATTTTTGTTTGAACTCTGCAGCAATCCATCATGTCGCTCAGTTTTTGTATTTGTAAGAAACATGATAAGAATACTTATGATAAAATTTGAAAGCTTCAATAAAATCTTCTGCAAACTTGTTTGCATGCTTCTCTGTTCCTCTATGTTTCTCATCTTGTGTTCGAAGATGATGATAAAATTCATGCAGAATCACGAAAGGCTCTTCAAGTTTTTCCTGATTCATAACGTGGATGGTCTTGGTTTTTGAAACATAACACCCAACTTTCTTACTGTACTTTTTCGGCATTCCAACCTTTAAACGCGGAACATCAACGCCATAGTGATGGCTAAGCGCTTCTATAGCTTCTAAAGGTTCTTTCATAAGAATCAGTTGTACAATTTTGGCTTTGAACAGATCTTCACTGGTGAACATTGAGAGTTCCTTCTTGAATATAGAATCACCCCGATTTAAGGATGAATTGTTCATATGTGCATGTATGCATGCGTGTTGTGGCAATCATTGCATAAAAAAATTATTACATGCTCCGAAAGACGAGTGTTCTTAAGTATGCGTCTTTTAAGTAGGAATAATAGTTGTTATCTTGGAGGTTTGAGCGATTTGTTCCTAACAAGGAAGAAGAAGCTAAAAGTAGATTTGAGCGAGTTGGAGGAAGAGAGAGAATCCTTGTACACTTTCTTGCACTCGACCTTCAATGTTAACATGATTTCAAATGGCAATAAAATGGTGGTAGATTCCGAAAAATTATCCTCTCAAGACTTGAAGAAAGTAGTGAACAAATTTGTTTATCGTCGTAATCTAAATAGTAAGTATTGGGTCGCGCTTGAAGATAACGTCGTTAAGATTCATAAGCTTAAGAACGTCGAGAAACATAAAAAACGAAAAAAGAAAATCCCTCCACCTTCAACGATTAAGCATGGATGGTAACAAGTGCGCTGCTTTCCATCTCGATCCAAAACGCAAAAATCTTTTTTATGGGATAAAGTTTTGGCGGGCCCGCTGGGATTTGAACCCAGGACTTTCAGCTTTCTTCAACGCTTAGCCTTAGAAGGCTGACGCGCTTTGTGGCTTGGTGTGTATCCATGCTGCGCCACGGGCCCTCAAAGTTTTTGGCATATAGAAATTGAGAGTTGCGGTGATATATTTTATTCTATGTAAATGGCTGGGCGGTATGGTTTTGCTATCTGCGCCCTATTTTTTGGATCGTAGCGGTCTGTGGATTCTTCCTCATAGATGCATACTTCAGCGTTAAGTTCTTTTTTAAGGAAATCTTTTGCTTCTTTTAGCGTTTGGCTCTCGTTTGCAATTCCAATCTGCGTTAGTCTTTTCTTTCTTTCTTCTGGCATGTGATTGACTTCTTCAAGGATTTGGTTAACAAATTTCGCCACTTTTTCAGCCTTGACCCTTAAATCTGGGTATGCCATCAAATCTTTCATTAAATCTTTTTGCTGAACCTTTCCTGAAACGGACTTTTCGAGAATTTTGGAGTAGGTTTTCCACTTCCATGGTGCAGCTGTGTAGTAACATATTTTCTTTGGCTTCATTTTTGTTGCTTTTATGATGTTTGAGGTATCTTCAAGCACGTTCATGATTAAGGCTTCATTTTCTTCAGCCACTAAGCAAACTTTTGTTTCGTCTGGCGTTGGCCAAGAGCTTGTTGAGACGAAGTTTTTTCCGCGAATTATTTCCCATAATTCTTCGCATATGTGGGGGGCTACTGGAGCTAGCATTCGAATTTGAGTGTCTAAAACTTTGCCTATTACATATTCTCTAATGCTTTTGTCCTTTTTATTTGCGGTTCGTTTTTGGTACCATTGGAAGTCTTGGTCTAACTCGTATATTACTGTGTGTATGGCTTTGCGCACTGCCAGTTTATCCATGGCTTCGGTTGCCTTTCTTATGTGCTCTTGCAGTCGGCTGAGCATCCACTTGTCTATTGCAGATAGGCTCGTTGGTGTTTTTGTTGCATGCTTCTTCTTTGCGAATTCAGCGACGAATTTGTAGAGACGTTCTAGCCTTTCTCGCATTGATTTGGCTACTGATGGGCTGAAATCAGCGTCTTGCAGCAATTCGGCTGTTGTTAAAACGCTGAGTCTTATGGAGTCTGCGCCAAATTTGGCTAGGCCTTCTCGCAGTGGGATGATGTTTCCGAAGGATTTGCTCATTTTTGCTCCTTCCATTAGGACGTGACCGTTGGTTACGATTTGGCATGGCCATTGGTTTTCTGGGAATATGGCGGTGTGGTTGAATATCATGAAGGTTAGGTGGTTTGGGATTAGTTCGTGGGCCGAGTGTCGGCTGTCGAGTGGATAGAAATACGTGAATTCGTTGCGCATCGCTTTCAGTATTTTGGCGTCTAACTTGACTTTCTTGGCAATCTCGCTGGGTTTGCCTTTTCCGAGGAAAATATAATCGAAAACTTCGTCTGTCAACTGCTCTGCTTGGATTTTATGTTCTTTGATATGCCTAACAATTGTGTAGTATGCCATGTAGATTGTTGAGTCTGATAAAGATTCGATAATCCATTCTTTGTCCCACGGAAGTCTTGTGCCCATTCCGGATTTTCTTGCGCATGCCTTTTCATGTAGCCAATCAATGACGTAGTTGTATTCTGAGCGCATTTCTTCTGGTAGGATTTCCATTTTTTCTAGGTTTTTGCGGGCTAGGGCTTTCCATTCGGGTTTTCCATAGTCGATGAACCATTGGTCTTCCAAGATTTTGACAATGCATTCTGTTCCGCAGCGGCATAGGACTGGTCTGTTTAGTAATTCGTACATTGTTGTGGCTTTGCCTTCGGCAATTAGGTCTCGCTTGACTTTGTCTTTTGCTTCTGCCACAGTCATACCATGGTATTTGCCCGTGTTTTGTTTCATTTTGCCGTTGTGGAATTCGTGGCGGTAGACTTCTTTTGTGGCATCTTCCAGTTTCGAGTCTGTTTGGTCTTGGATTTGCATTTTTTTGACTACGTCTGCTGCGGGAATTTCTGAATAATTTGGAATTTGGATTAGGGAGATTGGTTTGACTGCGTTTATGGCTTTGGGTGTTATTCCGTATTCTTTCAGTTTTGACGGTGTTTTTTTGATGTTTTCTAGGGCAACATAATCGTATGGCGCATGTCCTGGAACAGACATTACTACGCCTGTTGCGTTTTTTGGGTCAACGAAATCTGCGGGTAGGATTAAGATTTTAGTGTTTGTCGCTGGGTTTTTAACATATTTGCCTATGAGTTGTTTTCCTTGGAAGGTTTCTAGAACTTTGACTTTTCGTTTTTGATAGGTTAGTTTTTCGGCGCTTTCTTGGCTGATTATCCATTGTTCGCCGTTAACATTCGCTTTAACATATTTAGTGTTTGGGTTTAGCCAAATGTTTGTCACGCCGAAAACTGTCTCTGGGCGTAATGTAGCCGTTGGAAAAACCAAATCGCCTTGCTTGAATTTTATGACTGTGAATTCGCCGATTTCCGGTTCAACATCGCCTTTTGTATCATGCATTCCCACTGGGTTTCCGTCTTTTGGGCAGAAGCCTACTGGGTGGCTTCCACGTTTTATGTATCCGCCTTGGCGTAGTTTTTGGAATTGCCATTCTATAAAGCGGTTGTAGTGTGGGTCTACGGTTGTGAATTCGCGGCGCCAATCTATTGAGTAGCCTATTTCTTTCATGCCAGCTTTGATTTCTTGGTGGAAGTAGCGTGCCATTGCGATTGGTTCGGTTAGTTCTTTGAGTTTTTCTTTTGGAATTTTGTAGATATTTGTGAAGTCTTTGATGAGGTCTTTGTCGTTTTCTGCGAGGCGTTTAGCCATAGCTAAAACAGGCGTGCCTGTGTAGTGGAACGCCATTGGCAGGAGGACGTTGTAGCCGCGCATTAGCATGTAGCGTGCGTGCACGTCTGCTAGCGTGTAGGTTCTTCCGTGCCCGATGTGTTGTGGCGAGTTTGGGTATGGGTAAGCCACTGTTATGTAGTATTTTGGTTTTTTTGGGTCTGGGTTTGCTTCGAAAATTTTGGCTTTTTGCCAGCGTTTTTGCCATTTTTCTTCGGTTTTTTTCAAAAATTCCATAAAACTTTCTGATTTGGTTTGAGGGGTATTAAAGGTTTTGTTTTCATGGACAGAGAACTTTATCCCTCATTTTTGGCACCACTGCATAATGTGTGCAAGGTTGGATTAATCTTTTGCTGTGCGCGAAAAGTTATAGCCCCCTTATAAATAGGTTGAAACTGTAGTTAGATTAGGCGCTGAAGTAACTGTTATATGTTGGCTGTGTGCAAAATGGAGAAGACAAGTGTAAATCAGCATAGATTTGTCATGGAGTTTGACGGATGCCTTACTACGTTTACATTATTCAATGTAAGGGTGACGGTTTCTACACTGGTTACACGAAGAATTTAGATTCGCGGATGAAACTTCACGCTAATGGAAAAGGCGCCAGATACACGCGGATGCACAAACCGAAGAAACTTGTCCACGTTGAAGAGTTCAGTTCTCGTTCGGAAGCCATGAAAAGAGAAAAGAGAATCAAAAAACTTACGCATTGCCAAAAACTTGAACTTATGAAATCTAACACATGTTGAAGGCTTATTAAGAAATTGTTGAGAAATTATTGACAGAGGAAAGTTTGATGGCAAAAAAGAAAAGCTGGAGCGAAAAATTGCACGACAGCAAAGGCTTGCCTAAAGTGGAGAAGATTACTGGCAAGATGAGCAAGAGATGGGGCACAGGCACCGTGGTTATCCCCGCGCCAACTGAAGTTGACGAAATCATGCGGAAAGTGCCGGAAGGAAAGGTTACCACTATTAATGAAATTCGGGCGGCTCTTGCTAAAAGGCACGGCGCAACAATTGGTTGTCCGATAACTACTGGTATTTTTGCTTGGGTTGCGGCTCACGCAGCAGAAGAACAACGCGAGAAAGGTGAAAAGAGCATTATGCCTTACTGGCGAACGTTGAAAGTGGGCGGAGTTTTAAACGAGAAATATCCGGGTGGAGCAGAAGCTCAAAAGAAGCTTTTAGAAAAAGAGGACACACGGTTATACAGAAAGGCAAAAGATACATAATAGCCGACTACGAAAAAGCATTAGCAAAAATATAGTGGGACTACATGGTTTTAAATTGGCGTAAAGTAATCGTGGAACATTAAGGTTTTAGTTGTTTTCTTAAGGCTTTTTCTGCTTTTTTTACTGCTTCTGGTAGCTTTTCTGTTTTTGTTCCTCCACCTTGGGCGAAGTTGGGTTTTCCTCCGCCTCCACCGCTAATAACTGCTGAGGCTTCGCGTACTATTTCGCCCGCGTTAACACCCTTATCCAATGCTGTTTTTCCAGCCATAACCATTATCCGCGCATTCTTTCCATTCGAACCATAAAATATCGCGACTGCCGCCTCGTCTCTTTTTATCATCTCGCTTGCTGTCTGAACCATGCGGTCCACATCAATTTCCTCCTTAAAATCGCGAAAAACAAGCCTCACGCTGCCCACTTCTTTAACTTCTTCAGCCTTTCCCGCCCCTAAACCAGCACTTTCACGTTCCGCCAGTTCCTTTATGAGTTTCCTTCTTTCCGCATTCACTTCCTTCAATTCTTTAACAAGTCTTTCCGCTGTTTTATCCAACTTCTCTAAAGGGGCATTCAAAATCTCCGAAACCCGCCACAACAACTTCTCGTTTTCCTGCACTGCTTTCAAAGCGGGAATTCCAACAGAATAAACAAGTCTTTCAACGCCGTCCTGCACTCGTTCCGTGTGAATTATTTTTATGAAACCAATTTCGCCAGTGCTTTTCAAATGCGTTCCCGCACACGCCTCAACATCCCAATCGCCAGTTGCCACAACCCGGATTTCTTTGCCGGGAACTGCTCCGCCTTGATAAAGCCTAAAACCGTAGCGGCTTTCAGCTTCGCTTCTCGGCATCCAAGCAGTTGTAACCATCATGTTCTGCAGAATTGCTTGATTCGCCAAAGTCTCTATTTTGTGAACTTCTTCCGGCGTGAGTCTGCGATAATGCGAAATATCCAATCTAGAACTGTCAATGCCCTTTTGTGTTCCAAACTGCCAAACATGCTGCCCCAACACTCGCCGCGCAGCACCATTAATTAAGTGCGTCGCCGTATGAGCCTTCATTAGACTGTAACGTTTGTTCCAGTCAATTAAACCCTTAACAGTCATGCCTCGCGTTGGCGGAACCATGACTCCCTCAATTTTGTGAACAATCACTCTGCCAACCTTTTTGACATCAGCGACCCTAACTCTCCAGTGGTCATATATCAGATGTCCAGTATCAGCCGGTTGCCCTCCACCTTCCGGATAGAAACATGTCCTGTCAAGAACAACATAGTTCTCATCTATTACTTTAACAACTTTTGCCTCAAATTCCCTCATGTAAGAGTCTTGATAGAACAACGCCTTCGTCTCAGGAAGATTAGATACCGCACTTTCCAGTCGCTCTTCCGGCTTAGCCTCCTCTTCCACCAGTTTTTCTGCTTGCATGTGTCTCTCCGCAATTAAAGCGTAGAAGTTTTCCGGAATATCCGCTTTCAAACCCTCATTTTCCGCAACTTGTTTGACTATTTCTGGCGGAAGCCCATGAGAATCGTAAAGCTCTGTTAAAGTTTCAATTGGAATTTCGCGTTTCTTTTTGGCTTTCAGTTCGCTGGAAATTCTTTTAACCAGTCCCGCACCTCTTTTGATTGTTTCATTGAATTTTTCCTCTTCCGCATTGAGTATCTCCATTATTTCGTTTCGCATTTCCTTAAGATGCGGAAAATCCTTTGACCAAAGGCGAATCTGCATATCCATTATGTCGTATAACTTGTCCGTAATATCAAGCATCTTTAACAATCGATAACTTCTACGGAAAAGCAGCCTAGCCAAATATCCCTCTTGAATGTTTGATGGAACAACGCCTTCAGAAAGTATGAAACTTAAGCATTTCGTGTGGTCTGCAACCGCGAAGGCATTTTCAATCGGAACTAGAAACGCATCCAGCTTATCAACATTCACCCCAACATGTTCCGCCACTTTCCTTCTAACTTCCATTCTGTTCGCTGTCTTATCCAGACAAACCATACCCGAAGCCGCAGCCACTTTCTTCAGCAATTTACTGTCAATCTGAGTTATTCCAGCCATGTTGAAAATTTTGTCAAGCAACTCGCCGTAGACTGCGTGAAAAGCGCTTGGCACACCTTGAGAAAGCCAAGTGTAGCGGTCAATACCGTAGCCCGTGTCAACAGTCTTTATTGGCAACCGAACAAACTCGCCGTTGACAACTTTGAACTGCATGAAAACAAGCGTGGCAACCTCTAACCCTCGAATGATAGACTCAACACACGGACCCGCATTTCCGCCGCCAGACCAAACCTCTTCCTTATAATTTATCTCCTCAGACTTCACACCCAAATCCTTAGTTACCCACTCATGATGATAACGCACTGTTTGGTCTTTCCAATAAACCTCCTTATCCGGATAATTAAAAGCGTGCGCCCCACCCATCTCAAAAATTGTTAAATGCCTGCCGAATGTTGGTCCAGTATTTGCAATGTCAACCATGCGGATGCATGGCTGAGAAATCACAAGCGGATTCGCTGGTGGCGGCGCAATTCCGTCAGTAACATACGGCTGAAAATCAATTATGCTCGCGTGCGTAAGATAAATGTCGTCTCGCCATCTCGCAACAACCGGATAAGGTCTTATACGGGCATGTCCGTTTTTCTCAAAAAATGACAGAAACGCCTCCCGCATATTGCGTAAGTCGTATCCCCTTTTCGTTGGCGGGTCATCTATGAAAGTGTAAAAGGCGCAACCTTCAGGAGTTGCTTCTCCACAAGTTTTCTGTTCTGGGTTTTGCGTCCAGAAAGATTTGCCACAGCTAGGACACAGTTTCCTAACGTAGCCTTCTTCCCTGAAGAACGGAAGACTGTATTCTTCCTTCGGAAACCTATCCAATTCTTAAGCACTCCGGTTAATGTATAATTTAAGTTTTCAAAAGGTTAACGGACAGCAAACATTTAAACTATTTCACTAACCAAGTTTGAAGCCTAATAGAAAGCCCACAGCGAAGCTTCCGATGAACGGCAAGACGGATATTATGCCGACAAGCCATGATGCGGCTTGCTGAGCGCCTCCAAGCCACCCAGCTACCGCATTCCAGAGTGATTGGTAGTTTATGTTAATTATTCCTTGAGTGCTTAGGTATATGAGGGCTATTACGAAAATGCCTATCAAGATGACTATTAGCTTGCTAATTTTTTTAATGGCATATCCACAAATGAAGCCGCCTATTGCGCCTATGCCCAGCTGATAAACAAGCGGAGAAACTAATTCACTCATTTTTATTCCTCTTTTCAACATGTTATATGAGTTTGATTTAAATGCGTTTTGTTAATACAATACAAAAATGTTTGCGGCGAGGAGGTGAAAACTACGGAGTTACTAGACATATACATACTGAACCTTCTGGTTACCGTAGGAATGTTCATCCTTTTAATCTTCAGAGCTTGGGTTGAACAGAAGCATTATCGCATGATGTGGCAGGAAATGGAGTGGCGAAGAACATATCAGACTATGGGACGCGTATTGAAAGCCGAAAAAGACCTATTCTCAAAAATGGAAGGCGGCGACGAACTCTACCAAATGCTATGTGAAATCTTCAAAGTGAACGAAAACAAGAAAGCCTAAGGAAAATGCCACTCCTCAATCATTCCATCAAGCCTTTTGCCACATTTCTCCAGCCCATAACGCCTAAAAGGCTTCGTCAAGTGCCTCTGCGACCTCGCTGATGTTATGTAAAGACCTTTCTTAATTTCGCGTTTTCCGCGAGTTTCAAGCTTTTTAAGGTCTGCATATCTTGAACCGCATTTTTCACATCTAAATCCCTTATCCTTCCCCATGGATTCTAAGCGTTTGCCACATTTTGGACAAAATGGATTGTGGCTGATTATTTTTGGCGCAAGCTTTAGCAGTCTAATTTTTTCAAGATTCACAGTCAATGGCTTATCCTTGGATGGTGCTCGGACACCGCCATGAACCTCCACGAAATCTCCAACTAACAGTTTTCTCGCAACCTTTCTAAGAACCCCGGTAGGCTCGTAGGCTGCACAGTCAACTTGTACGCTTGCATCCTTTATCGAGAAAATAACGTGTCTCCTCGGAATTACCACAGGATTTGACGCTACTGTTCCTCTGGTGATAACAGGATGGTAGGGTTTGATTTCGCTTAGACTGTTAACCCGTTTGAGATGTGAATCTGTTCCATGGTTTGTGCGGAAAATAACCCATCTCTCAAAGGGCTCAAGAGACTTAACTATGGAAAACGCCTTTTTCACAATTTCGGGAGTTTCACCTCTAATGCCAAACAAGATTGGGTCAGGTCCTCGTGGCGTTATAATAACTCTTCCTTTTTCAAGGTCAACATTGTTAAAGGTGTATGGTGCTGTAGCTTTCTCCATTTCAAAAATCGATGCATCATCTACACGTCTTTTCTGACCGTAATTTTCTGGAGTACGGTACGCAATAATTTCGTATGTGTGGTCTCCATGAAGCGTCTCACCAACGGCTGCCAAACCGCCAATTATTCCTCGTCCATTTTTGAAACCCACCGCTTCTACTCCAAACATTCGAAGAAGTTTTAACGCGCTTTTCAAGTTCACAATTCCCGTTATTGCGTTTTTGGCAAAATTCTTGACAATCCTTGGAATTTTAGCTCTTTGGAAAAATACAATGCCAGGGTCTGTGCCTTTAAATTCTAAGTCTGCTTGTTCCTCAACAGTGGTTATCACGGTTTCTTTAATTTCGTTTTCAATGTTTTCATTGTGTTGTATTCTTAGGCAGAGCGCTCCGTTTCCTCTGGTTTTCCATGGCACGTTAGGATTTAGCCTAACCAAGTTTGGATAATCAATGAAGGTCGCGCCTAGTTTTTGCAGTTTTTCTACAAGAAGAGCTGCAACATAGGTCGTGCATCCCTTTCTCGTTGAATCAGTATCGTCGAATCCTATGTGCATTGTTTTCCAGGTCATTATGGCAGCCCATTCTGTAATGATTAGAGATAACAAAAATGGATGCTAAAAGGATTATTTTGCTATGAATAAAAAAGAGGAAGTGTGTGCTATTTTGTCTCTTCCACAACTATCATTGTTAACGTTGACCGAACCTTGTCAAGCCTTCTGACACGCCAAGTTACAGTTTCCTTCAGTTTGTCCATTGTGTCTGCTTTAACTCTTGCGATTATGTCGTAGACTCCATAGACGGCAAAGGCTTCGTCTACGCCTTCGACTTTCTTTAAGTCTTTAAGTACATCCGCTTCTGACCCTATTTCCGTATTTATTAGCACGAATGCTGTTGGCATTTTAAATCTCCTCATCTAATCTTTACTTGTGTGCATTAAAATCTTTTGCTATGAAAAAATAAGTGAAGAAGCATACCCTAACTAGAAAAGATACTCTTATCTTTTGTTTAGAATAATAACTATCAGGTTTAAACATGTCAGAAGCTATTACAAGCCGCGAAATGCGCGCTTTAGAACTTAATGCTGAGTACTTTGGAGTTTCCCAGCTTCAGCTCATGGAAAACGCTGGACACAACATCGCCCTAGAAATTGCATCAAGGTTTACAAAAAATAAGCAAGTTGCCATTTTTTGCGGTTTGGGCGGCAACGGCGGCGACGGCTTCGTTGCAGCACGACACCTCTCTGCAATAGGCTTTAAAGTAACTGTTATCCTTGCCGGCAAGAGTAAAGACATTTCCCATAGAGCAACTTGGGAAAATTGGGATGCCCTGCGGTTTTTGAGAGAAGGCGTTGCTATCCATGAAATTCATGATAGCTCGCTCTTACCAGACGTAACCGCAGACGTCATTGTTGACGCCATGCTTGGAACAGGCACTAAAGGAAAACTAAAACCACCCATTCTGCAGCTAGTCCAAAAAATCAACACTATGAACGCCTTTCGAATAGCGGCTGATGTGCCCACTGGGATTGATTCTGACACTGGAGAGATTTTAGGCGATGCAGTAAAAGCCAACCTAACAATAACATTTCACAGAAAAAAACCGGGACTTGAGAAAGCGAGGGACTATGTCGGCGAATTAGTCATAAAGGACATAGGTCTACCTAAAGAATTTGAAGGCATTGCTGGACCCGGAGACGTTGTGCTCGTCATGAAACCTCGCCCATCAGAATCTCATAAAGGAGACTTCGGGCGCTTACTGGTCATCGGCGGAAGCGAAGTTTATTCTGGAGCGCCTGCGCTGGTTGCTTTAGCCGCTCTGAGAACAGGTGTGGACTTGGCTTATGTCGCAGCTCCAGAAAAAACCGCATATACAATTTCGTCAATGACACCGGACTTAATTACCATAAAACTCGACGGGAAACACCTCAACGCTGCAAACATACCTACTTTGAAATCCTACATAGAAGCGGTAAACGCGGTTGTTTTAGGACCTGGTCTTGGGTTGCATGTGGAAAGCAAAGAAGCTGTGAAAGCCATAATCGAAGTTGTCGAAAATGCTGGTAAACCCTTGCTTTTGGATGCAGATGGCTTAAAGGCTTTTGGAGAGTTCAAGAGAAAATTGAGAGTTCCCTTGATATTGACGCCTCATGCTGGAGAATACGCCATACTGACTGGCAAGAAACTTCCAGAAAACCTGAAGGAAAAAATCTCGGAGGTGCAGAAAACTGCGGCAGAGTTAAGCACGGTAATACTATCAAAAGGAGCGGTTGACATAATCGCTGAAGAGAAACACTTTAAACTCAACTTCACGGGCAATCCGGGTATGACGGCTGGCGGAACAGGAGATGTACTCTCGGGCGTTGTTGGAGCTTTTCTAGCCCAAAAGGCTGACCCATTTGAAGCAGCTGTTGCCGGAGCTTTTGTTAATGGTGCCGCTGGAGACTTCGTTTTTGAAGAGAAAGGGTATCACATGGTTTCCACAGATTTACTTGAATGGATTCCAAGAGTCTTAGACGACCCCATGAGCCATTTGAAGGTGCACAAAGCGAATGCAAAGGCAACTTAGAATCGTTATATATCATGCTGGGCAATGTGACCCAAAAAAATGTAGCGCCTTGAAACTTAAACGTCACGGATTGATTCGTCTAGTGCACCAGATAAGATTCTTGCCAAGGAGAGCCCTCGTACTTAACCCTCTATCAGAAATCGCATTTTCTCCAGCTGATAAAGAACGTATTGAAAATTTTGGACTGGCGGCTTTGGATTTCAGCTGGAAACATGCTGAAGGGACTTTGCTGAAAAATGTGAGAGGAACATCCCGATGTTTGCCGTACTTGATTGCTGGAAACCCTGTCAACTTTGGAAAACCAACAAAACTCAGCACCGTTGAAGCCCTAGCCGCAGCACTATACATTGTTGGATTCAAGGATGACGCTGAACGATTGCTTTCCATTTTTAAGTGGGGACACACCTTTCTTGAAATAAACCATGACAGACTAGAAGGCTACGCGAACACAAAAGACAGTAAAGACATAGTAAAACTACAAGAACGTTTTATGAAAATGCATGGTTGCTAATGTGTAAACAGTTGCGATAGACTTTAAAATACCATTTTACAGTCTTATGTGCAAAGGGTGCGCCGAAGACAGTGTACGAAAACATTGCCAGCCTAATAGTGTTCATCGCTGCAGTGGCAAACTGTTCGACATTCTTCCTGAGATGGAAGAAACTCTCGCTACTCTACAGGAAAACATCATTCACTATCGAATCAGTGAAAACTTATTTTGTCTGGGACCCTTATGGAAAACCGAGAAGAATATTTAACCATTTGATGTTTTTGGCGGGAGTGGCTTTTGCTCCACCTCTTTTCATGACATGGTTTGTCGTGATTGTGTGGTCGATGATTGCTGCTTACCCCATATTGATAGTCATAACTGGACTATACATTCTAACTCGTGTAAGCGACTATGAATTATTAGATTTTGCAAACGACTTCATCAAACGTAAGCCTACAAAAATCGGTGAAGGCGACTTAAACCTTCTAAAACAGACAGAGAAAGCCCTGCGGCGTTCCACATTCTTGTCGCTTATAGTGGCATTGGCGTTTCTATTCTTAGCCATAGTCTCAACGTTCTTCATCAGCTAGAAATGATTGATTGTAACGTTACGTTTAACCAGCTTTAACAGTGTGTCCCTAAAAACTAGCAAGCGGTGAAAAATTTAAGTAAGTTATTGCAACGTTAATTTCAGTGGAGTGAATGAACGTCGTCTTTGGTCTTCTCTATTTCTTGATTTCAGTGGTTCTCCTATCTTTGTCTGGGGTTATGATGCCTGGAGCAGTTTTTGCCATAACGATTGTGAAAGGATACAGGAATAAGATTGCGGGAGTCTTAATTGCCTTAGGACATGGGGCAGTAGAATTTCCTTTAATGTTTCTCATCTATCTTAATTTCACGTGGTTTTTTGCTTCCACCGCAGTCCAGAAGATTATGGGGGTGGTGGGAGGTTTAATCCTCATTTTCATGGGTATTCAAATATTTAGGACTCAAAAAGGAAAAGGCGAAGTATACAAAGATTCGGGGCATGGTCCTTTTGTTGCAGGTTTTCTCGCAACCATTGCTAATCCTTACTTCTTTCTCTGGTGGGCAACAATTGGCGCAAATCTAATATTGAACGCTGTTGCTTTCGGACTTGTCGGCTTTTTATTGCTTGCGATAACTCACTGGTCATGTGACCTTGGATGGGACACGTTTGTGTCGGTAGTTGTTTTTAAATCGAGACGTTTTTGGACAGAAAACGTGCGCAAAATTGTGTTTGGTTTTTGCTTCATGGTCTTAACTGGATTTGGGTTATGGTTTATTATCTCGGCACTACTCTAGAAAATCAAATTTTCACCTATTTCTGTCTCTCAGATTCACTTACCGTGCTGAAAATTTTAAGAACACAAGTTTCATTAGCAAATATGAGAGGTTGAGAAGAAATGGTTGTTAACGAGTTTCGTGTCGGTAAAACGAAAATCTATCTTGTTCAGGGAGACATAACTGACATGGATACTGATGCCATAGTTAACGCTGCTAATTCAACACTGATGGGCGGGGGAGGCGTAGATGGCGCAATCCATCGCAAAGGCGGACGGAAAATCCTCGAAGAATGCAAGCACATAAGAGCCACAGAATGGCCAGAGGGTCTTCCAACCGGGAAGGCTGTCATAACCTCAGGAGGCAATTTAAAATCTAAGTATGTTATCCACACCGTCGGACCAATTTGGCGCGGGGGAATAAGTGGTGAACCAGAAGTTTTGGCAGACGCTTATCGAAACTCGTTAAAGCTGGCAGTTTCCAAAGGACTTAAAACGATAGCTTTTCCGTCGATAAGCACAGGCGCGTATGGGTATCCCATTGAGAAGGCAAGTCGAATAGCGTTGGAGACCGTGAAAGAATTCTTGGAGAAAGAAGATAGACTTGAAAAGGTTGTGTTTGTTCTGTTTTCTAAGCATGACTATGGCACGTACAAGGGAACAGTTAGCAAATTAGGTTTTTTCACGTGAAATATTACGATGACATGTTCCAGCACTGATATAAGTCCTCCGCAAATGATATTTGACAATCGAACTGCTATAATCAGCGGAGGGGAGAGAGATGAAACTTAAAATAAACGCAAAAACATGTTTCTGCTATCGTTGGCGACTTTGCTGATTCCAAGCATCATGTACATGTCAAAGCCTTTTTCGGCACACGCAGGCTCCGGAAGGGAAATTGACCTTTTCTGTCAGAAACGTCCTTATGGATTGGGAATTAACAATTCAGGCGGTACGTTTCTGTTTGAGGAACAAATCATCCTTTGCGCACTCGTAACTTACAATGGATATCCAATTGAAAATAAGTTTGTCAGCTTCGAAGTTCGTGGACCAATAAACCCATGTGAAAATGTGACTTTCTTTCGCTCTGCAGTCACAAATAGTAGCGGCATAGCGGAAATATCCTTCAAGATATCGTTGCCAAAGGAGAATCTTGAGACTCTTCGTACGGAAATGTGGTCGACGATCGCGTTGGTTGACATTGCAGAACAGCGGGTTGTAGACGTTTTGACTTTTCGGTTGTATGACAGATTTGTAATGCTCCATCAGAGGTACAACATATTTTTGTAAACGTCGGATTTCTTCCTGAAATAGCCACTTTTTCTCTGAATCCTACATTTCATGTCTAAGTTAGCTCTAGAAGATTCTTTCACAAGGGTTAATTCGAATACATTACACAATGATGCTTGAGAGAAGGGAGATTGGAAGCAGAAACTCTAGTTTCTGTTAAACGAGATAATTGCAAACATGAAAAACACATGAAATACGCACAGAGAAGTTTTGATATACTAAACGGTTTTGAAATGATTACCATGAAATGTCTTAATTGCCACAAAACTCTCGAACTGGTAATAAAAAAATTAGCAGTTCCATAAGACTGGCGTGTGGTCGTAACATTGTCCAACACTGCAGTTTCTCCCGTAACACTCTTCTTTTTCTGTTCCAACTCTTTCCGCAGCTTGTTTTCTATATCAATGCTTTCAGACTGAGCGGGCTTTACTAGTTCTGCAATTCTATTGGTTGAGGGTTGGCATCTCTAACGCTACTGAGTGTTCCTTTTTTTCCAATATTTAACTGTCTTTCACCTCTGAAAGTGGACACCCGCGCATTCTCTACTTGAACGGTGTCTCCTATTGCGAAGGAGTTTATTTGTTCATTCCATAGGCACAGTTTAACTGTTCCAGTTTCGTCGGCTATCAAAGCGTTGGTTACGCTGGCATAGTTTCCAAAGCGCGTAAAGACAAGTTTTGGTCTTGGAATTTCCAGAACTCGAGCCTTCAGATTAACATGGCTCATTCCAGCGCGTAAATCTCTTATTAGAAGTGAATGTGTTCTTCTCTTTTCTTTGTTTAAATGTCTGCGGATCATGTCGGTTTTCGTGAAATCTCTAATTGGATTCCTTCGTTGTAGGAGGAAATCCCTCAAAATTGGAAATTGCGCAACCACCTTGGAATCCTTCAAAATCAAAAACATGACTTTATCCTGTGTTTTACGGCGACATTCGATTGAGAGGTCCTCACATCTAGATTTTCGATTTTCTCCTGCTGAGATTAATGCATAAAAAAGCTTGTCAGGGTCAACCTCATATTTTACTGAAAGAAAAGCAAGATATACCCCTGGCGATGCTTTGTTTCTCAAGACTATTCCACTCTTTTCCATGTTACTTCCATTATGAAGACCATTCTGGATAATTTTATATATCATTTAGAAGAATAGAAAGCTGATCTTTTTTGTTGAAGTTTTTGTTCTTTTCTGCTTCTAACATGGCACGCTGCAACCAATTTCTCAGTTCAGAATAATAATCTACTTTAAATGGATGTTTTCTTTCCACTCTGCCGATCCACGATTGAGTAGGCGTGCTTACATGATCATCTGTTAATTCCATAGTTTTCACCTCATATTTTTTCAGTAGAATAGTTAAGAAAGATGACAAAATCCGTTATTATCCCTTTTGTCAATATTCTTCTCTATGAGAATTCTACCTATTAGTATTAATGCGCATGCTCACATATTAAGCTATGTGAGGATGTGCGCAATCGGGTCAATTTTGTGGCGATTTTTAGCCGAAATGGATCCTTTGTGAACGAGGCGGTTCTTTTTACTTTCACATTTTAAGGTAACCATGGCTTCTCAACCACTCAGTTTGATTCTTTCTGTACCGCCAGAAAATGTCGCCCCGTATGTCCGACTGGAAATCCCAAGGAGAAACCAAGACAATGTCTCCATCTCTTATCCACACTCGTCTCTTCAACTTTCCTCGAATTCTACACAGTCGCTCTTTACCGTCTTGACATTTCACTAAGATTCTGTCAAAGCCTAGCATTTTAACAGCCATGCCTAGTACGTCATTTGCGCTAGGCAACATCATGTTTTCTAGGTCTTCTTCATTGATGACTTTCCTTTTACCCAATTTTCCACCTCCAGACAGTGCGAACACATGCATTAGTCAGAACAATCGGAGAAAAAGTGAAACAATGTTTTGCTAAACTCTTTCTCTAGAGAATCCTAACCGCTACAAGAGAGTACGCGACTAGGTATATTAGTCTGATGCAAGTAGATCGGTGAAAATGGCATTATTTTAAACTGGACAGAGAGGCTTCGTTGTCTATTCTTTGGAGAAGCTCTATTACCTTTTTGCCTTTCCTTTTAAGCTCTAATTCTGAGATGGTGTTATTCATTGGACAAAGGTCATCCATTATTATTCCTTCTTGTTCGCTGTAGATTACTGGATAGATGCGACATCCTAAGGGTCTATACTTATAAATTCTGCAACGGCATTTTTCAACATCGTAGAAGACGCAGAATCCACGACGATTTTTCAGTCTAGCAAAACTATGCTTGTCATAACGCATAAACTTCTGTCTATCGTAGCCCACTCTTTCCAAACGTTCAATGTCTGCGCTAGAAAGCAACATTCTAGTTTTTTCACAGCATAATCCGCAATGCGAACAACGCATAAGCAATTCTACCCCTACCCTTCTTTTATTAATTTTTGTCAATTTTTGGCGCGTGTTTAAACAATGATAACATTGAGAACTGGCTTAGCAAAGCCTAACCGCTAAACTCTATAACACAAGTCTTAGTCCAAGGGCTGGCGTGTTGGCTGTAACCCGCCTTCTGTTCCGTGT
This sequence comes from uncultured Candidatus Bathyarchaeia archaeon, assembly GCA_964457175.1. Taxonomy (GTDB): domain Archaea; phylum Thermoproteota; class Bathyarchaeia; order Bathyarchaeales; family Bathycorpusculaceae; genus CAYWII01. Next base: position 39,536 of record CAYWII010000007.1, read on the forward strand.
GGCATTCGACTAATCGGGCTACCCGCGCTTTAGGTAGATTCCGCATCAGCGTCTGTTTGCCCTTTCCACTTGCAGGACGGCCGTTTCACCGCTTCACACCCAACATCCTCAACAACTTAACATGCATCATCGGCAATTGCTAGGTGGACGTTTCGTTTCTGCTCCGGAGCCAAGGCTCTCGCCTTACACCCTTGCGGATGTTGCAATTCTACACGTGGGCGGAGTTTCCTCAAGTCCCTTTTGACGGGGACTCGAAAGCCACTCACCAACTCGCCAGTCCAAAATATGATAGGTTAACACTGTGCAATAAGAATTTTGGAAACCTTATTTTGCTTAGTCCGCGTTAATGGTGTTGATGGCTGGCTAAAGCATGTCTAAACGTGTCATCTTGATTGTTGGAACCCCATGTGTCGGAAAAACCTCAGTCGCCCAATTGCTGGTTTCCAAACTTAAGGCTTCCTACCTGAATTTAACCGAGTTAGCTACACGAGAAAACTTTATTTTAGGCAAAGACAAACAGCGAAATTCTATAATAGTTGACGAAAGTAAAATGCAGCGTAAGATCAACGAAATCATAAAGGATTCTGATAAAGATAACATTGTCATTGATGGGCATTACGCTGCGAATGTTGTTCCAAAGAAATTTGTTACCCACGTTTTTGTTTTGAGACGTGATCCCGTTGAATTACGTAAATTCATGGAAAATTGCGGCTTTTCCGGTCGCAAGTTATGGGAAAACTTAGCGGCTGAAATTTTGGACGTTTGCTTGGTTGACACTTTAAACACTCTTGGAAAGGAAAAGATTTGCGAGTTGAATGTTACAAGCAAAGGCGTAGAAGAGATTGTGAATGAAATCATCGATATTTTAGAAAAACGCAAAAAGTGCCGTGTGGGCATTGTGGATTGGATAGGAAGGCTGGAAAAGGAAGGATTATTGAGCGAATTTCTAAAAATTTAACAGGCTCATCTTAAGCTGAGAACAATCTGTTGCTTTGTTAGTAATGTGATTTTTCTTCTGTTTGCGTAAGCTTTTGCATGATCGCTGAAGTTCTCTCCTACAAGTATCGGATTGGATAGATTAGCATCTTCAGAAGCCTTGTCCAAGTTTATTACAACATTTATGCCTATCGTTCGATTCCATTCCCTTATCCGAACTCCTTGAACCATGCGTCCCTTCTGGATGATCAAGTCGAACTTTTGGGAAATTCCACTGTAGCCTTCGAGAGCGGCTGTTTCCTGTCTTATCTTATAGCCTCCTTTTGTGAAATAACGCACTGCCAGCTTCGTCAAGTCAGATGATGCTTTTGTTTTCGCCTTCTCCTCGCTGCTCATTTGTTCTCCTCGACATTAAGCGTTATTTAGTTGTGTGTGGAAAAGGTTTTCGGATGGTGCTATTATGGAACCCTTTCTAATAGTTGTTTGCGGCAGATGTGGAGGATTTTTACTAGCTAGGGCTGAACAGAAAACGAGAACATGCCCATACTGCAGCTCTAAAGTTGAGTTGAATAAGGTCAAGAAGGTTGCTTCTGCAAAAAACGCTTATGAAGCGTCAGCAATTCTGCGTAAAATAAAAGGGGCTAGGCAACAATAGCAATTATTAAGGTAAGCCATCAACCCTATTCCCAATAAAATTGCAACTAACTCACTCATTGCTTTTGTTCAAACCTTCTTGTTTATGTGAATATCAGTCATCTAACCAAGTTGTCTAAGCATCTGACATGTCCTACACACTTTTTCCGTTGTCGGCTCTCCACATTCGCTACATTCACTTAATCCTTCTTTTTCAGCCATGGCTTCCAATGCTGGTCTGATTTTCTCAATTGACTTGAAAACCGTGAATTTTATTCCTGTATGCTTCTTTTCCATTCGGTTGAGCATTACTCGGACGTCATTTCTGAGAGCTTCCGAAGCATATGGGCATGGGGTACTTTGAAACTTTATCTTCTTAATGTACGCGTATAGAGCTGTTTCTTTCTCTGGAATTTCACAGAAGGGTTTTACTCTCTGCACGAGTTCTGGATACCCTTCGTCTGTGACTGGTTTTTCTCTGGCTATGCGCAATACATCACCGTGAAAAATGTTTAACAGAATCGTTTGCGTCTCATCATCCAGCGTGTGAGCGGTTGCAAGTTTATCGGCTTTGAGTTTTCTAGCGGCTGTGTTTAATGCTTTTCTTCGCATTACACCGCAAAATGCGCATGGTGTAGGTCCACTGTTATCTTTTATTTTCAGTAGCTTAACAATCTCGTCAAGTGTGTAGCCGTATAACTCTTTGAAAGAAACGTTGTGATGCTCAATGCTGAGTCTTCTGCAGTTTTCCACGGCTATTTTTAAAGCTTCGTCACGATAGCCTTTAATTCCCTCGTCCACCGTAACCGCAACAAGCGAAGCCCTAGGATATTTTCGTTCCATTTTTGCCAAGATGTGAAGGAGACTTATGCTGTCTTTTCCGCCCGAAACCGCAACTGCTATTCTGTCATCAAACTCGAACATTTGATAGTTGGCAATTGTTGCCCTAACTTTAGCCTCAATGGATTCGATGAAACATTTTCTGCAGAGCTTCTCTCCAGAATATGGTCTAAAGAAAAAGGCTTCACGATGCTTGCAAACAGTGCAAGTGATTATATCTCTGCTCATTTATCCTTCGCCATCTAGTCTTCTGGAATTACTAAAATAAACCCAAATACAATAGTCTTTTGAAAGAGGTAAGGCAATGGTTGCAAGACCTGAAAGACGCATAGAATATCGAGAGATAACATACGACGCGGAACGCTGGAATCTGCTTAAAAAGTTTAGGCAGAAAGCCATGCACACAATGGAGGCATTAGAAATCTCTCATTTAGACTCAATAGTTCACGGAAGCATCGCACGGGGAGACGTGAACAATAAAAGCGACGTGGACGTTTTCATACCTTTTCAAACTTCCTCTTTTACGATTGAGACAACATTAGAAAGGGCTGGTATATCCGTTAATAGGCGCTTGGTTGTACAAGCCACACCAACCTACGCCATGAAAGCCTACCTCGAAATCGGTGAAAACATGAGTGTTTCATTTCCGTTGATGAAAATGCGCAAAGTGGAAAGAGAATTTTACAAATTCGGAGGCGAAATCGCATTACAAAATTTGAAGAGCAACATGCGAGTTCACGGTGTGGATAAACGGTTAATGCTTATCGAACCAACGCATGAAGGGCACAAGGAAAGCACGATTGTTGGGCGAGAAGAACAAGCTGCCAAACTTCTTGGAATATCTGTTGAAACCGTTTTAGACCGCGTTCACGCCCTTTTGAGAAGAGATAAGGTTGGTAGAACAGGGATTTTCATAGAAAAGGAACTTTCAAGCGACGAAACTTTTGAATTGGCTTTGAAGAGGCTTGCGGATCAAAAGCCGGCAGTTCGCAGACGACTGAGAACGGTTTAGTTCAGTGTAATGGAAAACGCAGTAGGGCAGCTATTCCCCCCAATGCCATAAGTTTTTCACCAGCTTCGTGTTCCGTGCTCACAACAATTATGTTTCCTCGTCTTTGTTCAACGCTCTTCATTAAATCTTCAATAAGTAGCCGATTTTCGTCTGACGATTCACGCAACATCGTGTCTGCCAAGACAAGTTTCTCAACGGCGCCCAACCTTGCAGCCTTCTCAACTTCTCTAAATCCATAGGTAACGTTTACTTCACCTTTTCCAAGTCTTTTTAAAACTTCCTCCATGAGTTCCGCCTCTTCAAGAATCCGAAGCTGCCTCATAGTCTTCAGCAGCACGCCTGAACGCAAGGCTTCATGTATTCCAGCCACACCTCCATTGTTGACGCTTTTTACATCTACGAGTGATTTAGCTACATCCGCAGCTTCGTTTTTTAGGAATTTGGCAAACTCATCCTTCACAAAACCCACGCCTATGATTGCTATTGGACTGTGCGAGGTTGTCCAGATTTGACGAAGATTGTTCAATGCTTTTCTGAAGTATTCTTTTGTGGCAGCGGTTCGTTTTTCGGCTTCAAGCTTTCCTGGAAGCTTCACGTTTTGCTCCACTTTAACTTGTATGCCGTATTGGGCGGTTGTGGCTAATGCATAGCCTTCGTCGTCGATGGCAACTATTATTATGGGTTTTTCTGACGTTTTACTTGCTCTCTCCAATCTTTCAAGATAGTGCCTTGCCCATTCCTTCTTCACAATTGTTAATGGCGTGTTCAGAGCAATGCTAAGCGTATGATGTGCGCCATTTGGAACGATTTCTGGCGCTTCACAGATAGTTCCGTGAATCCTGAGTCTGCCCAAAAGCTTGTCCCATGTGACAGTTTCAACCTTCACTCCCAAGAAAACTGAGACACGTTCGCCGCGTTTGGGTCTCGCGTAGCCTCCTTCGTCGGGCTTGATCTCCCGTGATGTGTAAGCGTAAACCTCATCATTCTTATAGATAATGTTGTATAAATGCCAAAAGTCATCAAAAGTTTCGGGAATAACCTTCATGAATCCCTTCTTCAAATTTTTTTCTAGAATTTTCAAAACTGTTTACCCTCTTCACTTTTTGTTTGTTATTGAATAACCATTTATCTTATTAAAAAATATGAATGGTTCTTTGAAAATTTTCGGATTTGGGAAGAAAGCGAATTTTATGTGGAAGGAGGCGGTGGTGGAGGCGGCGGAACAGACGGCTTCGGTGGTTGTGCGGAAAGTTGTTTAACTGAAACAGCGATGGATAGGGATGCTGCTATCAAAACGATTATTCCTGATACGCCGAGCACTAGGAACCCGAAGAACATTATCCAGAGGGTAGCCATCATAGAACCTGTGTAAGGTAGCAGTTTGCTGAGTAGCGAGGCTGTCAAAAAGTTGAAGTACAAAAGGCCTATGGCGAATAATATGCTTCCCACAGACAAGATAACGTCTACAATAGAACGTTTGGCTTCGCCTCCTTGCGCAAGAAATACGAAAAGAAGAGCACAAATTGTTGCCATCATCAATGTTACTGTTTCAAGAGTTACTTCGGACAATAGTATTCCTGGAAGAGGAGGCAAAGGAGTTAGTGAAACTGGAGTTCCATATGGAAACATACCCATAATGCTGGGAATAGCGGCGTAAGAGTCTCGTAATGGGGCGTATGCAACAATGTATATTAGAATGACGGAAACTAGCATGAGAATCGCGCCGACGATTTTTGAATCGGTTTGTTTGCCACGATAAGCCCTGAAGCCTATCAGCAGTAAGATTGCTCCAACAACTTCGATTATTGGATACGTCAATGAAGATGCGGGGTAATAACCGTATGGAGCATAGGCACTTGATGCTCCGCTAACTAGAATTATGCTACCTATTCCCGCGAATAGAATCATACATGAAAATGCTGAGACTGAAGACGAAATTGTGCCAAGGCTTATGCCAAAATCCCTTGCAGATTTAGCATTCTTTATAATTGACCCGCCCAATATAGCGCCAAAAATTACCGCTATCAAGTAGCAGATTAGACCTGCTATAAACCATGGTGGAATATAGGGCATTATAAGTGACCACACAGAAGGGGGGATGCGAGCCAAGAATTCTATCACCACAACGATTATTCCAATAAAGGTTAATAGATAACCTGCGCCGAAAACAAGCGCGGCATAGTATCCGACATTTCTGGCTTGTTTCATTAAAGGAGAAGTAGCGCTAACTTCTTCGGTCATGCAGTCCTCCACCCGACTGCTAGTTTATTCGTTACCGCTTAAAAATTTTCCCGATAAATAGTCAAAGTTGTATTTTATAAGCAACTTTTTCCTCTAGTCATTAATAGCAGAAGGGGTTCAGTAATGAAGGTTACGTTTTGGCTTTTAGACTTGAACTATGGGGTTCGTGATAACATGCCAGAAATTTGGCTTTGGGGCATTGACGATTCTGGAAAGAGAGTGCTTGTTATCGACGGAAATTTTCTTACCTACTTCTATGCTGTTGTTGAAGAGGGCGTGAATTCAGAGAAAGTTATTGAAGAAATTGAGAAAGAAAACCATCCTTCTATTGTGAAGCTTGAGGTTGTGGAACGCAAGTTTTTTGGAAAGCCAGTTAAAGCCGTGAAAGTTTACTGCAAAGACCCAGATGCTGTAACAAAATACGCTAGGGCTTTTCGACAGCTCGAAGGTGTAAAAGACTGCCTCGAAGACGACATTCGACATTCAATGCGATACTTAATCGATAACAACATCGTTCCATGTGACTGGCACGAAGTAGAAGTTGCCGAAGAAACAAATATGCTTCATGTTCAGGCTGACAAGGTTTACGCAGCAAAAGCTTATCCAAGACTCATAGAGAAAATTGAAATCCCAAAACTGAAAATCTTAGGCTTCTCGACAATAAGCTACAGTCGTGAAGGCTCACCCAAACCAGACAGAAATCCGCTGATAATAATCTCAACCGTAACAAACCATGGCGAAGAAAAGCAATTCTTGGCAGACAAGAACAAAAACGACAAACCCCTTCTTGAAGCTTTCATAGACTATGTGCGAGCCTTTGACCCAGACATAATCGTTGGTTACGGCACAAATGGGCGGGACTGGCAATATCTTAATGAAAGATGCAAAAAACTTGGATTACGATTAAATGTTGACAGGGCCGGAACAGAACCTCACACAAGCGTTTACGGGCATGTCTCATTGACCGGAAGAATCAATCTAGACATATTCGATTATGTTGAGGAGTTTCCGGAAGTTAAAGTTAAGACTTTAGAGAATCTGGCAGACTTTTTGGGCATTATGAAAACTGAAAACCGCACTTTAATTGATGAGATAGACTTTGCAGATTATTGGAATGACACAGACAAGCATGAAAATTTGAAGAAATTCTCCTTAGATAACACCCGCTGTGTCATGGGAATAGCCGAAGCCATCCTAGATTTCGCCATGCAACTTTCAAGTCTCGTAAGCTTACCATTAGACCATGTTGGAACTGCAGCGGTGGGTTTCCGTGTCGAATGGTTCTTAATAAAACATGCCCAGAAAATCGGTGAGCTCGTGCCAAGAAGGATTGAACAGCCCTACAGACCATACGCTGGCGCAATAGTGCTCAAGCCAGAATCGGGATTACATGAGGACATTGCAGTGTTAGATTTTAAGGCCATGTATCCAAGCCTAATGATAACTTATAACTTATCTCCTGACACATACGTGCCGCCAAAAGAGCCGGTTCCAAAAAGTGAAGTTTACGAAGCTCCAGAAGTCAAGCACATGTTTAGAAAAGAACCAGCAGGCTTCTATAAAGAAGTCTTATCTTACCTCATCAGTGTGCGGGACGAAATTCGCAAAAAAATGAAAGCACTAAATCCCAAAAGCGTTGAGTACCGTGTTTTGGACGCTCGCCAAAAAGCTGTGAAGGTAATAACCAATGCTACTTATGGATACGCTGGATGGATAGGCGCAAGATGGTACGTCAAACCAGTAGCTGAAGCAGCCGCAGCATGGGGGAGACACACCATACTTAATGCAATAGAAATGGCAAAGAAAGCTGGATTGAAAGTCATTTACGGTGACACAGACAGCATATTCATAAAACATGACGCAGAAAAAGTTGAAAAACTCTGTAGGGAAATCGAAGAAAAGCTAGGATTAGAAATCAAATCTGACAAAATTTACACCCGAATCTTCTTCACTGAAGCCAAAAAAAGGTACGCTGGACTCTTACCAGACGGGCACCTTGACATTGTAGGCTTAGAGGTAAGACGTGGAGACTGGGCAGCCGTAGCAAAAAAGGTGCAGGAAAAAGTTTTAGAAATAATCTTGAAAGAGCAATCTCCGAAGAAAGCGGCTAGATTCGTGCAGCAATGCATTTATGAGCTTCGCCAGAAACAGATGGCATATCGAGACCTTATAATCTGGAAGGCATTAGCAAAACCGGTCGAAGAGTACGAGATTAAGGCTTCACATGTAGAAGCAGCGAAAATGTTGAGGGAGAAAGGTTGGAAGCTTGAGGTTGGCGATAAGATAGGCTATGTTGTTGTGGTTGGCACTGGGCGTCTATATGAAAGGGTCAAACCGTACATATTCGCATCTTATGATGAAGTGGACATCGACTATTACGTTTCCAAACAGATTGTTCCAGCTGCAATCAGAGTTCTCGAAAGTTTCGGCATAACCGAAGAGCAATTGCTAACGCCTAGCATAAAGGAAAAGGAAACCAAAAAGCTCACAGACTTTTTCGGAGCTAGCCTTCCTTAATTTCCGAGAATGTCATCAGTTGAACATTTAATGGCGATTTCACGGCTTCCGATATTCGTGATGCAATGACGTTCTTTACGTTTTTCTCGCTTGCCATGTCAACAATCCTCTGCGTTATAATACCATCAAAGACAACAGTATCAACTCCTTCCACTTGCTGAAGTCTCTCGGCTAATTGGCTTACTGGCAACCGTTCTATCTGCTCCAGTTTCTCGTTGAGAAGCACTGCCTCCAAAGTGCCTCCTAATGCTTTCGCGATTTGAGCAATCTCCTTTGGAACTTCAACCTTTGGTTTTTCTCTTTTCAAAGGCTTGTAAACTTCTTCTATTGGAACTTTTGCCTCTAACGCATCAAATATTTCCTTGCAATTTAATTCTTCAACTTCTTTGCCTCTCGGCGCCCTAGCTACATATTTTGCGCTTGCAACTTGTAACAGCTCCTTTAGGATCAGGTCTCCGCCTCTGTCTCCGTCTAAGAAGGCTGTAGACTCTTTTTCTCTGGTGAGTTTCTTAATTGTCTCTGGGACTTTTGCTCCTTCTAAGGCTATTACGTTGAGCATGCCGCATCGCATTAGGTTTATTACGTCTGCTCTTCCTTCGACAATTATTATTTCTTTTGAACTGTCGACTTCTGGTCCTGCGGACAATTCGTCTGGTCCGTATTTTTCGACTTTGGCTATTTTCAGTGTTTCTGCAATTTCTTTGAAAACTTCGTCCACTGAAGGCATGGATTCGATTGTCCATTTGTGGAGAATTTCCTTGGCTCTGTCAATTATCACTTTCCTTCGGGCTTCTCTGACATCCTCAATTTTTTCGAGCGTCACGTTTGCGGCGCATGGGCCGACTCTGTTTATGCTTTCTATGCTTGCGGCGATTAATGCCGTGGAGACTCTGTCCATGCTTGATGGAATCGTTATGCTGCCTGTGGTCTTATCGTTTTTTGAGTGCAATTCAATCTCTATTCTTCCGATTCTGCCTGATTTTTGCAGTTCTCTGAGGTCGAGTTCTGGTCCGAAAAGTCCTTCTGTCTGGCCGAAAACTGCTCCTATAACGTCTGGTTTTTCAACTACTCCTTCTATTTCGAATTTTGCGTGTATGACATACTTTATGGTAAACGTTTGTGATGAACCCGTAAACGTGCATCTCCTGATTGATTATGTAAGGGTTAGTTTTACCGTGTGATGAGAGAATCGTGCTCTCTATCTACGAGATTATTATTCTAACTCTTTATTAGCTTTATGAATTACAAATCTTGCTCTTTAACGTTTCCATGTAAGCTGTTAGACTTTCAACATCTTTTATGTCTCTGCCTATTAGGCTTAAGAGTGCATGTCGAAACTCAATGTTAACTTTTATTCCAGTCTTTTCCAGCATCTGCCTTAGGCGTTTGGTCCATTCTTCTCCGCGTCTGTCGAAATCCAATAGCAGAATAACCTCTCGTGCTCCGCATTTTTCTATCCCTGAAACTACGTCTAAGAGTGCTTTTCCGCCAGTTTTTGCTGAAACTATTTTTCCTTGAATACCCATGTTTCTTAATGTCTCCACATCTTTTTTTCCTTCCACAACTATGGGTATTCCTTTTGCTGATTCTTCAGCTAGGCACGATAGAATTTGCAGAATTTTCTCTTCTTTTTCTTTGAGGCGCGTTGACAAAGGGTTTTACCTTGTTATTTGAGCTTCTTTTAGCACTTCTAGGTGTTCTTTTGCTTGTTTGTTGGTTTCGAAGTATTTTCGGATGGGGTTGATGATTTTGGAGATTTCTTCTGCCACTGCGTTTTTGAGGTCTTCCGGGTGCAATTTGCCTTGCGCGTAGGCTTTTTCTAGTTCCTCGTAGTTTTCGAATTCAACTGTGCCGCTGAATTTTGCTGGGCGTTCTATTTTGAATACTTTTGTTTCGTGGAATATCACGTGTTTGGCTATGTCTAAAACGGGGTTCATGTCCACTTGTTTTTCTGGGCACCATGCTTTGCGTAGTTTTTCTTTTATCTGCTGGTCTGTGTCGTGGATGAATATTGCAGTCCATGGTTTGGATTTGCTCATTTTGCTTGCGATGACCTGCTCAAGCTTGTCTTTGGTTTTGAGTTTGACTGGCTCTGCTATGCCCATAAGCACGTGGTGGTGAACTGCGACTGGTTTGGTCCAGCCCATTTTTGGGAAGATTTCTCTGGCTAGAACGTGGGCTTTTCTTTGGTCCATTCCTCCTTGTGGAATGTCTGCGCCTATTTCTTTCACGTCAACCGCTTGCATGGGCGCGTAGAAATACTGGGATAAATCGAGTTTTTCGTTTTCGCTTCTTCCCATTATTGTTAAGCAACGTAGGCTTCTGCTGAGTGTCATGTGTTTTGTAAATCTCAGTAGGTTTCGCCAGTATTCGTCGTTGTTGTGGTAAAGCTCTGAGCCTACGACGATTTTTGCTCCGGGGCAGAAGAATTTGAAGGCTTCATCGTAGTATTTGGATGCGGATAGAATTTTGTTCCAGTCACCGTCGAACTTGTTGTTGATGAAGCTGTGCCAGTCGGCGAGGTAAACTTGGCATTTTATTCCTGCTTTTAGGAAATCGTTTATTTTGAAACCGGAGACTATTAGGTTGCCTAAATGTAGCAAGCCGGAAATTTCGAAGCCTTGATAATGCCCAGGATGCTCATTTGTTTGTAAAAGTTGCCTTAGTTCTTCTTCTATTAGGATTTCTTCTGTTGGCGGTTTTTTGATTAAGTCGATTTTTGTTTCTATGTCCAATCTTTATCAACTTCTAACTTTGTATGCGGAGGTGAAACTTAAAAGTTGTTTCGCGGGCGTTTGTTTCCCACGTAACCTATCACTTAACTTCACTGTGGAGCGTTGCGCTCCTCTAGGTTAAGCTCTCTCGG
>CAYWII010000008.1:0-50048 GCA_964457175.1 uncultured Candidatus Bathyarchaeia archaeon
GTGTGCTTTTGCGCTGTGATTTTGAGTTATAGCCCCCTTATATATACCTTGAAACTGTGAGTGAATTGCAGATTGCTCTTGCGGCTCATCTCTTCTTTTATTAAGGAAGCATTGTTTCCTATGGGATTAAAGTAGGGCGTTACGAGTTTGATTAGTGGCTTATATGTTACTGTTTGTTGCCCAGTTTCATTGAGCCGTTGCCCCTGAAAAACGCCAAAAACACCTAACCCTATGTATAGACAACTTGGGACAGCAGCAGAACCAAAATGAGATGCCACGGGGTCAACCAATCCAGATAGGACGCAGATTCGCCAAAAACAAAGCTAACAATCAAGGCTAACGCGAAATTCTAAATCCCAATCAAACACATCCTAGCTCGACGATGGGTGTTTTCATTGTTAGTCAATGACATTAGCATAGACAAGAAAATCCTCAAAGTGCACTTCATACCTTCAGATGAAGACTTGTGGAAAATAGAAAACTACAAAGATTTCTTCGTTGAAAGGTCAAAACTCATATGGAAGGTTTGGAAAAACTTCTGATGGAAGACCTAGCGTAGCAAAAATATTCTCGGTAGTGTGAGGGAGTTATGTTTCTGAAATAATTCAGCGCCACCTAGTCGCAAGAACAAGTTTGTTGCTAGAAACCTTTAAAAATCTCTTCCAAATTTAAGGCCCTGACCCCGTCCGGATTGTAGGTGGTACGTAGTTCATCAATCCTCAGTGATATTTTTCGCAAATTCGTCTTGATTGTTTTATCGGCAATATTAGTTATTGCAGCGTGCTCGCAGACAACCCGATAGATTCGAGCTAAAATGTTAAGTAGACTTTTCCAATCATTGCCAGGATTGAAGTCCTCTTCTATTACGATAGAACTCTCAGCAAAATCATAATCCTGTTGTGGGAACCAAATGTCGGTGTCAAATCTCACAGGATGCCCCTTGACATTCAGGAGCTGAATTCTCATTCTTTGGTTATCTTCTATTTCCCTGTGTTTCATAATCCGACACGCAAAGAAGAAAAGCTCAGCGACATACCCGACCAGTTCATGAATATAGATTACGGGCCCACTCATTTCTGAGCGATTCCATTGTGCACAAGGAAATTTCGAAATAATGAAACCATTTGTCAGAATCCTTAAGAAACAATTTTCACGCGGTTCAAAATCGTAATAGTCATGTCTGCCTTTTACTTCTTTGAACAAGAAAGAGGGAGCACATCGAAGCAAGTTTCTATTCTCTTCACTAGGAGGCAACCAATTCCTTTCATTGTTCTTTGAGCCAATGAGGATTTCCATTGCGGGTCCGAATTGCTCAGGGTGAGGAGCCGGATGCATTAGTATCTTCCCTGCCTCTGCTAGATTTTCATTGAAAATGTTTGCTTCTTTAGATACACTTGGCTTTGGGTTCAATTGAATAATCACTTCTCTCAGTTTCCTTTTCAAGTCATCTAGATGATCCGAGGCGTATTCTATCGCATTGAATGTCCTTATGTCGAAAGGCAAGTCATCGATGCTCTGAGTTATAAGAATGAATTTCTTTTCCAACCCAAAAGACAACCCAAGTTCCAAGAAAACGTTGGGATTTCTGCCTGTGATGTCTGCTATAATCAAAGTTGCTTCCTGTATGGATTTGCATATTTTGCATACAGCTTCAGGAATATCCCATCTTTCATCTGATCTATTGCACTCCCAGCCGACCGGAAGACCACCCTTGATTCCTTTCAGGTAGATTTCATCGAATCGCTTTTCGAATGGCATCAAGACGAAGACCGTGCTATTTTTCTCATCTACCGCCGAAAATGGGCAGTTTTCGAGGTTCTTAAAGCACAGCATAGCCATTACCGTACCAGCTGATTGAACCAATTGACACTATCAAAAATAGGGGCACTTTCTTAATACTCTTTTTGCGTGGGTCTAGGTTTAGGGGGCAAAGTTTTGTCCGAAAGTCAGCCTTTGAGGAGGTTAGGTAGGAAGCTAGTGGAGTTTATCTGCTTGTCCTTTCTATGTATCATGGTTGCCATCATCTTGAAGATGTCGAATCCGCTTAGAGATATTGTCCGGGTGTTGATGCTTGTTGATTCTCCTACGTGCGAGGATGTTAACCGTACAAAAATGAAGGCATCAATCATATACCAACTCACTAAAATTCCTTCTAACTCCGAGCTCATACGAATGTAGTTTCTGATTTTAGTTTCCCAAAAGCTGGTTCAAGGATGGAATTTGAAAGAATAAGCGGATGTAGATTGCAATGGCTAAGATTGCGATTGTTATGGCTATTAATGCGATGTCGCCTCTGTGCAATTTCAGCACGTATAAGTTCGTGCGTTTTTTCGTGGCTCCCCATGCTCGGGACTCCATGGCTTCGGCTAGTTCCAAACTTCTGCGGATTGCACTTACAATTAAGGGTATCAAAATCGGAATGTAGTTTCTAATCCTCTTCAAGAAATTGCCACGTTCAAGTTCCAACCCTCTCGCTTTTTGGGCGTCCATGATTGTTTGGGCTTCCTCGGCTAAAACTGGAACGAAGCGCACTGCTGTTGTGAAAGCAAAACAGAATTCATAGGGCACGTGTGCTTGTTCTAATGCCAAGCCTAGATGATCTGGTGATGTAGTTAGGAAGAAGATTGAGAAAGACTCTACAAGCACAACAAAACGCAGGGTCATGGCAGCGGCGCCTTCAAGGCTCACTGCGATTCCGCGAGCTCCAAGATAAGCGAAAATAAAGTTGGTTAAGAAGATGATTGTTGCCAGGAAAACTGCTCCCCGCATTGAACGGAGCCATTCGCGTTTAACACCAGCCACAACAACAAATGGAATCTGCATCACGAAAAGCACTATTAGGGGGATGAGTTCACCGTAGAATATTGCAATTACAAAAATCGCGCAGACGTAAACAAATTTTATCCTCGGATCTAAATTGTGAATGGGCGAGTAGACTTTTCGGAACTTAAGCCCATCAAAGACACTCATCTTGCCTTTTTCTCCAAAACTTTTAGCAGTGCTTCTCGCGCTTCGTAGACGTCAATAATGTTGTTGGGTAGACCCAAATCGGACAATTGGAGAAAAATCTGCGCGATTTGTGGGGGAACAAGGGAGGCTTGGGTTAAAACTTCGAGGTTCGTGAGGACTTTTCTTGCTTCTCCATCTGCGACTACTTTTCCTTCTCGCATCAGCAGAACTCTTGGATTGCATTCAGCTACAAACTCGACATCATGTGTAACAATGATTATTGTTTTCTTTTGAGCTTTCATCTGTAAAATGAACTGTCTAAGTTTCTCTTTCTGCTGATAATCTTGTCCTATCGTTGGCTCATCCAATATCAGTATTTTCGGGTTCCATGCCAAAACAGAAGCTAAGGCTACCCGTTTTCTTTCTCCTCCACTGAGCATAAATGGCGAAGTCTTTCTGTATTGTGTCAAGCCCAAAAGATTCAGAGCCCATGTAACCCTTCTTTTCAGAATGTTTTCTTTGAATCCGAAATTTCTCAGTGCAAAGGCTATTTCTTCTTCTACTGTTTCGCTGAAGAGTTGATGGTCTGGGTTTTGGAAGACAAAGCCCACGTTTCTGGCTAGTGTTGCCACGCTGACTTTTGTTGTGTCCACACCATCGACAAGCACGTTTCCTTTCGTCGGTTTGAGTAGTCCATTAAAATGTTTAACTAGTGTGGTTTTTCCGGCTCCGTTTTGTCCCATTATAGCTAGAAACTCGCCGTTTTCGATTGTTAAGGACACGCCTTTTAGGGCTTCTACTCTGTTTGGATATGTGAAATGGATGTCTTTAGTTTCAATCATTGTGCCCTAAAAGCCTCCTTCAAAAGGTTTGCCATTTCATCTGACGACAGGGGAACCGCGTCGCCGATTTTCGTTCCATCTTTCCTAAGAATTTGGTATAAGCGTGTTGCTTTTGGGATTCCAACGCCAATTAGACGTGTTTCTTCAGAACTTAGTATTTCGCGTGGTGCTCCGTCTGCGACTATTTTTCCTTCATCCATTATGATTATGTGGTCTGCGTATCGGGCTGTTAAATCAAGTCTGTGCTCGACCAGCATGACGGTTATTCCAAGCGTCTTGTTTAACTCGTAAATTACTTCGAATATGTTCTTGGCGCTTAAGGGGTCAAGGAAGGATGTGGGCTCATCTAAAACTATCACTTCAGGCTGCATTGCTAAAACAGATGATATTGCAACGCGTTGCTGTTGTCCGCCAGAAAGCTCGTGTGGTGCTCTTTCCCGTAAATCATATGTGCCCGTAAGGTTCAAAGCCCAATCCACTTTCTTACGCATTTCTTCCCTCTGGACTCCAAGGTTTTCCAACCCGAAAGCAACGTCCTTCTCAACAGACAACGCAAACAGTTGATTTTCGGGATTTTGAAAAACGAGTCCTACATGCCTTGCTAACTCATTGATTGAATGTTCAATAACGTTCAGTCCAGCAACAGCTATTTCGCCTGTTAATTCGCCATGGTAGAAATGAGGTATTAATCCGTTAAAGCATCTGCAGAGGGTTGTTTTTCCACAACCGCTTGGACCAGTTATTAGTGTGAATTCGCCTTTCTCTATTTTTATGGAGACGTCGCTGATGGAAGTTTTTGTGCTGCTTGGATATGTGTATGTAAGATTTTTTGTTTCAATTATCGCCATTTTTGTTGGGCGCCTGCCAGATTTTTAGCGTTTGTTTTGGCTCATTTAAGAGTAGCTACCTATTATTGATTAGATAACTTTTCCTTCAAAAGCCGCAAACAACGTTTAAGACCGCTTTCTACATCGCCTAAGCCGTTGACCCCTGCAGCCGAGGCGTGTCCGCCGCCCATTCCATGAAGATACTCGCCTAGAGGTTTGGCAATGTCTCTACCCAAATGTATCCCCGTTTTCTCCTGAAAATCGCGGCTGCAGCGTAGGCTAATTTCCAAATTTTCGTTCTTCTGCCCTGCAACAACAGCGACGTGCGCGCCTAAGTCGGTTATGGCTCTCGCAGCTGAGGCTTGATAGGCACTGACATGAGAGAACGCAACTATCCATTCTCCAATCCTGAAAAGTTTAGCTCTTTTACAAGCCTTTAGTCTCGCTACGCGTTCAGAAAAGTCCATTGGCAAAGAAAGCAGAGACAATGTTTCTTGCGCGTTTGCGCCTGCCTCAACGAGTTGTGCAATTGTTTTTAATGTGGATGAGCTGGCTAGAACAAAGTGGCGGGTGTCGAAAGCTATGCCTAAAAACAGCGCTTTAGCCTCGGTCTCGCTTAATTTAACATCCTTTTCTTTAAAGAAGCTGTAGACAATTTCGCATGTTGATGATGCTTCTTCTTTGGTTATGCATACTTTTGCTAATCGTTCAGTTTCTGGGTGAGCCGCGTGATGATCAACAACGATGATTGGTGCTTTTGAAGCTTTTATTTTTTCAGCCAAATTATTCAGTTGCTGGATTGTGTTGGTGTCAAGCAGTACTATTGCGTCTGCATTTTCCACTTTCGGTTTTGTTTTTACTTCTATTGGCAGAAATTTGAGTAGGTGTTTTGAGAGTCGGCTTATTCCTTGGGCTGCTCCGATTTCCACTTCACATTCTGGTCTTAGACGTTTTAGTAGACTTGCAAATGCGTAGGCTGAGCAGATTGCGTCAGGGTCAGCATTATGATGACATAACAAAACAACACGTTTAGCTTTTAACTCGTCTAGAATTTGGCTCACTTGGGCGAATGACACTTTAGTTTCCTCAAATATTTTTCAACCGACGTGAAAGCCTCCTTCACGGCTTCATCAACAAGTTCTTGCACGTTAAAGTTCTGTATTAACGGCGACAGAGCAATATCTATATCAATTGTCAACGTTAAGGGCTTTGTACCATCGGCTTCGACAATTATGTCTAATTTATCTATCTTTTTTTGAGGAACCTTTGATAAGACATACTTTCTGGCGGCATCATCTGCGATAGCGCATAATTCTTCAACTTGTTCAGTAGTTAACTCCGGTATGCCCATTTCTTGCACAGTTTTTCACCCAGACGCAATATAGGCTATTGCTGGGGCTGAGAAACTGGACTCAAATCTTGCTGAAGTTTAGCCTGCAAATCTTTCAGTTGACTGCGTAAACGTTCTTCCTGTTTTCCCAAAATCGTGGTTCGCGTGTTGAGCAGTTCCTTCCGCTCGGTCAAATCTGTAGATATCTTTGTTTTTTCTGATTTTACCAAAAGAGAACCGATAGCTTTGTATATTACTGCGTCGTCAGCCATTTTCTGCAGTTCACTTAGGGCTTGTTCGATTTCTGTGAGTTCCATTTCTACCTGCTGCTTCTGGGCGAGGATTGATTGGAGTGTTTGTTGAAGTTGGTTAAGCCGTAATAAGCGTTCTTGGACTTGTGGTGGAAGCTTCGAGATTTCATCACTCACTTCTATTCCTTCCGTTCTGCACAGCAATAAGCACAGCCATTAATAAAACATTTCCCAAAACACAGACAATTACAGAGACGCTACTGTAATTGTTGTTAAACAAAAAATTTTCGGAGCCCAACAAATTTAAGACATACTTTCCAAAACTTCCAAAACATTCACCGTCGAATTTATCCATCTCAAATAAGCATTCACCGCAGCCCGCAAAGCAACAGTATCCTTAGCATCCACATCCAAAACCAAAAACTCACGTTCCATCGTCAAAGTTGCCTGTGAACGCATTGTAGGCGTTTTTCTAACTTCCGGTTCTAAAGCCTTCAAGACTATTTCCAAATGTTTTTCTGAAGAAAATTTCAAGCGGATAGTAGCCTTTGCTTTCATACTTCCAATTACTCTGCTTCTTCTTCCGTTGCCTTCACGACTTCCTCTAACGGCGCACCTTTAGCCGCACGTCTCGCAACGACTCCCAACTTCGTCATCGGCGTATACGCTCCACCACTAAATGTAAATCCGCATTTTCTACACTTCCAAACGCCAACACTTTCTCTCTTGACGCGTGCAAAACCGCACTGCGGACACATATGAGGTTTTTTCATTTCCGTGAGCACTTTGATGTAGCGTTTCCTCACGGAAGCACCATAACGCGGTCCCAACCCCCGTGTTGGTCCGACCTTTTTAGTTCTCTTCCCCAACGGCTTTTCACCAGTTAAGTTTCTTACGTATTTCTTCAGCCTTTTCTCTAGCCATTCTGACAGCTTCTAATACCTGCTCTTGCGTGAAGTATCCCCCACCGCCCTTCTGCATCGCACAAATGTTACCATCGTCATCAATCGCGACTGAAAGCCGAGAATCCATCACTTGTTCCTCTTCCAACCACGGGTCAACAAGCAGCTTATCATTTATCTTCGCAAAAGTAACCGTTATTGGACACTTTTTCATCGGAAGCGGCATGTTGCCAGTCTTAATCTTGACTTCGCCTTCTTCGACTTCATAATTGGGCATCTTCGTGTTAACCAACGCAGCCATAGCCGCTAATGCTGAAGCATCTATCAAGTTTCCATCATGATTAAGCACGTAAACATCTACAAAAACAACAAACACCTTCTTTCCAGGCTCAATGCATAACTTTCCCACGTCAATTGCTTTGGATTCCCTTATCCCTCTGTCAACAATCCTCGCAAGCTCAATGGAGTTCTCATCTGGTGGTCCCGGCTCAAAAGTTGACGAAGCCAAAGGCACAAGTTCAGCGTTCACCGTCAAAACACCTTCATTCGGCGTGTCAGGAAATGGTGTGCCAACCTCAATTTTAGTTCCAACCAAAACCTCTGTTTTCCCAAGCAACACTCTCGCTGAACCTTCTGCACGTTCGATTATTCCTTGCTCCAATCTAATCTCGCGGTAATCCGTAAAGTCTCTGTCGTCCAGACGTTTTCCTTTAGCGATTAAATCCGCAATTTGCTTCTGCTTTACTCGCGTAATAACTGATGACATTATTCTTCAAGCTCCTCTTTAACATTTACATACTTGAGTTTTAACGCTTCTTTTTGCAATGCATATATTTTTTTGCATCCTTCAATCGCCATGTTTACGGCTTTTTCAAACTCTTCCAAAGTCAGCGTTCCATCCATTTGCAGCAGTGTTATGGCGTTTGAATTAGGCATCAAAGCGACAGGCACATCCGCAGTTCCCATCTTATCTTCCGTGTCCATTAAATCCAGTACTACTGTGTCATCAGCCTTTCCAGCCGCGCATGCAACAACCAAATCACGTATTGGAATACCTGCATCTGCCACAGCCAAAGACGCCGCTGTTATGCTCGCGCATCTTGTTCCACCATCAGCTTGCAAAACTTCAACAAAAACGTCTATGCCTGTCCTCGGGTAATATTCAAGGAAAATTGAAGGTTCCAAGGATTCTCTTATAACTTTAGAAAGTTCGATTTCCCTTCTTGAAGGTGCTGGTGACTTACGCTCTTGGACCGAGAAAGGTGCCATGTGATAACGGCACCTTAAAACCATCCGATCTTGAAGCGCCAAATGTTTCGGATGCAACTCTTTCGGACCAAACACTGCAGCTAAAATTTTGTTTTTTCCCTGCTCAATATATGCTGAACCGTCGGCGTTTGATAAGACGCCTACCTCAATTTTTATCGGTCTTAACTCGTCTGGTTTTCTTCCATCAAGCCTTAAACCTTTTTTATCAATCAACTTTTCAGTCTTCTGACTCATTTTTAACTTTCTCCCGTTTTGTCTTTTCTTCCTTAATCATCTGGGTTATGCGGTCTGTCAAACCGCTCGTGTGAGATTCTTCATCAATTTTGCGAAGGGCCATCATTGCTAATTGTTCATCTTCAAGGGTTTTTCCAGTGATTAATATAACTCCGTTGAGTCCAAGGATTATTTGGCAACCTGTTTCTTGTTTTATCATGGATATCATAGAACCTTTTCTGCCTATGGCGCGTGGAATTTTTGTCGGAGTAATTTTCAATATTTGCCCGCGGGTTACTTTTCCCAATCCGGGTTCGCCAACCGTTAGTTGGGGGTTGTGCGCTCTGTCGTAAGCGATTATTTTTGCAACTATCAAATCTCCTGCATCAAGAACTTGGGATAATTCATCTTTTTGTGGTTTGAAGGGTCTGCTTAGAACATCCGACGCTCTCAGAAGGGCTTCGTAAGGTGCACTAATGTTCACTGTCCAGCCGTTGAATCCTACTTCAGTGACAGTTCCTATGACTATGTCTCCAATTCTTGGAATGTAGAATGCTCTTAGAGCTACGACGTTCACTTTTTTGTCCTCGTATTCTACAATTCCGATTCTTGAAGCGTAGATTTTATTATCTTCACGATACGTGTTTTCGCCAGCCAAATAATCATCTTCCGCAATCAAGTCCCCAGGCGTTACAAGCTGTCTTCTCTCAAAAAACATTGGCATAAATTTCCACCTTTTCCACTCATAATAAATCTCAAGCGATTATTTTCGCTTCTCCATTTCCCTTGGTTATGTCCCCTAATTTTTCCAGAAACGGAGCGTATAATCCTGCGGGCATTTCTAGGACTCCGTACCATGAGCCGTCTCCACGCCATTCTTCCCGCTTTATTGTTCCGAATCCCTTTATTGATCCGTAGGCTCTCGCTGAGTATTCTGCTGGTATGTGGACGCCCACGGATACCTGCTCCATTTTTAGTGGCAGAATTGGTCGCAACAACTTGATTATGTCTCGTGCCTGTTCTTCCACTGGCTTGAAGGGGTCTATTGAATAGTGAATTTGTTCTAGGGCGTTTTCTATGCGCAACGGCGGATGTGGAAGGTTTGTTTTTGGGTCGACGCATTGTCTTGATATGAAGTCCACTATCTGCTTTCTTTTGTCGTCCACCATTTTTCTTCGTTGTTCCGTCGTTAGTTGTAGTGTTCCTTTTTTCAGTATCATTTCTGCAATTTTCAGCTGCTCAGTTGTTCCGAAGGCTTTGAGCAGGTTTTCTTCTGAAACTTTTGTGCCTTTGTTTGCGTCTGAAAATATTGTTTCGGTTACTAATACTTCTGTTATTGCCGCAATTTTTCCCATACGATAGTCTAATGCTTTTTGGGGTTTTACAAGAACCTCAAAGTGCTCGTTATCCTTTATTATGCGTGCGACTGTGTACTTTTCGCTCATTAGTGTTTCACTTGCCCGATGCAAACTCTTTCACGTAACTTTCAATTTTGTCGTCGCCTAGCATTTCCATTTTCTTTGTTGCTGAGGGAATGACGACTATCTTTAGTCTTGGGGGCAGTTGTCTTGCTTCTAAGGCTTTTACCAAGCATTTGACTGTGAGTTTTGTGGTGTCTTCTAGTGCCATGTCTTCGCGGTATTCCTCCTTTAGTATTGACAACACCGTTTCTCTTCCAGCGCCCAAAGCTGTAGCCTTGTAGCCTCTGTATGTTCCGCTTGGATGCGTTCCTAAGAGACGGTTTCCTGCTTTGTCAACTCCGCCGAAAATCATTGAGACTCCGAATGGTCTGACGCCTGCATGTTGCGTGTATAACTGTTTTATGTCGCAGATTCTTTTGGTTACAACTTCTACGTCTATTGGTTCGTCATAAGTTAGTCTGTTACTTTGGGCGTATACTCTTGCTTGGTCTATAAGAATGCGTGCGTCTGAGCTTAAACCCACTATTGCTGCGCCCACATGTTCGTCAACTTTGAAAATTTTCCATGAGTATTCTGCATCTTCGAGGGGCTCAACGGTTTCTTCTGCTCCCAACACCACTCCTTCGGAGCAGCGTATTCCCAAAATTGTTGCTCCACGGTTAACCAGTTCCATTGCGTATTCTACTTGGAACAGCCTACCGTCTGGTGAAAAAACGGTTATGGCACGGTCGTATGCTCCTGGTGCTGCAAACACGGACATAACATATCTACCTCACACTATTCCCTAATGCATTTGCAGACTTTCATATGACAACTAAACTAAAAACCTTTTCCTAAGTATTCTTGCTTTTGTAGAGTTGTAGGTTCTTTCAGCTGTCTTGTGTATTAGAGCCTCTTATATATAGGTTGAACTTTTGGTAGGATGGTCTGAAGAGTTGGGCTTACTCCTTCCAGTCTAGGAGTCTCTTTTCTCCTTCGATTTTCTTTAGGTCTGTTAAGTCTTGTGTTACTTCCATTGTTCCAAGGTATTTTCTGTTTTTATCTCTCACAGCGAAGTATCTTATGTGTATTAGGCGATTGTTCATTGTAATCCAGAATTCAGCCATGTCTTCTTTGCCTGTTTTGAAGGCTTCTAGAATCTTGTTTACTATGTGGATGCTTTTTTGTGGATGGCATAACTGAACTTTTCTTCCGATAACAGCTTTTGTCCTTACGAAAATTCTCTTTTCAGCCTTGTTAAAGTATCTCACGGCGTCGTTGGCGTCGACGAATGATATGTCAATTGGAAGTGCATTCAAAATAGCTTCAATCTCCTCTTTTGAAAGAGAACCAGTTTCAAATTGTAACATGCCTTCTTTCGCTAACGCTTCTTCTTTTTGGGTTTCTTCGGGTTTCGGTGCTGTTATAAGATGCAAAGGTGTGAAACAGCAGTATCCAATCTCATCAAACTCTCGCCTAATATCTGTCCATTCGCCGCTTGTGACGACCTTCAGCGCTGTGGGGAAAAGTATGTTGTTTTCTTTGAAGAAGTGGCTTGGGAGAATCTCGTTTAATGCGGCAGATGCTTCTGTAAGTTGTTTCTTAAAGTCTTGAAAGTCTATAGTGCTGTATTTTCCTAATAGATTGTTGAGTTGTTTCTTTTTCTCCCTTATCTGGTTGTGTTCCATCCACATTATTGCTGGTGGCTCAGTGATTCCATGCTTTTCTATGACTGGGAAGAGCACGTTTTCTTCGCGTAGGTAATGTTTTTCTGAGTCTGTGAAGTCTCTTGCTATGTGTTCCAGTTGGTGGATTGCATCTCCAACGTAGCTTTTGTCATTTATTTGCTTAATTTTGTTTGTAACAGAAACGAGTTTTTCTGTGAGCTGTAACATAATCTTATGTTCTTCCAATAGGATTCCAATTGGGTGCTCTGGAGGAATCTCTGGTTTCTGCTTTTCTAACTGTTCCCTAAAAACTGCAAGGTGAACATCACATAATCGTTGAATTTCCTCTCTTTGGATGCCTTCTTTAACAAGTTCATTCTCAATTTTAGCAATCTCCTCAGAGCTAACATTTCCCAAAAATTGTTTAAATCTCTCCTTAACTTGTTGGGATGGGACGCCTGCATGTAACTGCGTAATTATTTCTTTCAGTATCTTTCTCTTGTTCTCGGCTATTTCGCTCATCATGGTGTCTCCTTAATCTTTCCTGCAAGAGTTTTACCCAGTTCAACTATTTTACTGATATCGTTCTCTGTTGGTGGACCATTAATCTCCAATGCTCCAACAATTTCCATTTTTGATGGACCGAGAACTTCTTGAACTTGCTTTATTGTTCCTCCGCCCCATCCGTAAGAGCTTAGAACGGCGGCAAATTTGAGTGGCGGTTTTAAGACTTTCACAAGGTAAGTGGCGTAAACGGCTAATGGATGTGCACCTCCTAAGACTGTTGGTGCGCCCAAAACTATGGCTCTTGAATCTACTAAATCCTTAGCCACATCGCCAATATCGCTTGATGCTAAATTATACAATGCAATTTCGATGCCTTCAGACGCTAATGTGTCTGCGATTGATTGAACCATTTTTTCCGTGCTGTTCCACATGCTCACGTAAACTATGATTGCCTTTTGCTTGTTTTCTCCGTTCGCCCACTTGTTGTAGGCGTTGCGTATTCGTTCGGGATTTCTATGAACTGGTCCATGGCTCGGCGCAATCATTTTGATATCTAAATCCCTTATCTTTTCTAACGCTCTTTTAGCCATCACAGCAAACGGCATCATTATTTCGCCCCAATATCTCTGAGCGTGAACAAGCAAGTCCTCCACCTCATCGTCATATTGCCCCTTTGTCAAGTGCGACCCGAAGAAGTCGCATGGAAACAGAATCTTATCCTCTTCTAGATATGTGAACATTGTTTCTGGCCAGTGAAGCATCGGCGCTTCTATAAAGCGAAGAGTTTTGCCGCCTAAATCGATGATTTCTTGGTCTTTAACCGTTATTATTCGTTCTTCAGGCACTTTGTAGAAGATTTGAGCCATTTTGGCGCCTTTGTTTGTTGTTACGAGTTTGGTTTTATTGTTTAGTCCAATGATATATGGTATTGAGCCAGCGTGGTCTGGTTCTGCATGGTTCATTACTATGTAGTCAATTTCGCTTGGGTTTACAAGCTTGCGTATTTTCTCTTCCAATTCCTTCTCGAAGCCTGGGTTTACCGTGTCAATTAAAGCCTTTTTGTTTTTACCGATTACTAAATAGGCGTTGTAGCTTGTTCCTTTTGGCAGTGGAATCAGTGCGTCGAAAAGTCTGCGGTTCCAGTCTCTGGCGCCGACCCAGTAAACGCCTTCTGAAAGTTTGGTTATGTTTCGCCAATTCATGGTGTGTTCCCTCAATTTAATATTACAATTGTAATAAAGTATATTTATGCCTTTCTACACAATACTACCCGGAGACAACATAAATGTCGCTTCCCTGCGAAGTTGCAGTAAAATGCCTATTACCCCCACTCCGAGCCATGATAGCCAAAACGCTCACAACAAAACACAACTTAACACAAATAGAAGCAGCAAAACGCCTAGGAATAAGCCAACCCGCCATAAGCCTATACGAGAGAAGAATGCGCGGCAAAGCCATAAACCTAGAAAACGACCCAGAAATAACAAAACTAATAGAGAACCTGGCTGACGCGTTAGCTAAAGGCGATTTAACGCGTAAAGATTTCATTCAAGCATTTTGCGAAATCTGCAAAACAATACGTTCTAAAGGCTTGCTATGCCAAATACACAAAACCTTTGACCCCGCAATTGACGTCGAAAAATGTGAACTATGTCTGCTCACAAATGCGTTGAAGTGCATGTAAATGCTTGGGCAATATTTAATAACGTTTAGAGAAGCTCTCGAAGCCGCATTGATAACAGCAATAATATTGTCTTATCTGGTTAGAAGCGCCAGACATAGTTTGACGCGTTACGTATGGTATGGAATATCCTTAGCCGTGGTCGCCAGCTTTAGCGTAGGGGCGGTTGTTTGGTTTACTTACGGCGTTCTTTCAGAAACTTCTAAGCTGCTGTTTGAAGCAGTGGCAGCTTTCGTCGCCGTCGCAGTTTTGTCTTCCATGATTTATTGGATGGCTGTAAAGGGAAGACATATACGTGAAGAGACGGAGAAACGTGTTGAACGTGCGGCATCGCGAAGCGTGATAATCGGATTAGCTTCTCTTGGGTTTGTCGTTGTTTTTAGAGAAGGTTTTGAAACTGTCCTTTTTCTTACACCCTTTTTGTTAGGCGATGCAATAGCGACGCTGGCTGGAATGTTTTTTGGAATCTTAACTGCAGTTTTGCTGGCTTATGGCGTTTTTGTGGTCGGAATGAAAATCAACCTGCAAAAGTTCTTTTATTTCACAAGCATAATGTTAATTCTGCTTGCAGGCGGCTTAGCTGGATACGGCACACATGAACTTCTGGAATATTATGAAGAAACTGACTTCAAAATAGGCTGGTTAAGCGAACCGGCGTATGCCTTGAATATTCCAGTGGATAGTCCATTTCATCATAAAGGCATAATAGGCTCAATATTTGCGGTGATGTTCGGCTACACAGTAAGCGCAGAATGGGCAAGAATAATAGTTCACATTTCCTATTTGGCAATAGCACTTCCCCTCGTAATTTGGGTTTATAGAAAAATGAATGAGAGAAATATAGCGAAAGCCTAGAGTTTATGCACTTTTCAATATGCCACTCAAAGCGACCGCATTGTTATGCTCTTCGTCCTTCGCAGCATAAAGAAGCGTAACCGTCCCCTTCTCTTCCTCAATCTGCTTAATTTTATGAAGCAAATCCCTTTTACTTTTCAACTCTTCCGCGTACTTTTCATTAAATTCTTCCCATTTCGCTGGGTCATGACAAAACCTTTTTCGTAACTCGTCACTGGGCGCAATCTCTTTCAACCACAAGTCAACCTTGGCCTTCTCTTTCGATAATCCTCTCGGCCATAATCTATCTACAAGAATTCTACACCTATCTTCCTTTGAGGGCTTATCATAGACCCTTTTTATCCTTATCATCCAAACCACACGCTACATTTTGCTCTTAAATATTAAATCTTTTAAGCAAAAAGAAGACAAAAAACATTTTGCGGTGCGTGTCAGCACTGCGCAATTCACGTGGACCCAGCTAAAAACTAACCATCTTGTGATAACTCTTTATAGTGTCGACGCTAATTCAAAGAATGGTGAATTGGTAGTATGGGATATTTGGCTGTCTGGAAAGTTCTGGAAGAAATGATTATGGACTTTCGAAAAAAAGGTATAACAGTTCCGGCAGAAGTCATGGATAACCTGAAGTCTGCTAGAACCATGATTAAAGTTTTAAAGGCAGACCCATACCGTGGAGAAACCATGCAGAAAATTGAAGAGTATCTTGGTAATGTTGAATCTTACCTTATCTCTGAAGGCCAAAAAAAGTTTGGAATCGAATACGTGGATGAATGGCTTAAACGATTAGACGAAGCCAGCATGCGAATGCCCGACGTGGAGGAGGAAGAAACAAGGTTTATTCCAGGTTTGCCAAGGGAACAAAAATGGATTCGAATTAAATCTTCAACTGAGTTGCCCATTGAAAAATTGGAAACTTTAGCTCAAGAATCAAATCTATTCTGTAAACTTCAAAATGATGGTTACTTGCTTGTGTATGGCGAAGACGAACGCTTAAAGGAATTTGTCAAGAAAATGGCTACAAAGTATGGAGTTAAAGCTGAAAAATAGCGTTTAAACCGTGCATAATCGTTAAAACATTGAAATGTAATCCTTTTATAGAATAATCTTACAGAAGACTCTATAATAAGATAGCTCTATCTTCCCGTGAGGGTGAGGGCGCAAACTAGATGCCCTACATTAAAAAAATCGAGGTTAAAGGTTTCAAATCGTTCGGTCCGCAAACCGTTAAAGTAACTCTGGATAGAGGCTTCACAACAATTACAGGACCAAACGGAAGTGGAAAAACAAACATTGTTGACGCGGTTTTATTCGCCTTAGGCGAATTAAGCACCAGAAGACTTCGTGCTGAAAATGCAGCTAAACTAATTTTTCACGGTTCTGAAAAGGCTGAATTAGAAAAAGCAAAGATGGCTAAAGTAATAATTCAATTCGATAACACTGACGGTCGCATGCCAGTTGACACAACCACCGTCACCGTCTCGCGGGAAGTTTATAGAAACGGTCAAAGTGTCTATCGACTTAATGGAAGAAGAATCTCGCGTACCCAGATTCTGGAAATTTTGTTAATGGCCGGAGTAAGCTCGACCAGCCAAAACATAATCTTGCAAGGCACAATAACTCGACTAACTGACATTTCTCCAGCCGAGCGTAGGAAAATCATTGAAGATTTGGTTGGAATAGCCCAATATGACGCTGAGAAAGCTGAGGCAGAAGAAAAACTGCGAGTGGCGGACATCTCAATCCGCACCGCCATGGGCAGAATAGACGAAGTGCAAAAGCGAGTAGATGACCTGGAAAGAGAACGCAATGAACTTTTAAGATGCAACTTCATCCAAGGTGAGATAAAAAAGTTTGAAGCCGTAAAACTTTCACATAACATGGCGCAGATGCAAGAAAAAACAAAGGAAACTTCTTCGCAAGCAGACAAACTCAGAAGTATTGTTGAAAAATTAAGGCAATTACGCGAAGAGCGCAGATCAAAAAGGAGAGAAATTGAAAGTGAATGGCGCAAACTGAGTTCAGAGCTTGTCGAAGAAGGCGGCTCACAAGTTTTAAGGGTTCAGATAAAAATCGGCGAATTAAAATCCAAATTGACAGAATTAACAACCAAGATCAGCTCCGGAAAAACAAGTCTAGAAGGTTTAAAACGAATTAGGGAGAATAATCTTCAACAATATCAGTCTATTCGAGACGAAATCCGAGAGAACCGCTTAAGAATAAAACTGTTGAGAAGAGAGTACGAAGGGATTCTCAGCCAGATAACCGCAAAACAAGGTGAACATGATGTCCTTGCAAATGAAACAGCTCAGCTATGGGAAAACCTCGGAGAAAACAGCAAACAAATTCGTGAGATAGAACAAAAACTCGACAACGATTACAAGCGGTTAACCTACTTAAAGTCTGAACAAGCAAAAGGCCACACAGCCATCCAAATACGCACAAGAAGACTCAAGGACCTAAAAGAGCGCAGAGAAAGATTTGCAGTAACGCTCAGCGAACTTGAAAAGTCACTGAATGAACTTGAGAAAGTGCAAAAGGAACAAAAAACTCAGCTAAAAAGTCTTGAGCGTACACTCGAGCGGCGAATAGCCCAAAAAGAAGCTGTGGAAAGGGAAATTACGGAAGCGGGAAAGATAGCTGAGTCAGCACGCGAAGCGGTTATAGAATTTGTAACACAAAAGGAACTCGCGGAAACCGTGGCTTCTGAGGAAAAAGCCCTTAAAAGCATAGAAGAATTGGGCGACTTGGGTGTAGTTCCAGGCGTGTACGGCAGACTGCGCAATTTAGTCAAGATTGACAAAGCCTATAAACAGGCGATAGAGGCTGCAGCAGCTGGATGGCTTGACGCAATAGTCGTGAAAGATTTTGATGCCGCGTTCACATGTACGGAAACTTTAAGGAGAATGAAGCTTGGAAGAATAAAAATAATCCCGTTGGAAGGCGCTTTGAAACCTAAAACTTCAAAAATTCCGGAAAAGGAAGGCGTGAACGGGGCAGCACCATTTTTTGTAAAATGCGAGAAGCACTATGAACCGGCAGTTAACTTTGTTTTAGGCGACACTCTTATAGCTTCAGATGATAAAACCGCTTTTGCCTTATCCAGCGAAGGTTACCGTGCAGTAACAGTCAACGGAGACCTTTACGAAGTGGGTGGCGCCTTCGAAAGTGGTTACTACCGCGCGCCCATTGATTTCTCCACAATTATTCCAAGTGAATCAGCAATCAAAAGCCTTGAAGAAGCCGTAAGCGCTCTTCAGCAACATCTTTCAAGAAGAGGCAGCGACATAACCTCTTTCGAAGAGGAAATCGATAGAACACGCGTTGAAATTACTCGTCTTTCTGAAGCTATAACGACACTTGACAGAGAAATAGTTAGAGTTAAAAGAAGTGCGAGAAGAACAAAGTCCAATGTCAAGCGAATAGAACACCTCGTTGGACGGCTTGGAAAAGAGGTTGAAAATGAGAAAACGCAGATGTGGCTACACAAGGCTGAACGAAGTTCCATCCAAAAAGAGATGCGAAAACTTCAGAATGAATTAATCTCCCTGAGACGAAAAGCGGACCCTTCAACTATCCAAGAGATGGAAGTTAAAAGAGAAAAACTTGCGGAAGAGATAATTACTTTAAGACAGAAATTAGGCACAGTCCAAACCGAAACTTCAACACTTCAATCACAATTTGATAATGTTCTAAGGGTTGGATACCAGAATGCAAAAATCCAACTCGCAAAAGTTGAACAGCAACTTAGAAGAGTTGAGAAAGAAGTAGAAAGCGCGTTACAAGAGCGGGAATCGCTCAAACACGAGTTAACAGACCTGGAGAAAAACCGTGTTGAACTTTCGAAGAGTGTTTTGTCAGCAAGGGAAGAAGCAAAAAATTTCACTGCTCAAATTGATGATATAGATAAAGAGCTGCGTAAGCTCGATTCAGAGTATGAACAAGCCGACCGTTTACTGAACCAGCTTCAGCTAAACATTCAAACCTCTCTGTTACAACTTGAACAATACACAAACCAGCTTAGACAGTTTGGTTATGAACAACCATTAATCGTGACACTCACGCAGCTTGCAGAAGCCGAAACGTCGATAAGAATGATGCAGCTTGAACTCGAACGAATAGGCGCAGTGAACCAACTCGCTCTCTCACACTACGCGGAACAAATTTCGCGCTATAAGGAACTTTCCATGAGATTAAACGAGTTGGAAAGAGAAAAACAAGCCATAGTACAGTTCATGGATGAGATAGAGCACAAAAAACGTAAAGTCTTTTCAGAAGCTTTCGAAAAAATTAACATCAATTTTGGAAAGTACTTCGCAAAACTAACCGGAGGCGGAAACGCCACATTAAAACTCGAAAATCCTGACGAACTTTTCTCCGGCGGTATTGACATGATTGTTCAGTTCCTAAACAAGCCTTCCATAGTCGTAAGCGGAGCCAGTGGTGGCGAACGCTCAGTCGCAGCAGTTGCCTTCATATTCGCTTTGAAAGAGTTTACACCCGCAGCCTTCTACATACTCGACGAGATAGACGCTCATCTTGACGCTTTTCACGTTTCGAAACTCGCCGATGTTCTCTTAGAAGAGTCTGACAAAACTCAGTTCATAGTCATCACCTTAAAGCCTGAAATGGTGAATAAGGCGCAGAAGGTCTACGGGGTCTATGGGCGCAACGGGGTTTCAAATGTTGTTTCAGCCAAATTTTTAGAGGTGCCGAGCTGATGACTTCTGCAACGCTCAAAAAGCCATTTTATATGCGTCCTCCATGGAATATTCTATTCGAGTTCCATAAATTAGAAAAGCTGACGCCTTGGAACATCAACATTTCCTTTTTGCTTACAACATTTCTTGAAGAAATGGAGAAACTTGGGCAAGTAGATTTTAGGGCTTCAGGAATGGCTCTTGATTCTTCAGCTCTCATATACTTGATGAAATCAAAGCTTCTGCTCAAACTTGAAGAGCCACCACCGCCTCCTAAACCTCCCCAAGACTTTTTGCCTCCACCGTTGTTTTTGCCGCTTAGACACGAATTAACCTCGACAACAATTAGGCATCTGCTCGAAGTTTTAGATGATGTCTTAAAAGGCGAAAAACTGATTCGTATTGAAAAACTCGCTGCAGAACCCATTCTTCCAACGCCTTCAGAGATTCTTCCGCAACTGGACATATACCTCATGGAAATCGAGCTGCAGATGGAAAAATTCTACGCCTCTCTCTCAGAGAAGGTTAAAGGTGCCGGCATAATAGAATTCTCTACATTAATAAAAAGTATTGGACGGCTGGAAGCCATCCGTACATTCATACTCTTACTATTCTTGGCGCAGGATGGAAGAGTGAAACTGTGGCAGGATGAACAAACTGAGGAGATATACATAACCGTTGGAGATTTGAACATTGCAGAAGACGGAAAAGCAAGCACTTAATTTGGATATTAACCGTCAGCAGCTGCAAGCTGCAGAAAAAACGCGGCGTGATTCATCCTTGGTAGAAGCCGCGTTGTACGTTGCAGGTCGCCCCTTAGACCTAAATGAGCTGTGTTCAGTTTTGAAAACTCGCTCCAAAAACAAAGTCAGAAAACTGGTAAAAACTATCATACAAGAATATACAAAGAGAAACACCGCCCTAGAAATTCTTGAATTAAAAGATGAAAGATACGTTTTGCAGTTAAAGGCTGAATTCACGCCTCTAGTTAGGAGATTTGTTAATAGACCATTGCTTTCTACTGGTCCATTAAAAACGCTTTCTTACATAGCCTACCGACAACCTGTTTCGCAAAAAAGAGTTGTTGATGTGCGTGGTCACCACGTCTACGGTCATATAAAACTGTTGAAAGAGATGGGTCTGATTGCCAGTGAAAGGAGCGGACGGTCGACAATTCTGAGGACAACCGAATATTTCGCAGACTACTTCGGTCTGAGTCACGACACTGTGTCAATGAAAAAAGAGTTAAAACATGTTTTTGAAGACTTCTCTAAACAAGAAACTCCCAAAACTTGAAATGGATAGGTTTATATGCAAAATAAAGGTTGATAATGAACACTTAAATTGAAAGATAATAGGGAAATGAGACATGTCGGTTTGGCACGGTGACCTGCGCAAGAAAAAACCATCTGGAGGCAGAAAAAGAGCATACAGAGGAAAACGGAAATTTGAACAAGGCTCATTTCCTGTAGAAACAATTGTAGGCGAGCCTAAACGTAAAATCTCCAGAGGAAGAGGCGGAAACCTAAAGATTAAGATTTTAAGTGACAAATACGCGTGTGTAACCGACCCTAAAAATGGAAAAACAGAAAAAGTTGAGATTATGCGAGTTGTCAAAAATCCAACAAACATCGATTACGACCGCAGAGGCGTAATAACCAAAAGCACTGTTATAGAAACTTCTCTGGGTTTGGCGCGTGTTACTTCCCGCCCAGGACAAGATGGAGTAGTCAATGCCATATTAATCGGCGAAGAAGAAAAGAGCTAGTACACACCCTGTTTTGTCGTTGAAGCCGAGCCTCGAATCTTTGAAAGTTGTTTCGCAATTTTCACAATTGCCTTCTGTTTTGCTTCGTTTTTCTTGACAAGAAGCATACCAGTTTTTGATAAGAATGGCGTTTTAGGATAACCAACATCCAAAACAAGTTCATGCTCTAAGCCAATTTTTTCTGCAGCATCCTTTATCTCCAAGATTTTCGGAGATGGCACGGCTAAGCTTTTTTGGACTCGCCTTCCTTGCTTCCTTGTTTTTGTCGAATCGAAATAGGCTGGCCAGATCACCACTTTGTCTTGATTGCGCATGTTTTTTCTCCTTTCATTATTTGTGGGCATAGTATGCTGTTAACTTTGTGTTAAGTTTGTCGATTCTGACGAAGCCGAACCTTTCAAACTGGACTATAGTGTCTGGCTTTAAACTTCTGCAGACACTTTCAGCGATTCCCTCGGCAAGTGAGGCGTCGGGCATTACGACTTGGCATGGAATGTCTTCTCCAACTGATATCCAATGAATGAGGGGAGTCTTAACTTTTCTCGCTTCTTCATATGATTCACTAACAAAGAATGCATCAACTGAGTATGCATTTGCCTTTTCGATTTTTATGTTGAAAAGCTCCATAAGGCGAATGACACTTTCGACACGTAAGGCTTCCATGTCTTTTTTGGAAATCCAGAATCTTGCGGAATCAGCGTTTCCTTCGGGCTTTATTGTGTATTCTCTGCTTCCCTTTTGTGGCTTGTCGGGATGCAAATGAAGCTTTACTTTGAAAATTTTTGGAATCTGTTTCACGGTTAACTCTATTGGATTGTGCACAAAGAAGTATCGGTTAACTGTTGGGTCTAGGATTTTGCGGTTATACGCATAGAGGTTCTCCCAACTCAAAATAACATCAGAAGTTTTAGGTCCAACATCAATTATCATTTTTCTAATAGCTTCCGGCGTTATTCCACGTCTTCTCAGCGCTGCAAAAGTTGCAAGTCGCGGGTCATCCCAGCTTTTGTATACGCCTTCACGCATCCCCTGAACAATCTTCGACTTGCTCAACGAAGCCCCTGTTATTTTTAGTCTACCGTAGTGTATGGCTTCTGGGTACTTCCACCCTAAATGCTTGTAGAGATATTCTTGTCTAGCTTGGTTTGTTAGGTGTTCCTTTCCGCGGATTATGTGGGTTACGCCCATGAGATGGTCGTCTATGCCACATGCCAAATTGTATAAGGGCCAGACGCGATATTTGCTTCCAACTCGAGGGTGCGGATACTTTTCAGCATCTATAACACGTGCTGCTGGCCAGTCCCTAACCGCAGGGTTTGGATGGTTCAAATCTGTTTTTACTCGAAGCACCGCTTCTCCTTCTTTGTAACCGTCTTCGAGCATACATTGCCATCTTGCTAAGTGCTCTTCTGATGGTAAATTGCGGCATTCGCAAGGTTGATTAGCTAAAATTTCCTTTCGGAACGCTTCAAGTTGGCATGTGCAGATATAAGCGTTTCCGTCTTTCAACAATTTTTCAGCATACTCGTAGTAAATGGGTATTCTATCGCTTTGTATATACTCCTCGTCTGGTTTGCATTCAAGCCAAAGTAAATCCTTTCTAATAGAGTCGTAAAACTCCAACACGGGCCGCTTCAGTTTGGGGTCTGTGTCTTCAAAACGCAGAATAAATTTGCCTTTGTACATACGTGCATACTCGTGGCATAGTATTATGGCTCTTGCTGAACCCAAATGTATCACGCAGTCTGGGTTCGGCGAAAAACGCGTGACAACTTGTGGATACCTGTCAACATTTGGCAGTGGTGGAAGACGCTTTTCTTCTACTTTCTCTTTCACAAGGGCTTCTGGCCATTTCTCTTCGACAATGCGTTTCTGCTCGGCGAAGGATAAGTTGTTAACTTCTTGGACAATGTTATTGATGAAGGTGGAAAGTTCCTTAATCTTAGTTTTTAGTTCTGGTTTTTCGCCTAGAATTTTTCCAATAACGGGCCCTGCCTGCGCTTTGCCCTCATGCCTAATAGCGTTTAGTAAAGCGATTTTTCGAATAGATTCTCTTAACGCATTATTTTCTTCAAGTGTCAAAGATTCTAACGCTCTTTTAGAACTAGAGTTTCCTTTCAATTAAGAATTTTGCAAAAGCGTTCAGTTTTTCTTTCGCTTTGGAAGCTAGCAAGAGCTTTTCGACTTCTCTCCAACTATTCTTAACAATTTTCTTTGCAGAATTCTTGGCATAACCTATGGAGCCGTATTTTTCCATTATGGTAATGGCTTCTTCTATACGCTTCTGGTTGGAGGTGTGCATGTTAAGAATTTCTACGAGTCTGTTTCTATCCTTAGCATTCGCAATTTTTAATGTGTGAATCACCACTAGCGATCGCTTTCCTTCCGTTATGTCTTGTCCACGTCCACCTTTCTTTTTCGCAAACTCTCCGCCTGTCAAGTCTAAAATGTCATCTTGTATTTGGAACGCTACGCCTATGCTTTCAGCAAAATAGCCAAGTTTTTCAACGAGTTCATCATTTGCATCTGCCAAAACAGCGGCTATTTTTGCAGCCATCCTCGCCAAAGTTCCCGTTTTGTACGCACACATCTGTAGATAGTCTTTTTCGTCTATCTTGTCTGCATTTGCTAAGCCTCTGTGCCATGCAATGTCCGTTGCCTGGCCGAGGCTGAGGCTTATCATTTCTTCCACATAGATATCGTAAACTCTGCGGAGTTTTTCGGAAGAAATTTTTGCTTTCTTCTCTATTAGTGGTAGAAGCGGCAAATAGTACATGGCGTTTCCGGCGTTTATGGCTATGTCTAAGCCGTAGATTTTGTATGTGCATGGTTTTCCTCTTCGAAGTTCAGACGCGTCTTCTATGTCGTCCACCACTAATGTTCCATTATGAATCACTTCGGGAATTATGGCGAAATCGACGAAATCTTCGGATTTTTTGCCTAAGGCTTCACATATCAACAAGAACAGGGCTGGACGCCATCTTTTTCCGCCTCTGTCGAGAAACTCCCAAATTGGTTCAGCTACTGCTTTGTTCAAAGCGTCTAAATTGTATGCGTAGTTCGGCGGGTTAAGCCTAAACACAGTAGCGTTTTTCGAGAACTTTCTTGGAATATACTTTTCAATAGCCTTATCAATTAAAGCAGCTTTTTCTTCGAGAAATCTTTCAACGTCCAAGCTCTAACTCCTTCCTCTCCGCGCGTAGCTTTCTATGTTAAACCCTCTCAGCTTTAACCATTCAGCCGTCTTACCAACAATAACAAGTGGCTTTTCTCGAAGAGAATGAATTGAATCTGCACCAACAAGAAACATGCAATTTCTTAACTCGTCTATTAAAAGCGAAAGCGCACTTTTTGTTTCCTTCACGCCTTTAACTGCCGTTTCGAGAATTGGCTGTGAGAGACTCGTGAGGCTTGCGCCTAAAGCTAAAGCATTAGCGATACCCAATCCATCCCGTACTCCTCCAGAAGCAATGACTGGAACGTGAACGGATTGGGAAACTTCAACGATACTTACAGCTGTTGGGATACCCCAATCCCAGAAAACGTCACCTAGTTTACGTTGAAAACTGTTCTTTCGTCCTTTTGCTCGGTAATACTCAACGGCGGCGAAGCTTGTGCCACCCGCGCCACTCACGTCTATGCCCTTAACACCCAAGGCTTCAAGCTTTTTCGCTTCTTCTGCGGCTATGCCAGCACCTGTTTCCTTGACAATGATGGGCTTGTCTAGTTCTTTTGCGATTTCGCCTATCTTTTCAAGCACTCCTTTGAAGTTTGTTTGTCCCTCTGGCTGAACAGCTTCTTGCAGAGGGTTCAGGTGTATTGCTAACGCGTCTGCGTCAATCATTTCGATGGCTTTTTTCGCTTCTTTAAGGCCGTATCCGTGGACGAGTTGCGCTCCCCCAATGTTTGCTATTAGAAAAGCTGTTGGAGCCTTTTTTCTAGTCATTCTAAAGGTGTTTTCGAGTTTTCTGTCTTCTATGGCTGCACGTTGACTTCCAACACCCATTCCTAAACCTAACTCTTCAACGGCCTCGGCTAGTGTTGCGTTGATTTTTGTTGCTTCTGGAGTTCCGCCGGTTATGGCGCCTACGATTATGGGTGCAGCGAACTTGTGGTTGAAAACTGTTGTTGAAGAGTTTATTTTTTGTTTGTCAATTTCTGGAAGAGCCTTATGGATTAAAAAAACGTCTTCGAAGCCTGTTGTAGCTTTTTTGGCTTGGACGTTCTGGTTTAAAGAGATCTTGATGTGTTCTGCTTTGCGTTTGCTCGTTTCTTTAGCCAACTTTACTCCTTCTCTATTAAAGTGCCTTGCACCTTTTCCTTTTCTAGAGCTTTGCAAATATAATTTGGCTTCGTAGCATTCACAATTGTTACCGGAATCCCTTTTTCGATGGCGGGTATAAGCTCAACTATCTTGCCGTACATGCCGCCTGTAACATCGTTGGCCGTAGGTTTGTCGAGTTTGCGTTGAAGTTTTTTCAATTCTTCTAATGTTAGATGCGTGAAGATTTTAGCGGATTTTTCAGTTTTTGGGTCAGAGTCGAATAATCCGTCAACGTCAACTCCAATTATGATTCTTTCTGCATCAAAATTTGTGGCGACATACGAGATAAGCTGGTCACCAGATAATATCGCAAACCCCATTTCCGTGTCTAAAACTGCATCACCATACATAACTGGCACGAAACCCATTTTCAACAGCGATACTAATGGTGCTTTTTCAAAACATTGAATTCTGCCGTGTTTGGTCATGATGCATGAGGAAGGCGTAATGCTTACTGCTGGGATGCCACGCCAAATTAGCGCATCCATTAGCAAACCGTTAAGCACGGTCATCATATGATGCGTTTCTGCAAAGCCAACCTTCTGGCTTTCTTCCTTGAATCCAGTGTTTATGGCGTATTTTTGGGCGATTGGATGTCCGAAGCTTCCGCCACCATGAACAATTACAAGGTTTTCGATGTTCGCATTCTGTATTTCCTCAGCCAAACGTGCTATCTCTTGAGTTCGTACAGCGCGTTCTCCACTTTTGTCGGTTATTACCGAACCGCCTATCTTCAGAATTGTCGGTTTAGGTTTGCTCAATTTTGACTCCCTCGTCCGTTTTTCTAGCCATGAAAGGTCTTCCACCTATTCTCTGAATGGCTTCAAAAACCTCTTCAAGACTGTCGTTTCTTGTTAATGCTATCATGCATCCACCGCCGCCTGCTCCTGTCAGTTTAGCCCCAAGGGCTCCAGCTTTTCGTGCAGCATTTATTAGTCGTTCTAAGGATTCATCTGAAACTCCAACACCATAAAGCAGTGCGTGATTGATGCTCATTAACTCTCCAAGAGTTTCTAAATCATTCTCTTTTAAGGCGTCTATGGCTCTTAAAACAGCTTCACGCGCCGCCAACATTATGGGCTCCACAACTTGAGGATACTTCTCCCTTAAATTTCGCACTTTCTCAACTTGAACACGCGTAGACCTTCCGACGCCAGTGTCTCCAATGACAAGCGGGATATCTGCCTTGACTTCTAATGGTTTGAAGCCAGTATCCATTTGAAAAAGAAGCGTTCCGCCAAAAGTTGAAATTGCAGGGTCTATTCCTGAAGGTGTGCCATGCACGATTTTTTCCGATTCGAAAGTGATTCGGAAAATATCTTCTTTAGACATTTTTACATTCAGAAGAGCGCCTACCGCTGCCGTTACGGCTGCAACTACGGCTGCAGAAGACCCTAAGCCAGCAGCTACCGGAACTGTTGAATTAATTTTGATGTCTAATCCAACATTTTCTCCATGCTTTTCTAGAACTTTCGCAACAGCCAACTTGATAGGTTCAAACTTTGATTTCGCCTCTCTTTCGTCGCCTTGTTCGATATTGAAATTTCCATTTTCAAAGTAGCCGGCTAAATTCAGGTTTACGGAATGCAAACAAAGGCGCTTGTCGTTGCGTTGTTCTGCTTCTGCATAGGCTCTTTTATCTATGGCTAAGACTATGGCTGGTTCGCCGTAGACGACGAAGTGCTCTCCGAAGAGTATTATTTTTGCGGGAGCTGAGGCAACGACCCCCATTCTACACCACTATTTTGTGAAGGAAACGGCTGCATACCCAACGACGCTTGAGTAGTCGCCAATTATATCTCCACTAGTCTTATAGCATAATAATTTTGCCTCTTTCGCTCCTAAAATCTTTGCTGCTGTGATTAAAGCCGATATTGGACCATATCCACACGCACTGACATTGCACGTTTCTATTATTGAATAAAATTTAGCTTCATCCATCGCTTCAACGGCTTCAAGAGCCAACCCATCATTTTTCATCGCTTTTTCTTGGTGCTCATAATGCGTCATGTCAGAAGACGCAATTATCACAGCGTTTTTCTTAGCCAAAACTTTAGCTACAGCTTGTCCAACTTCCTTGGCTGAGGGCAAATCCTGCATTAGAAAGCAGATGGGCACAATCTTGAAGTTTGAGCCATAAGCATATTGAAGAAAGGGAAGCTGAACTTCAATTGAATGTTCAAGTTCATGGGCAGAATCATCAATATCAAGGATGCTTGATTCACGCACAATCTGGTTCGCTGTTTCACCAGCCACTTCAACATCACCCAAAGGCGTACGCCAAAAACCTTCATTCATGACAGCCAAAGCACTACCATAACCAGTGTGATTTGGACCAAAAAGAACAACTACATCAGGTTTGCCGTCTAAAGCCAGCTTATAGTAGGCATGAGCTGCTACGGGACCAGAAAACATGTAACCTGCATGGGGACAAATCAAACCAACAACTTGTCTCGGGCCAGCATTAACAACTTCAGGCAGCTTTTCTGGTCCAAATTTATGTAAAAAACAATCTTTTATTTGTCTTTTCAAAGATTCAGCGTTTCCTTCGTAGAAGGCTCCAGCTTGTGTTGGACGCCGAATCTTCGCCATCGCTGTTAGGTTTCCTCCTCTTCTCTGGCAATTTTGGCTTCGAAATCTTCAATTGTTAAAGGCAAATCCTTGTCTGGTTGCAATTCCCCTTTTTCGCGCAGTACTTGTCTCGCTAAAAGCCAGTAAATGACCGCCAAGGCTCTTCTGCCCTTATTGTTTGTGGGGATGACTAGGTCTACCTCGGAAAATTCATTGTCTGTACTGCATAAGGCTATTACTGGGATGCCTACTGACGATGCCTCTCGAACGGCTTGAAAATCAGCCCTAGGGTCGGAAACGATCAGTATTTCTGGCTCTATGCGGTTGGGGTACAATGGATTTGATAATAATCCGGGAATGAAGCGTCCAATAACTGGAGTGGCTTTGGTTACTTCACAGAATTTCTTAACTGGTTCTTGCGCGTAAAGTCTGGCTGCAGATGCCGCGATTTTTGACGGTTCAAATCTTGCTAGAAATTTGGCAGCAACTCGTATGCGGTCATCTGTTTTTTTGACATCCAAGACGAATAAGCCGTCGGGTCTAACGCGGTATATGAATTGTTCCATGTCTCCTGTTTTCATTCTTGTTCCAATGTGAATTCCTGCAGAAAGCAGAGTGTCTCGTGGCAACAAAAGTCCTTCTTCCACTGTTACTGCAGTGGCTTCGTCCTCGGATTTTTCTTTTTCTTCAGCCTCTTTAATTTCTTCATCTTCTGACAAACATCGGTCCTCCTTAAAGAATTTGAATATTAGACATTTTGGCTCTGTCTCCTAAAAACTCCTCTACCCTCAACAGTTCATTTATCTTTGCAATTCTTGCCCCTTCAACAACCCCTGTTTTTATTATTGGACACTTGAAGGCTACCGCCAATTGAGCTATGTGCCAATCGCACGTGTCGCCTGAACGATGCGACATCACAGACATGTACCCGTTTCTCTTCGCGATTTCAATTGTTTCCCACGCATCAGTGAGTGTGCCAACCTGATTCACTTTAATTATGACTGCATTTGCCGCGTGCATTTTCACTCCACGACTCAGTCTTTCAGCGTTTGTAACGAAAAGGTCATCACCGCAAATCAGGCAGTTTTTGGCTTTTTTCATAAGCTCTGCAAAACCCTCATAGTCTTCTTCGCGTAAGGGGTCCTCAACATATACTACATGATATTTTTTGATCAATTCTAAAATGAATTCCAACTGTTCTTCCGGGCTTCTTCTTTTCTTTTCTCTTTGGTAAATGTAGGCTCTCTCCCTGTCACTCCAGAGAGAGGACGCTGCAACGTCAATGCCGAAACCGCATTCAAAACCTAATTCGTTGCCAACTTCTTCGCATGCTTTAGCCAAAACGTCAAATGCATCCAAATTTCCAATATTCGCAACCCATGCTCCTTCGTCGCTTCTTCCACCGCTGAAAAGTTTATCCTTCTTTTTCAGAATTATGCCGATTCTTCTGTGAATTTGAGCGTTAGCTGAAGCAGCTTCAAAGAAGGATTCAGCCCCGAAAGGAAGAACCAAAAACTCTTGTATGTCTGGACTCTTTCCTTGCGTGTGTTTTCCACCGCTTATCGTGTTTCCGAGTGGATAAGGTAGTTCATGAGCGATGTGCCCGCCCAAATATTGGAATAGTAACGATCCATAAGAGTTTGCTGCTGCTTCCGCATTAGCTAATGAGATGGCAAAGGCTGTGTTTCCGCCTATTGTTCTGAAATCTTTTGAACCATCAATTTCGTGTAGTGTCTTGTCGATTTCCTCTTGAAAACTGGCGTTTAATCCGACAAGTTCGGGAGCTATGAGTTCTTCGACTTTTTTTATTGCTTGTTCTACTCCGCCTTGTGGATAATAAACTGCCTCAGCTTTTCCTCTACTTTCTCCTGCTGGGGCGGAGGCTCTTCCAAAGCCTGAGGTTGTTATGATGTCAACTTCTATGGTTTCTTCTCCTCGGCTGTTGAAAACTTTTCTCGCAATTATGTCTTCAATAACTGCCGACATCATTTTTCCCTTTTTCATTCTTAGTAGTAGTTTCTTGTCTCCTTTCGTTTTTCTGCTTCTTCGTAGAATCTTAAGACTTCATCTATTATTTCTACCTGTGACAGTAGCATGCGTCTGCAGCAGTATCGTTTTATTCCTAAACCATCTAAAACTTCGCCTGCGTTTTCTCCAGCTTTGACTTTGCGTGCGAATTCTTCCCATTTATCTCCAATTAATTTGCCGCAGGTGAAACATCTTACTGGTATAATCATTCAGATTGACTCCTTTTTTACCTGTAGCTTTTCTGGTCTCTAGCCCGCGCTCCTGGTCCCCCGAATTTTTTAGGTTCTTTCTTTCTGGCGTCTCCAACAATCATAGTTCTGTCATATTCAACAAAAATTGTGCGTAAATGTGCACTCTTTGTCCACTTTAACAAAACATTGGAGATTGCCATTCTTGCGGCTTCCGCCTGTCCCATGTAGCCTCCTCCTGAAACCTTTACGTCAATGTCTAATTGCTTCCAAACGTCATCTCCAGCTTGTAAGAGTGGCTCCATGATTTTCTCTCGTGCAATTTTTGGCTCAAAAATCTCTATTGGGGTTCTGTTTATACGTATTTTTCCTATGCCCGGTCTAACGACAGCTCTTGCCACTGCGGTTTTTCTTTTTCCACTAACAACTAAAACTTTTTTTGCTGGCATGTCTATTCACCTTGGTTCCATCCTATTTCTCTTGCGAATTCACCGAGTGTAAAGTATGAGCAAGTCAATTTTTTGGCTTGGGCGTTCTCTATGGTTTCCATTTTCTGGTCTTTGAGCTCTTCTGGTACTCCAATAAAGACCTTAAGGCGTTTGTATGCTTGTTTGCCTTTTGTCTGTCTGTATGGAAGCATTCCTCTCACGGTTATTCGCACTATCCTATCAGGTCTTCTATGGTGAAATGGACCCTTTTCTGGGCTTCCAACTTTTAGGAATTCTTTTGCTTCGGTTACTTTGCTTTTCTTTTTCCCTGAGATTACGGCTTTTTCCGCGTTAACGATTGCTATTTCTTCTCCGTTGAGCAATCGTTTTGTGATTACGCTTGACATTCTGCCTAGAATGAGGCCGTCCGCATTTATTACTGTGTCAGGTTTAGCTGTTGTTTGCATTTTTTCACCCAATTATCTTAATATTCACGCCTTTCGGATTCCTTTCGATTACATCAGAAAACGATAAACATTTGCCTTTCGCGGTTTTGATTTTTTCTTTTGCTTTTGCAGAGAAAGAAAATGCTGTCACGGTTATTGGGTGATCTATTTCTCCCGCGCCTAATACTTTGCCCGGAACAACAACCACCTCGTTCTTTTGTGCGTATCTGTTTAGACGGCTGAGGTTTACAGTTAAGCGTTTTTTCTTCGGTTTTTCTAGGCGTTCGGCTATATCTCCCCAAATATTGGCGTTTTTCTCTCTTTTCTGCTTTCTTAGGAAGCGGATAAGTTCTATAAGCTCTGGATTTGTCGTTTTAGTCTTTTTCACCTTTTTTCACCTTGATTTGGCTTTCGAGTTCGCTTAGTTGCTTGTCCAATATTTTCATTGCTTCTACCATTATTTTTTCCGGAGGAAGAGCGCCCGAAGATTCTAGGCTAAGTATAAAATTGTTTTCTTCCCAGCCTACTTCTATCGCTGGAGGATTATGGGGACAAGCCTCAACGCAGTCTTGGCAGAGAGTGCAAGCCATTAAATCGCGAATCTTTATTTTATTGTCAGTCTTGGCGAAAACTCTTTTAGGACAAATCTCCACACATTTCCCACAAGCGTCACAATTTTTAATAGAAATTTCTATTTTGGGGTAATACTTGTATGCACACATTGAAACTGGCTGCCATTTTGCATGATTTTTTCCTTTCCCAAGTCTTGCGTAAGCTTCAAGCCTCAATCTTTGCTCTTTTGCGAGCTTTATTATGGGAATAGTACCGCTTACTGGAGCTACGTTTGGGTTTTCTGAGATCAACTCTTCCGAATAAACTGTTCTCGTTCCTTCTTTTGCTTCTGCATCAAGCGTAAAAGTGACTCTGCAGAGGTTGCATCCAAATTCGCTTTTGCAAGGGCATTCTTCTGGTAGGTTATAGCTTTCTAGGTCGGTTTTAAGAGGTATGAGTCCAATCCTGTGGGCTATGGTTTCGTCTTGCAGTATAGAAGAGTTTTCAAGTATTACAACTTCGTCAACTGCCATGGATGGAACTTCTGCAATTACTATTCTTCGTAAAGCGTTCATAAATGGAATATCAGCTCCACGAATAAGTAAACGCATGTTTTTATCGTCTTTTTCAATCACTTCTATTTCCACTATTTTTGACACTCCGTAATGGACTATGATAATCGCTGTGCCGTTCAATAGAATACTAGTGCATTATTTCAATTTTTCTATTAATACAAGAAAAACGCGAATTTGCTAGACTCTTCTTCCTCTTCTGCCGCCAGGTCTCCGCGTGCCATCATGTGG
Organism: uncultured Candidatus Bathyarchaeia archaeon; assembly: GCA_964457175.1. Classification (GTDB taxonomy): domain Archaea; phylum Thermoproteota; class Bathyarchaeia; order Bathyarchaeales; family Bathycorpusculaceae; genus CAYWII01. The sequence continues at coordinate 32,502 of CAYWII010000008.1, forward strand.
TACAGGCGTAACTTCCTCTATTCGCCCTATGCGAAAACCCGCTCTCGCTAAAGCTCTGATGGCTGATTGCGCGCCCGGACCTGGTGTTCTGGGACCTGACCCGCCAGGGGCTCTTACTTTGATGTGTATTGCTGTTATTCCCTTGTCCTTGGCGATTTCTGCTGCGGCTGTGGCTGCTCGCATAGCCGCGTAGGGTGAAGAACCCATTCTGTCTGCCTTCACAAACATTCCGCCGGATGTTCTGGATATTGTTTCTGCACCTGAAATGTCTGTCACGTGTACCACTGTATTGTTGTAGGAACTGTAAATGTGGACAACCGCCCATCTTTCTGTTTTTTTGCTAGCGCTGCTCATTGTTTTTCCTCATTTTCTGCTCTTGTTTGTGATGTGGTTACGACGGCTATCGTTTGACGCATTGGATGACTTGGATTTGCAAGTGAGCTTTTTGGCGTGTATGTTATTTTGTTTTCTTCATCTTTTGTCACTAGATAACTCGGCACGGTAACCCTCCTGTTTCCTATTGTTATGTGTCCATGGGTTATCAGTTGACGAGCTTGATGAGTTGTTTTGGCTAAGCCTTTGCGGAAAACGACGGTTTGAAATCTGCGTTCAAGAAGGTCTTCTATCGTCAAGTCTAAAACATTATCTAAAACTGCTGTCTCACGGAGAACTCCGAGTTTTTTCAAGCGGGCGAGAAGTTCTTCTTCCATTTTCCTTCGGTCTTCAAGCGACTTGCCTATCAGCGAACGGGCGATGCTTCTGAACTTTGATAATGATGTTTTATGCCGCCACAGTTCATGCTTGTTTCGTAAGCCGTACTGACCTAGAAATTTGAGTTCTTCTTGTAGGATGTCAGTTCGCCATGGAAAACGTGGAGTTGCGTATTTTTTTCTTTGCTTCTTTGGGTCGCCCATAACTACTTTCCTTCTTCCGCTGGTCGCATCATAAGTGTTTTCTTTTTGACTCCAAGGGCCTTTCCTGATCTGCCAGTGGTTTTGGTTCTTTGTCCGCGCACTTTTAGTCCGTAGGCGTGGCGGTATCCTCGCCATGATCTTATCTCTTTCATTTGGTTTATGTCCATTTTTGTTCTTAGGACAAGATCTGCACTGATTAGGTGTGCGTCTTTTCCTGTTTCTAGGTCTCTTCTCCTGTTGAAGAGCCAGTTTGGTAGTCCGAATTTTGTTGGTTCTTTTATTATTTCCTCTATTTTGTCAACTTCTGTTTCTGTCAAGAAGCCAGCTCTTTTTTCGGGGTTTATTCCTGCTTTTTTTAGGATTGCGTTTGCGAAGCTTAGGCTTATTCCTTTAACTTTTGATACAGCGTAAGGCGCTTTTAGGGTGCCGTCTACGTCTTTGTCTATGATTCTGAGTATGTGGCGGAATTCTTCTGACATTTACTGACGTCCGTTTATTGTTTGAAGCTAACTACGGAAATAAGTCATAATTTATTTAAACCTTACTGGTAATTTTAGGGGGTTGTGTTTCCGAAGTTGCTGCATGCTTCTCCTATGTCTCGCATGTTGACTGTGCCGTCTGGCAAGCGTGACGTTGGTCCTGTCACGTCGCAGTTGGAGTCCCATTCTGGGCTGGAAGGTGTTGTTCCGAATTTGCTGCAGAAATACCCTATGTCCCTCATGTCGCACACATCGTCCGGCACGCCTTTGGTTGGTCCTGTCACATCGCATGGGACTCCTACGCGAACTGTGCCGTTGGTCATGGTGTTATCGTCCGTGTTTGTTTCGTCCGGAAGGATTTGAGCATAGACGCTTGTCGTGTAGTTGCCTTGTGTGAAGTTGGTAGTGTTCCATTCGGCTATTAATTCTAGTTCTTCTCCACTTGCTAGGTTTACTGTTTGCGTTTTGATGAGTGTTTCGTTGACATAAACTGCGGTGTCAAAGGTTTCGTTGAAAACCCCGTAGTTCTTCACCGTGACAGCTATGTGCATGCAGTATCCTTGTCCAACTAGGGTTTTGCGTGGCTCAACGCTCACGGTGGCCACATCGTGACCGTTGTAAAGTATGGTGACCAAGTAATCGGCAATTTTAGTGTTGTCTGCCGTGTCCACTTCATCTGGAACGGGACTTGCCAAGGCTGAGATTACATATTCTCCTTTATCAAGTCCTGCGGTATTCCACGCGAACTGAATAGTTGTTGATGAAGCGCTGTCCAGCGAAGCCTGTTGGGTTCCGATGATTTCTGGATTGGCGTATACTGTAACATCAAAGTTTTCGGCGTATTCTCCTTGGTTTTGAATGGTGACATTGATATTGACAGTTTCGTCGGGAAGCACAATTAGGGGTGTTGCATTAACATTCGTGACGGCTATGTCGTGTTCATGAGTGAAGTACCCGTAACCATCCACGGTCTCGCATGAAATTGGTCGTTCGAAGGAATTAAGCAAAATCACGTCATACAAGCCCAGTGGGCATTCACCTCCGCTTTCTACATAGAAAGTTATTGTTGCCAGTACGCCACTACCACTGGCTCCCGGAATCATTCCCAGCAGTGTGCAATCAGCGACTAAGTATCCTGCTGTATCATTCTGCTTATAAGTGAAGTATGTTTCTCCTTTACTCTGAAGAAATGGTCCTTGGATCACGTTGACCAAGTTTAGTAGGGAAGAGTTCCAGCTCAGTTTGAATTCCCAGGCGTAGAGGTCAAAAACATCTGTTATTTTAATGTCTATATTGAAGCTTTGGCCTGCGCTTGCTGTGATGGTTGAGGGAGATACGCTTATTATAGTCGTGACAGCTTGGGCTGAACGTAATAAGACTAATCCAGAAAATAGAATTAACAATGTTAATATCATTGAGAATAAACTAGAAATTTTGCTGTTTGCAGTCATGTTCTCTGAATATCCCTTCTTCCATAGTTTATTATCGCAAACGTCATTAATGTGCTTTACTTCAAAAAAGAAAAAAAGGAGATTGGGCGTTTATCCTTCTATTTGGGCGGCAACAGTTGTCAAGTCGCCTATGTCTATTTCGTCGTTGAAGTTCATGTCCATTTCGTGATCATAGTTAAACAGTCCGGGCACGGTTCGATATCTTTTGGCTACTCTTACGAGATCTATTAGATCGACTTTGCCGTCATCGTTTATGTCGCTTACTTTTATCTCGATTTGTCTGATGATGCTGAACCTTACGATACCGCTGAGCAAGTCTATACCTTCTATGCTGAGTTCGAATAGGGTCCAGTTTGCAAAGACACGTAGTTCGCCTTGCGCTTCAGTGAGTATGGATTCGAGTTGGCGTGTGAAAGTTACACTTATGACTTGGCCGCTCTCGTCTGTAATGAATGTGACGGTTGTTGTTATTCTACCCACATTCCAAAGACCTGAAACGTAGAAGTTGTAGCCTGGCTGGTCAAGAGCTACATCCGTTGTATTGACTAGTTTGGCGGCGTACAATGTGAATGTGAAGTTTTCTGGCGGTGGAGGTTCTGAACAGTTGAGCCGTGGGCGGTCGTAGGACCATGTCGCGTGCACTCTAGCCCATTCGTTATATGTGCCGTTTTTGTCTACCATTCCTGCGTGAGCGTTTATCCAGCCGAAGACTGGATCTGGACCCCATTGAGTAACGAAACCTCGCATGCGCACCCATGTTCCTTGAAACTGAGTTTCAGCGCCAACGAGGTTTGCAATGAAGCCGAAGCTGCCTATTCCTAGCATTGCAAGCAGAACTGCTGAAATTATTTTTTTCATGTTATTTCACTCCAGTTTTCTGGCAATTCTATGTGTTAAAAGCCAAATAAAAGGATTTCTTAGCCTGTCTTCAGTTTATACTCTATAATTATGTTTATTTTCGTTCAATAAAGTTCAGTTTTGTTTATTTTCTATTTTTAACTGAAAATATTTCCCATTTTCTTAGCCAGGGTTCGAATGCGTCGCCAACAGGGTTTCTGCCTAACGTAACTTCGGACTTCATCACCTAAGAAGAAATTTCTTTAAGAGCCGCACTTCACACTTGTAATTCTTAAATATCGCAAAAAGTGTTCTTTACTATGAAGGTCTCCTATGAAGATTCCCATCCTAGTCATTACAGTCTCGTTGGCTCTGCTCCTAACCTCATACAACACAATATCAAGCCAAGGCCAAATCGAGTACTCCATCGACGTTGAAAGTGATGGCTCAGCCACTTGGACCATAACTCAAGTTGCAGAACTCAATGCTTCTTTGGACTCTTGGGACGCTTTTCAAAACCGTGTCGCAGTACTGGTTGAGACTGCAGAGAACATAACGGCGAGGGAGATGATTGCTGAAGTTGAGTCGATGGCATTTACTCCATCCGGGTCGTACGTTGTTGTTGAGTATAGGTTTCGTTGGGAAAATTTCAGCAAGATTGAGGTTTCAAAAATCATAGTCGGCGACGTATTTCAAGTTGAAGATTTCTTCCTTCAATTGTACGGTGACGGCGAAATTCAAATGATATACCCGCCTGAATATACCGTTGAAACAGTTTCGCCATTACCATACGAGCGAGACGACTCGCACCAAATACTTGGGTGGTTGGGAACAAACGATTTCACTAATGGATTGCCGAGCATCGTATTCAGGCAAACATCAGTGAATCCGGGATTTTTGGAATTTCTGCAACAAAATGCAGTCTTAACTGTGAGCTTGATTGTAGCGGCATCCGGGTCTTCCATAGGCTCTTACTTATTTTTTCGTCGTAAGAAGAAAATAAAGGAAACTATCGAAATCCCTAAGCTTCCGGGTCTGCTCACTGTGGAAAGTGATGAGGAGAAGATTGTGAAGATACTTAGGTCCTCTGGAGGCAGTTTATTCCAGTCTGCGATTGTTGACGAGTGCAAGTTTTCGAAGGCTAAAACTAGTCAGCTTCTTGCACTTTTGGAGAGTAAAGGAGTAGTTAACAGGCACAAGAGGGGAAGAGACAAGATAGTTAATCTTGTCGAAAAATAGTGAGTGAAAGTGGTACAAGTTAATGCGCATTAAAATGTTGTTTCTTGTTTCGTTTTTGTTCACTGCTTCAATTTTGTTAGTGTCCTCTATTATTAAGATTAATGTTGTACAGACAAGTCCAGAAACCATTGTAAGAATGGAACCAGATACGGTATCTGCTAACGTAAATGAAACATTTACAGTCAACATAGCAGTTGTTGACGTCCAGAATCTTTACGGTCTTGACATTACCCTCTCTTGGAATTCCACTGTTTTGAGACCCTTAGAAGTAAATGTTCGTCTCGGACAAACTGACGGAGCCTTATACAATCCTCTCTACATTGCGGAAAATTCCACTCAAGCAGACAGATATGTCCTTGCAGCCACGTCCACAGCTCCAGCGTCTTCATTCAACGGCACCGGAGATATCGTCAGAATAACTTTTAACGCAACGAATATTGGAAATTGCACGCTTGCGCTGTCAGAAACACAACTTTGGGATTATCCTCCTTCGGATAGAGACCCTCGCATATCTTTCCCTATTGAGCACTTGGCAGTTGATGGATATTTCGATAATATAATTCCGGAGTTTCTAAGCTACATAACTCTTATCATCTTAGTTTTTTCGACTTTACTGGTTATTCTATACAAGGTGGGTAAAAAGAATCTTCATCGTGCCCGCCATTCAATTCTGGAAAATTCCCATTAACATTTATTAACATAGTGGAATTTACTAAGGAGCGGGTTTAGAAGATGAATAAGAAAAATGGTATAATCATCGCTTGCGTAACCATCTCGGTTATAGTTGTTGCTTTTGTGGTTTTCTACGTGTTTTTGAATAGACCCGCTTCAACAATGGTATACGTAGAATCGCAGACAATCAGTGGAACGGTTGGTCAAAACTTTACAATCAACATAAACATCATGAATGTTGCCGATTTGTATGGTTGGCAACTGAAATTAAGCTGGAATGCGACAATCCTGGACGTGGCAAACGTGACTGAGGGCACCTTCCTAAAAAGTCAACGCGCTACTTTTTTCAATTCCATAATTAATGAGACAGGCTACCTTGTTTTGGACTGCGCACTCTTAGGGGACGTATCTGGAGTAGACGGAAGCGGAGTCATGGCAACAATCCAATTTCACGTTAGAGAAAACGGCAGTTGCGATTTGCTTCTTTATGACACTGTTTTAGTCAATTCGTCCGAGCAAATCATAGCGCATACTGTGAGAGATGGACGTTTCAGTACATGAACATACGTTTATGAGTGGAATTATGATGAGTGGCGCTGTTCTCGAGGACACAGTCACTGACGCTTTCAGAAAAAAGGGTTACATTGTTTTTACGCGTAGAAACCATTGTGATGTTTTGGCGGTTAAGCCTGACATGACTTTGGCTTATTTGGTTGAATGCAAAGACTATACTTTATCAAGCAAACAGCAAGTATTAGCCGTTAGAGAGCTTAATCGCAATTACACGCACGCCTTAGAACTCCTGATACAGCAACGTTTGTGCCCAGAAAAGGTTTTGAAAGTTTTAGTTGCTAGAGGGTTTGCATATCAAGCTCGGGGAATATTGCAGTACACGCCTGAAACTTTCATACGACATGTTTCTTCGTAACCTTAGCTTATATTCTCTTTTCGTAAACTATTGATATTTCACCTGGCATTTTGAAGCCAAGCTTTTCTAACGCGGTGGTTACTGGCTTGTAGTTGGGTGTAAACGCGTAAATTTTTTTGACACCTAATATGTAGCAGTGATTTTTGAGAAATTTTGCCATGTCCAACACGGCGTCATAATCTCCGTCTATGTAGCATGTTTGTATCGTATTTTCATGCCATTCTCGTGCCGTAACATCGTCAATTAACGCTAAACCGCCTACTTCTCCTTCTCTGCTTTTATGCGTGATTGCCTTTCGTTGCTCGATGAAACGTTTAAGGTCTTGTTTTTCCAGTGAAAACCATTGATAAAGAATTGTGTATAAGCCAGCGGCTCTTCGGTAGATTTCTGAGGTTTGCAAATAAGCCCACATGGCTTCTGCTTCATCTTCTTCAGCCCATTTCACGCCTTTGCTTTCGGCTTGTGCTATGTTTTCGGTTGTCATTTCAGCAAATTCTGCTATCGGCTGGAATCCAAGTTTCTGCAACACCGCTTGCGCAACTATATTGTCTGTTTCTGTTACGAGCCTTGCCACTTTTGCGCCTTTCCGCTTAGCGTATTCTAGGCACCTTTTGGTTATGGCTGTGGCTACGCCCATTCGTCTGTAGTTTGAGTCTGTTCTTGCCCCTCTCAGCCACACTTCATGTGGCTTGTCAATGCTTAACTGAACGATGCCAACGGGCGTTTCATTGACAGTTGCGACAAACACTCTGCTATTCTTGTCTTTTAACCATCGATCCCAAACTTTTGGTATGTAATCTCCCCAACTCCATGTTTTTTCACAAATTTTGAATACTGCTGCACGATCTGAAGTGCGTGCTCTTCGTACGCGAATTTGCAATTTTTCGCTCATTATTTTCATTGATATGTGCGTTAGAAAAAGACCTTATGAAGTTTTCCTCGATTGCACAACATTTTCAATGCAAGGTAAAGTTCAACCTATATATAAGGGGGGCTAGACACAAAAGAGCAAACAGAGACTCCCTTTAAAACCTTGCCACTTAACATATGCCAGAAACCGCAAATAAGTCGTCATGTTTAATCTATAAGGCTGTATAATAAGTCATAAATCGTAATATAGGTTAAATCTTTTAAAGGGTTTAAGCTATAATCAGAAAGCAGAAACTGTGAAAAGGTTGAACAAAGATGGTGAAAGGTGGAGAAGAGGAGAAGATTAAAAAAATTCTAACAGACCCAAAATACGCAGCAATCAAAGCCATGCTTGAAAAAGACCACGCCATCGACTGCGTCTTCCTATTGCACATGAACCGCGGAAAATGGAAAGAAGCCAAAGAATTTATGCGCGACAACGGCTTAACGCTCAGCGACGGCACCTTCCGCGCCAGAATGATAGAAATTGAAGACTTAGGCTTAGCCAAAAGCGAACGCATTGACCCTTTAAAGAAATATTATGTTAAGACTGAGCTTGGCGAAAAAGTTGCGAAGTTACTGTTAGAATTTTTTGACAAACTGGGGCTTTAAGCCATTAGCACATATCATTCAATTGTTGTTGTACAGTTTCCTAATTGATGATTTTTTAAACCTTAGGCTGACTGCTTCTTTTGGTTTTTTGTAGTTTTGTTTTACAAATGATTAATATGGTGTATTAAGTCGTAAGATTTAAATCCGTTGTCTCCTCTAACATACTCGTTAACCCCAAAAGGAGGGATAGAAAGAAAAATGAAAATATTGAAGAGCAAGAAAGCCCTAAGCCCCGTAGTCGCGTCAATCATACTCATCGCCGTAACAGTCGCAGTCAGCATCGCAGTAGCCGCATGGATGGGATCACTCACCACAGGACAAATGGCGACGGAAGGAATAACATTCACAGGATACACATGGGCATCACCATCAGGCACAACAATACCATCGATTGTAATTAAAGTCAAGAACACAGGTTCTTCTGATTTATCAATCGCCGAGGTTCGCGTTGACACTGCAACAATCGCAACAGGTAGCCTCCTGTTCAATGGAAGTGCACCTACTCTTCCGTACTCACTAACAAAAGGTTCAGAAGTGTCAATAAACATGACGTACTCCTTCACCCGTGGAGTTCAGTACAACTTCTATGTGGTGACATCAAAGGGTCACGAATTCGGTCCCTACACGCTGCCAGCACCATAGTTTCAACAATTTGTTGAGATTGGGGGTAGGGTGTGATAGAAGCCTCTCTTAATATCCTCTATTGTTTCCAATTTGGAGGTGCAAAAACAGAATGGTCGTAAAAATAAAGGAATACGCTTCAGCAGAAGAAATAGCTGACACTCTTGAAAAAGAAATAACAGACACCAAAAGCACGCTAGGAGAGTACCTGCGCCGACTGGACGACATCCGAGCGTTAGCTGAAAAATCCAAGAAGATCCGTGAAGTCGTGATGAAGCTGGCGGGCAAAAAGGCTGCAACAGAAAGCCTTGGTGAGCTCACCATAGGCAACTTAAACATAGTCTTGGACGCCAATCCATTCCATGAACTAACAGTAATTGAAGAAGTTGTGCGAAGCCACCAGGAAAGACTACTAGTGCTGCAGAAAGCTCGTGAAGCGCTGAAATGGCTGGATCAACTTGGAGACACTGAAGGTCTGAGATACCTTGTAGTGGAAGACGATGGTGTCCCAGAACGCATACTCTTCAAGATATCCTAAAACTGTAAGGAAGTGAATGTACATGGATAACGAAGTTTACTCATTTGCGTTAAAAAATACTCTGAACGAAGTAAGAAACATATGTCCCGAGATAACTAACGCTTTCATGTTCAAAGACGATGGCGAAATCATTGCTGCAGACGAAAACACGCCTGAAAAAGCAATAGTGCGAGTTATAGATGCCTTTGATAGCATATTAGAAAAGGCTGAAGCTATAGGCGACATTGAAGGCGTAACCCTTGAAGGAGACAAAGGCAGATTAAACATTTTCCACATGAACGATCTATATCTAGTTATGGTCTCGTCCACAAAAGCAGATATAAGCTATGTTAACACGGTGACCCGAGTCTTGATTCCAACCGTTCTTAAGCTGCTGGATAAAATCTGCTCTACCCCCCTCAAAAATAATCCACCTTTAATTAGAAAGGCACATGCGACTCCCACAATTAGGGAGTATGAAGAGTCCCAAGAGGATTTTGCGGAAGAGACAGCCATGGAAGAGTCTGAAGAAACTGTTAAGCCTGAAATTAAATCTGAACCAAAATATGAACCATCGTTTTCAGAGGCTCCAGTTAACCAACTCATAGTTGAGAACTTAGGCGGACTGTTGGTTCCATCAGATACCGTTCGTGTCGACAGCAAAATTATGTCTGAGTGGAAAGAACTTTATGAAGACAAGGAAATAGAAGAAGTTGAAATCGAAACCATTGACGGGAAGACATTACGATGCAAAGTCAAACCTATCAAAGATTCGAAATATGAGGGGAAAGGTATCATACAAATGCCTGAGAAGATACAACTTGCACTTGAAATCAAGAAAGGGGAACTCGTGAGGACTAAACCAATAATTGAGTAATGGAGGCTATGTGGCATGGTTAAGAAGAAGAAAAGTCTTCAAGAAATTTCTGAGGTAACTGAGCCAGTGAGTTTTGAGGAAACAACTCCAACACACAACATACGGACATATCTCGAAGAAATCAAATCATACGATGGAGTCGTAGGCTACATCCTAAGAAACACTACTTCCGCAGCAATAGACCTCAAAGACCCTACAAAAATAATTGACTACGCCATTCTTTCATCCTCAGCCATCGACGCAAGTAAAGAACTTTCAGAACTATTCAATCTGGGCGAAGTTAAAGACATAGTCATTGATGGAAAAGAAATCAAGGTGCTTTCTTTAACTGTTGACGAGAATAGGATAAGCGTTTTCATGGAAAAAGGCGCAGACTACGAGAGGATATTAAGAAAACTACACTCGCCCTAAAAATAAATCAAATTAAACATTTTTCATTTTTTCCTCAAACGTATCTCTGCAAGTAATCGCATTCTATTTTCAGAACACTTAAATGTGCGTTTTCAATAGGATATTTTTGGGGAGAAGGGAGGCTTTCTTAGCCTTTCAAAAGGCTGAGCTGATAAGCTTGCTAGTTCAAAATAAAAAACACCATAGTAATAATCATCGTGGACGCTTGGACATTATTGCAGATATTCTAGAAGCCTCCCATAATGGCACTCGAAAAACCTATTTTATGTATCGCTGCAATCTGAGTTTCAAACAATTGAAACATTATTTGGGTTTTCTGCTGAAAAAGGGGCTTCTTTACACAACTGATGAGGATTGCAATCCCCATCTTGGTTTGTTTAAGATTACCGATAAGGGTAGAGAGTTTTTGAAAGCGTATAAAAGTTTGAAAGCTCTTATGAAGTAGCAACTTGCATTAAAAATTTTAGGAAAGTCTCATCAAGTTTTATTCTCTCTTTTCTTTCGTCCACATTTATGAAGCCATATTTTTTAAGAAACACAAGGACTTGACGTGTTTGGTTTTTATCCAATTCTGTTTTTTGTTGTACTTCATCGAGTAGGTGCCAATGTCCATCGCTGAGTAATTCTAGCACTTTGGCAATTTTTGATGTCGTTGATGTGTCCTCCATTGGATAATATCTGGTGTGAGATTTGTGTTTAAATGTCTTATGAGGTTTTGTTTCAGAATTTTTTTCTAGAAGATTATATTTTGATCTACTTCAGCAAAGGCTTTATCAAAAGCAACATATAGAAGAATGGAGAAAAAAGATAAATGACAAAGCAAACGGATTGGCTGCAAATTCTTGTCAAATGCAAAAACAATGTAAAAAAGCAGATAACTCCACTCCTAAAAACATTAAATGAGTCTCAGCCAAACTTGGGTTTTGGAGCTGGAGGAGACCCAATAAGACGAATAGACCTTGCAGCTGAAAACGCTATAATAACCACAATAATAGAGCATGAAATCTCCTTCACGTTAATCAGCGAAGAATCAGGCGTAAAAAGATACGGAGAAAATCCAGACGAATGTTTTGTGACCGCTGACCCAATAGATGGCACAACAAACCTTATGAGAGGAATACCTTTCTACGCGACTTCAATTGCAATTTCTACAAAGCCAACTTTAAGCACGATACACACAGCCCTTGTGGCAGACCTTTTTCATGGCATAACATATACTGCACAAAAAGAAAAGGGTGCCTACCGCAACAACCAAAAGATAACTCCGTCAAAAAACGTCTCATTAGACGACGCGGTTATAGGAGTGGACCTGAACACTTACAAAGTCCAAAAAATAGCTCGACAATTATCTGTCTTAATACGTAGAACAAAGCATATACGGCACTTCGGAGCTAACGCGTTGGAACTGTGCTATGTTGCAGATGGAACAACGGATGCTTTTGTGGATATGCGTGGGAAACTTCGTGCAACAGACATTGCCGCAGCGTGGTTAATAACCGAAGAAGCCGGTGCGAAAATAACGACGCCGGAAGGAAATCCCTTAAGCATTAGGCTGGATCCAAAACAAAAAGTGGCCTTCATAGTAGCCGCAAACCAAAAAATTCACAAAACGATACTCAATCTGATAAAACCCAAAAAGGAAACAAAATGATAACTCCATTACTGCCGCATCCAGCAGCGCTAATAAAAAAGCAGAAATCTCGAACAATGGTAATCGCTGACCTGCACATTGGATGGGAAATGGCTCTCTCAGAAAGAGGCATATACGTTCCAACACAAACACCAAAGTTGCTGCAGAGACTGAAGAATCTCATATCAATGTATAAACCAGAAAAACTGCTGGTTTTGGGCGATGTCAAGCATACGATTGCCACTGCAGAAATAGGCGAATGGCATGACATACCAGACTTTTTCAGTGAAATAAAAAAGCAAGTACAAGAAATATCCGTGATCCGCGGCAACCATGACGGAAACCTTGAGCCACTGTTGCCGGAAAACATAAAGACATTGCCTGCAACTGGCGTGATAATAGATGAAGTTGGGTTCTTCCACGGACACCGATGGCCGTCTCCTGCACTATTGAATTGTAAAACCTTGGTAATGGCGCACATTCACCCTGTTGTAGCGTTTCGTGATCCAGCAGGGTTTAGAATAACAAGACAAGTTTGGGTAAAGGCGAATTGCGATAAAACCCAATTGACTCAGATTCTTCTGCAAAAGAACAAAATCAAAGTTGAGAAAAACCCTGAAGAGACATTATGGAAACATTATAAGACTAAGTCAAAAACTACCCAGCTTTTCGTGATGCCTTCTTTTAATGATTTCTTGGGAGGCAGACCATTAAATGAAAGACAACTTTCCAGAAGGACAGAACCCGAAAGACTTGTCGGTCCAGTTCTTCGTTCAGAAGCCGTCGACATCGAAAATGCAGAAATGTACCTTCTTGATGGAACCTTTCTTGGAACTCTAAATCAACTCAAGGTTCTAAGTTAAAATCGTTTAGCACAAAATTTATACCAACCGCATCATTCACACTAAGATGGTGAAAAATTTGCCGTCCGATGAAGATTACCCAGAATGGTTTAAGAGAAGACGCTCTCCTTTCTTTAAAGGCTGGTTCTTCGGAGACATAGATAAGATGTTCAGCGATATGGAAAAGATGATGGAAGAAGAACTCAAAACTTTCACTTCACGAGTTCCAAAAGACTACGTTAGGGAACGAAAGCTTCCAGACGGCTCAACAGTGCGCGAACTAGGACCATTTGTATATGGTTACAGTGTAAAAATAGGTCCTGATGGAAAACCTGAAATTCGTGAGTTCGGAAACGTTAAACCAAGCCGAATGGGACCCCAAGTTAAGGAAGAACGCGAACCCCTTGTAGATGTTATCGAGGCAAATGGAGAAATACACATAGTTGTTGAGCTTCCTGGTGTGGAGAAAAAGGACATAAAACTGCATGGAACAGAAAATGTACTCACCATATCGGTTGACACTCCACAGCATAAATACTACAAGGAAGTGACTTTGCCAGCAAAAGTGAAAGTGAAAGAAGCCAAGACAGCGTACAAAAATGGAGTTTTAGAGGTCACACTGCCAAAGACCAAAGAAGAAAAGAGACCAGCGGGCGAATCAATAAGCATAGACTAGCAAATCTCCTCGTAGCTTGTGTTTGTATGGAAGAAAACTCAGAAATTAATATGTTAAACGCTATATGTCAAGAAGCAAAAACAGAAGGTAAATTAACAGGCAAAAACCTTACAAAGCTTTACGAAATCTTTGGTTCACGTTTTACAAGGGCTTTTGAAGCCTTAAAGGAGAACCGAGTTAAAAAGTACGTTTTTAAACCCAGTGGCAGGATAGTCTGGATTGTTGTTGGAAAGGAACGCGATTACTTGTTAATGCCTGAAGCTGATTTTTGCACCTGCGACGATTTTTACTTCCGCGTGCTAGACAGAGAGGTTCACTTGTGTTATCACCTCATTGCACAAAAATTAGCTAAGATATTGGATTGGTATGAAGCTGTAGAGGAACATGACGAGCTTTATGATTCATTAATGAATGAGTGGAAAAAACTAACTCCTTAAATATTTAAACTTAAAATAGAAGGGTAAAGGGAGAAGCTTCATGGACATAGGCGCATACTTCGAAATACTGAAATACACGCTTATGACTGCGACGTTTGTAGTGCTAATTCTAATCTTCTTATACACTCTTTACGGGAAAGAGGAAAAGCCAAGCTAAAACGCTTAAACACTTGCCTCTTTAATTTCTCTGCGCATTATTAGAAACATTATGACGCTTAAGACCGCAAGAACAATAGCAAACAAAATCATCAATGGGGCTTCTGGACCGGCACCTATGACTATTGGAAAGGGTCCAATGAATATTATTGTTCCAAAATTTGTTGAGCCGCCGCCGTAAAGAATTGTAGCAACCATCAAAACTATGATGCCCAGAAAGATCATAACAAAACCTACAATAAGCAGCATTAGGAATTTTCGAAATCTGTTCGATTCTTCGTTTGTCATCATAAACTCTTACCTTAACACGAAGTAAAGTATTACCATTAATATGATAAAAAGTATTGTAAGCACCAGCGAGAGTAGTAAAATGGTTTTTACTGACTCTTTATCTGTTCCAAAAATTATCGGGAAAGGTCCAATTATTATGGCTCCACCGCCTCGAGTTTTGCCTTCTTTTTTGACGCTTGAAAGAAAAAGCAGAACGATTGCAGCTAAAACCATGAGTATTCCAACGAATATCAAGGCAACGCCTAAACCATAAAGCGTCTCCACAGTCATTCGTGTGCAGACTTCCTTTTTCGGATTCTCAGCAAATCTCTATGGTTTTTGATAAACTTAAATCATTTCCGAAAAATTTGAGGAGATCGGCTAGCTAACTTCAAACGTAAACATGGAGAAAACTGGGATTTTCTGTCAAAAAAACTTTATAGCATTGGTTAGTTTTATCTTCAGCGGTATCGAATCTAAAATGCCAATTGAGAAAATGATCGAACAAATACTTTCAAAACGCCCAGAAATTTCGAAGAAAGAAATTCTCGAAAGATTAGAAAAAGAGAAAAAGAAGACACATGGGTTTATCTCGGACGAGACTCTAATGCGGATGACTGCCGCTGAGTTTGGTGTGGAAATTCCGCAAGATGAGGCTTTGGTGCTTTCGCTTTCGATAAAAGATTTGGTTCCAAGCTTGAACAATGTCGCCGTGATTGGAAGGATTATTGCGGTTTTTTCTCCCAAATCTTTTAAGGGTAATAGAAGTGGAAAATTTGCGAGTTTGCTTATTGTTGATAAAAGTGGCATTTTGCGGGTTGTTTTATGGAATGATAAAACAAGTCTTATAGAATCTGGCAAGCTAAGGACTGGGAAGATAGCTCGTTTTTCTCGCGGGTATACACGCGAAGACAAAGGTGGAAAGGTTGAGCTGCACATCGGAGAAAGAGGTGAGATTGAAATCAACCCGGAAAATGTAGAAGCAAAAGATTACCCGACGGTTAGCATGTTTTCAACAAAGCTTGGAGAGATTACACAGATACATAGAAACAAAAGAGTGAACATGGTTGGCACAGTTAAAAAGTTGTTCTCGGTGTCTACGTTTACGCGGCAAGATTCGAGCTCTGGAAAGGTCATGCGATTCACACTAGCTGACGAAACAGGCGCAGTTCCGGTTGTTGCTTGGGACGAGAAGGTGGAGGAGCTTGAAAAAACGCTGAAGGAAGACGTAGAATTGCGGATTGTGAATGCGAAAGTTAAGAAGGCAGCAAATGGAACGATGGAGATTCATGTCAACTCGGGAACCTATGTGGAAGCATCTGAATCTGCTGAGAAGTTTCTGAAAATAGCTGCTTTGAAGGAAGGCTTGAGTCATGTTAATGTTACAGGGGAAGTTGCTACAAAACCTATTCTGAGAGAGGTGAAAACATCCAATGGAGAACTCGTCAAACTCGCCGTTTTTGAGTTAAGGGATGAAACTGGCAGAATATGGGTTTCAGCATGGAGAAAACATGCAGACCTAATTAGGGATTTGAAAATAAATGATAAGGTTATAATAAAAGATGCTTATGTGAAAAAGGGTTTTGGTGGGCAACTCGAAATATCCACACGTGACAAAACATCAATAACTTTCTAGTGCGGGGGTTAGGTTTAAACTTCGGTTTAAATTCTCGGAATTGTTGATGGCGAATTTAGTATAGAGCGGCATTTGATTCATATCTTTCTTTCAAAAAATTTGCTGAAGCAGTAAGTATGAAGTAACATAAAAATGGAAGTTCGAACTATTCTGAATTACCAAAGATAATTACTTTTAAGCTGTCGAAGATTCTTATCAATATAATTGACTGAGTCTAAAATGTAAGGTTAGTGAATTGTGAATGTGTTCAGTACGCGCGCCTATTCCCCATCATAGATTTGGCCAGACAACCATAGCGAAAGTGAGTAACTCCGATGAGTTGAGGCAGATGTTGGTTGACCCTTGGTTCGAATCCGAGACCATCGTCATCAAACCGAACTGGGTATCAAAGGAGCCCGCGGATTTCACTGACTCCAAGACCTTGAGGACAATGTTCGAGGCACTCGACTCTCGTATCGTGATCACGGAGTCCTATCAGATAGCCCGCTCGCTGAACCTCCTCAGGAACGGGATGAGCTTCACTGTCGGAGACAAGGAGGTCAGCTGGAGGTGGCTTCTGAAGGGCGACGGCTGGAACTGGCTCATCGAGAACCCGGACTGGGACTGGTTCAAGAAAGGCGAGCACTGGAACCAGATCAAGAAAGAGGATAAAGCCTTTCTCGACGAACACGGTTTCACAGATCTTTTCAAGGAATTCGACGTCAGTTACATCAACGTGACCGATGAGGTCTGGAGTGGAAGGATAGCCGATTCAACCGAAGTAAAGAGGTCAGTGGAGTCACGTTTCAAACCGGTCCAAACAGAGAAACTCTACAGTATGGTACCGAAGAAGCTCTATGACCTGCGCAGATCGACGTTCATCAGCTTTGCCAGGCTAAAAATGTACGCCAGCTTCACTATGAAGAACCTGTTCGGAATGATACCCGATCCATTAAGGCCTTGGTGGCACGGGCCAAAGAATTCCAGAATCGCCACGAGCATCGTCGACATCAACAAGGTCTACCACTCTCTCTTCAACGTTTACGGAATCTGTGAGGCATTATACACCACGGCTGTCCCACACACGGAAGGCAAGTTCGAGGGTGTATACAGTGGGAAGTACAATATTGGAGAGGGCTCTGGAGTCGTGGCCTTTGGCAGAGACCTAGTGTCCCTTGACGCTATTCTCCTTAACCTCACTGATCGATTGATATTGCAGGTTCCAGAGGTCAATCGCGCGCCGATCGAGATGGCTCAGGAGGAGTTCGGCGCCTATGATAAAGAGGTCCTCAAAGAATCAAAAATGAAGGTAGGGCTCTGGCTATCGCCCTAGTCATACTGATGAAAACCCTAGAAAGATGGCACGGTATCATAAGTAGCGTGTGCCCGTTTTGGTCATAGTAACCGAGAATTTAAACGCAACTTGAGAAGTTTACCAGTAAAATAGTGCGGGG
>CAYWII010000009.1:0-43570 GCA_964457175.1 uncultured Candidatus Bathyarchaeia archaeon
AAGCTTGCGGTTTAATTGGAGTCAACGCCGGAAATCTCACCGGGAGCGACAGCAGGATGAAAGCCAGATTAAAGGTCTTGCCAGACAAGCTGAGAGGAGGTGCATGGCCGTCGCCAGTTCGTGCCGTGAGGTGTCCTGTTAAGTCAGGCAACGATCGAGACCCGCATCCCCAGTTGCTACCAGCCATGTGTTGGGCACACTGGGGAGACTGCCGCCGATAAGGCGGAGGAAGGAGCGGGCCACGGCAGGTCAGTATGCCCCGAATCTCCCGGGCCACACGCGAGCTGCAATGGCAGGTACAATGGGTTCCGACCTCGAAAGGGGGAGGTAATCTCGAAAGCCTGCCGTAGTTGGGATCGAGGGTTGTAACTCACCCTCGTGAACATGGAATCCCTAGTAATCGCGCGTCACTATCGCGCGGTGAATACGTCCCTGCTCCTTGCACACACCGCCCGTCGTTCCATCCGAGCGACTCTTGGGTGAGGCGTGGTCCTTTTGTGGCTGCGTCGAATCCAAGTTTCGTGAGGAGGGAAAAGTCGTAACAAGGTGGCCGTAGGGGAACCTGCGGCCGGATCACCTCCTAAGTAAAATATGCCGTTTGGTGTCGGCTGGAGGAGAAAGATGAGGAGCATAGCCACAGTGGAAACGTCAAAGCCCATTCACTAATTAAGTATAGAGCTGTAGATTTGTCGGAATGCGAAAAAGTTTTGTCAGACAAACAGTTGTGTTTTTGCGTGTTTTGACAGCTATAGCCCCCTTATAAATAGGTCCAAATGCGGGTAGAAAGAAAAAATCAACCGGTACAATTTTTGTGTGTGTGCGTGCAATTAACGATAGCCCCTCTATTTGGAGCCAAATATGTTTTGGGTTGTGAATCAGTTGAGGGAATGGTTTGATTGGATAAAACTTTACCCCCAAACGAAGAAAATGAGTTGCCTTATCATTCAGTGATTCTGCCCTTTCCAAATGGAATAAACTCTCTTACTGCTTCAACAGAAGCCTCCGCAACTATTCCCCGATACTCCTTCGGCAATTTCACAGCCAAACTCCTCAAAACCCGCTTAAACAACTCTTTACCAACAATGTCTCCAGGCACAACAACAACGTAAACATCACTCCTCGCCTTAACAGCATCCACTGGACCGCCACCAACACGAACACGCTTCCCCTCTTCATCCACAGCAACACCAACAGCTACTCTAAGCGGAACATTACGCACCCACTTCCTTTCACCACGAACAACGAAACCCCCACGCGGCACACTCTCTCCAGATGGTCCACCCTTGCTAAGCTGCTCTGGCTTAACCCAGTAAATATCCACGCTCCCAAAGCCTTCACGCCAACCACGACTAAAAGCAGCCGCAAACTCTCCAGCCTCCCGCAAAACCTCCTCACTAGGCTCCTTACCCTCCGTCTTAACAACGACAAACGGCGCACCAACAACATCCGCATGAAAAACCACATCCTCTACACTCGTGTATTTCTTAATCAAAACCTCATTACTAACCGCATCCTTACCCGCAACAACCAAAAAACCATCCGAAGAAACAAACCACCTGAACTTCTCAAACCACTCCCTATGCTTAACCTTATGCCTAGCAATTTCCTCTAAAGCCTCAGCAGGCTTACCACTCTCCAACCTTTCAGCCTCCCCAATCTTAGCCTCAACGTCCACCAGCTTTTTACGTGTCTCTTCCAGAGCCGCCTTAGCACCTTCCAACTTCTGCTTGGCACGCTTACTTCTCTCATAAAACCTCGCAGCATTGTTAAAGATACTACTCTGCAAGTCCAAACCAAACCGCAAACCATCCACACAAACAAAAACCATCATATTCTTAGCGTCAAAAGACTCAAAAAACAACCACGGAATAACCCCAGAACGCCTTTCAGCCAAGGCTTGCGCAACAATTTCGCTCCATTCCTTTCCGCCCTTTTTCGCAGTCAGAAACTTGTCCATTAAAACTTGAAGTTCGCCACTGTGCGCATAAATTACATCACCAACTCGCTTATCTCCTTCAACCTTACCCTCAGCCTCAACAAGTGTCTCCTCCTGACTCGCAATAATCCGCTTAAGCCTCTCAGCTTCCCGATGCAAAACCTCAACATCAACGCCAGCCGTTGCCCTCTCAACAGCCACAACCCTCACATAAAACTCATCCAAAGCCTCATTAAAACTCCCATAAGACTTGGACTCAAAGCTTTCATAACGCTTAAGCTTAATCGGCACAACATCCACCAACTCGCCTTCCTTATCCAAAACAGCCAAAGGCTCCAATTCGCCATTTACAACTTGAGAAAGCATACGCTGCAAAACATCAAAAACCGCATCAACTTCCGTATCCTTCAAAGCATTGCAAGGCTTAGTCTTGTCTATTCCAGCTCTCAGCAAAACCTCTTCTGCATGAAAGCCGCCGATGCTTAAAAAGCGGGCGATTGCCCTAACAACCTCAACATCACCAAGCTTCCTTAGCTCGCCTTCTAATTCGTTCCTGTCAACCTTAAACGGGTTCTTTCCACTTGGAGGCGCAAAAAGGAAATCCTCACCGCGAAGAATGTTTCGGTCCCGCATCCGCTTATACGTTAAAGCTTGCAGAATCCTGTCTTTCTCATCTACCAAGATGATGTTGCCTTCGCCGAAAAGCTCCAAAACAAGCCGCAACCCACCCTCTTTAGCCTTAAAAGAGAAAACCACCACTCTTTCAAACTCGTATTGCTCAATGCGTGCCAACCAACTATTCCGCAAATATTTCCTCAGAGCCATGCAAAAGGCAGGCGGCACCACAGGCTTCTCCATAACATAAGAGGTTAAATGCAATCGTTTACCAGCCTCCAAAATCAGTCGAAAAGCTGGCGTGTCAGGTTTATGCAATTTGAAAAGCAAGGTTTTTTCATTTAACTGGTAAATATTGTTGACACGAGAATCTAGAATAACCTCTTTCAACTCGCGAACCACTGCCGCCACGTCAAAACTTGTAAACTCCCTCTTGACCGGCAACTTTTCGTCACTCCTAAAACCTATAACCACTAAACTATAAATAGACAACTTTAAATCATAATCCAAAATATAAAAGGCAAAGACGTTGAGAAGCAATGAAACCTTTAACAAAAATTTACTGGTCAAGATTCGCCCTAGGCATCATAGCTGCGTTAATATGCGTAGGCTACGGCTTCGCCACGGGATTCGTCTACACAAATCTCGTCTCTAACCGCTCAGTGGAAGCCGGAGACACGGCACTATTAGACTGGTCCTCAACCGGAACAATCACTGAATGGAGCACAATCTACGCCAGAACAGGAACAAGAAGCCTAAGAATAAACGTTACTGGTTCCAGCGCCGAATGGGTAAGCAAGGCAATACCAGCTCAAGAAGGACAGAGATACCACTTTAACGGTTTCTTCAAAGGCGAAATCACAGCAGACCAATTCTTCCTAGCAATCAGATGGTTCTCAGACACCGAAGGAAACAACATAATAGCACAAGACAACGTTTCAATACCCATAGGCAACTACTCAAGATGGATACAAATCGAAGGCGAGGTCCCCGCTCCAACAGGAACAAAAAGCTGCGCAATCGTGTTTGAAACCGTAAACGGCACAGGAGACGTGTATGGAGACGATTTCGAAATTAGACAACCAGAAACAATACCACAAAGCCTCGGAATATCCACAAAACTGTTAACAGGCATATCCCTAGCAATAGTCATCTACATAATGTCCTACTATATTGTAAAAGCAAAATTTATACATGCAGTCGAAAAACCGAGAAAACTCTTCACAACAGGAATAGGAATATACTTCCTCTCATGGCTGGTTTTCTGGATTCTATTCTACACACTAATAAGCACTCTTCTCTAACCTAACGTTTTCCCCCGAGAAACTTCTCCATAGTCACTTGGCTCTTTTCAGCACTCAAAGCTTCGGCTTTCGCCTTATCAGACAATGCACTATTAGCTTTCGGATTATGCGCAAGGTCCATTTTGCTCAACACACGCATACAATCAGTCCAAGCAGAAAAAAAGCCTCTATCAAAATCTCCATGAAGCCCCCTCTTCACGTGACCAGAAAACTCTCGCCTATAACTCGTCAACGCTTCTTCATCGTTAAAATCCAATTTTGAAAAGAAGGCGTACGAGTCATTATTGTTTGCTCGTCTCGTAAGCAACATTCCATATAAAGCTCTGAAGTAGCCACGGTTCCATTCAGTCTTGTGAATTTTCTGTTTAAGTCTTTCCAGTTCTCGTTCTGCTTCGGAAAACTGTCTGTTAAATAGAAGCTGGAAGTAACGTGTGACCAAGGCTGAGGGAATAGGCATTGTCAACGCCCACGAGGCTTTGCTTTTTCTTCTTCGGAAACATCCTCTATGCCGTTCTCAGTTATTTTAAGTATTTCCTCTCCTTCGGGCAAATAGGGACTGGAAACCAGCCGAGCGATTCGCACAGGACCGTGGGATGCTCTTCGCAGATAGACACGCGTGTGGCTCGTGTGCCCAACTATGTGACCTCCGATGGGGTGGACAGCGTCTCCGAAGAACACGTCTGGTTTAGCCATAACCTGATTCGTCACGACGGCCACCGTGTTGAAAGCTCTTGCCAAGCGAATAATCTTGTGCATGTGCTTGTTCAACCTTTGCTGTCTTGAAGCCAGCATCTCGCGTCCGATGTACTCGCTTCGGAAATGCGCTGTCAAAGAATCGATAATGATGAGTTTGATATTGTTCTGCTTAACAATCTCGTCAGCGTTATCCATCAGAAACATTTGATGGTCAGAAGTGTAAGCTTCTGCGTAAATGATGTTCTTGACAACCTGTTCTGGGTCAAGTCTCAAATGCCTTGCCATCTGCACAATTCGTTCGGTTCTAAAAGTGTTCTCAGTATCTACATACAATGCTGCACCATTAAGCCCACCCCTTTCTGGGGGCAACTGAACATTCACGCACAGTTGATGACAGATTTGGCTTTTTCCGCTGCCGTACTCGCCGTAAAATTCGGTTATGGTCTGTGTTTCCAACCCACCGTCGAGAATTCCATCTAATGCCTTACTTCCAGTTGTTAAACGTAAAACGCTTTGACGCATTTTAAGAAGCTCATCCGCCCTAATGAAAGAAACACTAATGGAAGAGCGGGCTGCATCAATAATTGCGAAAGCTTTCTTTTCGCTTATGCCGGCTGGCTCCAACTCACGGGCTGTCGCCATAGCCAAAGACTCGACAGTGTGGTAGCCTAACTCTTGCAGTTTCTGCGCGGTGGCTGGGCCGATTCCGGGCAAGTCTTCTAGAAACTCGAATTTCTTCTTAGTTGGAGTTGAGCATTCAATTTCTTTCTCCTCTTCCTCAGCCATTAAACAATTTCCCCTTTACAGTATACCAGATGAACAGTTGAGACAAGCCATATTTAAAACAAGCGAAGCACAACAGCGTCGAATTCGTGGAGAGATAAGTTAAAGTGAAAAATGATCAGGCGCTTAAGTTGCCAAAACCTTAAATATTCAGTGAAACTCACGCAAGATACGTCTAAATTGGTGTTTGCCTTGATGTCTCAGCCCGTTTTGGCGGTTTCTAATTTGACTAAGCATTATGGAGACTTCAAAGCTTTGGATGCGGTTTCTTTTGCTGTTGATAAGGGTTGGGTTTATGGTTATTTAGGTCCGAATGGTGCTGGCAAGACTACTACGATAAGAATCATGCTGAGTTTGCTGAAGCCTGATGAGGGCGAGGTTCAAATAGCAGGTGTCAACCCTTCCAAAGACCCGGTTAATGCTCTCCAAATTGTGGGGTACGCTCCGGAACTGCCAACCCTTCAAGCCTTTTTCACCGGAGAGCAACTGCTGAACTTGATGGGCAAAATGTATGGTTTATCAACACAGGAAAGAGTATTGAGAACGAACAAGCTTCTTGAGACTGTGGGCTTGCAAGATTGGGGAAACAAGAAGATTGGAAAGTACAGCAAAGGCATGGTTCAGAGACTATCAGTGGCTTTGGCTCTGGTTGGCGACCCCTTGGTTCTTATTATGGATGAGCCTACAATAGGCATGGACCCAGAAGCTACAGCCCACTTCAGAAACCTTTTTGCAGGTCTCTCGAAAGAAGGGAAAACTGTGTTCATTTCTTCTCATCTCTTGGATGAGGTTCAACGTATATGCACTCATATCGGAATGATTAACAAAGGCAGGATGTTGTTTAATGGTCCAGTAGAGCAGGTTCTGGAGGCGTTCACTCAAAAGTGGATTGTGGAGGCTGAACTAGAAAAAGTGACAAAGGAGGTGGTTTCAGCCCTTAAAGACCTAGATTTTGTTGAGGACGTGAAGGTTGACGGAAACAAGTTGACGATAGAATTGAAAGAGAAGAAGGACTTGCGTGGTGAGATATCCTCAGAAATCTTCAAGCATAAAGGAGTTTTACTAGGCTTGAATCTTCACAAAGCCACGTTAGAAGACGCTTATCTCCGCGCATTGAAAGGAGGCGAATAAATGAATGCCCTTCAAAGGATAGCCGTGATACTCTGGTATGAATGGAGAAGAGCCTTAGCAAAGAAATGGGTAATAGTGCTGATAATTTTGGCTATAGTTTTTGAAACGCTACCATTCATGGTCCTCTCTCAATTGTCACCGTCAGTTCTACCAACAGAAATTAGGGAAAATATGTGGATCGTTGGTGTCTTAAGTGGTCAAAGCCTTTTCGTCCAACTCATAGCGATACAGATTGCCGGAAGCTCAATGTCAGAGGAATACGAGCAAGGAACAGCCGATGTCCTGCTTTCAAAACCTATTAAAAGAGCGGAATACCTTGCCGGAAAATTCTTTGGCGGTTTTCTCTTATTATGTTTGGTAGAAACTATCACCACAATCACTGGTGTAGCTCTATCTTTTGGCTTCTTCGGAGTTCAACAAGATATTCACTTTGTTCCGCTGATATTTGCGGCAATCGTGTACGCCTCGCTCGTATTCTACTCTCTAACATTCATGTTCAGCGAAGTTCTCAGAAGAAGTAACCTTGCTATGTTTGCGGGCTTTGGTGTATTTTTGGTTTCGCAAATAGTGGGCACCTATCTACTTTTCTTGCCAGGACAATTTTACAAGGATATTAGCCAACTGCTGCCGACGTGGAGTGCAACGTCTCTCCCTGCAAGCTTGGCTATGGACCTTAATCTGCTACCAGGTAGCTGGCTTGTAAGCGGCTTAACATTCGCGACTATAGGAGACGTTAAACTTGCAGCTTCCATAATCGCGGTGTATACTGTTATTTTTGTTGTGTTAACTTATCTAAGATTTGTTAGGTCTGATGTGACGAAAAAAGCCGCCTAACCGTACATGACTATCTTGAGTTTTGCCTTTGCTCCAAGAGAAGCTATAAGTACACGAGTTATTCATAAAACCGTTCAATAAGAGGGAAAAACTTTGGAGAAGGCGAAAATTGTTGAAAATATCGTTTTTAACATTCTGAAGCAAGCAGTGATTTACTTGCCAGACGACGTTAAGCAAGCGTTGAAGAAGGCTTACGCGGAAGAAACAAGCGAAACAGGCAAAACGCAATTGAAGGCAATTCTTGACAACATTGAACTGGCTGAAAAACATCAGGCTCCAGTGTGCCAAGACACGGGTACAATAATATTCTATATCAAAGCTGGCTCAAAAGCGAAAGACCTCGACAAAGTCGAAGAAGCATTGATTAATGCTGTGCGAAGAGCTACAAAAGAAATTCCACTGCGCCCAAATGCCGTTGACCCGTTTACGCAGAAGAACAGTGGAGATAACACTGGAAGATTCATACCGTATGTAAACTGGGAAATCGTGCCAGGCGACAGCTTAGAATTAACCGTTATGACGAAGGGTGGCGGTTCCGAAAACGTTTGCGTAACAGGAATGCTCGTGCCAGGCGAAGGAATAAAAGGATTGAAAAAATTCGTCATAGATACTGTGATTAAAGCCGGAGCTCAGCCGTGTCCACCAACAATCTTGGGCATTGCGATGGGAGGTGGAGCTGACATCTCCATGAAACTAGCTAAGAAGACACTTCTGAAACCCTTGAATGAGCCTAATTCAAATCCTGAAATTGCCAAGCTTGAGAAGGAAATTTTCGAGGCTGCGAACATGACTGGAATCGGACCGATGGGACTTGGCGGCAAAACAACCGTGCTAGGCGTGCACATAGACTATGCTTTTAGGCATCCAGCGTCGTTTCCGGCAGCTGTTGCTTTCAACTGCTGGGCTGCAAGACGAGCTTCAGCAAGGATTAATGCAGACGGAACCGTAGAATATCTAACTCATAAGATGAAATGATGAGGTGAAAAAACATGGCTGTTTACCATCTTAAAACGCCAATATCGGAAGAGGAGATTCGCAAACTCAAAGTGAACGACGTAATATACATAACTGGCACAATAGTGACCGCACGTGACCAAGCGCACAGAAGAGCTCTCGAATATCATAGCCAAGGCAAGCCTTTGCCACTTAACCTTGAGGGACTAGCCGTTTTCCATTGCGGTCCAGTCGTGAGCAAGGAAGGCGACAAATGGATTGCCGTTGCTGCGGGACCAACAACAAGCACGCGAATGGACATCTTTGAGGATGAATTCATCAAAAACTTTAAAGTCCGAGTTGTCATCGGCAAGGGCGGAATGGGCAAGAAGACAACGGATGCAATGGCGAAATATGGCGCTGTTTACGGCGCTTTCACTGGAGGAGCTGCAATATTAGCTGCAAAAGCCATAAAAAGCGTCAAAAGCGTCGAGTGGCTTGATTTAGGCACGCCTGAAGCCTTGTGGATTTTTGAAGTTGAGGATTTTGGACCTTTGGCTGTGGCTATTGACTCTCATGGAAACAACATTTTCATGGATGTTGCAAAGAAAGTCGAAGAGAACAAGCAGAAGATTTATCAGAAACTTGGCTTGGCGCCTTAATTTCTACGTATTTTTTCTTAATTTTTGTTTTTGATTTTTGATAGCTAGTTATGATTTTGTTTAGTGTGTCAGAAGATTTAATATGTTTTTTAACAATCACCTAAACGGGGCCAGAGTCATGCTTAAGAACTTTAAAGACAAGATGACCCTTTCCGGAATAACAGTACTATTGATTGGTGTAGCCTTACTAATAGCCACTTTCATAAGTGCCTATGGATTTCTGTCTCAAAGTCTATCAATTTTGACTTCAGGCGATTTGGTTGGAATATTCGGTGAAGCATTAGCTCCTCTGATAGCCACATGCATACGAATAATGTACCTTGGAGTAATGGGGTGGATAGGCTCGCTTTTAACAATAAGGGGCGTGACACTTTTGACCCACGCGCCAAAAGCAGAAGTTGCCGCTGTCGCACCTCAAAAGCCAGCAACAGCCACGCCACAACCAAAACCAGTGCCTCAGAAAGGAAAAGCCGAACCACAAAAAGAAACAAAGCCAGAAGCTAAACCTCCAGAAGCAAAGCCGCAAGAGCCAGAGTTTATCGTTATACCTCCAGAAGAAGTTATGCAGCCACAACCGCAGCCACAGTCGCAACCACAAGCACAGCCTCCACCTCAAGCAGAACAAAAGGAACCGCAGAAGAACAATTCTTCTACCCAAGCATCCAATCAATAAAACTTTCTGCAAAACACCGGATAAGGAGTAAACATGCGAATCCCAATTCGGATGATAGGCATAGCCACAACAATTTTCTGGATTTTTCTAATCCTATTTGTCATAACCGCAGTTTACTCTGTTAAAGATTTAAGTTTCGAGTTTGGAGAGCCACAGATGAATCTAACCGCGGATAATGAAGTGGTCTTTTCCCTGCCAGTAACCATCGCAAACAGAGGTTTCTACAATCTCGGCGTTTTCGACATAACGACCGAAATCTCGGACTATAATGGATTGGTGATTGCGCAAGGTTCCACAGTTGTACCTGTCGTGAGAAAAGGTGAAGAGGTAACTGCAACGCATAATATGACCTTTAACGTTGATGATTTGGTGCAAAGTGACGCGAATTACTTGTTCAACGATACTGAACTGAAAATTTTCACGGCCTTAGGCATGGGCATCGCGGAAGTGATTCCAATTCAAGCTTCTACAAACATGTCTGTTCCTTGGGGTGCGCCCCTCTACAATTTCACATTGGGAACACTGGATTATACATCGTTCAACTCTACACACTTACGAGTAACCGTGCCTGTGAGCTTTGAGAACCACGCGTTTTTCGACATAGCCGGAACCATGCAAGTTCGAATGTATAATAACGCTGGTTCGCTCCTGAGCAGAAGCCAAACCTCGATTGATGTTCCACAATATTCTTTCTACAATGGATATGTCGAGTTTTACGTTCCAACAAGTGAGCTAACCTACAGCGGACATTTTGAAATTCACTTTCAAACCTCGCTTTTCGATTACGGATGGTTGGTGATTCCCTATGGTTGAGACAAACAACAATCTCAAGACAAGGCTTAAGAAGTTCACATTCAAAGCCATAAAGGCGACTGTGAAAGGCGTAATTTTTTACGTGATATACTTTGTCTTGTGGACGATGTTTCTAGCCCAAGCCGTCGCCTTGATTCCGGGCTTGCAACAGATGATTGAAACTTTCATAATGGTATACATTGTCTTAATGATTATTGGTGAACTCACTTCGGGAACGATTTACCAGTTCTTCTTTGATGCCGCTAGAGCCTTGTTTGTTATTGGATATCTAATTCTTTCTTTAAACGGCGGAACATTCAGCGTGACTTTCGAAAATGTGAACTTGCTTGTTGACCTTCACGTATTCCTATCAATCGCTATTCTCCTCAGCCTTTTGGGGCTGACAAAATCCGTGCTTAGCGCAATAAACTTTATGAGCGAAAAAGCAGAATATACCCCTGCCCAGTTTTCTTAATTTAAGCATTGGTTTTTGCTATGTGAATACTATTTTCATCATGCTACCTTTACTTGAGCCTTGAACATCTTGGCGTTGTGTAAGCATGCTAAAATATTTCTTTGTTAATTCCCTAACTTTTCCTTCTTCACTCGAATGTTTAACATGTAGAAGCTCATGTATCAAGGTGGCTACGGCTCTTTTCTTAAGGTAAGAACAGACCTTCTCTTTTCCAAAATTTCGTGTCAGTTTTTGACAAAACTTCAATGATTTAGGATAAATGAAGATTTCGCCGTTTTTGTTATATTTTCCGGTAAGTCTCTTTCTGTTTTCTTTTTGAAACGGAAAAGTCATGACATTACCATTTGTAATGAATTGTTCCTTTATGTTTTCTCTTCTTAACATCCATTGAAGAAAGTTTTGAAACAAAGGTTTCCTCAAAGTTTTTATGATAACAGAGGCATATTTTTTGTAAAATCTAGCCTTCGATTTAGAGAGTCTCTCGAGTTCCTTAGCACAGACATTTATTCTAATCTTACTTGACAACATCGCTTAGTTACTTCATCTAAATTGAACCCAACGATTTTCGGAGAACCGCAGCAAGCGCAATTTTCCGAATCCTTCTGAAAAAGGATTAATGTATTATTTTCAGCAATGTATATTAATTTTTTCACAATTTTTTGCTCATTAGGTAGGCGTCTTCTCCGTCGGCGTAGTAACCGTGAATTGTGCGGGTTACTTCAAATCCCAGCTTCTTGTAGAGGTTAATTGCCTCAGTGTTAGCCACTCTCACTTCAAGGAAGCATTGTTTCGCACCGTATAATAGCATGCCTTCCATGGCTTTGCTGACCAAAGCTTTCCCTATGCCTTTCTGCCTGTATTGTGGCAAAACGGCTATCGAGACGATATGTCCTTTCTTAAGCAGACCCTTAAAACCAATATTTGACAAGCCCAACTCCACGCGGCACATTATGTAGCCAACAACTTCTCCGTCTCCCTCCGCAACAATGAACGTCTCTGGAAATCTTTGATATAAGTCAATGTAAAAGAAGTCCGTGTAATTTTCAGGCAGACAAACAGCATTAATATGCACGACACTGCGCAAATCGTTCATTGTGAATTTGCGAAGGCTAAAGGTCTCTTGCAAGTTTTCGTCCCCGCATTCCTTTACTGCATAGTTTTCGAAAGACTTAATCAATTTTCCTATTCTAACTGCCTGCCGGAACAGTCTGCTCCTCAGCTATCTTGACTTCGGGCAAGGTGAAATTTCCATAGGGCATGACCCAAACCCTCGCGTTCTTTCCAGCAATGTTGAAAGCCTCGTTCAAAGCGTCGTTCACCGCTCTAGCGGTCTTCAGTTTGAAAATGTTCGCGGCGTAATAGTCTGGCATTGCAGAGACTAGGATTATTTGGACTTTTTGCAGAGTATTCATGAGATAATACGCCTTATGCCCCCCTAGAACAAAATTGCGTTTAATCTCCTTCTCAACAGCTTTCAGATCCTTAAACTTAACCATCCAGTCATAAAATACTTGGTTTCCGTGCCCCTCGGGACATTCGGCAACCAAAATTATCACGCCGCCTCTTTTCACAATTTCCAAGGAACTGTCAACGCCTTTGTAAGCTTGGAAAAGGTTTACGTCTGCGGGTTCTCCACCGGGACTGACGACGACTATGTCTGCTTTGCGATCTACTGTCACGCGATACATTTCATCAACAACTTTTACTCCTTCATAAAACGCTTTCTCCAAATCACCAGCAAAAGCCCTGACCACTTCGCCTTTGCTGTTCGTCACAACATTCAGAATGAAGTCCACCTTAGCTAATTTTGCGGCTTCAATCATATCTTCATGGACTGGGTTTCCGCTCAAAATTCCTGTTTTTGCGTCCGGGTGCAAAATCATGGCATGGTTATTCTTTATGGTTTCTTCGCCGGAGACTCCGGGCAAAACGCTTTTTCTTCCACCACCATAACCCGCATAATAATGAAAACCTACGTCTCCGGTCAATATTCTCACATCTGCCTCGGCGAAAGTGCGGTTCAGATAGACTTTCGTTCCGTGTTTTGGAGTTGTGCCAACGTAAACTAAATCTTGAGCTCTGCAATCGTGGCTTATGGCTTTCACGCGGTTGAGAACAGCTTCTCCCAACAATCTAACAGCTTCTTCTTGGGAAACAGCTTTGTGTGTCCCGCAGGCAAAAATCACCGTTACATTCTCATCCTTAACCCCAGCCGCATTCAATTCGTCAAGTATTGGCGGAACCATAAGATGGCTCGGTGCTGGTCTGGTGGCGTCGTCAACAACTATCGCAACTTTATGCCCTGGCTTAACGATTTCGCTTAATCTTTTGGAGCCGACAGGCTCTTTTAAGGCTCTTTCGATTTCAGCTTTAGCATCTGGTACGCCTGTTTTCTCGTGGGGTTCTATTGAGCCCAGAAAGTTTCTCGTAGGGATTCTTATGCAGACTTCTGTTTTTCCGAATGGAAGCCACACGTCAACCATAACGGCATCACTTTGAATATTGAAACACGCAAACAGCAACTATTAAGCCTTTATCAGCAGCACAAGTTCTTTAAAACATAGACACGTTAATTATATGATTGTGAGGAATCAAATATGTCAATCGAAAAATCTCCCGCAAAAAACGAAATATTATTCGTGTGGTTTAATCGTTATGCAGGAGTAACCATAAAAACCCCATCCAAAACACTCGTAATAGACCCTGTGGACGTTAAAGCCCGAAACTTCCAAAACGTGGATGCAATATTAATCACACATGAGCATTACGACCACCTAGACCAGCCACTAATCTCAGAAATCCACAAACTAACACAATGCATGGTCGTGGCAGACCCGACATCCGCGAGAAAACTGCGAAATACAATTCCATCAGAAAAACTACAAGAAATTCAGCCTGGCTCAGAAGTCAAAATCGGCGAAGTCTCCATAAAAGCGGAAAAATCTAACCATCCACCCGCAGCCACACCAGCAACTTTTATAATAACAAGCGAGGACGGCGTCAAAGTTTTCCACACGGCAGACAGCCTACCCTTTCCTGAAATGGCGACGATAAGCGAAAAAGAAAAATTTGATGTAGTTTTCTGTACCGTTGGAATCGCGCCTGGCGCATCTCCTGAAGCTGGCGTTGAAATTGCAAGGTTGACAAAGCCCAAGGTAGCTGTTCCATACCACACTGGCTCAGTTGCAGATCAGAAGAGATTTGCTGAACTTTTAAAGAAGGAAATGCCAAAAGTCACGTGCTTAATCCCTGAAGTTAGCAAAATCTACCAAGTTTCCAAGAAGGCGTGAGACGGTGCCTGCGACAAAAGGTAGCGAAACTGTCAAGATTGAAATCTGTAAAATTCTGAATAAAATAGGTGCTTTGCAGTTTGGAGCCTTTAAACTCACAAGCGGAAGAATGAGTCCCTATTATATAGACTTGCGTGTAGTGCCCAGTTTTCCAGACGCTTTCCAGAAAATCTGCAACTTTTTTGTGAGCTTCATTAAAAGCGAACTAGGCATGGAAAATTTTGAAAGAATAGCAGGGATTCCCGTTGCTGGTATTCCATTTGCAGCCATAATCTCCTACAATCTACAAAAACCATTCATCTATGTTCGTAAAGGTGCACATCTCCACGGGAGACAAAGAAGAATCGAAGGAATCTTAGCTCCTGGAGACCGCATCTTGTTAGTTGACGACCTAATCACGACGGGATTATCTCTGAAAAAAGCGGCAAAAGCGATAACAGCTGAAGGCGGAGTTGTGGCTGACGCT
This sequence comes from uncultured Candidatus Bathyarchaeia archaeon, assembly GCA_964457175.1. GTDB lineage: Archaea > Thermoproteota > Bathyarchaeia > Bathyarchaeales > Bathycorpusculaceae > CAYWII01. The sequence goes on from CAYWII010000009.1 coordinate 14,591, forward strand.
GTTGTTCTCCTTGATCGCGAAGAAGGCGGAAGAGAAAATCTTGGGAAAAGCGGAATAAAAGTGCATTCACTTATCAGTATTGACGAGATAGCCAACAAACTGTGGGAGACAGGCGTCATAGACGAAGAACAAATGAAAACCATTTTGAAGCAGATTAAAAAAGATAAAAGGAACAGCCGAAAACAGAGTTCTAGTATTGGCTATTCATAGAATATGAGGTCTTGTTCTTCCAATATTTTGTGGAGTTTGTGCACCGCATCATACACGTCTTGTTCTTGTTTAGCTCCCGTGCAAACCAGCTTGCCGCTTGCAAACAATAGTATGACGACCTTGGGTCCGTCCATTCTGTAAATGAGTCCTGGAAACTGTTCAGGCTCATACATTGTTCTTCCAAGCGTATACGCTGATTTTTCCAAGTCAATCATTCCACCTAGACTTGCAGAGGCAACGATATTCTGTATTTTCAGCTCCGGCTTGCTGATGATTATTATTCCGCCCTTTTTCAGTTCCTTAATGACTTTCATGACTGCCCGGCGGGCTTCTTTCTCGGATTTTGCGCCTGTGCAAACCATCTTTCCAGAGTTAAAAATTAGAGTGGCTGTTTTCGGTCTCTTGAGCCTAAACACCAATCCTGGAAACTGTTCTGGACGATATTCTACGCCAGGATAACCTTTAACAACAGCGTTTAAGTCAACCTTCTGATTCAGGGTTGCAGAAGCAACAACGTTTTCTATGTTTATTTGAGCTTTGGCTTTCGGCATGAACATCACTTCTTATAATGAATGCTTAAATACCCTTTATAAAGCATTAGGTGTAAGTTGTGCGTTCAGGCATAAAGTTTTTTCACTTTGGCTTTCGGAAGATTTGACCCTAGTCACAAATCCGCCATTACAGTTTCTTTCATTGATTGAATGTAAGCTGTTTAGGACGTTTCTATGATTGCTCTAACTAAACCTCCAACTAAGCCTCCAGCAACTGCGACAACTGCACCGAAGATGTTCAATATTATTACTACAATTCTTATGGCAAGACCAAGTGTTTCACTCATGAACCCGGTTATAAATTCACCCAGAAATCCGCCAAGCGATACCAGCCCACTTATCAAAAGCATCGTGGCAATTACTCCACCAGAAACTCCAGCAAGAAAACCCGCCAAAGCTCCCCTGCGCATCCCACCCGCTATTAGTCCTGCAAAAAACCCTCCAACTAAATAAGCAATTACCGGAAGAAAACCCCCGCAAAAAGCAATTATAAGAAATCCAACAGAAACTCCAAGAAGAAGACTACTTAAATTGCCGTAACTTGTTGGTTTCATGTTTTGTGATATCGATTTCATATGTTTTCAGTTTTATCCTTTTTGAATTTTGGGATTACGAACCTCACAATTATAAGGACAAATATTAAAATAATTACTACCAGCATTCCCAAGTAACTAGACACAAAAAAGACTAGATGCCCCGCCCAAGGAATTCGAAAAACAACCTTACCGACTAGAAGCTTTTCCGAAATCATGCCGTTCCACGTGTAATTTTCACGATAATCATGCCAATTGTCGTATTCTCTTTCTCTAATCGCTTCCGGCCATTTATGCGCTCCCTTTCCATCACTTTTTGTTCCGAAATAAGTTATACCGTCTGCTTCTTCCTTAGCTACTACTCTAGTTATGATCAGTCCGTCTTCTTGCGAAGGATTCTGTTGCGGTGCATGAAAAACCACGACGTCGCTGTTTGGGTAGTCAACATTAACATTTCTAGCGTCAATCCCTTGAATCACTACTAAATCCCCTCTGTGTAGCGTACGTTCGAAAGGATGCGTAAAACCATCACAGTAACCTTGCACAACGCACATATTATCTGAAGAAACCAAAACAAGAGGATACTCCGTATTCAACGCGAATCTTAAAACGAACCAAAAACCCAGAAGCCCAATAGCTAACACCGTTAAGAACAAAACGATTTTTAGAAGTTTTTTTCTTGGATTCCCTCCGAGCTTTGCAAAACGTAGTTTGCGTGGCTTAGACTGCATATTCTAGAGTGTACTATTCTGTTAATATAGGCTTTTGAGTCTTAATAGCTGTTTCCGCCTTTTTCCTCAGTCTCAAAAATTTAATTATCTCCCAGACATCGACCACTATTAAGAGGATAAGTGCTGCTTGAGCCCAAGAGAATGTTGGAACGCCCAATCTGATTCCTTCATGCGCACCATCACTTGCATTGACATTAATTGTGTATGTTAGGAAACCGTGAAGGAGATAAATATCATGAACGTCGTTGAAACTTTCATGATATTGAACATCAGGGTACATTCCGTAAACAGGGACATCTTGTGCCGGGGTTGCTCCTGGTTGCCAAAAAGCGAAGGCGCCCCACAAACTGAACACTATAAAACTTGCGATTAGTATGTTTATGACGAGAAGATAAATCGTTTTGAGGCTTATTTTTCCAAACAATTTTCTCTGTTTCCATGTCTCTTTTTTTTCGCCGTTTTTTTCCTTCTTCTCTGTCTCGAATGGAAACATCAGGAATGCCACGATTAGAATGATGATGACACCAGTGAAAATGAACATGTTTTCTCTTGTGTGCATGAGCAGGGCAAAGTTGCCCACCCATGGGATTTTTCCAACGACTTTTCCGACAAGATTGCTTTCGTGAAATTCTGGGTCAGAAATGCCAACATTGTCTCCTCTTGTCGTAATCCAGTAACCATTACCTCTTAGTTCTTTGTAAACAGCTCTGTGTACTATGAGTTCGCTTCCTCTTCTGAAAACGATGATGTCTCCGTTTAAGTAATTGGCGTATATCTGTTCTGGAGGAACGCCTTGTACTATTATCAGGTCGCCCACCTTCAATGTTGGCAACATACTTGTAGAAGCCACGGCTAACGCAGGATGCTCTGTGTTAAGTGCAAATTGCACTCCATACCAGAACCCGAAAACTATGCCTAAAATCAAGAGGACAGTTATCACTGTTTGAAAATACTCGTTCTTCCACAGTTTCTTAAACGTTGCAACTGCCAATTTCGCGCCTTCTTTGGATTAAGAGTTCTTGTTGATTTAGGCTTCTATGCTTTAAAACTTAACGCTTTTAAAAGTGAAAAATAGGGGGAGGGTAAACATGAAGCGCCAGCGCGTTGCAGAGCCTAAATCTTCTTCTTGCTTAGTACTTCTCGGAATGGTTTCTTGCATTTCGGGCAGTCGAAAAGTCCGATTTCCAACTGCATTCTCTTTCCTGATTTGTCTGGGCGTCCAGCCATTGTCCACTTCTTCTTTGGTGTTGAAACGACGGTTCCGCATTTTGGACATTTAGCCATTTAATTTCCTCCAATATTCTCGATATCCATGGTTTCATATGATGGTAGATAAAAAACTTTCCATTGTTTTCGGATAGAAAAGCGCCAATTGGGCATCATATTTATACATTTTTATTGTAAAGTCATGGTGATGTATCTGCAAAGACTTTTAAATTAAAACCTAAAAAGGCATACGTGACTGGTTGGAATCGTTTATGGAAGAAGATTTGGCACTGTTTGCTGTTGGTTATGCGGCTAAACTGGGCGCGGATTACGTTGATGTGAGGCTTGAAGACCACTATAATGAGCTTATAACTGTTGCAGACGGCAAGGTTCAACGTGGAATCATCAATCGGAAGCGTGGAGTGGGCGTTAGAACGTTGGTTAATGGTGCATGGGGTTTCCAATCCACGACAGATTTAACTAAAAAAGGCTTAAGGCAAGCGGCGGAAATTGCATTTAAAATAGCAAAAGCATCAAGCCGGCATGTCCATGCGCCAGTCAAGCTTGCGCCTACAAAAGCGTACAAGACTTCTTACAAGATTAAGGTGAAAGTCGACTTGGAAGACGTAGCCTTCGAGGACAAGCTGAAAGAAATTATGGCTTGGGAGAAAAAGCTGCACACTTCTAAAAAGATTGTTCGCGGAACAGCTGACTACACGGGAATAAAAATTGACAAAGTTTTTGCGAATAGTGAAGGCGCGAATATTCGCTTTTCTAACTCTGTAACGTGGGCTGGGTTGAAGGCTGACGCTAAGAAAGGAGTTGTGACGCAGTTTTATGAGAAAATGGTTGGGCGTTCGGGTGGCTACGAGATATTTCAGAAGAATGACATGGAGAAGATAAGTGCAGAAACTGGACGACAAGCGGAGAGTCTGCTGGAAGCTGAAGCGGTCAAGACGGAGAAGGACGCGGTGGTTGTTCTCGACAGCAATTACGTTGCTTTGCTTACACATGAAATTGTTGGACATCCAAGCGAGGCGGACAGGGTTCTTGGGCGCGAGGCTGCTTGGGCTGGGACGACGTGGTGGGCTGGTAAGATTGGCGAGAAGATAGGCTCAGACTATTTCATGGCGTATGATGACCCTACAGTTGCGGGCACTTTGGGGTATTTCTTGTATGATGATGAAGGCGTGAAAGCCAAACGGAAAGTGCTCATTGAAAAGGGCGTTTTGAAAGGACACATGCACAGTCGCGAAACTGCTACCATTTTTGGTGTTGAGCCGAATGCTGGGATGCGTGCGATAACGTTTGAGTATATTCCGTTGATTCGTATGTCGAACACTTTTTTGGGTGAGGGCGACTGGAAAAGAGAGGAATTAATTGAGGAAACGAAACATGGATACTTAGTATCGTGCATGCGGCATCCGTCGATAGATGACAAGCGATATAACTGGACGATTAGCGCTCAAGAGGCTTACGAAATAAAGAACGGCGAGTTAACAACGCATTTGCGGGACGCAGCCTTAACTTCTACTGCGCCTAAATTCTTCAAAAGCATAAACGCTGTTAGTGAGAAAATCGAACTTGTGCCGTTGCCCGGATGCGGTAAAGGCGACCCTATGCAGTTATTGTACGTGGGAAACGGTGGTCCATACATTCGTGGCGTAGCTACAGTTTTGGGGGTGCAATAAGTATGGCTTCTGCTTTGGCAAATTTGAGGGAAGCTGGAGAAACTGTTTTGAGGATTGCTGAGAAACGAGGATTAAGCGAAGCTGAGGCGTTTCTTGTTTCGAACAAGGTGTTAACGGTTAGGCTTGTGAACAACGCGGTTTTTGAGTCAAAGGGCGTACATGACGTTGGTGTTGGATTACGCGTTCTCAAAGGCAGCATGCTAGGGTTCAGTTCAACAGCAGACTTATCGAAAGGGTCTCTGGAGAAACTTGTTGACGCGGCTGTGGCTACTGCGAAAGCCAGAAAAATACCGTTCAAATACTCTTTTCCGAAGCCGGACAAAGCTCCGAAGGTTTCCGGAGTTTATGATAAACGAGTGGCTGAGCTTCCGTCTGAGAAGGCTGTTGACGTTGCTTATGAGATGGTGGAAGCGTCTCTTGGATATGACAAGAAGGTTGTGGACAATGCTGGCGTGCTGAACATTGTGGATTATGAAACGCTTATCTTGAACACGCATGGTGTTTCTACGGAAAACTGTGGAACATTCTTTGAAACCAGCTTAAGCGCCACGGCTAAAAGTGGCAAGGAGGTTTCTGAAGGTTCTGATGCGACTGCTGGACGAAGCCTAAGAGAGCTTAAGCCGGAGAGCGTCGGTGAGAAAGCGGCGGAGATGGCTGTTTCCGGATTGAAAATGCATAAGTTGAAGGCGGACACTTACACGGTGATTTTGGATTATGAGCCAACACACGCAATAATTGGCTATCTTTCTATGCTGGTCAGCCCTTTGTTTGCGAAGCTTTTTTCTCCGCTTTTGCTGGGCAAGGTAGGCAAGAAAGTTGCAAGTTCACAAGTGTCTTTGGTTGATGACCCTTTGATGCCGAACGGCGTAGGCTCTGCGCCTGTGGATGATGAAGGAACGCCGTCAAAAAAGAACGCCATAATTGATAAGGGTGTTTTGAAAACTTTTGTTTACGATAGCTTTTATGGAGCTATGGAGAAGAAGAGAACAACTGCAAGTGCTGTTAGGGCGTCGTTGGCTGTTGGCGTTAGCAGTTTTCCCGGCAAAAACTACAATTGCGAAAATGTTCCAGTGCCTAGAAATGCGTATTTGGAAGCTGGAAAATGGAAGCGGGAAGAAATCTTGGAAGAAACAAAAAACGGCTTGCTTGTTCAACGGTTTCATTACACACGATTGACGAATCCGACGCGCGGCGATTTCACGAGCATCTTGCGAATGGGCTTGTTCGCTGTCAAGAACGGCGAAATAGTTGGCGCTGTTGCTAAGTCAAGGCTTTTGGATAACTTGTTGAATATGCTGGTGAATGTTGATGCAGTTTCCGATAAGCTAATAGTTGCGGGAAGCTGGGGAGACTATACTCACACGCCAGTAATCCGCACAAAAGCACACGTTACACCAATCGACTAAATCTTTCCATTTTTCTTTTTATTGTTCAAGATTTTTGCTGTACCAGATGTAAGTTTGGGCTTCTTTGAAACCGAGTTTTTTGATAAAGCGCATTCCCGCTGGGTTGTTGCTTTCCACGTCAACCATTACGATGCGTGCACCTTTATCCTTAAAGCGTTTTTCCAGTTCTCTGTAGAGTCTTCTTCCTACGCCGGTCTTTTGGAAGCGTTTTTGCACGCCAGCCCAAACAAAATAGCCATATGTCCAAGGACTGAAGGGACGTTTCAAAATTGTTCCCAAGGCAAAGCCGACTATTTTGTTTGTTTTTGTTTGCTCGGCGACTAGGCAGAGTTCTGGGTCGCCGTTGAAAAGTGACAGCAACTCGTCAGTGTTCCACGTTCTGTAAGTATATTGTAGGCTTGACGGAGTGAAAGTTTTCTCGCCCAAATGCCAGACCTTGGAAAGGTCCTCAAGAGTCATCTGGCGAATCTCAACCTGAACCTTTCTCTTCTTAACGCGTCTGGTCCATCTGTTCACTCTTTTAGCCAACAGCATCTCTCTCATTTTTACCTAAAAATAAGATAATATAAACCATTTGGACACATAAACAATTCACAAAGTAGATGATTATACCTAATTGAAACCTAATCTATCAACGCCAACCAAGGCGGATATTTCATCTTCGTCTATTCTAACTTTTTCTTTTAATTTCAAATTCTTGACAGAGTCTTATGAAACAAAGTTTCTACAAGAATATTATAGAAGAATATTCTATAAGAAAACTCGTTTGAAAAGGGGAGGAACATATTGCGGAAGAGAAATCTCTTAGTCGCAGGCATCGCTGTCGTCATGAAACTAACTAAACTAGGCTTGGACTCAAAAATATGTCACAAATGCGGGAGAGTACACCTTACACCCACGAATGAAAAGACTCTGTGCAACGATTACTAAGGATAATAGAAAAAATATTCACAATAGACCGTAACATCAAAATCCAAAAAACGTCAATTTTTCTAACCACCATATCTTTCAATTTTTAACCCTTAGTAGCTATTCTATAATAGCGAGTATTCTTGGTTGAACCTATTTATAAGGGGGGCTATAATTTGCGCAAGCCTAAAAGAGTTCATCAACGCCCACCCAGACAATACAATACCGTCAATTAACCGCTGCAAAACACTTTTACCTATCACTTTATGCTATTCTCTATCAGCACCGAGGCACAATCTCCATTGAAAGAACATCCCAAAAACGCTTTTGACCTACTTGTCAAGCCCGTTCGAAGGCTCGTTGAGCAGAGAGGATTCTCTAAACCAACCGAACCCCAAGAAAAGACAATTCCAAAAATCCTCGAAGGCAAAAATGTCCTGCTCATTTCGCCTACAGCCACAGGCAAAACCGAAGCCGCATTCCTGCCGGTTTTAAGTATGCTTCTTCAAGGACAGCAGGGCACTCCCGGCATCAAAGTGTTGTATATAACGCCTTTACGCGCCTTGAACCGTGACATGCTCGAAAGGCTTGAGTGGTGGTGCAATAATCTCGACATAAAACTCGCCGTCAGACATGGCGACACAGAAACCAAAGAACGCACTCGCCAACGCATGAGCCCCCCAGACATACTCATAACCACGCCAGAAACACTACAAGCAATTCTGTCAGGCTGGATAATGCGACAACATCTCCAGAGCCTACGATGGGTAATAATCGACGAAATCCACGAGATGGCAGACAGCAAACGCGGAAGCCAACTCTCCCTAGCATTAGAACGCCTCAGAGTCTTGATGGGTAGAAACTTCCAAACAATCGGCTTATCAGCAACAATCGGCACTCCAGAAAAAGTAGCAAAATTCCTCGTAGGAAATGGCAGACCCGTCGAAATCGTCCATGTGCCAGTCGCCAGAATGATGCACCTAAAAATCGTTTATCCAAAACCAGACGAAGATGACGCCAAACTCGCCGAGCAACTCTACACGCATCCAGAAGTCGCATCCCGCTTGCGCATAATCCGCGATTACATAGGTAAGCATAAGTCCGTACTCTTATTCACAAACACACGCGCCATATCCGAAGTCCTCGCAAGCAGATTCAAAGTCTGGGACATCGACTACCCAGTCTCCATACACCACGGCTCTCTAGCAAAACCATCACGCATAGCCGCGGAAAGAGGGCTAAAAAACGGCGAATTAAAAGGCTTAGTATGTACAAGTAGCCTAGAACTAGGCATAGACGTAGGACGCATAGACCTCGTCATCCAATACATGAGCCCAAGACAAGTCACTCGCCTAATCCAGCGCGTCGGCAGAAGCGGACACAGAATAGGCAAAATAGCCCAAGGAATAATCGTCGCGATGGACTCCGACGACACACTTGAAGCATTAGCCATCGCCAAAAAAGCCCTAAAAGAAGACTTAGAACCCGTTGAAATTCCACCTAAACCCTACGATGTCCTAGCACACCAAATTGCGGGCTTGCTGCTCAAAAACAGAAGACTCGAATTCAACGAAATCCAAGAAATGTTCAAAAACGCCTATCCATACGAAAACCTAACAATAGAAGATGTCGAAAAAATTCTACGCTACATGCACCAGCGTTTTCCACGTTTGGCATGGGTATCCTTCGAAGACAAAGTAGTCTTAAGACCACGCAGAACAAAGGCACTTTTCGAATATTACTTTGAAAACTTGTCCATGATACCAGAAGAAAAACAGTTCCTCGTAGTAGACGAATCAAGTGACGCAGCGATAGGTGTCTTAGACGAGGCCTTCATGGCGGAATACGGCAAACCCGGAACAAAATTCATAATCCGAGGGACACCATGGCGAATCCAACATGTTTCCGAAGAAAAGGTTCACGTACAACCAGTCGACGACCCGACAGGCGCAATTCCAAGCTGGATAGGAGAAGAAATCCCCGTCCCATTCGAAGTATCGCAAGAAGTAGGCAAGATTCGCGGTTTTGTTGAAGAACAATTGCAGAAGGGCGCATCCTCAGACGAGATAGCCGCCAAACTAAGCGAGCAATACCCCGCCGATAAGGACACCATACTACGCGCAATAACCGAAACAATAGAACAGGTTTCCGCAAGATTCCCCGTCCCAACCGACAATCGAATGACAATCGAAGACTGGGAAGAATTCGTCATAATACACGCCAACTTCGGCTCACTTACGAACAGAGCCCTAGCACAGTTGCTTGGACAATTGCTCTCCGAAAAAATCGGCTATGGCATGGTAGTCCAACACGACCCCTACCGCATATTCATCCAAACCATGGGCGCTGCAAACGCAAACCAAATAATCGAACTACTCAACGAAATACTCGCCATGCCAGATCAAACAATACGAGACACTCTAACACAAGCAACCGTTAAAACTGGGCTCTTCAAGCGTAGAATGATTCACGTTGCAAGACGCTTCGGAGCCCTAAAGAAATGGGCGGACTTCAGCAGTGTAAGCCTCCAAAGACTAGTAAAAAGCTTCGAAGACACACCCATATACGAAGAAGCCCTAAAAGAAGTATTCACAAAAGACCTGGACCTCGAAAAACTAATTTATGTTTTAGAGAAAACCCGCGTAGGCGAAATCAAACTGCGGAAAGTCGAAACCGGCGGAACCGCAACACCTGTAGCACGCGTTGGTATTGAACGCGTCAGCATGAAAACCGATTTGATTCCGCCCGAAAGAATGCGAGCCGTCCTCATAGAATCAACAAAAGCGCGGCTGCTAAATGAAACTTGCAATTTTGTGTGCACAAGCTGCTGGAACTACATGGAGATGATACGAGCTAAAGACTTGCCGGACAAGCCAAAATGCCCAAGATGCGGCTCTACAGCTATAGGGCTCCTAAAAGTCGAAGAAGAAAAGGCAATGCCGCTCACCGAAAAGAAAGGCGAAAAACTAACAAAAAGCGAGGAAAAACTACGCAAACAAGCGGTGCAAACAGCACAGTTAATAACTAAATATGGGAAAGCTTCAGCTGTAGCCTTGTGTGCCCGTAAGGTTCAGCCCTCTGATGTTAAAGAAGTTCTAGAAGAAGAACCAAAACTCAACGATAAATTCTACGAACTTGTCCTGGAAGCAGAACGCAAAGCCTTAAGCAAAAGATTCTGGTAACAATTAAAGACATACAACAACTTTTAAAGGAAGGCTTCTCTTAATGTGCCTAAGCACCATCAGTTTGCTAATTAGGAGATTATAAATTTGGAAATAAGCCGAAAAAAACTTCGCGAAGAAGTTCTTGAAAGAGTCAGATATGTCAAAACATGCGTTCTAGCCAGAGAATTATGCCTTCTAGTCCGCACAAACAGAGCCGCACTGGAACCCAAAGATGTGCGTGACATATGCCTTTACATATCAACCTTATGTAAGGAAGAAGGATGCGAAGAACAAAGCGCATTGTGCCACAAAGCCTCTGAGGCAATCAACTCCAAAGACGAAGCAAAATACCTTGAACTATGTGCACAAAGCTGCATGAAATGCGGAGAAGCCAGAAGACCCCAACCAAAAACCACATATGTCGCCTAAACAGCGTAAAAGACTTTAAAAGAGTAACATCATAAGTTACATAAAATTGAAACGGAGGCTCATGAACTGTTCATAGCGCCCTACGTTCCTAGTCCACCACAAGTAATACGTCAAATGCTTGTCTTAGCTGAATTGAAACCCGGAGAAGTATTCTTCGATTTAGGCGCTGGAGACGGCAGAACTGTCATTATGGCTGCGAAAGATTTTGGCGCAAGAGCTGTTGGTGTCGAGTTGCGAGAAGACCTTGTGAAAAAGGCACTTGGCTCCGTTTACGAGGAGGGATTGCAAGATAGGGTGACAATTGTGAATGGTGACATGTTTAACGTAGACTTAGCTTCGGCAGACGTCATTTTCCTATATTTGACGACGAGTGCCAATGAGAAAGTTAAGCCGAAACTCGAAGCTGAACTCAAAGGAGGAGTTCGCGTGGTTTCTCATGATTACGAAATTGTCGGGTGGAAACCCATTAAAGTTTTGAATTTCTGCGAAAACCAAACATTAGGGTATCCCTCGCACACTATTTATCTGTATAAGAAAATTTAGTCTCACATTCTTCAGGGATAAACATGCCGCCTGCCGTTTTTAGGACTTCTTTCAGAGTCACATGGGCAGACACCGACGCCGCCCAAGTCGTGCACTTTTCAAACTATTTCAGATTTTTCGAGAGAGCTGAAGAAGAATTTTACAGACATTTAGGCTTCAGCTTTACAGACATCAACAAAATGGGGATTTGGCTTCCGAGAGTTGAAGCTTTCTGTCAGTTTAAAAAACCATCCAGATTCGACGACTTAATAGAAGTGGCATTGACCATAGAAGAGCTGAAGGAAAAATCCATAAAATACGGCTTCAAAATCTTCAACAAAGAATCAGCAGTTTTGTTGGCTACCGGTTACATGGTGATTGTAGCCGCAGATAGACAAATAGAAAAAGCCGCGCAAATACCAAAAGAAATTGTGGAAAAACTGAAACCTTTCTGCAAGTGAATTTTTAAGAAGAAGCTTCTAAGAATTTTTACGGCGAAGGAAAATTGTTGTTCGTTCCATGGCAGACTCCGCATAGAGCAATACAAAACAGCTTCAAACTTAGGTATGAAAACAAGAAACTATTTACAATTTTAGTTTAACTTATGTAATCGCAACTTTTCACTTTTCTTAAGTGGGTATTACAATGAATGATTAGATTTTACTGGTGCCTTTTATGAGCTACTGTCTTCTCTTCTTCTAGTTCTTTGACGCGGGTTTCAATAAATTCTTTGACTTTTTCTTGGCTGTAGTCTTTTTCTTCTTGCTGCTTCTGCAACTGTTCCTTAATTACCGCTAAAACCTTTTTTAAGTCAAAAGGTTTCATTATATAAGCATGTGCGCCTTTGTTGAGGGCTTCGACAGCGTTTTGCAAGGATGGGTAACCTGTAACCATTATCTTTCGTATCTTTGGTGTTGTATCTTTCAGCTTTGTTAGAAGTTCCGTTCCTTCCATGTCTGGGAGTCTTATGTCGATGAGAGCCAAATTGTAGAATTTTTCGTTCGATTTCTTGATTGCAGCCTTTCCGTTTTCCGCCGTGTCTACAGCAAAACCTTCGTCTTCCAGAATTACCGCTAAAACTTTTCTGATGCTTTCGTCGTCGTCAATGACAAGGATTCTGGCACAGTTATCCACGTTTTTTCACCTCCTTCTTCTCTTGTTTTAGGTTCTATAGGGAGCGTTAGAGTGAAAGTCGTGCCCTCGCCTACTACACTTTCGACTGAAATTTTTCCGCTGTGAGCTTCAACAATTCGTTTACATATGGGTAAGCCCAACCCCATCCCCTTGGCTTTTGTCGTGAAAAACGGCGTGAAGATTTTCTCCATAGTTTCCTTTGTCATTCCTATTCCTGTGTCTGCGAAAATGAATTCTACATTGTCATTTGATTTTCGGGATGTTATTGTGAGTTTGCCGCCGCTAGGCATGGCGTCGATTGCGTTTGTGATCAAGTTGTTGAAGATTCTGGCCATTTTTTCTACGTCAATTTTTATTTTGGGCTCTGGTTGCGTTTGGTCTATTATTTGGATGTTTTCTGGGGCTTTAATTAGATGAAGAGTTTCTGTTATGATGGTTTTTGGGTTTGCTTCAGTTAACTCCAAGTGCACTTTTTTTGAGTATTCCAATAGGTCTGTTATGATTTTATTTGCATATTGTACGTCGACTTCGATTAATTCAAGCATTTCTCTTGTTTTTCCGTCCGTTTTTGGGCCTAGTTTAGTCTTCAAGTAATATGTAGCGCCTTTTATGCCTGTTAATGGATTGCGCAGGTCATGACCAACCATGGCTGCTACTTCTCCGATGGCTGCAAGTCTTTCAGACTTTATTAGTTTCTCTTGCGCTTCTTTCAACTGTTTCGTTCTTTGTTCAACAAGCGCCTCAAGATGCTGAGAATACTCTTCCAGCTTCTTCTGCATCTGCTTTCGTTCTGTAATATCTCTAGCTATGCCCAAAATTTCGATTCTTTGTCCAATTTTTATTGGAAGGGTTGAAATTTCAACAGAAACTCTACTTCCATCTTTTCTTACGAGTTCAAACTCGTCTGGTCCAGTTCTTTGTCCGCTTAGGTTCTTTTGAATAGCTTCAATAGCCTTTGGTATGTATTTTTCTGGAAGAAGCCCAGCTTCCAGTATACTCTCTCCAATTAGTTCTTCTTTCTTGTAACCCGTCAAAATTTCTGCTTGTTTGTTTCCCTCCAGAATTTTTCCATTAAGGTCGTTAATGTAAATTGCATCTGGGGCATATTCTATTAATGACCTTAGCCTTTCTTCAGATTCTCGCAGTCTCTCCTCTATTTTCTTGCGTTCTGTGATGTCCCTGAAGACTGCTTGAATGCCGGTTACCTTACCGTTCATGATTATGGGAGCGGCGTTAATTTCCACAGTAGCTATTGTTCCATCTTTTCTAGGGAGTCCCAGCTGCAGCCCCTCAAGGCTTTTGCCTTGCATCAAATCTGCGAACAACTGTGATGCATTGGAAAGTGTGTCTGGAGAGAAATATTCTAGGAAGGACTTTCCAACGACTTCGTTTTGGGGATAACCCAGAACCTTTCCTACCGAAGGAGAAGCATACGTAATGTTTCCTTCAAGATTAACAATAGCTATTGCGTCAAAGCTTCTTTCTGCCATTCCTCTGAATTTTTCCTCAGATTCCCGCAATTTTTCCTCCATCTTCTTGCGCTCTGTCACATCCATAATAATTGCAAGAGTCCCTGCAAAGTTTCCATCCCCATCCCAGAATGGTGACGCAGACACTTGAACAATGCGCGGGTCACCATTCTTACAGTACAATTTAATTTCGTATCGGCTTGTAACTCCCTTCTTTCTAGCCTCTGTTTCTTTCCTAATTTTTTCAAAACCTTCCTTGTCGACGAGTTTACGTAGATTTACGCCGAGAAGCTCTTCTTTCTCATAACCTAGCATGCCAGCAAAAGCTTTGTTCAAAAAAGATAGGTTATCATTTGAATCAACAATGGTTATTCCTTCCATCGCCGTTTCTAAAAGCATTTCCAGTTTTCTGTTAGTTTCCTTTAGCTTTTTCTCCATCATCTTAAGTTCAGTGATGTCCACAATAATCGCGTGAAAACCCACTGTTCTTCCATTAACTATGAACCTTGAAGGCTTACTCCAAAGATTAAGAACGCTGCCATCTCTTCTAACAGAACGAAACTCTAACTGTCTAGGCTCCCTTCGCAGCATGATAATGCGCAAAAATAGGCGCATTACTTTTCCTCGGTCAGCAGGGTGTATAAAATTCTTGAATTGTTGATTTAGCAATTCGGGAACGAAATAGCCTAACAACTCAGCCAACGCTTTATTTACATATTTCAGCCTTCCCCTTAAATCGGAAATAGCGATGCCTACGAATGCATTTTCGACCAAGCTGCGAAATACATGTTCAGATTCGAAGAGAATTTTGTCCGAATCTTCATCTTTTGCACTATTGTATCGTGCAGTCATTAGGTTAGCTTCCATGGTAAACGCTATTCTATTAATTAGGTTTCTTTGGCGGTTACATTTAACTTGTATGAAAGTGAAGTCTGAATTATTAGTAATAATGTATAACTGGAATCCGAGTCGGACTTCACATGTTTCTTTTAAGAAAAAACTTCATTAAAACAAGTTAAGTTATAAACCAGAAGTTAGAAGTCTAAATTTCTAGCAGATACAATTGGGATTAGTCTATGGCAAAACCTAAAATCGGGCTGTCTGTGCTTTGCTGGTTAGGTGAATCTTTCAAAAAGATGGCTGAACATCTTACAAGTTTAGAAACAGCCTACGTAGAAATTGTTGACGACGGATTTCATACGCTGAACAAACAACGAATTTCAACGCTGAAAAACATTGCAGCATCCTACAACTTACAATATTCTGTGCATGCACCCTTCGCAGACATAAACATTGCTTCACCATCAAAACCAATACTGAAAGCTATGTGCAGAAGACTGGAAGACTCGATTGCCTACGCACATTATTTGAACGCTTACGTGTGGATTTTTCATCCCGGACTAAAAACGGGTATTAGCATGTTTTATCCGAACATGGACTGGCGTCAGAATGTTGAAACTGCACGTTTACTTTTTAAAGTTGCAAACGATTATGGCGTAAGAATAGCCATAGAAAACGTGCCAGAACCTTATCCATTCCTAATGAAAAGTGTGGAGCACTTCGTCAAGTTTTATGAAGAAATCAACGAAGATATAGGCTTAGCCTTAGATGTTGGACACGCTAACATTAATGGTCAGATAGAAAGTTTCATGGAAACCTTTGCAAGCAAAATTGTACATGTTCACGCGCATGATAATGATGGAAAAAACGACCAACATTTAGGCATAGGTTACGGAACTGTCAACTGGGAAAACTTTGCAAAAACATTAAGAAGAATATCTTATGACAAAGTTATCGTAACCGAATCTATTATTCACGTTAATGAAAGCGTGCAAAAATTAAAACAGTTACTTGCGTAATTTCAACTTGTTTCCTTCAACGGAATCTCTATCTTCATGAAATCTTCTGCCACCTGCGTGTTCTTGAAAAATTTCCGTGCTTCTTCAAGAAGTTTGCTTGTGTCTTCATACCTTGCGCTGATATGCGTGAGAATCAGCTGTTTTGCTTTCGCTTTCCTAGCGTTTTTAGCAGCTTGACTCGGCGTTGAATGCCCATCCTCTTCTGCTCTCTCAGCCAAATCATCATCCAAAGTAGCATCGTGAATAAGTAGGTCTGCACCAGCCGCAAACTTCACAAAGCCCTTAAACGGTCTAGTGTCGCCTGTGTAAACAATTTTTCTTCCAGGTCTAGGCATTCCAGTAACTTCTTCTGGCTTTACTGCCTTTCCGTTTGGCAATCTGACTTTGTGTCCATGTTGCAGTTTAGACCACAGTGGTCCTTCTGAAACACCTAACGCCTTGGCTTTTTCTGGAAAAAATTTTCCAGGACGAGGCTTTTCCGCGAAAGCATAGGCTAAAGTTGGGATTACATGATTTGCCCATTCTGTCTGAACGACATATTCGTTCTCTTCGCATACAACATCTGCCTCGTATATTTCGTGAACTTCAACTGGAAACGTCAAAACAAACTGAACTGTTTCCCTAATGTTCTCTAAAAAACGCTTGATTCCTGGTGGTCCGTAAATGTCAAGTTTCTTTTCTCTGTCAAGCAATGCCATAGTTTGTAGAAGCCCCGGCAAGCCGAGAACATGGTCGCCGTGCATGTGCGTTACGAAAATTTTCATTTTTTTATGGAAGCCCACTTTAGCCTTTACCATTTGCCTTTGCACGCCTTCGCCGCAGTCGAACATTATTTGTTCGCCTTTACGTTGGATAAGCACAGCTGGTAAGCTTCTTTTGGGTGTTGGAACACTTCCAGCTGTACCTAGGAAAACAACATACAAACTCATGCGTCTACACCTTTTCGAATACTGCTATTTCTCTTGTTAGGCTTCTGTGAACATAAACGAAGTGGGATTCTAAATGTTTATAGCCTAAAGTCTCACCAGTTTTCTTGATGTTTAATGTTTTTGGTGCAGCCATGCAAACTCGCTGTCCCTTGCCAAGCATATCTTTAGCAGCCGCCAACACTTCCTCCACTATTTGTCCCGTGGATCGCCTAAGAGTAGTTGAAGATCTTCCGTAAGGTGGATCTGTTACGACGTAGTCAACTTTCGTTATGGGTGGATTGCGTGCATCTGCAACGATGACTCCTTCAGGGTTTATATTAAAATAGTTCAAGTTTTTGAGTGTTCCTCTCACCATACGCCTTTGAATATCCAAACCCAAAACGCGACATCCGATGAACGCGGCTTCGATTAGCGTGCTCCCTGTTCCGCAAAAAGGGTCAAAAACGAGCTCTCCATCCTTTGGTCTGGCCAAATTTACCATACATCTAGCGAGTTTTGCCAACATGGCTGAGGGGTGGAAGAATGGTTTTTTCTTTGGGCGTCTTTCCACGAATGGTTTTGGCGGAATCTCAGCAAGTAGCATGCCGAAAATGAACTTTTCTTCGGTTAAGAATCCCGTAAAGGTTTTATTTGGATTTTTAAGGTTCACTTTTGTCCTTTCTTTTTTGTTAAGTATGAACTCGCCGAGTTTCCTTTCAAGAAACAGACTATCAATGTTCGGAGCATAGTCTTTTACATGATGCACGCGAACAACGAAAGTTTCTTCATTCGCCAGAACATCTTTCAGATTTACGGCGCGCATATTCTTCAGTATCTCATTTGTTTCGGCTTTGCAAGTGAATAGTTCCAGTCCGCAAAGTCTCGTGAAAGCTGCTCTACGCTTTACGGCTTCAGCGCATTTCAAATCTACGTCAAGCCTTAGAATTTGGTCGAGTTTCTCCAAAGTTTTGAAAACGTAACCTTCCGTTTCAAGTATAGCCTTTAACTCAGAAACTGGCAGAGTTTCATGTTCACCGGAGAGCAAAAAGAAAAGTTTAGCCACTTTGGCGTTCCTTCAATTGCTTGGCTATTAAGGGCGCAAGAGAAACCTTGCTAACTTGACTTGGAACGCTGTCTGTGCCTACTATCTCTTCAACTCCAGCATCAAGAATTCGCTTTTCTGCATCGCCTATCAAAAGTGGATGAGCACACGCAGCAAACACTTTTCCGGCTCCAAGCTCTTCCAGAATCTTTGCAGCTGCAACTATTGTGCCGCCCGTGCTGATTATGTCATCAAAGATTATCACGGTTTTTCCTTTAACGTTGAATGTTTTCTTTTCTACGCTAATCTGCCCAGTGTAGTGGTCTCTATGCTTCTCTAAGTAACCGCATTCTCCGCCGAGAATCTTTTTCGCTTCTTCAGCAATGTATATTGCACCTATGTCAGGAGCCAACGCAAAAGCCTTTTTAAAACCTCTCTGCTTAAAATATTCGGCCAGTAGCGGGATGGCTGAAACGTTTTTCGCTGGAAAAGGAAATTTATCCAGCACTTTCTCTTGATGTACGTTCACTGTTATTAAACTGTCAATTCCCACTGCCTTAAGCATCCGCGCGATAGCTTCTATGCTTACTGCTTCGCCTTGAAGAAATATCTTGTCTTGGCGGGCGTAAGCAAGATAGGGCACGACGGCTGTTACTTTTTTTGCGCCATGGCGTTTGGCTGCGTCGGCAATAAATGCTAACTGTATGAGGCGGGTGTCTTGAGGAGGACTTGTGGTTTGTACTATGGCTACTTCTTCGTTCTTTACACTGTCCTCTAATCTCACGTAAGATTCTCCATCTGGATAGGTTTTAAAAACCAGTGGAATTGTTTCTGCGCCTAAGAGTTCAGCTATTTTTTTGCCTAGTTCTCTTGACGCTGGACCCAGTATTATCTTCACTTTTCTCGCCGTTTTAGAGTGCAATTGCGTTGTTTTTAGGCTTTTCCAGCCGTCTTGTACTGTTCGATTAGTTCTTTTGCTCTGTCCATGCGGATTTTGTGCTCTCCAACCATCTTTTCAGCCACCAAATCGATTAACTCGCCTGTTGCGCCAGCTGCGACTGCTATGTTTCTCGCGTGAAGTGACATGTGACCACGTTGTATGCCCTCATGTGCTAATGCACGCAACGCGCCGAGATTTTGTGCCAAACCAACAGCCGCTAGGACTTCGGCGAACTCGTTTGCCGTTTTTACGCCTAAGATTTTTATGGCTATTTTCGCGATTGGATGGGTTCGCACTGCTCCGCCTATTAAGCCTACAGCCATTGGCAGTTCAATTGAGCCTATCAAGTCGCCGTTTTCGTTTTTCTCCCACGTTGAAAGCGTCGTGTAGTGTCCGTTTTTGGCTGCGTAGGCGTGGGCTCCGGCTTCGATGGCTCGGTGGTCGTTGCATGTTGCGATTATGACGGCTGTTATGCCGTTCATTATGCCTTTGTTGTGTGTTGCGGCTCGGTATGGGTCTGCTGCTGCAAAAGCGGAGGCGTTTACTATGCCGTCTACGACTTCTTCTCCGCCAACAGAATCTTTAGGCACTACACACGATGCTCTTGCCAAACGTTTAACTGCTAAATTGGAAATTATTCGCAGGTAAACTCGTCCGCCTGTTATGCGTTCTATTATTGGCGCAACAGCTTCAGCCATGGTGTTAACGGCATTTGCGCCCATGGCGTCGCGGCAGTCAACATGCAATTCTGTGATAAGCATTGGTCCTTGTGTTGTGTAGATTACTTTTGCTTCTAGGTCTTTTGCGCCGCCTCCGACGGAAACGAGCACTGGGTCTTGGTCGTTCGCCTTCTTTATTATTTCTTCTTTTGCTTGTAAAACTCGCATTTTAGCCGCGTATGGGTCTTTTATGCCCACTGCTTGGATTTGTCCAATCATTATTGGTGGTGTGCTGCTTGTGTGGAATCCTCCACCGTCACGCGCCATTTTTGCCGCATAACTGGCAGCAGCAACAACAGAAGGTTCTTCAATTGCCATGGGAATCATATAGTCGCGCTTGTTTATGAGAAAGTTTACGCCTATGCCTAAAGGTATTGGAATGGCGCCAACAACGTTTTCTATCATGCGGTCAGCCAAATCCAAAGGCAAAGAACCAGTATTCTGCAACAAAGACACTTCTTCGTCAGATAAACCAGCAAACTCTCTAATAAACTCCAAACGCTCCTTTGGACTGAGCTTATAGAAACCCGAAATCAAGGATGGCGTACTCATGAGTTATTCACCACAGATTTCTACTATCACGAAATACAACATAATAAATGCTTCTGGAATCTGTGTTTTCATCAGTCTGTGATTTCAAATGTAATTATGTAAAGAGAATAAGTTGATGTATTGGGTTTAAGGATTTTCAGATAGGTGTGAATAAGGGATATACCACTAGCATTTGCTGAAGCGGTTATAGTTATGTTGGTGTTGATTGTAAAATCGTACAAGTTTCCACTTGCCAGGTTATAACCACCATTAATGATTTCAATTTGTACACTAGCTATAGTTCCATTATAGAACCAAATGGTACAGTTAGTTAATCGAGCTATATCCGTATCATTATACTTGATTAATTGTAGTTGCCAATTATTATCATTTGTTTGATTGAGTATTTGCAAAACATTCAAATTGTTCGTGCCATTGGATACTGTGACTTTGGCGCTCGTATTATTCATATAAATGAAGGAGTTAGTGATGTTTTGAAGAATCAATGAAGGGGTGTCAATAAGCGTTGATGTTTGCATTGTCATGTAGAAAAATGTGCTGCCGGAAGCGATATGCTGTGTTCCTAGTAAGATAGATAGAGTCAAAACTAGGTAAATGAATTGTTCAATTCTCTTAGAGCTAGCAAGTCTGTACATTTTTCAACCCAAATAATGGATGCATGATAAAAAGGGGGAAAATGATGCTACTCTTGTACATCGACAGCTATGTTCAAGGTCGCAGTGATGCCTGCTGTTGCATCAGCCACGGCTTTTGTTTCGATTCGAATAGTCCATTCATCGTTGGCACCCATCGGCTCATAAGTGGTGCTTTCACTTAATATGAAGTAATTTCCGGAGACTGTATAGTTGAGATAGCCCTTCTGTACGCCTGTGTCATCGAGTAAGACAATGTTAAGGAAAGTGAAATTTGCCACATCAACGGTGCCATTCGTTATTGATATATGGCGCAACTTCACTGACGGCGTTCCAGATTGAGTGTTGCTCACGTTCACTGCTTTTTCGTAAGTCAAAGTGGTATTAGGATAGGCTTTAAGAGACAAGGTAACTGATGTGTTACCTGTTCCCATGACTGAGCCAGATGGCCAATCGGCTCCATGGTCAAAGCACACAGTTACTGCAGTTGTCAAAGTGCCTGAAATACTCAATGAGTAATAGATTGCAGCGCTGACAGTTCCTATGAGTAATGTTGATATCAGCAATATGACGAATTTTAGGCTTTTCTTGTAGTTTATTTTCATTTTATTGTTTCACCTCCTTCCTTCTCTTTCTTTCCTTTAAGGTGTCTATCCATATTCTTGCGAGGACGTAGACGCTTACGCCTAAGACTAGGATGCAGGCTATTGCAAGAGCTACGGCTGAAGTTACGAAGGCTGCCTCTCCCCATGAAGGTCTTATGGATGCGTATACGCTTGCGCCGGTTATCGCTGTGCCTGCACCTAGGGCTATGTACCACCATTTTGGCTTGAAGAATATGTATGCGCCTAACCCCACAACTAGGGTGTCGAAGGCAACGATTGCTATGAAGGTGGATTCCCAAGACATGTATGGGAACATGACAAGTGGATGAACCGCAATATTGGAGTAGGTGGCTACGAAAAAGCCGGTTACGAACAAAGCAGGAGCAGTGACTGTAAATACAAAGACCTTCGCGTAGTTCATGAGTTTCTTTACTACGCCGAGGTAAACGTTGACTGCGATAATATTTGCTAATGCAACGACTAGGTATAGGAGACTGTACCAGAATCGCATGTACTCGCCGAAGGATAGCATGAATTCTCTGCTTACGATTAGCTGTCCAAACCCAGCCAAGGCTGCAACTTGATAAAGATATGGTAGATGCCATGGAAAATGTCGGTCCAGTAGGCATGTCAGCAAGCTTACGGCTAAGAAAAGGTCTATGCCCAGCAGTGCGAAGAACTCTGGTTGTAGTGGGGAAGGCAATTTCGGTACCGCACCCGAAAGTCTGGTTTCTTTTTATTTAAGTCATATGAATTCGGAATCCAAATCCGAATTCTACAGTAAAATACTGTAGAATAGAAGATAAATATTGTGTAGTAATACACAATACACACACGATAATGCAACTAATACGAAACTATGCTTTAGATTCACTCTTTTGGAAGAGCTACGGCAGAAATTCCGAAGCGTTTTTGGATTTCTCTCGAGAGAGTTCTAGCATGTCCCACGCGAAAGTTATCTGTGATTACAAGTTTGGGTTTGGAACGTCTAACATACTCCATTAATCCATCAAAATCTGAATGGTCACTTAAGGCTACAACATACTCCTTATCATTAATTTCGCGAAGCGCAGAATTGAACTCCCACCCACTAACGTAAACCCGAAAACCGCCTTGACCCACTTTGCTTCTGGAACCCATGTGGTAGAAGGCTATGCAAGGCGCATTTTTCTCCAGCATCTCTTTGGCTTCTCTTTCCTCGGGGAGCACTAAACGCCCCAGACGCATACCATGCCGCTCGCAAACTTTGGAAATATGGAAAACTTTTTCTGGCACAACAAATGAAGCGTTAACACCAGCTTTATGCAAGATTTGCATGACCTCTTGCAGTTTCCCGTGATAGCCGAAAACGTAAACAGTGCCTTGTCTTAATCCATGCTCTACTATGGAAATGAGCAAGTTTTTAACGTCTCCAGCGAAGGAACGCTTACATGCTGGACCTCCATATGTGGCTTCCATGACGAGGACATCTGCATCTAAGATTGGAGTTCCGTCGATTCTGAAATCGCCTGTAAAAACAATTTTTGTTTCTTCCGTGTCCTCAACGAGTACTTGGGCTGCGCCTAGAATGTGGTCTGCGCCATAAAACGTTATGTATTCATCTCCGTATTGGAAGGTTTTGCCGTAGTCGTGTGTTTCTACATTGCCGCTCATTAAGAAGAGTGGTCCCATCATTACGTCGATTAAGTCTTTTGTTGCTTTTGTCATTAGTACCTTTTCGCATGTTCGGAGACTTTGCTTCAAGCCGGTCATGTGGTCAGCGTGGGCGTGGGTGACAACTCTTAACGGTCTTGTTTTGTCAAAGGCGTCGCATGCAACGTTTTTTCCTAAAAGCACAGCGCCAGTTTCTGTTATTGTAGCTTTTGTAGACAAAATTGTGCACCAGTCATGCAGTTTTCGGAGCTAACCAATCGATGAGTTCTCTTGGGTTTTCGCATTCTATTTTGACTTTTATTGGTCCTAAAGGCGACTCTGCCACTTCTCTAGAAAAAGACACATGTCCTGCAAATGCGACTTGCTTGTTTAAGCAAAAGCTTATGGTTTTTCCGCTTAGCCCTTCGAACAACACTGCTCTTGCGGCGTCGCGGATGCGTTCTCTACGGAGTAAATTATAAAGTTTAGTGAGAGCTTCTCGCTCTGTTGCTTCTGCGGTTATTATAGCCCCCTTATAAATAGGTTGAACCTTGGTTTGAATGTTGCCGAAGATGTTTTCGATGGCATGTTTTACTTTTTCTTCGCTTTCTGTTGGGTTGATTTCAGCTTCCACATAAACCTTTATTTCGTCCATTTTTGTTCAACTTTCCTTAGAACTTCCTTGGCTTTTCGCTTTGCAACCTCATATTTTTCTTCGTTTACTATTAAGTGTTCAGCCATCGCTATAGCTTCGCCTAATCCAACGCTTAGCTCTCGCATGTCCCTTTCATGGAAGATTTCCCAGCTGGCTGGGTCATCGCTTCTTTGTCTATGATAAAGCCTTTTGAATCTTGTTTCTGGCGATGAGTATACGGCTATGAGTGTGAATTTTTGAAAATGCCTCTTGAATTCTTCAACTTCCGTTAAGCTACGTATGCCATCCACGAGGATTTTGTTTTCTGGTATTCTCTCTATTTTTGGAATGCACCTTTTTGCTATGACACTTTTTCCCTCTTTCTCTCGCAATTCAAGCATTATTTTGCCGATGTTTTGCGGGTTCAGCTCCAACCCTCTACTTGCTGTTTCCTCCCGCACTACATCGCCCATCACAACGACGCCATAACCGCCCTCTTTGACAGCAGAAACCACTATGGATTTTCCAGCCCCAGGCATACCAGCCAAACCAACAACAAGCTTATCGCTAGTCACCTTGATTTCCCTCTCGATAGACTTGGTCAGTAACAGATAGACTTTTACATTAAAAGCATTTATGAGAAAGATAATGAAGAATAAGCGAAGGAATACATGATGTCTGAGACCATAAGAAGTTTTATAGCTTTTGACATGGACAGCGAATTAGTTCTTAAGAAAATCACGGACGTTCAAGCACTCTTGACAAAGACTGGAGCAGACTTAAAACTTGTTGAACCTAGAAACATTCACATCACCGTTCGATTTCTCGGAAACATAACCCTGCCCATGGTGGACAAGATTTTTGAAGAAATGAAAAAGGTTCAATTCATTCCTTTCGACGTTAAAATTTGTGGAGCCGGCGCCTTTCCAAACGTGCGTTATCCGCGGGTTTTGTGGGCTGGAATAACCGAAGGCGCTGACCAGTTGGGAAGCATTTTCAACCAGTTAGAACCTCGTTTACGCAGTTTAGGATTCGCGCCAGACCCTAAAGGCTTCAATCCTCACCTCACGATTGCCCGTGTGAAGTCTGGAAGAAACAAGGCTGAACTCGCCAAACTCCTCAATGAAACTGTTAATTACGAGTTTGGAATTGTGCGGGCTGAATGTTTAAGGCTTAAGAGAAGCGATTTGACACCGAAAGGACCAATTTACTCAACGCTTAAAGAGGTTTGTCCACAAAAATAGAGAAAGGGCATTATTTATGCAGAGAAAGATAACAGATGTCTGCGCAACTGTTCTGGAACGTGTTACACCAGACAAGAAAAAACGCGCAGAAATTGAAACTTTGGCTAAAAAACTAGAGAAGAAAGTTTCTGATGCGTCAAAAGCGTTGGGCGTTGACGCCGTAGTGCGCGTGGAAGGCTCTGTTGCGAAAGACACTTGGCTCAGCGAGGAGCCAGACATAGACGTTTTCATGCGTGTTCCAACAACAATACCTCGCAAATCGCTTGGTGAAGTCTGCTTGAAAGTAGCTAGAAAAGCCACTGAAGGCGCAGAACAAATTGAAAGATTTGCTGAGCACCCATATCTTGAGGCGATAATTGATGGTGTCAGAGTGAATATTGTGCCTTGCTACAATGTTAAGCGCGGAGAATGGTTAAGCGCCACAGACCGAACGCCCTACCACACGGACTATGTTAAAAAGCATTTGAAAATGCCGATGCACTCTGAAGTACGCTTACTGAAAAAGTTTATGACGGGAATAGGTGTTTATGGCGCTGAAATAAAAGTGGGAGGGTTCAGCGGCTACTTGTGCGAACTTCTAATTTTGCATTACAAATCCTTTGTAGAAACGCTGAAAGCCTTCGCTAAATATAAGCAAAGAAAAGTCATAGACATAGAAGGCTATTACAAGGAAAGAGAGAACGAGTTGCAACTGTTGTTCAGGGAACCGTTGGTAATCGTTGACCCAGTAGATAAGGGAAGAAACGTGGCTTCAGCTGTGCAGCCGCAGAAACTCTACACTTTCATAGCCGCTGCACGGGCTTTCCTAGAAAAATCCCGCTTAGCCTTCTTTTATCCGCCAAAAGCAACCGCCTTAACGGTGAAAGAACTGAAACGGGAATTACAGCAGCGGGGCTCCGCCATGGTTTTCGTAACTTTTAGAAACGTTAACGCTGTTCCAGACGTTTTATGGGGACAACTCTACAAGTCTCAGCGTTCTCTCCACAAACTCATCGAATTAAGCGATTTCAAAATTTTAAGAGACACAACGTGGAGCGATGAAAAAAACCTCAACGTTTTCCTCTTCGAACTTGAAAGCTACCGCATCGCACCAGTCAAGAAACATCTCGGGCCTCCTTTGGAAAGAGAGCGTGAATGCAAAGATTTCTTGGAAAAATACATACACAATTCTGATGTCGTTTCTGGACCATACGTTGCTGATGAACGACTGGCTGTGCAGCTAAAGAGAAAGTACACTGACGCGTGCGAACTGCTTAAGGAAAAACTGAAGGACGGAGGAAGAAACGCCGGTGTAGCTGAAAAAATTTCGTACGTTCTAAAGAATAACTTTGAGGTTTTGGTAAATGAGGAAATAGCGCGGGTATACACTGAAAACAGCGATTTTGCAGAATTTTTGACTCAGTTTCTTTCTGGCAAGCCAAAATGGTTAGAAACCGCTTAGGCTCAACGCTACTAGTGCAATGCCAAACAGCCAGCAATAGAATGCGAAAAAGTGGAACTTCTTTTTTGCAAGGATTTTCCACAGCAGCTTTATTGTCAGATAACCAACAATCATGGCGACTGTTACTCCTACGAGGAGTTCAGACCATCCTAACCCCACAGTCGCAAGCGTTCCATAGTCTCTATATGCTGTATAGCCTAAGGCGCCTATTATGGCTGGTATCGAGAGCAGAAAAGAGAATTTGAAGGCTTTTTCACGTTTCAAACCAAGCAGAAGCGCTATGGAGATTGTTGCTCCGCTTCTGGAGACGCCGGGGATTATGGCTATGCCTTCTGCGATGCCAATTATTATTGCGGTCAAGTAGTCTATGCTGTTTTTTTCTTCTTTACCCACTTTTGACATGTAGAGTACTATTCCGAAGAGAATGAATGCCGCGGCGATGGGTAGAAGGTTTTGGAAGGTTTGTTCCACTGATTTTTCAAGTAACACGCCTATGACTACTGCGGGAATTGTCCCAACAACAATCAAAGGTATTAGTTTGCCGTGTTGGGTTTGAAAATCTAAGCGAACTAAAGCTGTAAGGATTTTTTTGATGTCTTCTCTGAAGAAAAACAACACTACAAGCAGTGTTCCAATATGCAATATGAACTCGAAGAGCAATGAATCTTGTGTGCCAAGAAAATGCAGAAAATGCTCGGCTACTTTCAAGTGTCCGGTGCTGGATATTGGTAACCATTCTGTTAAGCCTTGTATAGTACCAAGAATTGCTGTTTCTACCAGACCCAAGAGTTCTCGCCGCTTTTCCCTCTTGTATTTTCGAGTTACGCTTAAAAGATTAATTCATGTAATATGTTAATTCCTCAATGCGGGTGTAAGCACATGAGCGATTATCCGCTTGGAAACCGCGAAGACCGTGAGATGCTGGCTAAAATGCAAATAGAAAAGTTGCTAGACTATTTCTTTCTGCAAATCCGAAACTTGTGGAGAGTTGACGGCTTATACTTTCTAGGCATAGAGAAAAAGTTTGGAACTGAAGCAACTACAGAGATTGATGCTGGCGTTTGGGAAACAATGGCTGCCATCGAAGCCAAAAGCCTGCAGAAAATGTTTCATGTGGGCGAAAACCCAGACGCCCCAACGATTATTGATCTGTTGCGTAAGTCAAGCTGGGCTTTAGACCAGCCGTTTAAGGCTATTGAAGTGAGTGATAAACGAGCTACATTGAGCGTTAACAGATGCAGAACGCAAGAGGCGCGTCTAAGCAAGGGACTGAACGAATTTCCATGCAAAAAAGTGCGGTTCGGCTACTTGAAAAACTTCGCAAAAACACTAAACCCAAACATAGAAGTAAACTGCATAGTCTGCCCGCCCGACGAACACCCAAAAAATATATGGTGTAAATGGGAATTTATTGAGAAGTCGGCACTATGCCTTTGAGTGCAGTATTAAATAGAAGCGATGTAGCAATAACCACAATGGAGCGCGAGTATGTTGAGCAATCATGTTTATGAGCAACAAAAGATTCTCAGAATAAAGAATAACATAGTCTTGACTCCAGTTCAGAGAAAGAAGCCTACTCGTGTTATTCATTAGTTGCTGTAGTAGTATAGTGGTATTATTAGTTAGTAGTGTGTAGTAGTAGAAAGTAGTAAAGGTTCTACCTAATATTTGGCTTTGTCTCAAGAATAACACTAATTGTTTAATAACATTAACTGTTAAGAATACAAAAATATTATTTAACATCCACAAACAACTGAAAGAAAGAGCAAAGGGGACGGTTTTTCTGACTATAAAGGATATTCAGTTAAATTAGTGTTAAGCTGAAGATATTAAGCGAGAAGTGTTTAATGCGTAATTTGAGTATGTGATAGCTGAACCAGAAAGAAAGCGTAAATGAAAAGACACTACCTTGCATCTCTCGTGGTCTTGCGTCTAATTACAATGAAACTTATTGCTATGACAGCTATCAGAGTTAGGTAGGTTGTCAAAGGTTTTGCCGATGTATGTCCTTCTATTGGTATGGAATAGCCCCCTACTGGAGGACTTGTCACTGTTATTTTTGCAGTTTCGGACTGTGTCGTGTTGCTAACATCATCCGTTACCTTAAGGTATACGTAATAGATTCCGCTTGTTGTTGGAGTGAACGTCCAACTACTGGATGTTGCCCCTGAAACTGGATTTCCATCAAGATACCACTGATAGCTGTATGGGGATGTTCCTCCGCTGACCGTTGAAGTGAAAGTTGCGGAGTTGCCGATGTTTATTGATGCTGAAAGAGGGTTTATCGAGACTGAAAGTGACTCATAGGGCACTCCGATTCTGAAATAGTCAAAACTAATCGTGAAAGCAGTAGATGGGAAATATGGCGGTCCCCTATTGACATTGTAAAGTCCCGCAGTCAATGAGTAGTCTGTCTCCATTGTCACGTTCGCAACGAAATTCCAATTTAGACCGTCTTCCGAATAGTATCCTAAGTATACATTAGCATCTCTTATTAGACGGAGATATGTGGGATTAATGTTAGGGATGTGTAAGACTGCGCCAGGGTTTGAAACTTCTGGCGAAGGCATGCTCCAGATACCGTTTATCGTTCCAATGAAAAGGATTTCTTGATAGTCATATCTCTGAGCCCTTTCAAGTCTAAGAAAGTTGTTTTGGTCCTTCCAAACGAGAATTCCTCCAGACTGAATGTCTGCGGTAGTCACACACCATGCCTTTGTTTCAATAGTGAAATTTCCATAGATGGGCTGCATTATCCTTGGGGAATAGAAGTTTATTGCTTGCCATAAGTCCCTGTCAGGTGGCGAGGTTGTTGAG
>CAYWII010000010.1:0-20220 GCA_964457175.1 uncultured Candidatus Bathyarchaeia archaeon
TGGTGGGGTCGCTGGGATTTGAACCCAGGACCGCCAGCGCCCCAGGCTGGTATCCTAGACCAAACTAGACGACGACCCCTTTTGTGAATGGTAAAATTGTTAAGGGATTATTAAAGCTTAAAAGTTTGTTAAACCATTTTTTGGTCGTGGTTTGGGACGATGGCGCAGAAAAATGGGTTCATGGGTGGTTTTCTGGTTTTGGGTTTTGTCGTTTTTATTGCTGGTTTTTTGGTTGGAATGTTGGCTATTATGGTTATGCCGGTGAGTGCGGATGCGACTTTGCTGGGACTATTGTTTTTTGTTCTCGGGTTTGTTGTTGGGATTTTGGCGGTTGGTTTGATATTGGTAGTTTTAAAACGTAGGAAATCCGCAGCGAAGGCTTAGCTTGATTGTTTTTTGTTTTCTTTAGTTTCTTCTTTGATGGATTTTGTGGAAATTTCTCGAATTAATGGCTCTTTTCTGCCGCCTTCTATCTCTATCTCAGCGTTTGGATATTTCTGTTGAAGTTGTCTTCGAAGCGCGTCGGCGTCTGCGTCTTTTCCGATTTTGGCGCGGACTTTTGTTCCTTCAGGCGTTTGTGTGACGCTTATGGAGTAGCCGCTTTCTGGAAATTCGTTGAAGCAGCTTTCTGTTTCTTCGAAGATTGAGCCTCCAAATAGTTCGTCTATTATGCTTCTTTTGCGTTTCATGCGGGAAGACATGCGGACGCTTTCCTCCAAAATGAAAAACTAAAGTTCGGGTTTAAAAATTTTAATTAGTAAGTTCTTGTAGCAGTGTAGTTGTTAGGTGAGATGAATGAAAGGTAAGGTTGTTGTGTTGATGGGTTCAGAGCGTGATGTGGAGTTCTGTCGTGAAATAGCCAAGACTTTGAAGGCGTTAGGCGTTGAGTATGAGTTTCGGGTGGCGTCTGCGCATAAAACGCCCTTGAAGGTTTTGGAGATTTTGAAGGAATACGAGAAGGAACGGGTTGTTTACGTTACGGTTGCTGGACGCTCTAACGCGCTTAGCGCTTTTGTTGACGCAAACACTTCTAAGCCCGTTATTGCTTGTCCGCCTTACAGCGACAAATTTGCAGGTGTGGATATTTATTCGTCGCTTAGAGTTCCAAGCGGTGTGGGTTCTGTTGTGACTGTTGAGCCTGAAGGCGCTGCGATTGCGGCTGCGAAGATTTTTGCGTTGGAGGATAAGGAGTTGGCGAAGCGAGTTGGTGAGTATCAGTCTGCGAAGAAGGGTGAGATTGAGAAGGCGGATGAGTCTGTTAAGAAATTAAAGTAGTGTGCCAAAGCCTATGGGTAGCGTTAAGGATTTAGAAGTTGTTAAGAAGTCAACGAAAGACAAGATGGGTGTTGGGCGTTTTCATTTTTCTGACCGCTACTCAGTTTTTGACTGGGGAGAAATGCCAGACCTTATTGACGGAAAAGGCGCGGCTTTGTGCATGATGGGTGCGTATTGTTTTGAGAGGCTGGAGGAGAAGGGCATCAGAACGCATTATCGCGGGTTAGTGGATAAGAGCAGTAGGGTTGTGCGTTTTGACGAGTTGAAAGAGCCTTCAAACGTTATGGAGATTAATTTGGTGAACGTTTGCAAGCCTAAGGCTTATGTGGAAAACGGCAAACTCAAATATGACTACAGCCTTTACACGCCAGCCTTGCGGAACTTTCTGATTCCGCTGGAAATAATTTATCGTAACGGTTTGCCAGAAGGCTCCTCAGTCTTTAAACGTCTTGAGCAAGGCTTGGTTACGCTTGGAGAGTTAGGTCTAAACCATTATCCACGGGCTGGCGAGAGACTGGCGAAGCCGATTTTTGATGTGAGCACGAAATTGGAGGAAGGCGACCGATACGTGAGTTGGGGTGAGGCGCGGAGGATTGCGGGTTTGACGGACGAGGAGTTAGTTGAAGTTAAGGATTTGTTGTTGAAGGTGGATGAGACGATTACGGAGATAGCTGCGCGAGCGGGTTTGGTGAATGAGGATGGGAAGATTGAGTTGGCTTTTGACCCGCAGCGTAGGCTTATGGTTGTTGATGTCGTGGGGACGCTGGACGAGTGCAGATTCACATATAACGGGTTGCATGTTAGCAAGGAAATAGCGAGAATATACTATAGACGGACGGAATGGGCGAGGGAAGTGGAAGAAGCAAAGAAAAAAGCAGCGGAAGAAGGCATAGAAGACTGGAAGAAGCTGGTTAAGGCTAAACCGCCAAAATTGGATTTTACGTTGAAAAACATAATAAATCAAATGTATATGGCAGCTGCAAACGAAGTTACAAAAAAGAAGATGTTTGCTGTTCCAAAACTCGCTGACGTCGTCAAAGAGTATGAAAAATGCCAATCGCTAAAAGGGTATTAAGAGGATATAATTAACGTGGTCATGGAATACGAGTTTCCAGAAAAGACTCCTAAGTTTGTTAGAGACTTTCTGAAAGAGACATTCACAAGTGTTCATTCTATTCTTCGAGACAATTTAGTCGGCATATACTTGTATGGTTCGCTTGCCATGAGATGTTTTAATCCAAAATCAAGCGACATTGACACCATTATTGTTGTGAAGAAGAGGCTGTCAAAAGAGCAGAAGAGAAGTATGATTGAGTATTTGAAAGGAATTAGTTCAAAGGATAGGCGAATAGAGTTGAGCATATTTCGAGAGAGTGTTGTTCGAAATCCACGATATCCGATGATGATGGATTTGCACTTTGAATATTGGGGAGAAGTTTTCGAAAATGAAAAAGACAACGAAATACTATCCAACCTATACACAACAAGAAAGAGAGGATTTTGTGTCTGGGGCAAGCAGATAGGCGATGTTTTCTCAAAAATCCCCGCCGAATACCACCTCAGATCGGTGATAGAGGATTTGGAGCACACGAGAGAACACTTGCACGATAACCCCGAGAGTGTCGGATACGACCCTGCAGTCTATTGGATACTTGGTTCATGCAGAATTCTAGCTTTCATAAGAGAGGAAAAAGTGCTCTCCAAACTGGAAGGAGGGCGGTGGGGAGCGGCTAATTTACCTGAAGAATACCATGATGTGGTTGAACAGGCACTCTCTTGTTATCAAGGAAAAAAGAAAGAGCATATTTGGAACAATGAGAAATTAGAGGCTTATGCCGACTACATGACCAGAATCATTCAGAGAGAATCAAAACCTAAGTACGAACGCAAGTAACTGTCTTGTCTAGCGTGCGTGGCGAGTGTAGGTTTACGTTTAGCGGAGCGCATGTTAGTAAGGAGATAGCGAGAAAATACTACTGGAAGACGGAATGATCTATGGAAGTAGAGATATCTCCCGCAAACGGAACTCTTAGTTCTGATTTCGCTTTCTTCCAATTTAATCAATTGATGAACTAGGCTATAAAGACTGATAGAAAACACTTCTACAATGAATTGCTACTTACTCGAAAGACACGGTGTTAACATCTATTTCTCCAGAATGCTCTTCAACTTCTCTAGCGATTTCTCGGCTTCCTTTTTGAGCATACCTTTACCCAATTTGTCGAGGAACGTGCCGAAAATCCCCCATGGCAGTTTGAAAGTCATCACATATTCGAATTTAGTTCCCTCATCTACGGATTCCAAGAAATATGTTACAACAGTATTGTTGGCTCTTTTTCCTAACATACGAAACGTAATCTTCTCGTTTTCAACACTCTCTGTGATTTCGAAATCAATTGCTCCCGCTCCTTTTATATTCGTGTGAGAAGATGCACCTACCCTATACTTGTCTTCGGGATTACGCACCTCAGAAGCATATTTCACATTCCCATATTCTTCATTCCATTCTAGAAGCCTGTCCAGAGCAAGCATTTCCCAGACTTTCTCAGGTGAAGCCTTAATTTCAATTGACTTTTCTATCCTACCCAAAACATCACCTCTCTTTTACCATCAGCCCTAATTATTTCTCTTGACTTAAATCGGTTTGGTTCAGCTATAACTTTTCCGCAAAACCAAAAGGTTGGGTTTAAGGTTCAATCTATTTATAAGGGGGTATAAATTCTTCTGAGCAGTTAGCGTTCTAAACTATTGTAAAAAAATGATGGATATTATTTTTGTTTATGTTACTAATTCGTGCAGTTGCTTTGTTTTCAACGCTCGTCTAATCTCCATCGCTATGCGGTCTCCAGTGCTCATCCGCCTCTTGTACTTCGCATTCGCGTACTGCGAGCCCAAACCCATGTGCACGTTTGTTCCGCCACCATGCCGTAAGGCTACGTCCTGCGTCACTGGAATATGCATGTAAGGGTCTGCTTCGCCATGAATGTCATACAAGCCATAATCCGTAGCCTTCTTCGCTTCCGCGCCAACAGTAACATCCAACTTCACACTCGGCTTAAGCTCATACTTGCTAACACGGTCCCAAGTAATCAGCGTCTGCAAACACCAAGCACCAATAATTCCTGGATAAGCGTGCTCTCTACAAGCAAGCAAAAACCGGTCAGCGTACCTGTGCAAATCCTTAAGCAACGACTCCCTAAGACTGAGAATCGCATGCGCAGTAACCTCAAAAGAAGGAACACGCTTAATCTTCTCTTGCACGTCACTAGGCAAACGCTTCAAACCGTCCAAAATCGTTTCCCTACGCTCGTCAATAGACAAAAACTGGTTAGCCAAGCAAATCCGCGCTTCTTCAACGCCAACATTGTAAAGCCGCGAAAACCACTCTTCGGTGTCACCCCAGTCACCCTTCGCATCCAAAGGCGAAAAGAAAAAGTTAAAATTCGCATGCGGACCAAGCACAATCTGCTCCACACGACCA
The DNA here is from genome assembly GCA_964457175.1 of uncultured Candidatus Bathyarchaeia archaeon. Lineage (GTDB taxonomy): Archaea > Thermoproteota > Bathyarchaeia > Bathyarchaeales > Bathycorpusculaceae > CAYWII01. The sequence continues at coordinate 4,757 of CAYWII010000010.1, forward strand.
TTCTCTAAGGCTTCTCTATTCAAGTTTCCAGCAGCAACCTCTCTGGCGACTTTCTCCTCCAAATCACGCGAATCCGCAGCAAAAATGAACTCTCGCTCGAAAGCCCTGTGCGCATGCTCAGCCTTCAAAATCATAGGCTCGTCCACTGGCTCTTTAAACCGTATTCCGCCTTCATAAACCTCGTACTTGTAAGATTTTGGCGATGGAATGCCCGCTTGCTCCGCAAACCAATAGTAATCCTTCTCAATCTCGCCTCTATTCTCTATCTTCAGCAACTGTCTAGAACCAAGAATCGGCACAGCATAATCATTCTCAATAACGCTACAGTATTCGTCACCGCCAACGTAAACCGCAAACGCCCGATTCGTAATCTGCAAACACTCCAAATCAACAAGCACATCCGTATACTTCACAATGTCCGAATACTTATCAAGAACCACAATGACACTTCGCCAATCACCAGTCTTCCTGATATCCTTAGGGTCATTAACAACACGCACGTCACGCTTCACCAAAACCGGCAAATCATCAACAGGCTCATCAGGCTTGCCAACCATGGGATTCTGCAGATAAATCCTTGCTCTACTAGGCGTCGTGTAAATAATACTTCTTATTCCATAGTTGCGCTGCCCCTGCCAAGCATCCAAAGCAGAATGCGAACCCAAATTCAAACCAATAGGCTCTTGATACCGCTTAACTATCTCTTGCATCTCTTCTCTACTAATCACCATACTTGCTTCACCATTTTCTGCATAGGAATCTAAAATTCAACGCTTTAAACCTTTTTTACATTAAACCGTTAAAACATTGAAAAACCAAGCCGCACGTAGAATTTTCCTCCAGAACTATCCTCTATCCTATTTTTACATACTCCATTATAAAGGACGAAAAGAATTTTTCATAATTGAAGGGGAGAAAGGAGAAATGGCTGAGGCTTGCGGCTGGATATTCGTAGACAACATTCCCTTACTTTACGACAAAAAAAGAGTCGCAAGACAATATCAAGTGGAAATGTGGCTCGACCTAACACAACTCGTCAAAGAACTAGGAATAGAAAAACTAAACGAAAACAAAACAGATAGAACCTCAGCAAGAAACTACATCGTCTAGAAGACTGCAAACATCCAAAACCCATTCGAAATTTTCGCGTGTCCTATCACGCTTATAACATTTTAAAGCGTCAACAACAGCCTTCACATCCTCCAAACCAAGTTTCTTGGCAACTCTTTCAGCAACTTCACCACTAAGAAAAAGAAATTGACAAATCGAAGTCACATTCGACGACCTTCGATTCATGCTAGCGGTTTCAAAATCAACAATGAACGGCTTACCCTTCGCTTCAACAATTATATGTTTTGGCGCATGGCTTAACTCTCCATGGTCCAAACCAGCCGCATCCAAACGCCAACACTGCTCCAAAACATCACGCAAAACAATCCTTACATCTGCTTTGCTCTTGCGCTTTCTTAACCATTCCGGAAGCAATTCGCCATCAACAAACTGCATAACAAGAAAATTAGCGCTAACACCCAAAAGCTTCGGTCCAACACGCACAGAATTCGCTTTTCTAAGCATTTCTGCTTCACGCTGCATCCCCTTGCGGTCAGCGTCTACCCTTCGAATTTTCAGAGCCGCTTTCTCTCCATTCACATAGGCTATTGTAACAATGCCCACGCAACCCTTACCTAAAACAGACATGCCGAACGTTTCCTTTTCTCCGCAAAACTTCACAGCAGTCACGCCCAGCTTCCGCAATTCCACTAAACGCTTCCTAATCTCCGCTCTACATGACCGCGGATAACATAATATGGACGCGTAAGGCTCTTCGCTCAACTTTTCAATAGTCACTTTCAACATTAATCCTCTGACAGCCACACTCTACATCTGCTGAAATAAACATAAAAGCATCGCAAAGTTAATAGAAAAAAGGAACAAAAATGCCAAGGTTCAAACAAACCGCTGAAATACTCAAACTAATGAGAAAAAAAGAGAACATACGCAACATAGGCATAATCGCCCACATAGACCACGGAAAAACAACAATGACTGACTCACTACTGGCTGGAGCTGGACTGCTATCGCCAAGCGTAGCAGGCGAAGCCAAAGTTCTCGATTATCTAGAAGAAGAACAAAAACGCGGAATCACAATCAAAACCGCAAACATATCACTCCTACACGAAACAAATGGAAACTCCTACATAATCAACTTAGTCGACACGCCCGGACACGTGGACTTCACAGGCAAAGTAACCCGTGCTTTACGCGCCATAGACAGCGCAATAGTCGTTGTAGATGCAGTAGAAGAAATCATGGCTCAAACCGAAACAGTCACCCGCCAAGCACTCGAAGAAAGAGTCAAACCCGTCCTTTTCATAAACAAGGTTGACCGACTCATAAAAGAGTTAAAACTCACCCCAGAAAAAATCCAAGAAAAACTCACTCGTATAATCAGCAACTTCAACAATCTAATAGAAATCTACGCAGAACCCGAATTCAAGAAAAAGTGGCAGGTTGACCCTGCAAAAGAAACTGTGGCTTTCGGTTCTGCTCTTCACAAGTGGGGATTCACCCTAAACATAGCCCAACAAAAAGGAGTAAAATTCACAGACATAGTAAACGCATACGCCAACGATGACTATCAAACACTTTCACGGTTGCTACCACTTCACCATACAATACTTCACATGATAGTTGAAAAAACGCCAAACCCAACAGACGCCCAAAAATACCGACTGCCAAGAATCTGGAAAGGCAAAATAGACTCGGAAATAGGACAAGCAATGCTAAAATGCGACGACAAGGGACCCACAGTAATGTGTATAACAAACGCTCAAGTGGACCCAAAAACAGGAATCGTCGTAAGTGGCAGGGTCTTCTCTGGCTTAGTTAAAGAAGGAGACCACGTTTATCTTGTCGGCGCAAAAAAAGCGTATCACATCCAGCAAGTATCCATGTATATGGGTGCCTTCAGAGAAACTGTTGACCAAATCACTGCTGGCAATATAGCTGCTTTGTCAAATCTTGAATTGGCAAGAGCAGGTGAAACATTCGTAGACGCCGCATACAAGGATGTCATGGTTCCTTTTGAACATGTAAAATACGTTTCAGAACCCGTCATGACCATAGCCATAGAGCCAAAAAACCCCAAAGAGTTGCCACACCTAGTGGAAGCAATGAACCGCCTTGTCATAGAAGACCCAAACCTTGCCACCACAATGGACAAAGAAACAGGACAGTGCCTACTAAGCGGAATAGGAGAACTCCATTTGGAAATCGCCTTGAAGTTCTTAAGACAATACAGTGGAAATATGGAACTAGCAGCTTCAAGTTCGATAGTGACCTATAGAGAAAGCATCTTGAAAACAAGCAAAATAGTTATGACAAAAACGTCTAACATGCGCAGTAAACTATTCGTCCGAGTAGCGCCTCTCGAAACCGAACTTGTGGAATTGATAGAGAAAGGCGAACTTGCAGATGGAATGGAACAGAAGCAAATAAGTGATGTTATCCAAAAAAAGTTAAAGTATTCTAAAGAAGAAACCGCTAAAATTTTGGCTTTAAACAAACACGGAAACATTCTCATAGATTTAACTGGAAACGTTCAGAAAATGCAAGAAATAAAGGAAAACGTCATCGCGGGATTTCACTGGGCGTGCGACACTGGACCCTTATGCGAAGAACCGCTAAGAAATGTTAAAGTCACCCTAGTAGAAGCCCAAATTCACGATGACCCGACACAACGTGAACCTACGCAGATAATGCGAGCAATGAGCAGAGCAATTTTAGGTGCAGTTCTAACAGCTAAACCAGTACTTCTTGAACCAATTTATAAAATTGAAGTGTCTGCCCCAATCGAGTGGTTCGGCACTTGCACAAGCATCATAACACGAAAAAGAGGAAAAATATTAGCTTCCGAACACAAAGGCGTTTTGACAATTATTACTAGTTACATCCCAGTAGCCGAAACGCTCGGCTTGTCTACAGAAATGCGCACGGCAACTTCTGGACGTGCCTTCTGGCAGTGCACCTTCTCCCACTGGGAACGAGTTCCAGAGAACATGGCAACGCAGATAATAAGGCAGATTCGGGAAAGAAGAGGGTTGCCGCCAGATATTCCCAAACCAGAAAAATTCGCAGAGAAGGAATAAGTGAGAATTGCATGAAACTACTGTTAAGTCGCTTATGCCCGTTCAATCTTGACGTTACGCTTTGTTGTGGTCAAGTTTTCAGATGGAATAAGATAGGCGGATGGTGGTTTGGGGTTACCGGAGAAAAAGTCTTTAAAATACGTGAGATTGATGGGGAACTGGAATTTGAGAATGTAGACGAAGATTTTGTAAAAAATTATTTTGGGTTGAATGATGATTTGCCAAAAATCCTTTCACAGATTAGCAAAGATAAACATGTCAAGACTGCAGCAGAGAAGTTTAAAGGTTTACGTATTCTCCGTCAAGACCCATGGGAATGCCTAATCTCATACATTTGCGCGACATACAAAAACATCCCAACCATAAAGAAAATGCTTTTCAACCTTTCAAGAAAATTCGGAGAAAAAATAACCTTTGAAGGACTCGAATTTTACACTTTTCCGACCTCAGCAAGCCTTGCAAAAGCGAACAAGAGAGAATTGCAAAAATGCGGTTTAGGTTACAGAGCAGAATATGTTTTAGAAACTGCAAAAAGAGTGCAAGCGAGAGATTTCTGTGTTGAAGATTTGAAGAAGTTAAGCTATGAAAAGGCAAGGAGCGAATTGCTTAAGCTTCCAGGAGTCGGTTTGAAGGTTGCAGATTGTGTTTCGCTTTTTTCTCTCGAAAAATTGGAAGCCTTTCCGGTTGATGTGTGGATAAAACGTATAATCGTGAAGTATTACGCAAACCATTTTGAAAGCGAATTTGTCAAGAAAATTTCGTTGCACAAATCACCCGTAAAATCGGAATATGAGAAGTTAAGCTTGTTTGGGCGAAGGTATTTTGGCGAATATGCTGGCTACGCTCAGGAATACTTGTATCATTACGAAAGGATGCAGCCTTAGATTAGGTTGTTTTCTTTCAGTGTTTCGGCTGCTTGATTTCCACTTGTTGTTGTGAGAGATATTGCTTCAGAAACAAGCTTCACCGTGTTAGCGTAATTGTGCTGTTTCGTTTGTTCAATAGCTTCTCCGAGTTTCGCACTCACGTCTCGAAAACCTTGAACGTTCGAAGCGTTTGCGGCAATGTTAACTTCTTGAATTAGAGCGTTAAAGTAAGCAATCAAGAGCTTTTCTGCGCCAGCAATTTCTTCATCTTTCAAACTTTCTAGAATGTTTAGAAGACTGGAAGTAATGATTAAGTTTGATTTGATTTTTTCTGCATAATGAAAAACAATTATGGCATTTTTGAGTTCTGACAAAGTTTTTCTCTCAAAGGCGATATGGGCATCATCAAGGATAAGCTTTACGTGCGAAGCCTACTCTTTAGATGCACGTGTCTTCCATTTTTCCAGTCTTTTACTAACTTCCTCCTCAAGCTTTTCCTTTGAAATGAACCGTCCTCGCACAATCACTTCTTCATCAATAGCAATGCTAGGAGTGCTCATAATATCATAAGCCAACCCTTCCCTCACACCTTCTTCAGTCGCCATATTAACCTCCTTAAAAGCAATTCCAAATTTCTGTGCCACTTCAAAAGCAGTTGTCTTAGCCAACGGACAAGTTGGACAAGTAGGCAACGTGAAAACCTTTAGTTCCATAAGGCGTCTCTCCAAATCCAATCTTAAAAGCAAATAATCCTTTTAAATCTTTCACGAATGTCTAGAAGCAGAAAACGTTTAAATTAACTCCGAAATAGCATATTAAATGCGCGTGAACACTACGGGCCCGTAGCTCAGCTAGGTTAGAGCGACAGGCTCATAACCTGTTGGTCAGGCGTTCAAATCGCCTCGGGCCCACTGTAATAGTAGAAAAGGTTGCTCTTAGTTGATTAGACAGTTTCTATGGATTTCCTTCTGTTTATTAATTGAGCTGTCACTTGACGGCAAGAGAAAAGACATGATGATAAAAGCATTTAAACATGCTATTTCAAAAATCAGCAGAGTTCATATGCCTCTTCTTCGAAAATCTTTGGAAAAATTCTACAATTCCTTTAATAATCCATACTACTTCGCAAAAAATGATTCCCACATGATTAACAACCGCATAGGGGTTAGATGATGGGATACTTACATCACTGGTGCGCTCTTCAAGGTGAAAAGGACTGGAATAAAATATAATTCCTGAAACAGTGACAATCATTGTAGCCAGTATTAAACAAAGTATTAGCCAGTTTTGAACTGTAATATTTGCAGTGAAAGCTCTCCCTTCACTTCGCAGATTATCCAAAAAATCAGCCCGCCATAATCCATACAACAAATGTTGCCAAGGTCAACAATAGTTCAGCTGTAAAATAAGGATGTATAAAGCCTAAAGGCACACCATTCATCGAGGGCATGAAAGGCACGGTTGGAATATAAAACCACAAAAACATGGAAGCTCCAAATGCTAAAATTATGAAAATTTGTGGAAAAATAAATCGGCTTACTCAGATCTCCCTAAAAGCATACTGTAAAATTAACTCTTCAACTTTTTGATCAGGTTTGCAACTCTTTTTCCTAATACTTTGCATGTTTTAAGGTCTCTTTCGCGTGGAGAACCTACAGCGGCGGCTCCATAATGCTTGTCATTTGCCCGACCTTGAACGATCATGCCGTGCACGAGCATTGCTTGTAATATGGACAGTATGGTGGTTTCTGCGCCTGTTGCTGTTCTGCCTGAGCTTGTGAAGGCTGCTCCAACTTTTCCTTCGAGTTTTCCGTGAATCTTAACAGATTCGTCAAAGAGGGCTTTGAGTTTGGCTGACATTAGCCCGTAATATGTTGGTGAACCCATAACTATTCCGTCAGCACCGAGCAAATCCTCAACTGTTGTTTTGTCAACTTTCTTCACGTCCACAGTTACTCCTTTAATTTCTCTTGCACCTTCAGCAACAGCTAACGCCATCTTCTCTGTGTTACCAGTTTTAGAATCATAAACAACCAAAATTTTTGCCATTTCAAACACTCTCTTAGATATCCAATTGGAATACTCATGCATTTTAAACCTTTACGATACATCAGTATACGATAATTATTGACAATAGAAGATTGTTCCACAAGCTATAAGTGTCTAAAAATGTATTAGATTGTTCGTGAGGAGAACGGTAGGCGATTTATTAAGGGGAGAAAGGAGAGGGGAAAAATTATTTTCTACCATTCTCCTCACACAATCTTCATTATGCATGCATAGGTTGCTTTTAAATTTTTCTTTGCATCTCGAATTTAACCCAGAAAAATCGCCTATTTCACGGTTTTTAGCCCGGTGCTTGCTTGATTTTCTCTGAGATAATTAAGATTTGCCAAATTCGTTTATGATTTGGTCTACCGTTAATATCTTTGCGTTGTAAACGTACTCAAGATATTTCAGTCCTTGCTCGTGGTCTTCTTGCGTGAAGGCTTCTACGCCGTCTTTGGCTATTATTATTTTGTATGCTCGGAAGAAGGCGTCTGCAGCGGTGTGTCTAACGCATATGTTTGTGTGCAACCCGCCTAAGATGACTGTCTTAGCGCCTTCTCCTTTGTATAAGCTTCTCAATAACGGTTCTAAGCCGGTTTCATAGAAGCCGCTGTAAGTGCGCTTTTCAACAACGTAGTCTTTTGCGGTAGGTTTGAGTTCAGGGATTACTTCTGCTCCTTTTGTGCCTTTTATGGCGTGTTTTCCCCATTTTTCAACGACCTCAACATCTTGCGGATAATGTGCATCGTTGCTGTAGATGACGGGAACGTCGTGTTTCCGTGCGGCTTCAATCAGTCTTTTTAAGTTTGGAATTATGGGCTTGGCCCTTTCGCATTTCAAATCGCCAGTTACGAAATCGTTAAGCATATCAATCACTACGACAGCCATGTTTTTCAAAATTGATACCTCTCTACGTAGCACCAATGACATGTGGCATATTTAAGCTATTTACCTTGCAACTTCCAAACTATACAAGCCACCAGTGAATTTTTCGCCCTTGCGCTTCTGCACCAAAACAGTGTCTTCAATACGGAAACCACCGAAACCAGCAATGTAAATGCCAGGCTCATTCGTAACAACGTTGCCAACAACCAGCTTGTCCTTGCTCTCCGGACTTAATCCAGGCGGTTCGTGAACTTCCAAGCCTACGCCGTGACCTAAGCCGTGAACGAAATATTCGCCGTAGCCAGCATCGGCTATAACTTTTCTGGCTGCCGCGTCAACTTCTTTTGCCTTTGCCTTGGGTTTTATGGTTTGATAGGCTTTTTCCTGAGCCAGCCTTACAATTTCGTAGATTTTCTTTTGCTTTTCTGATGGTTTTCCCGCCACAAAGGTTCTTGTCATGTCTGAACGGTAAAAGTGATATGTGGCGCCTATGTCCACAACTACCAAGTCGCCTTTTCTGATTTCTCTGTCCGTGCAGCCACCATGCGGAAAAGCGGAGCGAACGCCAGAAGCCACGATGGTGTCGAAGGCTGTGCCCCAGCAACCGCACTTCCGCATTGCGTATTCGATTTCGGCTGCTACCTCGTACTCTTTCACTCCAGCTCTTATCGTTTCGTGGGCAACTTTCATTCCTTGGGTTGTGAGTTCTCCGGCTTTTCGCATCAGTTCAAGCTCTTTTTCATCTTTAACTTTGCGAAGCTCCCACACTAGCTTGCCTTGAATTTTCAGTTTTGCTTTGCCTCTCATGGCTTTTGCGAAAAGGCGATAGCCATCATAACTCAGCGTGTCTACTGCTAGTTTTTTGATTTTACACTCCTTCATTTGTGTGCTTAGCTTTTCAGGCAATTTTTCGCCGCGTTTCACCTGTTCAACTTTGAAGCTTTTTCCTTCAGCTTTTGCTTGTTCATAGTTAACGCCGTAAACGTAAATGGTATTTTCGCCCTTTTTTGGAATTAACAGGCAGGCTGCACCTGGAAAACCCGTGAGATATATTAGGTTTGTTTCGTTTGTGACTAGGAATCCGTCGAAGCCTTTCTTTTCAAAGGCTATCTGCCTTAAAGCTTCGATTCTCTTCAAGACTTTTCACCTGTGAAAGAAACTCTCTATTGTTGCTTTTAACCTAAAACGTTTTTGTTTCAGCCGCCACTCACAATTGGCAATAGAATAACGTGGTCTCCATGTTTGAGTTTGGTTTTGACGCCGTCTAACTGGTTTAGTAGGTACCCGTTCACTGTGATAATGTAGTTTGCTTTCACATCTGTGCCTTTCGGTTCGTAAACAGCCTTTCGGAAGGGTTCTCCATACTTTTCAGAAAGCACTTCCAGCAAGTCAGCGATTGAGGCTTCATTTTGGATTTCAACTTCTTCCTCTCGCACGCTACGAATTATGTTTTTTATGTGACCGAGGTATTCAACTTTTATTTTCAACGGTGAACTCCCTAAGGTTTCTGTAATATTTATGATTTGGAGTTGTTATATATTCATTTCAGTCTGTCCTAAAGTTTTATTTACTTTTAAGCGATGGCAACTTATTTGAGCGTAAGAAGTCTTGAGCTTTGAATATTCTAAATGTGTTCATTTTGTATGCGAACACTGTGCCGTATGCTGTGGCGACACCGAGGAGAGGGTTAGGCAAATTCTTCTTTTGAGAATGGAAGCTGAACGCATATCGCGGAACACTTCGAAGAACATCGACGCTTTTGCTGAAAAAATTGAAGGCTTTAAGCCTTATGCGTATCGTATGAAAAAGACCAGAGAAGGAAAATGCATATTCTTAAAAGATAATTTATGCATAATTTACGAGATGAGACCGCTAATCTGCAGGTTCTATCCTTTCCAATTAGAAAACAAGGGAAACAACAAATTCGCATTCACTTACACAAACGAATGCCCAGGAATTGGAAAAGGACCAAGACTAAAGAGAAGCTTTTTTGAAAAACTATTCAAAGAATCTGCAAAAATTATGACAATTAACGAAAAAGATGCGCTGTGTTAGTGATAATTTTTTATGCCGCTCAAACAGTCTTGTTTTAAGGTGCTCTGAAAAATGTTTGATAGACACAAGTTAGAGGAAATACACAAGCTGAAGGAGAAATGGGAGAAAGAAACTGTTGCTAAGAGTTTTGAAAAACTCCCAGAAAAAGGAGAATTTGCAACCAGCTCCGATATTCTAGTTAATCGGGTTTATACTCCAGTTGACATCGCAGAGCATGATTATCTGCAAGATTTGGGATTTCCAGGCGAATACCCATTCACACGTAGCGTTTACCCAACAATGTACCGTGCTAGATTGTGGACCATGCGTCAGTACGCAGGTTTTGGCACAGCAGAGCAAACGAACCAACGCTTCAAATATTTGCTGGAGCAAGGACAGAAAGGCTTGAGTGTCGCTTTTGACTTTCCAACGCAAGTCGGCTACGACTGTGACCATCCTATGGCGCGTGGTGAACTGGGCAAGGCTGGCGTAAGCGTCAGCACATTAAGGGATATGGAAATTGTTTTTGATGGAATCCCTTTAGACAAGATTACGACTTCCATGACAATAAACGCGCCTACAAACGTTTTGCTCGCAATGTATATTGCCGTTGCGCAAAAACAAGGCGTTGAACAGTCCAAACTTGGCGGAACAGTTCAAAACGACGTTTTAAAGGAGTATGTTGCTAGAGGCATGTACATTTTTCCGCCGAAACCTTCAATGCGCATGGTCACGGATATTTTCGAATACTGCTCTCAGCACATGCCACAGTGGAACACGATAAGCATAAGCGGTTATCATATTCGTGAGGCAGGTGCTACTGCAGTTCAAGAAGTTGCCTTCACATTTGCAAACGCAATCGCCTACGTACAAGCAGCAATCAATCGCGGTTTAGACCTTGATAAATTCGCTGGCAGATTATCCTTCTTCTTTGCGGCGCACAGCAACTTTTTTGAGGAAATAGCCAAGTTCCGCGCAGCCCGCAGACTCTGGGCAAAAATTATGCGTGAACGTTTTAGGGCGAAAAACTCGTCTTCGTGGATGTTGCGTTTTCACACGCAAACTTCAGGTGTTTTGCTTACAGCTCAACAGCCATACAACAACATTGTTAGAACCACACTTCACGCTTTGGCTGCTGTTTTGGGTGGAACACAGTCGTTGCACACGAACTCTTTTGATGAAGCTTACGCTTTGCCAAGTGACCAAGCGGTGTTGGTTGCGCTTAGGACGCAGCAGGTTATTGCATATGAAAGTGGCGTGGTGGATACTGTTGACCCGTTGGCTGGTTCCTATTATATTGAGTATTTGACGGACGAGATTGAAGATAAAGCGGCAAAATACATTGAACGAATTGACGGCATGGGCGGAGCTGTGACTGCGATTGAAAAGGGCTTCATGCAACGTGAAATCACGGAAAGCGCTTATCGTTATCAGAAGGAAGTTGAAAGCAAGAAACGAATTGTTGTAGGCGTTAACGAGTTCGTAACGGAAGAAGAGATTCCGATAAAAATTATGCAAATAGACCCGAAAATCGAGAAAACCTTGATTGCTAGATTACAACGGATTAAAAGAGATAGAAACAACGCCAAAGTGAACGAAGCCTTAAGCAAATTGCGCAAAGCCGCAGAAAACGAAAAGGAAAATCTTATGCCTTTCGTTCTTGACGCAGTAAGGGAATATGCGACTTTGGGCGAAATTTGCGGCGTTCTACGCGAAGTCTTCGGCGAATACAAGCCTTCAACAATCTTTTAGGCGATAACGAATAGGATTTCGCCTTCGCTCACTGAAGAGCCTTCAGAAACGTTAGCTTCTTGAATTACTCCGGCTTTTGACGCGGTTATCTCGTTTTCCATTTTCATGGCTTCGATGACGCAGAGTACTTGACCAGCCTTCACTTGGTCGCCTTTCTTGACTTTGATTGCGATTACTTTGCCTGTCATTGGAGCAGGCACAGCACCTTCAATGACTTGTCTTTGTGCTATTGCTCGTTTTGTGGGCTGAAGCAGAACCGGCTGAAAAGCTGTAAGGACGGGTTTAGTTGTTGGCATTTTTACTTCCGCTTTAAATGTTGCCTCTTCAACTTTCACTTGGAAAGGTTTTTCGCGGTCGATTTTTGGCAGTTCTATTTTGTATGTTTTGTCGTTTATTTTTATGCAAAACTGCTTTTCTAACGTGGATATATCGGTTTGTAATTCCACATTTAAGGGTTTATCATCCACTTTTACCGTGAAGGATTTTTCGCTTGTTTTTGTAACCTCGATTTTTCTAGGTTTACCGTCTATGCAAATTTCGTATGTTGGCATCGTCATGCACCGTATTCCATCAAACTCTGTCTGCCAGCCAAAACCCAGTTTGATGTGGCAACTTTGGCTCTGACTGGAATCAGCGCCTTTTTTCCACGCGAACTTGCTAGGCACGTTGCTAATGCAACAGAAACTGCAGCAATTTTTTCCAGCTCCTCAAGTCTTTCGGGCGGAATTCCAGTTTTGGCTTCTTCGCGTTTTAATTTTCTTTTCTTAAAGAATTCTAAGGCTTGTTGTGGAAAAAGCGCATATGTGATTTTGTCTTCTTCGTTTTCAATGTAGGGTTTCACGTCTTCTGGAATTTTGTTCAAAGCGGGTTCGAGAAGGTCTGCTGGACGAGTTGTTATTGGCTCTTCATCGCCTATTATTTTCTTTTTAACTTTCGGGTCGATTGGGGCTGGCGGTTTTCCATACAAGCCTTTCACGTAATCCTTTATTTCCTTGGGCACTATGCTGTAGCGTTTGCCAGAAATGACGTTGAGAACTGCTTGGATGCCCACAAGCTGGCTGGTAGGCGTGACAAGCGGTGGATAACCAAGTTCTTTTCTCACTTTTGGGACTTCTTCTAGAACTTCTTTGAGGCGGTGTTCGGCTTTTTGCTCTCTTAATTGTTCGAGGAGGTTGCTGAACATTCCGCCTGGGATTTGGTGAACTATTATTGAGGCGTCTACGCGTTCAGATTTTGGGTCTATGAGTTTCAGTTGGTCATAGTATTTTTCGCGTAATTCTCTGAAGTATTCTGCAATCTCGCTTAAGAGTTCTAGGTCTAGTTCTGTGTCGTAGGGTGTTCCCTTCAGTGCAGCCACAACTGACTCGACTGGAGGCTGAGATGTGCCCCACGCTAACGGAGAAAAAGCAGTATCAAGAATGTCTACGCCAGCTTCGCAAGCGCGCAAATAGGTCATCATAACCATGCCGCTTGTGCTGTGCGAATGCAAATGCACAGGTAAGCCTACTTCCTTTTTTAGGGCGGTTATTAGCTCGTAGGCTGGTTGTGGCGCGAGCATGCCTGCCATGTCTTTTATGCAGATGCTGTCGCACTCTAGTTGTGCTAGTTTTTTGGCGAAGTCTACGTAGTACTTTATTGTGTGGACTGGGCTTATGGTGTAGCAGATTGTGCCTTGAGCGTGCTTGCCGCATTTTTTGACGTTTTTAATGGTGACTTCCATGTTGCGAATATCGTTCAAAGCGTCGAAAACGCGGAATATGTCTATGCCGTTTTCTGCTGCTTTTTCAATGAATTTCACAAGCACATCGTCTGGATAATTGCGGTAGCCGACAATGTTTTGTCCACGCAGAAGCATTTGGAAAGGTGTCTTTCGTATGTGCCGTTTTAGTTGGCGAATGCGTTCCCAAGGGTCTTCTGCTAAGTAGCGTATTGCAACGTCAAAGGTTGCGCCACCCCACATTTCCAGCGAGAAAAAGCCTACTTGGTCGATTTTTTCGGCTATCGGCAGCATGGTTCCTGTGCGCATTCTTGTAGCCATTAGGGATTGATGTGCGTCGCGGAATGTTGTGTCGGTGATTTTGACTGGTTGTGGCAAAGTTACTAGCCCCCCTATTTATAGGTTGAATTTGGAAGTGAAGAGTGAGTCGGTGTCCTATTAATTTATAATGGTATGTTTCCGTGTTTTCTTGTTGGTCTGGGCTCGCGTTTTGTGATTAGGCTTTCGAGTGCGCTGATTAGTTTTGGTCTTGTTTCTGCTGGTTCGATGATTTCGTCTATGTAGCCTTTTTGTGCGGCAATGTATGGTGATGCGAATTTTTCGCGATACTCGCCTACAAGTTCCATTCTTTTTTGTTCGGGGTTTTTGGCTTCGGCGATTTCTTTTCGGAAGATTATATTTATTGCTCCATGTGGGCCCATCACTGCGATTTCAGCTGTTGGCCAAGCATAGTTGATGTCTGCGCCTGAATGTTTACTGCCCATGACGTCGTAGGCTCCACCGTAGTCTTTTCTTAGGATTACGGTAATTTTAGGTACGGTTGCTTCACAGTAAGCGTATAGGAGTTTGCTGCCGTGTTTGATTATGCCGCCGTGTTCTTGGTCTGTGCCTGGCAAGAAGCCTGGCACGTCTACGAATGTGATTATTGGGATGTTGAAGCAGTCGCAGAAGCGTATGAAGCGTCCGGCTTTCATGCTGCTATGTATGTCTAACGCGCCAGCATAGTGCATGGGCTGGTTGGCAACAATGCCTACTGTTTTGCCGTTTAGACGCGCAAAGCCTATTACGATGTTCTGCGCCCAGAGGGGTTGGATTTCGAAGAACTCGCCGTTGTCGATTATGCGGCAGATGACTTCTTTAACGTCGTAGGGTTTGTCTGGGTCGCCTGGAAGAATCTTGGCTAGGGTTTCGTCCGTACGGTTCGGATCGTCGGTCGGCTCAACAGCGGGCGCGTCTTCCAAGTAGTTGCTTGGCAAATAGCTCAAAAGCTTCTTTATGATTTGGAGGCATTGTTCTTCGTTTTGGGCTATGAAGTGGGCTACGCCGCTTGTTGTGCTGTGTATCATCGCGCCGCCGAGGTCTTCGAAGGTAACTTCTTGTCCAAGTGCGGCTTTGACCACGTCTGGACCTGTAATGAACATGTGGCTTGTTTTGTCCACCATGATTATGAAGTCTGTTAGGGCTGGAGAGTAAACGGCTCCGCCTGCGCATGGACCCATAATGGCGCTTATCTGCGGAACTACGCCTGAGCTTATCACATTGCGGAAGAATATGTCTCCGTAGCCTGCGAGGCTTGCTACACCTTCTTGTATACGTGCTCCGCCGCTGTCGTTTAAGCCGATTACAGGCGCGCCTGTTTTCAACGCCAAATCCATGAGCTTGCAGACTTTTTTGGCGAACATTTCGCCCAACGAACCACCGAAGACCGTGAAATCTTGGCTGAAAACGTAGACGAGTCTGCCGTCTATTGTGCCGTAGCCTGTTATGACGCCGTCGCCTGGATACTTCTTTTCAGCCATGCCAAATTCAGTGCACTGATGAACCACAAACCGGTCGAGTTCGTTGAAACTACCTGGGTCAAGCAGTAACTCGATGCGTTCGCGGGCGGTTAACTTGCCTTTAGCGTGTTGCTCTTCAATTCGCTTTTGTCCGCCTCCGAGTTTGGCTTGTTCGCTTAGTTCGCGTAAACGCTTAATCTTCTCATCAACACTAGGCTCCTTAATGCTTGACATT
>CAYWII010000010.1:20320-37934 GCA_964457175.1 uncultured Candidatus Bathyarchaeia archaeon
TTCGCGTAAACGCTTAATCTTCTCATCAACACTAGGCTCCTTAATGCTTGACATTATGAGATACCTCAAATTGAAACAGTATAATAACTTAACAAATATTTAGAACCTATGGAAAAAACTTGCAAGTCTAGCAATAGTATCTAATGATTTTCTGTAGCATTTTAAACCATCTCTTTTCCTGCATATTGTCGGTTCTCTCTGAATGTTTCTGAAACTTATCAAAAATTGTATCAAATAAAAATGCAATGATTAACTTTTAACTCGCATAGAGAGGTCACCGACAAAGACGTGTCTTGTCGCCCCATCCTTAAGCCCAAGAACCAAAGCGCCTTCACTGTCAACGTCCAAAGCCAAACCACATAGCCTTTCAGTCTCATCCGCAATCTCCACTTGTTTACCAAGAAAACCCGCGCAGCTTTTCCATCTCTCCAGAATTAGGCTGAATCCTTCCTTCAAAAACTGTTCGTAAACACTGTCTAGCTTTTCAAGCAACACCCTAAATAATTCTTCTAGCTTAACCTTTCTGCCAAGCTCATTCATCAAAGAAGTCGCACTTTCCCAAAGCTCTTCTGGAAAAACCTTTCTGGCCTCAAAGTTCGCGTTAACGCCTATACCCAAAACCACAAAATTCACCTTTTCGCCAACCGTGCTCATCTCCGCTAATACACCACAAATCTTGCGTCCGTCAACCAAAACATCATTAGGCCACTTAGTCTCAACCTTTAAGCCATACAACTCCCGCAGAACTTCAGCCACAGCCAAACCAGCCACAAACACAAGCTTAACCGCCTCTGCAGCCTTAAGTTTAGGCTTGAGAATAATAGAAAACCACAAGCCACCATCCGGCGAAAACCACACTCTACCCAACCGTCCACGTCCACCAGTCTGAGTCTGGGCAATCGCAACTGTTCCTTCTGGAGCGCCAAGCAAGGCTAACTCCTTAGCCCAATCGTTAGTCGAGCAAACAACATGACTGAAAAATATTCTTCGCCCAAACCGCCTTGTGCGCAAGCCTTCCTGAAGCCTATCTGGGTTTATTTTTGTCGGCACAGCGTGTCTAACCGTTATGGCTTTTCTACAAGCTCCAACAGAACACCATGCGTGCTTTTCGGATGGACAAACGCGATTTTCTTTCCCTCAGCGCCTTCTCGTGGTTTATCATCAACAAGCACAACACCTTTCCGCTTAAGCTCCGCCAAAGCCGCTTCAATATTGTTAACTTTCACTGCCATGTGATGAATGCCTTCGCCACGACTTTCAAGAAACTTCGCAATGGGACTGTCACTGCCCACAGGCTCCAAAAGCTCAATCTGCGCTTCACCACCAGCAGAGAAAAACGCCACTCTAACTTTTCGCTCTGCCAGAACGTGAACCCCTTCAAGCTTGAACCCTAAAACATCACGGTAAACACCAATAGCCTCATCCAAATTCTTCACGGCAACACCCACATGCTCCATGCCAACAAACATTCACTTTTCAGCTCCTACACAAATATAAATGCCATGTGAAGAACATTATAAAAAAGTTGTGTAGCAAAGAGCCTTGCAGACAAGCATTTATGTTTCAATCATCAATTGATATTATTCGGGAACCCCGTGAATGATTGACTTTTCGCAGTTTGACACTCCATTCTTAACGACATCTATAGTGCTCATTGCGATGGGCTGCATAGTCATAATTTTTTCTGTAATCCTACATCGGAAAATGCGAGCTTTAGGAAAACTCCCCAACAATTTGAAAGCTACAGTTTTCAACAAGACATTTAACGTTTTTGACCCGTACCCACCACACAAAAAATCAATCAGCAGCCACATTGAATTATTAATAATTCTTGCGTGCTATGGGTTTTTCATCTTTGTTGCAATAGCCATAGCAAAAATGCTTGAACTAGGGCTCGTGTTAAGTTGCGACACATTTATACTCTGCCTTGGTTTGCTAATGATCGACGAAACCTTAGAACTTCACAAAAACGCGAACATTTTCATCATGCAATTGAAAACAAAGTTAACTTTGGAAAAGGCGACTTAGACGCACTACAGGTAATAAAGGAAGCCTTGCCAAAGCTAAGCAAATACTATGCAATATTAGCTGCAGTATTCTTTGCCTCCTCAATAGTAGCCCCGTACATAATAAACGGGTTCTTGCTGATTCTTAGCCAGTTCGCTTCAGGACTGGTTGCCACAGCCTCTATTTTATGGAGTGCACCATACATCGCTCTTCTTGTAGCGACATTATCTTTTTCTTTTGTTGCTATTTCAATCAAGTTTGCGGCGAGCATTATCAAGAAAAGACTCTTCGGCTTCCCAATTCCAGAACCGATAGACATGTTAGAATGGCAGTTCTTATGCATGAAACTGTTTGTCCGCATACTTCACCACCATCCATACTTGCGCGTTCCAGAGCCAGACAAAACAGAAAAAGCCGAAGAAAGAACGTTAGACAGCCAAAACTAGCTGATGACTGCCAAAACTTCTCCTTTATTCACGACGGTCCCTGCAGAAACTCTGATTTCCTTTACAGTTCCCGCTTTATGCGAAGTCACCTCGTTCTGCATCTTCATAGCCTCCAAAACGCAGATACACGCACCTTTTTCAACTTTTCTTCCAACATCAGCTTTCAGTAAGACGATTCTGCCAGCGATAGGAGCAGTCACAGCATCCTTTTCAACAACCAAACTTGCTGCTGACTTTTTCACAGTCTTGACTACAGACACTGGTCTTATGAGATGTTCTTTTGGAATCTTAGGTTGAAGTTGAACATCAAAGTGCTTTCTGTCAACTCCGACCTTCAAGGAATTTCCATGAACCCTAATGAAATTTGCTGAGAACACTTTGCCGTTTATCTCCAGCATTACTGTTTTACCATGACTTAAACTTTTGAATTTGACACTAACTGTCTTTCCGTTCACTTCAACCAGAAAGACACTACCGTTTCTCTCCAAAACCCTAACCTTGTGCGGCTTCATGTTCACTAAAACTTCTTGAAAAGTCAAGATGCCTTACCAAGCCTCCTCATTCTTCCTGCAAGCCTCCACAACGAAATTGCCGTTGACTCTCTCTTGGGAACGACTGCACGAACAACACTTCTTTCTATATAATTAGCCAAAACTGCAATAACTGCGGCAGCTTCCTCCTCTTCCACCGCTTGTTCAGGCATAAGCTTCTCGATTTTTTCGTCAACAAAGTTTACGTGAATGTCTCCCTGCAGAAATTGCTTGTCCTCCATAATTCTCTTGTGAAAAGGAATTGTCGTTTTTACACCGCCTATCCTAAATTCGTTTAAGGCGTTCTTCATTCTCTGCACCGCCTCATAGCGATTTGCCCCCCAAACCGCGAGCTTCGCTATCAAAGAATCATAGAAAACCGAGATAGGATAACCAGTGTAAAGATGAGTGTCAACCCTTACGCCAGGACCACCAGGAAGCTGAAACTTAGAAATAGTTCCAGGAGACGGTATGAAATGGTTGTAGGGGTCTTCGGCGTTGATTCTGCAGTTTATCGCATGCCCCTTTAGCGTGACATCGCTTTGTTTATATTCAAGCTTCTGACCAGCCGCGATTTCTATTTGCGCCTTCACAATGTCTATGCCCGTCACCATTTCCGTAATTAAGTGCTCAACTTGAAGTCTAGTGTTCATCTCCAAAAAATAGTGATGCCCTTCTCGGTCGATGAGGAACTCAACGGTCCCTGCGTTAACATAGTTCACATGCTGGGCGATTTTTACCGCTGCTTCTCCCATTTCATTCCTAAGTTCTTCAGTCATGAACGTTGAGGGAGTTTCTTCAATAAGTTTCTGATATCTTCTCTGAAGTGAGCATTCACGCTCACCAAGGTGGATGCCTCTTCCATACTTGTCGGCTAAAATTTGAAACTCTATGTGCCTTGCTCTGGGAAGGAAATGTTCAACATATATTTCGCGTCTTCCAAAGGAGCTTTCCGCTTCTGAGGCAGTGAGTGCCAAGGTTTGCTTCAGCTCATCCTTATTTATAGCCACTCGCATGCCCTTTCCGCCGCCGCCATAAACAGCCTTTACAAGAACTGGAAACCCAACCTTTTCGGCTACCTCAATAGCCTCCTTCACATTTCGCAAGGGTCCGATGCTTCCAGGGATGGTGGGCACTCCAGCTTCGACAGCAGTCCTGCGGGCTTTAACTTTGCTGCCCATTTTTCGTAAGATTTCGCTTGAGGGCCCTACGAATTCTATACTATTTTCCTTGCATGCTTTGGCGAAAGCGGGTATTTGAGAAAGAAATCCATAACCGGGGTGAACTGCCTCACATTTTGACCTCTTAGCCACATCGATTATTTTGTCAATTTTCAGGTAGCTTTGTGTGGGTTCTGCTGATCCAATGCAGTAGCTTTCATTCGCGTACTGAACATGTAGAGAATCAACATCTGCTTCAGAATAGACGGCAACAGTTTTAACTCCTAACTCTCTGCAAGCTCTAATTACTCTAACGGCAATTTCCCCGCGATTAGCAACTAAGATTTTGTTAAACATGCATTTGCCCGTTCCAAGCACAGGTAGACATTCTTAATCCACACCTCAATTAAGCTTAGTTTAATTAAATATTTTTACAACCAAAACCTTAGAAAAATATAAACGCTACATCCTCAACTATGCTACTCTCTTCGAATAAGAGTTAAGGTGAAAAACGATATGGAAAAACACGCTCATGATATAGTTATAGTTGGAGCCGGCTTAGCCGGTCTTAGAGCCGCGGTAGCAGCTGCGGAAATCAGCGATAAATTGGATATCGCTGTGCTTTCGAAACATCATCCGTTAAGGTCCCATTCAGTCTGTGCACAAGGCGGAACAGCTGCAGCCATGCGCGAAAAAGACTCTTTCGA
The DNA here is from genome assembly GCA_964457175.1 of uncultured Candidatus Bathyarchaeia archaeon. Taxonomy (GTDB): domain Archaea; phylum Thermoproteota; class Bathyarchaeia; order Bathyarchaeales; family Bathycorpusculaceae; genus CAYWII01. The sequence goes on from CAYWII010000010.1 coordinate 25,171, forward strand.
CTTACACGCGTTCGACACTGTAAAGGGCGCCGACTACCTCGCAGACCAGGACACTGTAGAATTCTTTGTAAGACAAGCACCAAAAGAAATCATATTAACAGAACACTGGGGATGCCCATGGAGCCGCACGTCAGACGGAAAAATAAACCAAAGATCCTTCGGCGGACACACTTATCCAAGAGCTTGCTTTGCAGCGGACATGACGGGGTTTCACGAGATGCACGCAATCTACGGAAAAGCCACGACTTATGACAACGTGAAATTTTATGATGAATGGTTTGCCACTTCGATCATGATGGAAAATAACACCGCGGTTGGATTAACAGCGATAGAAATGATGTCTGGAGAAATGCATGCAATAGCTGCAAAAGCTATTGTAATGGCAACCGGAGGACATGAACGCATTTACGAATTCACAACCTTCTCATACTCGACCACAGGCGACGGAATGGCAATGGCATATCGTGCTGGCGCACCCTTAGAAGACATGGAATTCGTTCAGTTCCACCCAACAGGCTTGGTTCCTCCAGGTGTTCTAATCACGGAAGGAGCTCGCGGCGAAGGAGGGTACTTGATTAATGCTAACGGCGAACGCTTCATGAAGAAATATGCGCCGGAAAAAATGGAGTTAGCGCCACGTGATGTTGTCTCAAGAGCGGAACAAACAGAAATTCTCGAAGGACGCGGATTAGAAGGACCGTATGGACCATACATAGCTTTAGACCTTAGACATTTAGGTGAAGAGAAAATTAACGAGCGGTTGCCGCTAATTCGCGACGTTGCAATAAAACTCGGAGGAGTAGACCCTGTTAAGGAACCCATACCTATTCGACCCGCAGCTCATTATTCCATGGGAGGAATCAAAGCCAACATTAAAACCGAAACGCCAATAGCAGGGTTGTATGCTGCAGGAGAATGCTCCTGTATTAGCGTACACGGTGCGAATAGACTTGGCACAAACTCAACAGCTGATTGCCTAGTCTTTGGAGCCGTTGCTGGCGAAGAAGCTGCGAAGAATGCAATGAAAAGTACAGTTCATGATATTCCAAAGGAAAAAGTGTTGGCGGAAGAGAAGAGAGTTTTTGATGAAATACTGGGAAGCGAAGGTAACGAAAGAGTTCCAGTTATCAGAGAGGAAATGCGACGCGTGATGAACGATAAAGTGTGGATATACCGTAGAGGCGACCAACTTCAAACTGCATTGAAGGAAATAAGAGAACTCAAACAAAGATTCAAGCACGTAAAAGTTGACGATAAAGGCAAACCGTTCAATACTGGACTGCTAGGCGCATTACAGCTTGATTTCATGTTAGACCTCGCGGAAGCGACAATAGTTAGTGCAATCCCACGAACAGAATCAAGAGGCGCTCATTCAAGAGTTGATTATCCAAAACGTGACGACCAAAACTGGCTCAAACACACACTAGCATATTACACAAAAGACGGACCAAGACTTGAGTACATTCCAGTCACAATAACTAAGTGGTCGCCCGTTGCGAGAACCTACTAGGAGGATAGAAGTATGAGCACTAAGGTTGAAAAAATTGTCGAGTTTAAGATAAGCCGATACAACCCTGAAGGCAAGAAACACTACATATCCAGTTACGAAGTGCCAATCCGTAAGGGAACAACTATACTTGACGCGTTGCTCTACATAAAAGACAATTTGGACGAGACGCTCACTTTCAGACATTCGTGCAGAATGGGAATCTGTGGAAGTTGCGCAGTCAACATAAATGGGCAACCAATGTTGGCATGCTACACGCAAGTGTTACATCTTAATTCTGATTCGCTTATTATTGAGCCGCTTGCTAACTTCCCACTAATTAAAGACTTAGTTGTTGACATCCAACCGTTCTTTGATAAGTACAAGAAAACCAAAACAATTCTGATAAAACCAGAAGAAGCATTCAAGCAACCTAACGAGTTTGTTCAGAAACCAGAGGAGCTCAAGAAGTTCTGGGATTTGACTCTTTGCATTAAGTGTTCAATCTGCTACTCAGCATGTCCAGCCGCAATAGACGAAAGATTCCTAGGACCCGCAACTCTAACTGCTAACTACAGATTCATCACAGACTCGCGAGACAACGGTTTAAATGAACGATTAAAACCGATGGAAGACAACATATGGCTGTGCACCCAGTGTAATTCATGCACGTTATTCTGTCCGAAACTTGTAGGCTGCGCAAATTCAATTCTTGACGACCATTGCTTCCTAGTTGAAGCTGGAAACCTTCCAAGAACAGTCAAAGATGTACTTGAGAGCGTCTACAAATACCACAATCCAATGGGAACACATCAGAGCAAAAGAATGGACTGGGCAGAAGGCTTGAACGTTAAAACATTTCCAAACGTTTCAAACGCTGATGTTTTACTTTTCACATGCTGCTCAACCACTTTCGACATTCGAAACAGAGAAATCGCCAAAACAATAGCTCAAATATTAAGCAGCCTAGGAGTAAAATATGCAACTCTTGGCACTGAAGAATGGTGCTGCGGAGACCACATGCTGAGAATGGGCGAAAAAGGACTTTTCGAAGAACTCGCCATACACAACATAGACATGTTCAAAAAATTCAACGCAGAAAGGATCATCACGCTGTCACCCCATTGCTACAACACATTCAAAAATGATAAGCCATATGCAGACGAAAAACTCAACGTGCAACATTATACGCAGTATTTGGCAGATGCAATCAGACAAGGAAAAATAAAACCCACAAAACCGATAAAGAAGAAAGTAGCTTACCACGACCCATGCTTCCTAGGAAAACGTAACGAAATATACGACGCCCCAAGACAAATCTTGAAATCAATAAACGGACTGGAGTTTATTGAAATGAGGCGAACAAGACAGAGCAGCTTCTGCTGTGGCGGCGGAGCCGGAAGAGTTTGGACCGAAGAGGCACCTCCAGAAAAGAGACCTTGCGTGGACAGAGTCAAAGAGGCATTGGAACTTGGCGTCGACGTTATTGCAGTAGCTTGTCCGTTCTGCGTGACAACTTTGGAAGATGCTGTTAAAGTGTTGGATGTAGAAGACAAGATTGCAGTCAAAGACGTGATAGAGCTCCTAAAGGAAGCAATTTAAACCACCCCAAAAAACTCATTTCTTCTTTTAAATTATTGAAAGAGCAATTACGAAAAACTTTTTTCATCTCAGAGTTTACTTTGGCAAATCAACGAGACTCATGCAGATACATTAATATATCTTTACGACAAAAGTTAATCTTCTAAAAATATGCTAAACGTGGAGGAAAAATGTTGCACGGTTATGCTGGTAGAATTCTTCATGTAGATTTGACAACAGGAAAAACCCATGTTGAACCTTTGAACGAAGAATATGCTAAAAAATACATTGGCGGAATAGGCCTAGGAATGCGGCTGTGGCTAGACCATTCAAAACCAGGAGTAGAACCATTCAGCCCAGAGAACCCACTAATTCTTGCAATCGGCCCGATTTCAGGCACCGTTTGGCCAACAGGTGGAAATGGACACGCATTTGTCTCGAAATCACCCCAAAGCTACGGTGTGGGCGAAGCTAAATCTCACGGTTCCTTCGGAACAGAATTGAAAAGAGCTGGTTACGACGCGGTGATTTTCAAGGGCAAAGCGGAAAAGCCAGTTTACGTTTGGATTGACGACGATTCGGTTCAGCTTTTAGACGCATCGCATTTAATGGGAAAATCGCCAGCTGACACTGAAGATGCGATTAGAGAAGAGTTAGGCGACTATTACATTCGCGTTGCAGCCATAGGGCTTGCTGGAGAGAAACTCGTCAAAATAGCATGCATTATCAATGACAAGACAAGAGCCGCTGGAAGAACAGGAATGGGTGCTGTTATGGGTTCAAAGAACCTCAAGGCAGTCGCAGTTCGTGGAACACGCGACATCACTGTTGCGAAACCAGCGGAATTCATGGAGTACGTGAAAGAATTTCATGAAAGAATGAAGGGACCTGCAACCCAGAAATACCGGACTCTGGGAACTCCAGAGAACATTCTCGTACACAATGCTCTGCACTGCATGCCCACCAGAAACTATAACAATGCAAATTTTGAAGGGGCAGAAAGAGTCAGCGGAGAAACCCTAAATGAGCGATACGTAGCAAAAGTCATCGGATGTAGCTCATGCGCGATGCGATGTGAGCATACGTGCGTAGTTTCCGAAGGACCATACAAAGGCACTATGACGCGGGTGGAGTACGAGCCGTTATGGGCTTTGGGACCATACTGCGGCGTGGACCGGCTTGACGCAATCATAAAAGGAATGGACTTATGCAACTACTACGGAATAGACTCTATAAGCGCTGGTGTGATTGTTGGTTTTGCGATGGACTGCTATGAAAAAGGCATCTTAACAGAGAAGGACACAGATGGGATAGACGCAAAGTTTGGCAATCACGAAGCAATAGTAAAACTTATTGAAAAGATGGGCAAACGTGAGGGCATAGGCGACGTACTTGCTGAAGGAGTGAAAGTTGCTGCTGAAAAAATTGGTAAGGGAGCCGAAAAACTGGCGCTGCACATTAAAGGAGTTGAAGTCACTGGCTACGACCTCAGATGTCTCAAAACAGCAGCACTAGGCTTTGCGGTTTCTTTCCGCGGAGCAGACCACAACAGACATGGTGCATACGCCTTTGACGTGAAGGGAAAAGTCAACCGTCTAAAAGCCGAGAAAGGCAGAGGCAAACTAGTCAAGGACATGGAAGACACGTACAATCTCATAGACTCGCTTATTGTCTGCAAGTTCTCGCGAGGCACTTACTACAAAGAGCTTGATGACATGACTAAGCTATACAATTTGGTCACAGGGTTGGAAATGACTCCTCAAGAGATGAAAATGGCTGGCGAGAGAATAAACAACTTGGCAAGAGTGTTCAACATCAGAGAAGGCTTGAGCAGAAAAGATGACAATCTGCCGTGGAAGGTTATGCATCAGCCGATCACTGACGAAGGTCCATCCAAAGGAGCCTACGTTACACAAGAAGAGTTAGACTTGCTTCTCGATGATTACTACGAGGCTCGCGGATGGACGCGAGAAGGCGTACCAACAGTAGCTAAGCTTAAAGAACTCGGCATGGACGACCTAATCAACATTGTTGAAAAGAAGACTGTGACAATCCAGAAGGCAGAGGAGGAGTAAACAATGGTGAAGATTCATGAGAGAAAATTCGTTTCAGCAGACCCAGACAAGTGCGTAGGCTGCCAAGTGTGCGAGTACATTTGCTCATGGGAAAAAGAGAAGGCTTTCAATCCGTTGAAGTCACGAATAAGAGTTGTACGGCTCAATTCGCTGGTGAATATTTCAATCACGTGTAGACTCTGTGAAGACCCGCCATGTGTTGCTGCGTGCCCAAGAGATGCTTTGACACAGTCCGAGGAAACAGGTATAATAATGGTTGACGAAGACAAATGCAACGGATGCGGATGGTGTATTGAAGCATGCGACTACGGTGCGATAATGTTGCACCCAGACAGAAAAGTGGTTTTCTCATGTGACCTCTGCAAAGAAAAAGGCGAGCCACAATGTGTTAAATGGTGTCCAGAAGAAGCCCTAGACCTCGTAACAGCAGACACTTTAGCACAGAAAGCAAGATTCACAGCAACCAAGAAACTATTTCAAGAAGCAATGAAAGAAACGAAAAAGTAACCCAATCTTTCCTTTTTCTAATTTTAAGTTAGTCTTAGCTCGCAGTTTTTCTTCAAGGTCTTTATCAGCTTTTCATAAACTTGACGAATTCTTCAAGTGTCCGCCTTTCTAAAACGTAGTTGGTCTTCTTCTCCAAACCAATCGTTGAATAAGGGCGCGGTCCATAATCGTGCCCAGGATAAACCTCAACATCGTCATCAAGTTTCATCAATTTATTGAATAGGCTGCGGTACATGTCTTCTGGGCTTCCACCGGGCAAGTCGGTTCTGCCACATTCTCCAACGAACAAAGTGTCACCAGAGAGCAGCTTACCATCCACTAAGAGGCATATGCTGTCGCGAGTGTGTCCAGGCGTGTAAATAACCTTGATGGCAATTCCGCCCACTTTAATAATGTCATCATCGTCAACATCAATGTCTTTGTTAATCTTAGCTAATTTATGGGCAACAATCTTACCGCCACAGTTTGATTTTAATTCTCCATTGTTTGCAGTATGGTCGCCGTGGTCATGAGTGTTAATGATATATTTTAAACGGAAATCCAAACCCTTCAAGACCCGTGTTATCGCGTCTGCGTTAAAGCTGGGGTCCACGACAGCGGCTTCTTTAGCCGTCTCGTCTGCGATGATGTAGGAGAAGTTGTCGCCATAATACTTTAATTGCCTAAAAAACATAAGTATTCACTCCCATTTCACCCACGCACAAAGCTTGATGCTGGAAGAGTTTCTATTTTCATACCTCTTTTCGCCACTTCACCCAGATTTTCAACACATCCTATGCTCGCGTCTATGTTGTGATGCACTGGATGCGCCCACATGTACTCTGGCAGGAGATTAAACTGCAGCGGAATTTCCTTAGCCACACCATACTTTTCTGTCAAGCCCTTAATCAATGACCCTTGGCTACAAGCCAAGCGAATTGTGACGTAGCTTTGCACCAACTGGGAGGCGCCGAACGCTCCGATACCGTGCCACAATGCCGCGTTCTCTGGAGAAGCTAAAATGTAGAGGAAGAACTGCGGAGAAGAGGGAGTCTCGCTAAAACTGTAGTTGACGAGCTTGTCGCCCTCGACCATAAAATGGTCATCAGCCACAGCGACGCTAACGTCTGCTGGGTCGATGGCGTTCGGATAAAGACGGGTGGTTTCGTAGTCTATCTTAACATTTTTCAGTTTCGTCCCGCTGAAGTATATTTTTCCCTTTGCTGCTCGTTTTGAGCCGTAACCATTTTTGGAATGTGGAATCGTCAGCAGTGTGGTCCGGTTCTTCATGCTTCTGCCGATGCAGTTGTAAACACGCTCAACAGATTCATAGTCCTTGTGCGTCTCTCTTATGATGTGATGCAACAGTCCATCAGCAGTTTCTTTCTGCATCATTGCAAGAGGCATCCGCATCGTGTTCAGCAGAAGGTCAATCCCAAAAGATTCAGAGAAATGCGCCATTTGCTCATATTTCACCGCATCTGCCATATCCATGTAGCTATTTCCGCAAGTTTTCAGACAGTAGTCGATCAGTTCGATTTCCTTCTTGCAGATTAACGAGTCTTCATACTTCTGTGCGAAGTTTCGGTCTATCTCCAAGCCTTCAGTTGTAACTGATGCCGCTGGGAAAGCGCTTTGTCCGCTTTTGACTATCGACTCTTTCAGAGGGTTCATCGAGTACCTGTCTGGTTCGATGTCGTCCGTGTTGAGGAGGAACGGGGCGATCATTCCCTCCGCGGGTTTTTTTAACCTCTCGCATATCGCATCGACGTCACTATTGTCGACATCCTGTAGACCATAAAAGTAGAAGTGGTTTCCGCAAGCCTCGAGCAGTCGAGCCGCTATGAGCCCCTGAACTTCTTCTATGGTCAACTGCAGGTTTGAATATTCAACCGAAGCTCTCAAAAAGAAGTGCCATCCTTCAATCGTAACGTCGTTTCTTCGTCCGCTCCTGAAATGAAACATGTTGACGCTTTTCTTCTTGCTTCCATTCTCTCTTTCCTTAAAACTGGCAAGCTCTTTGACTATGGTTTCGACGGACTGCCATGAATTCTTGAGGAAATCGGTCACAAGCATTTTCGTCATGTCTGAGGACAAACCCGCATCAACCTCGCTCCAAAGACTCCGCCAAGTAGATGCAGTCTTTACAATTGAAGGGTTTTAAAAACATTCTCACCACATAGAAATGTTCGTTGATTCCCATTTCTGAAAGAAAATTGACGATGACAATTTCCTTTTTTGACAAGCAAAAAGACACCTTGAAACCATCAAGTCTGTTAAGAACACCCTTCAAAAGATTAATAGCAATGTCGCTCCTTTCTCGCTGACATGCTAGAGGACCTATCTCGGCGAACCCCCCATACGCCTTAGCCATGGCGTATCCCAAAACATGCCCATTTTCAGTAGACAAGTAACAGAGGTTGCCTTTGCTGTGAAGAATTGCCTCAAGCAATTTCTTTCGTGAAGCCCCAAAACATTCAGAGTCGTAGTTGATGATTTTTGGAAAGTCTTCTTTTCCAGCCTCTCTTACGCTGTTGTTGACTGGTGACGCGGAGATTTTTCCTTCCAAAACTATGAATTCTGAGTCGTACTTGAAGCCGAGTTTTTCGTAGAAGGGTATGGCGTCCATGTAGGAATAGAGACCAACATTGTCAATGCCCTTACCCGAGAAATAGTTTATCACGCTCTTCACGAGTAAGGCTCCAGCGCCTTTCTTGCGGTGCTTTTCTTCCACGATCAGATTTCCAAACCAGCCGATTTTATCAAATCCTATAGAGGTGATTAGTCCTATCCTCTCGGAACCTTCAAACAACACAAAGCATCCTTCAGGCTCGAGTTTAGTCATGAACTTGAAGTCATCCTCTATCAGGTTCCAGCCTCTCGTGTCTGTTAGCCGCACTGCGAACTCGAAATCTTCCTCGGTCATCTTCTTCACGTAGAACATGCAAGTTCTTCTCTACTTGTCTGTCAAAGGTTACTTCTGATAAAAGGTCTTATACCAGAATAAATTTTACTAATTGCATCCAAAAATGACTATTAAAAATGTGAGGCAGGCTTAGCTAATCATGCAGTTGAAAGTTAAAATACTCCGCAAAGCCGCGATTACAATGCATCCTTTCACCGACTATTTTCAGGGATTCGAGAAAGTCGAAGCAGTGCAACGAATTTTTGGAGACAAAACATCAGAAGTGTTAAACAACCTCAAGGTAGAGTTCTTCGGAAGAAAAAGCTACATGGGCGTCAGCGACGACGACGGCCACCTTTTGGTCAGTGCGTACTACTTGAATCATGGCGACTTAATCGACTTATACTTGGATATAATTCATGAGCTGGTGCACGTGAGACAGTTTATGGAGGGAAAGAAGCTCTTCGATGATCACTACAGCTACGTGGACAGACCGACCGAAATTGAAGCCTACGCGGCGGCAGTTGCAGAAGCACGAAGACTAGGGTTAAGCGACGAGAGGATTCTGCAATATCTGAAAACTGAATGGATGAGCGAAGAGGAACTAGAGAAACTAGCCAGAACATTAAACGTCAGATTCGAAAAGACGCTTGAAAAAAAGTAAGCTAGAGAACAAGTTTCAGCAATACTTTTGTGATTTTTCGCGACGAAACCGCTACTTCAGGAGTTAGTCCTTCTCCAAAGTCGGTTTTTTTAGGTTCTATCAACAACAATGCTATTTTTGCCTTCGTTGTTTTCGTAAGGTATTCGCAAAATATTCTTAACGGTAGCATGTGTGTCGTGAAAGTGGGAAAACTTGTTAACTGCTCAGGGTTTACAAGTCTTGTTTCTCCGGGTTCCAAGCCCAAGATTGCAGCATCTATCAAAAGAATATGTGTTGGGTTAAAATCTACTATTTGTTGGAGACAACTTTCCGGGACAGTTTCACATTCAATTAAAAAGACTTTGTCAGAAACTTTTCCGTTCAAGTCTTGAACGATTTTTACTCCGACAAAGTCGTCCATGCGGATTGGATTTCCAATTCCTGCCATGACAACTTTTTCTGCGTTTGAAAACCACTTTTTCAGTTCTTTTTCCACGCTATATTTTTCGCTGGGCAAGAGAAACCGCCATCAGAACCTAACAAATATAAAAGAAAGAGAAAAGGCTTATCGTTGAACTGTTTTGACTAGTTGTTTCTTGTGGTCGTAGATCTGCACTGTCATAGGCATTTGCCCAACAGCAAAATGTGTGGCGCATCCAAAGCAGGGGTCGTAAGCCCGGAAAGCCATCTCAACCATGTTTAGCAAGCCTTGGTCAGCCTTACCGCCGTGTATCAAGCCTTTAGCCGCGTCTCGGACGGACATGCAAATTGCTGGATAATTGTTTGTGGTAGCGACAATCAAGTTCACGTCCTTAATCAATGCATCCTTATCCAATACGTAATGATGAATCAGCGTACCTCTCGCAGCCTCAACGATACCAACGCCTTCTCCTGGCTCGCCTGGCTTTGCTCTCACTTCCTTACTTGTAATCTCTGGATCTCTGGCTAGTTCCAAGGCTCGTTCCGCAGCATATTGCAACTCAACCAGCCGCGCCCAGTGGAAAGCTAACGTGTTGTGCACTGGTTTTCCGCCGAGAGTCTTGTACATAAGCTCATATTCAGCCTGTGCAAGCGATGTGGCCATTCCGTCAGAAGCGTTAAGCCTGCCCAATGGGCCAACTCGGTATATGCCACTTTCTGAACCGTCGACTAGGCCTTTCCAGCCGACTTTTTTCAGATATGGCATTTTTGCGTAGGACCATTCTTCCACATGCTCAGCCACGTTATTCAGATAGTCTTTTGGTTCAAACTTCAGAAATTCCTTGGCTTTTTGGTCAACCACACGCACTTTGCCATCGTAAAAGTTGACTTTGTTGTGCTCGTCAACTAAACCCATATAATACGTCTTGTGCATGTAGCTTTGGCTCTTGATTAAATCCACATATTTGGTGTTGCCCAAAACAATGTCATGGAACAGCTTAAGCGTAAATTGTGCAAACTTCACTGACGACTCAGCCATTCGCTCGATTTCAGCTCGGTTCTCCTCGCTTAATGGTTTGGATACGCCGCCGGGCAAACCGCAAACTGGATGTGTAGCTTTGCCGCCGATGATTTCAGTCATCTTCTGTCCATAAGCCCTATGCTTGATGACTTCCTTGCCAACATCTAATCCAGCCTTCTCAATCACGCCAAGAATGCCCCGCTTTTCTGGTGGTGCGTCTGGACCAACTACAAAGTCTGGACCGCCAAGATAATAGAAGTGCAGTGTATGGTCGTAAATGAAGTAGGCAGCGTACATAAGCTCTCGAAGTTTCTTCGCAGTGGGCGGAGGCTCGACATTAAACGCAACGTCCAAAGCCTTTGCGGCTGCAAAGTGATGTGCAACTGGACAGACTCCGCAGATTCTGGTCGTCAAAAGTGGCATGAGCTCCGCTCTTCTGCCCACACAGAATTGTTCGAAACCTCTAAGCTCTGGAATTTTCAGGTAGGCGTTTTCTACGTCTCCTGCATCATTAAGGAATATTGAGATGTTTCCGTGGCCTTCAAGTCTCGTTATTGGGTCTATCAGTATTTCTTTCATTGTTTTATCACCTTTCTCCCAAGAATTGACGATGGTAAAGAATACATGTAGAAGGTTCCAATCGGATCTTTTATCTGACCCATTAACTCTTCAACGTCTTTATCAGAGTATTTTTCCTTCTCTTCTTCCAATCCCAAAATCGATGCTAAAGCACTTATCATGGCCGCTCCTTGTTCAGTCGCATTTGGACATGGCCCACCACATCCGGTGCATGGCATGTCAACAGTCAAGCATTGGGCGCCGCATCCACTACGCGTTGCTGGTCCCATGCATATTATTCCCTGTTCAAGCAAGCACTTTTCTGGTTCCGGAATCTTCTCGTGAACACGATATATCTTAGTGATTTTCTTGTTCTCCTTTCTCCGTGGGCATTCATCACACACAGACTTTAATGGTGCAAGCACAGAACCTTTCGGCGGCAACTCGTTCTTTGCTATGGCTTCTACGGCGTTCGCTATAAGCTTGACAGGAGGAGGACAACCGGGCAAATAATAGTCTACTTCAACTGTTTGGTCAAGTGTCCGAACTGTGTCATAAAACTCGGGAAGTTTCAACACGCCTTCTTCAACCTTAGTTTTGATTTGAGGAACAACATTCTTTGGATTGGAGATAGACTTACTTTCCAAGTAGACTTTGTTGAAAATTTCCTTGCGGTCATGAAGATTGGCTAAGCCTGGTATGCAACCTTCATGGGCGCACGAGCCGAAAGCCACCAGCGTTTTCGATTTCTGCCTTAAGAGTTTTGCCATGTGTTCTTGTTCAGAGTTTCTAATAGAGCCGTTGAAGAAGCAGACGTCTATGTATTTGTCCGACATGGCTTCTACATCTTTGTATTTTATGTCCATGGCTACAGGCCAGAAAACTATGTCTGCTATTTGTATGACGTCGAGTATTTTCTCGTTGATGTCCAGAACTGCGATTTCGCAACCGCCACAACTTGCAGCCCAGTAAAAGGCTAACTTCAACTTCTCTTTTGCCATTTATTTTTCTCCCTCAACAACTTGCTTTATTATTTTTGAAGTGTCAACTCGAAGTTCGTTAAATGCGAGTTCTTCGGGTGACATACCCATGGCTAAACCGAGAAGTTGTGGATAATGCAGAATTGGAATGCCATAGGTTTCGTTAAACATTTTTTCTATGCGCAACTCGTTCGTGTCATACATTATGTGACAGAATGGACAAATTGTTATCAACGCCTGCGCATCAACCTGCTTAACGTGATTCAGTTTGTCTCTCGCAAGCTGTAAGGCGACTTTGTCACTTACGCCAACACTTGGTGCTCCACAACATTCGGTCTCGTCCATGTAATCCAAGCACGTCGCTCCAGTCGCTTCAATCAGTGTTTTGAGTGTCTTGGGGTCTTCCGGATCGTCAAATCCGATGTATTCTTTAGGTCGAAGTATATGGCAACCATTGTGTTCCGCCACTTTGAGCATTGTTAGCGGTTTGACAACGGAGTCTTTTATCTTTTCTAAGCCAACATCCTCGATTAGAACTTGCATTATATGCTTAGTGTTAACGGTTCCCTTGAACTCCAAGCCTGATTCTTTCAAATGCTTGTTTATTTC